>JAPUEK010000100.1 GCA_027492585.1 Paracoccaceae bacterium | reverse complement strand
CCCCCCCCCCCCCCCCCCCCCCCCCCCCCCCCCCCCCCCCCCCCCCCCCGCCCCGTCCCGCCCCGTCCCCCCCCGGCGCAGGGTCTCAGGACAGCTCCACCACCGTCAGCTCCGGCGGCGCGCCGATCCGCACCGGCACCCCCGAGCAGCCGAGCCCGCCCGACACCACGAGATCCCGCATCACGAGATCCCGCCCCTTCTCCCGCACATGCCCCCAGGCATAGCGCGCACCGTAACGGGACGGCACCACCGGCCGCCATCCGAAGACGGTGATCTGCCCGCCATGGGTATGGCCCGAAAGCTGCAACGCCACCCGTGGCGTTCCTTCGGCGAAGACATCCGGCTCATGGGCGGCAAGGATCATCGGCGCATCGTCCGTCACCTGCGCCAGAAGTCCCGGCAGGTGGTTCCCGCCGCCCCCGCCGGGAAGCGCGCTCTGGCTGTCGAGCCCGCCGAGCCAGAAGGCCGCCCCGCCCTCCCCGATCTTCACCGCGCGGTTGACGAGCACCGGAATCCCCGCCGCCTCCAGCACGATGGCGGTATGGATCGGTCCCCTCCGGCGGGCCTGTGCCTCCGCATCGTCCCACCAGTCATGGTTGCCGTTGATCGCATAGACCCCGAGCGGCGCCCGCAGGCCTGCGAGGATCGGTGCCACCGCCTCGATCGGCACGCGCCGGGTCTGATAGGGATGGGTCGCGCGGTAGTCCCCCATCAGGAGGACGAGATCGCCTTCCAGGGCCTGCGCCCGCGCCACGATCCGCGCCACCCGCGCCTCGTCCATCTGCGGCCCCGCGGCATGGAGATCGGCGATCATCACGATCCGCAACCGCTGCCCGCGCGGCCAGCCCGCGGGCTGCACAGGCCAGCGTTGCACCCGCAGGCGCATCACCGGCTCCCCCCAGAGCCCGTAGAAAAGGCCTGCCAGGGTTGCCCCCAGCAGGCCCTTCAGAAATCCCCTCCGGGAGAACAACGGTCAGAGCTTGGCTGCGACCGCTTCCCAGTTCACCAGCTTTTCGAGGAAGTTGGTCAGATAGGCCGGACGCTTGTTGCGGAAGTCGATGTAGTAGGAATGTTCCCACACGTCGCAGCCCAGAAGCGCGGTCTGCCCGAAGCACAGCGGGTTGACGCCGTTCTCGGTCTTCGTGACCTTCAGCGCGCCGTCCTTGTCCTTGACGAGCCAGGCCCAGCCCGAACCGAACTGGCCCGCGCCGGCGGCGGCGAAATCTTCCTTGAACTTGGCGACCGAGCCGAAGGCTTCGGTCAGCGCTTTTTCGAGCGCGCCGGGGATCTTCTTGGCTTCGCCCGGACCCATCACTTCCCAGAAGAGGTTGTGATTCCAGTGCTGGGAAGCGTTGTTGAAGATGCCGTTCTGGGCGACGGCACCGGCCTGATAGGTGCCTTTCACGATGTCTTCCAGCGACTTCGATTCCCACTCGGTGCCGGCAATCAGCTTGTTGCCGTTGTCCACATAGGCCTTGTGGTGCAGGTCGTGGTGATATTCCAGCGTCTCTTTCGACATGCCGAGCGATGCAAGCGCATCATGGGCATAGGGCAGATCGGGAAGGGTGAAAGCCATGGCAGATCTCCTGTTCACTTAGGCGTCTCGGTTGGGAATAAGGGCGCGGAAACCGGCAAGGTCAACCCCGGATGGCAAGAAACCCCTCGGGACGGCGGCTCATAGCCGGCCTTTCTTGCAACGCCCCGTCGCAAGGAACGGTCCGGCAAATCCGCGCGCCTGCGCGGTGATCGTGGCGCGCAGGTCCGGTTTCAGCACCGCCAGCCGCAATTGCAGGCGAACCGGCTGCCCGGTAACGGATGTCAGGCCCTTCACCTCCCAGGAAAAGCTCGCCCGTTTCTCCGTATCCGCCGTAATCTTTGCAACGATCGGATGACGGTAGACCGTTGCGATGAAGGGATCGTTGACGATGGCGGCCCCCTTCTTCTCGTCATGGGCCACGACGACCGCCTGCGGTATCCAGCCGCTGTTTGCGCCGAGTTTTGGAAAGTCGCACTGGTAGATCGTGTCGGCAAAACCGCCGAAGGCAGAACAGGTGGCAAGGGCCGATCCGAGCAGAACGGCGCGCAGAAAATCCATCGCGGCAACTCCTGAACACAATGGAAGAAGGCTGGACCCGGCTCCCCTGCCTGTCAAGAGCGGCCCCTTCGCCCGCTCCCCTCCCTCAGCCGGAAAGCGCCACGGCAATCGCCTGCCAGAGCGGCTCCACCGGCTCGATCCCGACCGAGAGGCGGATAAAGCCCGGCGCCACGTCGTCCCCCCAGCGGGCGCGCCGCTCGGCAGCGGTATGCACGCCGCCGAAGCTCGTCGCCTGCTCGATGAGCGGGCAGCGGGCGAGGAAGGCCTCCGCCTCCGCCTCGCCCTCCAGCTCGAAGCCGAGGAGAAAGCCGTAGCCCGCCATCTGCCGCCGCGCGATCTCATGGGAGGGGTCCTCCGGCAGACCCGGATAGCGCAGGCCCCGCACCCGCGGATGCAGCGCCAGCCGCGCCGCGATCAGCCCGGCGGAGGCGCACATCCGCTCCAGCCGGACCTCCAGCGTCTCCAGCCCGCGATGGACGAGCCAGGCCTCGAACGGCCCCGGCACCGCCCCCGTCTGCCGCCGCCAGTCCCGCACCCGCCCCATCAGCACCGGATCGCGCCCCGCCACATGGCCGAAGAGCGCATCCGAATGGCCCGCGGGCGCCTTGGTATCGGCGGCGACCACCAGATCGCAGCCGAGATCCAGCGGGCGCTGCAAGAGCGGCGTCATCGTGGTGTTGTCGGCAATGACGAGCGCCCCCGCCGCCTTCGCCTTCGCGGCGAGGGCCGCGATGTCGATCACGTCGAGACCGGGGTTGGAGGGCGTCTCCAGATAGACCACCGCGACCCCGGTGAAATCCGCCTGCGCCATCTCGCGCGTCGGGATCTCCTCGACCTCCACCCCGTAGCGGCCAAGCACATCGCGCCCCAGAAGCCGGGTGACGTAATAGCCGTCCGAGGGCAGGATCACGCGCGCGCCGGCCTTCAGCGTCACCATCAGCGCCGCCATGATCGCCGCCATCCCCGAGGGAAAGGCCACGGCCTCGGCGTTTTCCAGCATGGAAAGCTGGGTTTCGACCGCATCCCAGGTGGGTTGCCCCGCCCGGCCGTAGTAATGCGCGGCCCCCTGCACTTCGGGCAGATGGAAGGTCGTGGCCAGCGAGATCGGCGGCACGACCGGCTCTCCAGGGGCAAGCTCCGCCTTGCGGTGATGCAGCATCTGCGCGAACCGCGCGGCCTCGTCTTCGGTCATGGGAGCCTCCTTGGGAACCGGGACAGAGTTGCTTGCGTGCCTTGCGGATGCAAGCCCTGAAGGGGGAGCGCGGATGGGCGCAACCGAGGCCAGCTGGTGCGGACCCGGGAATTGCGGGCTGCGATGCCTTCGCGTTCCATGGCAGAGGCCATCGCCTCGGGACATCAAGCACCAGAAGATGTGCAAGGAATCCTGTTCCATTTTTGGAGACGTTCGTTCGGGCGGATCAGAAAACGCACCGCGTTTTCCCGCCCGCTTGGAAACGTCTCCCCGGACCGCTGGTCTGGCAAAACCACAAAGGCCGGCTCCCGCCCCGGTGGGTGCGGAGCACCCGCCCTCCGGGGGGCGGGTGCTGGCCGGCGGCCTTTTGGCCACCGCCCGCAGATGGCACTTTCAACGCGTGGCAGAGGCGATGGCCTCTGCCATAGGAGCGGTGCAAACCAGACAGGGGCAACCGCCAAGTGAATATCGGGCTCCGCCCCCCTATTCCAGCCGCGCCGGAAAGCCTTCCGCCCGCAGATCGGTGCCAAGAAGATCCTCCAGCAATTTCACGATCTGCGTCGATTGCGCCGCCCCGCCATAGGCCGCCTTGCCCTTGAGGAAGGTCTGCGCCGTCACCCCCGCAAGGTCCAGCGGCACCCCGAACTCCCGTCCGAAGCCCATGGCAAAGCCCAGATCCTTCAGCGCCAGATCCATGGTGAAGGCGATGTCATAGGACCCGTTCAGCACCAGTTGCCCCTCCGTCTCATGGACGAAGGAAGTGCCGGACGAGGCCGCGATCGCCTCCCATGCGGTCTTGAGGTCGAGGCCCCCGCGCTTGGCCAGCATCAAGGCCTCGCCATCGGCAACCAGATGGATGAAGGCCAGCATGTTGGTGATCACCTTGATCACCGCCGCAGAGCCCAGAGGCCCCATGTGGAAGATGCGGTTGCCGATCGCCTCCAGCACCGGACGGTGCCGGTCGAAAAGCGCCTTGTCGCCGCCGACGAGCACGGTGATCTCGCCGCGCGCCGCCAGATGCACCCCGCCCGTCACCGGCGCCTCCAGCAGGTCCACCCCCGCCCCGGCGGCCAGCCCGCCGAGCCGCAGGATGTCGTCACGCCCGAGGGTGGAATTCTCGATCCAGGTCGCACCGGGGCGCAGGGAGGTCAGAACCTCCGCCAGAACCGCTTCGGAGACGGTGGGCGACGGCAGGCAGGTGATCACATGATCGACCTGCCCGGCGAGGTCGGCAACCGAGGTTGCCACCTGCGCCCCCATCTCCCGATGCCGCTCCGACAGGGCCGGATTGCGGTCATAGACCACGATTTCGAAGCCGCGGCGGATCAGGCTGGCGGCCAGATGGCCGCCGAGATTGCCGAGCCCGATGTAGCCGTATCTCACTCCCCATACCCCATGATGCCCTTGACCTCGCAGAAGTCATGGATGCCCCAGCCGGCATACTCGCGGCCGTTGCCCGACTGCTTGTAGCCGCCGAAGGGCGCGAAGGTGTCCCAGTCGGGGTAGTTGAGGTTGACCTGACCCGCCCGCAAGCGCCGGGCGACGGCGCGCGCCTCCTCCACCGGGCCTTGCACATAGGCGGCAAGACCATAGGGCGTGTCGTTGGCGGCGGTGATCGCCTCCTCCACGGTGTCATAGGGGATGATCGACAGGACCGGGCCGAAGATCTCCTCCCGCGCGATGGTCATGTCGTTGGTGACATTGCCGAAAATCGTCGGGCGCGCGAACCAGCCGCGGTTGAC
>JAPUEK010000099.1 GCA_027492585.1 Paracoccaceae bacterium | reverse complement strand
GGGGGGGGGGGGCTTTCCGCCCCCCACGGCCTGCGGCCTCCCCCCGAGGATATTTGGAAAGAGAAGAAAGGGCCTTCAGGCGAGGGCGGCGCGCAGGCTTGCCGTCGCGGTTTCCACATCCGGGACGGCGGTGAAGAGCGCGCGCAGGCCGGCATCGGCGAAGCCCTCGGCGATCACATGGTCGATGAGCGCCAGAAGCGGTTGCCAGTAGCCCTTGCTGTCCAGAAGCAGGATCGGTTTGCGGTGCAGCCCGATCTGCGCCCAGGTGAGCACCTCGAAGAATTCGTCGAGCGATCCCGCGCCGCCCGGCAGGACGACGATGGCATCTGCGTTCATGAACATCACCTTCTTGCGTTCGTGCATGGTCTCGGTGACGAGAAATGTGGTCAGATCGCGCCGGCCCTGTTCGCGTTTCATCAGATGCGCGGGGATGATGCCCAGTGTTGCGGCCCCGGCGGCGGTGGCGGCGCGGGCGACCTCGCCCATCAGCCCGACATCGCCGGCGCCATAGACGAGCCGCCAGCCCTCGGCGGCGATGGCGTGGCCGAGGGCTCCGGCGGCGGCGGCATGGGCGGGGTCATGGCCGGGGCGTGAGCCGCAGAAGACACAGATCGAACGGGACGCGGGCATGGCGGGGCCTGAAACTTGTTGCTTTGGCCGCTGATATCGGGGTTCCTTGGCGAAGGGAAGCAGGGGCCGGGAACAGGTCCCGCGGCAAAGGGACGAAAGCATGGCGGGTTGGTCGGCGGTTTGGGCCTCGATGGGCGGCGCGGGACGCGCGGCGGTGACGGTTCTGGGAGCGGCGGCGGTGGCCGGGGCGGGGTATCTGGCCTTCCGCGACGCGCCGATGCCGGAGCCCGCGCCGGAGCAGGGGACAGCGGCGCCGGAAGCGGCAAAGCCGGAGGGCGTGATGGCGCTCACCTCCGGGGCGGAGCCTGCCGTCGAAGCTGAGACGCCGCCCGTGATCGCGCCCCCCGTGCCTGCGGCGGAGGTGGCGCCCGCGCCCCCCGTGCCGCCCGGTTTCGACAACTGGCGCGTCGATGCGGCGGGTGAGGCTGTCGTCGCCGGTCGCGGCCCGGCGGGGGCCGAGATCGCGGTGCTGGTCGACGGGGCGGAGGTGGCGGTGGCCAAAGCCTCGGCCTCGGGCGAGTTCGCGGCGCTGTTCACCCTGGCCCCGCAGGAGCAACCCTCGCTGATGACGCTGGAGGCGCGGCTCGGCGATGGCAGCAGGCTTGCCTCGGTGGAGACGGTGGCGCTTGCGCCGATCCTGCCGCCGGTGGCCGCGCCTGCGCCCGTCGAGGACACCGGGGCCGCGGCGGAGCCTGCGCCGCCCGCCGCGCTTCTGGTCACCGAAGAGGGGGCCTCGGTCCTGCAGGGCCAGCCGGTGCCGGAGGCGGCGGTGACGCTCGACACGATCGCCTATACGGCCGGCGGCGAGGTGCAGCTTGGCGGGCGCGGCACGGCGGGGCTTTTCGTGCGGATCTATCTCGACAATGCCGAGCAGGCGACTGTGCCGGTGCCGGAGGGCGGTCAATGGCTGACCACCCTGCCGGAGGTGGCGCCGGGGATCTACACGCTGCGGGTCGATCAGATGGATGCGGGGGGCAAGGTTTCCTCCCGGTTCGAGACGCCGTTCAAGCGCGAGACGCGGGAAGCTCTGGCGGCGGTTTCGGCGGGGCAGGGGGCTGCGGCGGAAACGCCCGCGGTTCCGGCTGCGACAGAGCCTGCCGCCGAGGCCCCTGCCGCCGAGGTGCAGGCAATGCCGGCCCCGGTGGCCGAAGCGCCGGCCGTTGAACCTCCTGCGGCGGAGGCCCCGGCTGTGGCGGAAGCCCCGGCTGCGCCCGGAAACCTGTTGGCCGAAGCGCCGCCCGAAGTGGCGCCTGCCGTCGAGGCCCCCGCTGCGGAACCGCCCGCTGGGGAGGCGGCCCTTCCGCCTGCGCCCGAGGTCGCCGTCGCCGCGGCAGAGGCGCCGCAGGCCGAGACGCCCGCCGCCGAAGCGGCGCCGGAACCTGCGGTGGCTCCGAAGCCCGTGACGGTGACGGTGCAGCCGGGTTTCACCCTCTGGGGCATCGCCGAGCAACGCTTTGGCGATGGTGTGCTCTATGTGCAGGTCTTCGAGGCCAACAAGGACAAGATCCGCGACCCGGATCTGATCTATCCGGGGCAGGTCTTCACCCTTCCGGAAGGGGAGTAAGAGGGAGGCCCGGCGGAAGGCGGTTCCGGGTCGGCATCTGCGGCACCCCGCTGCCGGTCCCGGAGGGGTTTTGCCCCCCTCCGTCCTGCCATCGGTCCCTTGAGCCGGTGGCGGGACCTGTGGCCAAACCCGCAGGATATTTTCCGACGGAGAATGAGGGGAGGAGCCCGGCATGAGGCGACAGGTCCGGTCTTGATGGCGGTTGGCCCTGCACCTGCGGGATCGGGGCCGCCGGCCGCGCCTCCCTAGGCTGCCAGACGCCGCGCCACCCGCGCCAGCATCCGCCGCACGATCCAGCGATGCGCCGGGGCGACGGGCAGCATGTAGACCCGCCCGAAGGCGTTGTGCGTGATCACCGAGGAGGTGATGGCCAGCCGCTGCCCCGTGGTCGTGATGCTGGTCATCACGTCGAGATGGCGGTCGCGCTCGGTCAGGACCAGAACCTCCGGCTCCGAAACCTCGACGAGGAAGAAGTCGAGCCGCTTCCCCGCCGCGACCTTCTCCGCCCGCCGCCCCGAAAAGCCGCCGATCCGCCGCACGCCGAAGCGCGAGGAAATCGCGTCGCGCAGCCGGAAGGCCAGCCCCAGACCCGGCAGGGGGTCCGCCATCACGAGGTTCCATGCTTCGAGCGCCCCAAGCGGCCGGGGCAGGGCGATGCTCTGCACGTCGTGAAAGGCAAGCCTTGCGGGGTCGGCGAGCATCGGCGCGGTCATCGGGACACTCCTTTCAGCGGGTCTGCCGTGGTGGCGCACGGACCCTGCCTGCCGTTTCGGGGCAGGCCGCTTCGGGTCTCAGCCTGACAGGCAAGGCCGCTGACCGACAGAGGCCGCAAGGTCGCAGGGCGCCCGCACCCCGGATTGACCTTGGCCGCGCGATCAGGCAAGGGGCGCTCATGCTGAAAATCTCCGACATCACCTATTCCGTCGAAGGCCGCCCTCTCTTCGAGGGCGCCTCCGCCACCATCCCGACCGGCCACAAGGTCGGCCTCGTCGGGCGCAACGGCGCGGGCAAGACCACGCTCTTCCGGCTGATCCGCAAGGAACTGGCGCTTGAGGGCGGCGAGATCACCATGCCCGCCCGCGCCCGCATCGGCGGGGTGGCGCAGGAGGTGCCGTCCTCCTCCACGAGCCTGCTCGACACCGTGCTCGCCGCCGATACCGAACGCGCCAGCCTTCTGGCCGAGGCGGAGACCGCCACCGATCCGCATCGCATCGCCGAGGTGCAGGCGCGGCTCGCCGACATCGACGCCTGGTCGGCGGAGGGACGGGCCTCGGCGATCCTGAAAGGGCTCGGCTTCGATGCCGAGGCGCAGTTGCGGCCCTGTTCGGATTTCTCCGGCGGCTGGCGGATGCGGGTGGCCCTTGCCGGGGTGCTCTTCGCCCAGCCCGACTACCTGCTTCTCGACGAGCCGACCAACTATCTCGACCTCGAAGGGGCGCTGTGGCTGGAAAGCTACCTCCAGAAGTACCCCCATACCGTGCTGATCATCTCCCACGACCGCGGGCTTCTGAACCGCGCCGTGGGCGGCATCCTGCATCTGGACAACCGCAAGCTCACCTACTGGACCGGCCCCTATGACCAGTTCGCCCGCCAGATGGCCGAGCGCCGGGCGGTGCAGGCGGCGGAAGCCAAGAAACAGGAGGCGCGGCGCGCCCATCTGCAAAGCTTCGTGGACCGCTTCAAGGCCAAGGCCTCGAAGGCCGTGCAGGCCCAGAGCCGGGTGAAGATGCTTGAGAAGATGGAGGTCATCACCGCCCCGGAAGAGGCGAAGAAAGTGGTCTTCACCTTCCCCGAACCGGAGGAACTCTCGCCGCCGATCATCAACCTCGAAGGGGTGGCGGTCGGCTATGGCGGCCCGCCGGTGCTGAAGCGGCTGTCGCTCCGCATCGACCAGGATGACCGGATCGCGCTTCTCGGCCGCAACGGCGAGGGCAAATCCACGCTGTCGAAACTGCTCGCCGGCAAGCTCGCGCCGGCCGAGGGCAGGATGGTGCGCTCCTCGAAGCTCCGCATCGGTTATTTCGCCCAGCATCAGGTCGATGAACTGCATATCGACGAGACGCCCTTGCAGCATGTGATGCGCCTGCGCCCCGCCGAGGGGCAGCCGCGCCTGCGTGCGCGGCTTGCGGGCTTCGGGCTGATGGCCGATCAGGCGGAAACGGTGGTGGGCCGGCTTTCGGGCGGGCAGAAGGCGCGGCTCTCGCTGCTGCTGGCCACCATCGACGCGCCGCATCTTCTGATCCTCGACGAGCCGACCAACCACCTCGACATGGAAAGCCGCGAGGCCCTCGTCGAGGCGCTGACCGCCTATTCCGGCGCCGTGGTGCTGGTCAGTCACGACATGCACCTGCTGTCGCTGGTCGCCGACCGGCTCTGGCTGGTGAAGGGCGGCGCCGTCGCCCCCTATACCGAGGATCTCGAAGCCTACCGCCGCCAGCTCCTCTCCGGCGATGATGAGGCAAAGACCGAGCCGAAAGCGGTGGAAAAGCCGAAGAAGGCCAGCCGCGACGAGCTTCTGGCCCTGCGCGCCGAGGTCCGCAAATGCGAGGATCGGCTCGGCAAGCTCAACGAGATGCGCGACAAGCTGGCCACGAAACTGGCCGATCCCGAGCTTTACGAGGAGACCCGCAAGGGTGAGCTCGACACCTGGAACAAGAAATACGCCGAGGTGATGGACGCCCTCGACCGCGCCGAGGCGATGTGGCTGACCGCGCAGGAAAAGCTGGAAAAGGCGGCGTAACGAAGGGGGCCTTCCCCTTTCGGGCGGGTCCGAATCTGGTGGTGGGCGCGGAAGGGACCGGGAAGCCGGCTCTCCCCTTCCGGGCGGTCCGAATATCCCCGCGCGGAGCGCTCACGACTGAGCCTCCCGCGCGCGGGTTCCCTTTCATACTGGCCCAAATATCCCCGCCGGAGGCCCCCCGCCGCCCCCTTGCGCGAAAGGGGAGGAAAGGCCACACTTCCCCCATGCCGGAAAGCGCCTTCCTGATCACCTCCTTCGCCACGCTCTTCGTGGTGATCGACCCGCCGGGGCTGGTGCCGCTGTTCATTGCGCTGACGCAGGGCATGTCGAACGCGCGGCGCCGGGCGATGGCGCTGCGCGCCTGCGGGATTGCGGCGGCGCTTCTCCTCCTCTTCGGGCTGGCGGGGGAGAGCATCCTCGGCTTCATCGGCATCTCCATGCCCGCCTTCCGGATCGCGGGCGGCATCCTTTTGTTCCTCACCGCGCTCGACATGCTGTTCGAGCGGCGGACCCAGCGACGCGAGGGCCAGCAGGCGGACCCGGACCACGACCCTTCGGTCTTTCCGCTCGCCACCCCGCTCATCGCCGGGCCGGGGGCGATCGCCTCGATGATCCTGCTGGTCGGGCAGGCGGGGCCGGACTGGCCGGGGACGCTGGCGGTGCTCGGCCTGATGCTCGCCATGATGGTGGTGACCTATGCCTTTCTTCTGGCCTCGCCGCCCTTGGAAAAGCTGCTCGGCCGCACCGGAACCATCGTGATCACCCGGCTGCTCGGGATGCTGCTGGCCGCCCTGTCGGTACAGTTCGTCATCGACGGGGTGCGCGGCACCGGGCTGATCTGAGCGACCCGTCAAAGCGGCCGGAGGCATTGCGGGCCGGCGCCTCTGGCCCTATCTCGACGACAGGCCGCTTCGCGCGGGGCAGGCCGGAACCAACGGGCCGGAACGGGTGGAGACAGGTTTGGACAGCGATCAGATCGGGCGGCTCATGTATCTCGGCCTCCTGCTCGCCGCCATCGGCGGCTGGATGATGGTGGAGTTCCGCCAGCGGCTCGGCGCGACGCTGCGGATGGCGCTCGGCTGGGGGCTGATCTTCATGGCGATGATGGCGGGTTACGGCGTCTGGCAGGATCTGCGTCATGACATCCTGCCGCATCAGTCGGTGACGGCGAACGGCGAGGTCCGGGTGCCGCGCGCCAACGACGGCCATTACTACCTGCGCCTGACCATCAACGGCACCGAGATCCCCTTCCTCGCCGATACGGGCGCCACCAATGTCGTCCTGTCGCCGCAGGATGCCCGAACGCTCGGCATGGACCCGGCGAGCCTGCCCTATCTCGGCGAGGCGATGACGGCCAATGGCAAGGTCCGCACCGCGCGGGTGACGCTGCCTCTGGTCCAGCTCGGCCCGTTCACGGATGAAAACCTCGGGGTCTTCGTCAACGAGGCGTCGATGGAGAACTCCCTGCTCGGCATGGATTACCTCGGGCGGTTCCATATCGAGCTTCTGGGCGACGTGATGATCCTGCGGCGTTGAGGCGCCGGAGGGGTTTTGCACCCCTCCGGACCTCCCCGCAGGATATTTGAGGCAAGATGAAAGGGCGCGCGCGCCTTTCTTCTGGATGCCCGCCCACGGGGCCAATCGGCATTCGGCCCGGACAGGCGAAGAGATGGACAGGCGAAGACATGCGGCCCACCTGCGTTCCTTCTCGGTTTTCTGTCCCTGCGTCGAGGTGCCGGAGGGGTTTGCCCCCCAAGGGCGCGCCACGGGGGGCAGCACCGCCGACTGCCGATGCCCTAGCGCCTGGCAATGACACCCAGAAAGTTCAGGTGCTTTTCCAGCTCCGCCATCGGCGCCTGCGCGACCTGCGCCTTGATGGCGTCGAAGCGGTGGCGCAGCGCCTTCTTCTCCTCGCCCTGACAATCCGTCCAGGGGCGGCCCTGCAAGCCCATCACCAGCACATAATAGCCGATGAAATGCGGCGAGGAGCCGCTTTCCAAGAGCCGCAGATAGGCGGCATCCGGCCCCATCTCGCGGAGCTCCTCGGCGGAATGGATGCCGGCGCGGGCAAAGGCCGCCTCCGAGGCCGGGCCGAGATTGGGAATGGAGGAGACCTTGCTCGCCATGGAAAACCGTCCGGGGAACCGCCTGAATGACAAAGGCCAGCCTAGCGGCCGGCCTTTGGAGTGCAAGGGGAGGGCTGCGGCCCTCCGTTCAGATCGAGGCCCAGTCGCGGATCACGGGCTTGGCGGTGCCGGCTTGCTGCTGGCTCGGCTTCTGCGCGGATTGGCCCTGCTGCGGGGCCGGGGACTGGCTGCCACCCTGTTGCTGGATGGACGGGGAAGACGACATCTGACTGCTCCGGTTTCGATTGCCCAGGCGTTCTGCCTGTGGGGATGCTGCTCCCTGTTCGGGGCGAAGTCAGGCCCCAAACATGAAGGAATTGCGACGAAATAGCCCCGAAGGGCGACCTCTTCAACCCCGAAGCAGGGGGTAGGGATCAGTTTGCCGTGAGGATTGTTGCGGAAAAGCCGATTTCCGCCAAGGCCTTCACGAGCTGATCCGCCGGGGCGGGGCCAGAGACGGCCACCTTGCGGGCGGGCAGGTCCACGGCGATCTCGCCGGCATCCGCCAAGGTGGAGAGCTGTTTTTCGACCGAGGCCTTGCAATGGCCGCAGGTCATTTCGGGAACGGACAGGGTGGTCATGGGGATCTCCTTCTGCGGTTGATATGGGGCTTCCAGCGGGGGGAAGGTCAAGGGCGCGTGCAGGATTTTCTGTCGCAGGAAAAAATCGGGACCGGGCCTTGACCTTCCAGTGACGGGAAGCCCCATATGGGACAGGTAAGGAGACTTGCCATGACCGTCACGACCCGGACCCCATCCGAACCCGCCACCCGCCTGCGCCTCCATCTGGAGGGGATGACCTGCGCCTCCTGCGTCGGGCGGGCCGAGCGGGTGCTGCAAGGACAGGAAGGCGTGGTGGAGGCCAGTGTCAACCTCGGCACCGAGACGGCGGAGGTGGCCTTCCACGCCCCCGCCACGGCCGAAAGCCTGTCGCAGGCGCTCGACCGGGCGGGCTATCCGGCGCGGCAGACGGAACTGGTTCTGGCGGTCGAGGGCATGACCTGCGCCGCCTGCACCGGCCGGGTGGAGCGGGTGCTGCGCGCCCAGCCCGGCGTGGCGGGGGCGGTGGCGAACCTCGCCACCCGGCAGGCTGTCGTGCAGGTCTGGGAAGGCGTCGATCCGGCGGCCCTTGCCGCGGCGGTCAGCCGGGCGGGCTACAGCGCAGCGCCGCTGGATCTCGCGCCGCCGCGCGACCCCAAGGCGGAGGAGCGGCGGCTCTGGCGCGAGGTCACGATGGCAGGCGCGCTGACCCTGCCGGTTTTCGTGACCGAGATGGGCGGGCATCTTTTCCCCGCCTTCCACCATTGGCTGCATATGGCGATCGGCACTGCGCCGCTCTGGTGGGGACAGGCGGTGCTGACGGCGCTTGTGCTGATCGGACCGGGGCGGCGGTTCTTCGCCAAGGGCATCCCCTCGCTTCTGCGCGCCGCGCCTGACATGAACAGTCTGGTGGCGGTCGGCACGCTGGCGGCCTTCTTCTATTCGCTGCTGGTGCTGCTTGTGCCGGGGGTGATCCCCGAGGCCTCGCGCGCCGTCTATTTCGAGGCGGCGGCGGTGATCGTGGTGCTGATCCTGCTGGGCCGGGCGCTTGAGGCGCGGGCGCGCGGGCGGGCGGGGGCCGCGATCGCGCGGCTGGTCGGCTTGCAGCCGAAGGTGGCGCTGCGCCTGCGGGACGGGGTGGCGGAAGAGGTGGCCGTGGCGACCCTTCTGCCCGGCGACCATGTGCAACTGCGCCCCGGCGAGCGGGTGCCGGTCGATGGGGTGGTGCTGTCGGGCGCCTCCTCGGTGGACGAATCCATGCTGACGGGGGAGCCGTTGCCGGTTGCCAAGGCCGAAGGCGCGGCCCTGACCGGCGGCACGGTCAACGGCACCGGGGCGCTTCTGATGGAAGTGCGGGCGGTCGGGCAGGCCACGGTGCTGGCGCGGATCATCGCCATGGTCGAGACGGCGCAGGGCGGCAAGCTGCCGGTGCAGGCGCTCGTGGACCGCATCACTTTGTGGTTCGTGCCGGTGGTGATGGGGCTTGCGGTGCTGACCGTGGCGGTCTGGCTGATCGCCGGCGGGACGCTGGCGCAGGCTCTGGTCGCCGGGGTCTCGGTGCTGATCATCGCCTGCCCCTGTGCCATGGGGCTGGCGACGCCGGTGTCGATCCTTGTCGGCACCGGGCGGGCGGCGGAACTGGGTGTCCTGTTCCGCCGCGGCGAGGCGTTGCAACGGCTTGATGGCGTGGCGCGGGTGGCCTTTGACAAGACCGGCACGCTGACGGAAGGGCGGCCGCGGGTGGTGGCGCTCCATCCCGATGCGCCGGAGGTGCTGCGGATCGCGGCGGCGGTCGAGGCGCAATCGGAACATCCGCTTGCCGGGGCGGTTCTGGCCGAGGCGGCGGCGCGGGGCATTGCGATCCCGCCGGTCACGGGCTTTGCCGCCGTGCCGGGCAAGGGTGCCAGGGCGCTGCTGGAGGGGGCGGAGGTCTCCGTCGGTTCCGCCCGGCTTTTCGCCTCGGTGCCGGAGGCGCTCGCCGCCACGGCCGCGCGCGCGCAAGGGACGGGGCAGGGCGCGCTTTTCGTCGGCCGGGAGGGGGAGGCGGTGGGCCTCATCCTCGTGGCCGATGCGGTGAAGCCGGGGACGAAACCGGCGCTTGAGGGCCTCGCGCGGATGGGTCTGGATGCCGTGATGATCACCGGGGATGCGAAAGCCACGGCGCAGGCGGTGGCCGCGACGCTCGGCATGACCGATGTGCGGGCGGAGGTGCTGCCCGAAGGCAAGGGCGAGGCGGTGCGCGCGCTCGGTCCCGGCACGGTCTTTGTCGGCGACGGGATCAACGATGCGCCGGCCCTTGCCGGGGCGGATGTCGGCATCGCCATGGGGACCGGGACCGATGTGGCCATCGAGGCGGGGGATGTGGTGCTGATGCGCGGCGATCCGCAGGGCGTCGTCACCGCCATCGGCCTTGCGCGGGCGGTGATGCGGAACATCCGGCAGAACCTCTTCTGGGCCTTCGGCTACAATGCCCTGCTGATCCCGGTGGCGGCAGGGGCGCTTGTCCCCTTCGGCGGGCCGCAGCTTTCGCCGATGCTCGGGGCCGGGGCCATGGCGCTTTCCTCGGTCTTCGTTCTCACCAATGCGTTGCGCCTGAAAGGCTGGAGGCCGGAATGAACATCAAGGAAGTGGCCGGGGCCGCGGGCCTGCCGGCCAAGACCATCCGCTATTATGAGGAGATCGGTCTCATCCGCCCGCTGCGCGGCGCCAACGGCTACCGCCGCTTCCGCGACAGCGACCTGCACAAGCTGGCCTTTCTGGCGCGGGCGCGGGGCCTTGGCTTTTCCATCGAGGACTGCCGCGCCCTTCTGGCGCTTTACGAGGACCGGGGCCGGGCGAGCGCGGATGTGAAGGCGCTTGCCGAGGGGCATCTGGGCCGGATCGCCGACAAGATCCGCGAATTGCAGGCGATGCAGGCGGTGCTGGGCGATCTGGTCACGGCCTGCGCGGGCGATGCGCGCCCCGATTGCCCGATCCTGAGCGGATTGTCCGGCGCGGCGCCGGCCGGGGCGTCCTGCCATGCCGGAGCTTCAGGCGACCTTGAGCAGCGTCACCAGATCGGTGTTGCCTGAAACGAGATCGTCGAGCGTCACCCCGTCGAGCTTCGTATAGAAGGCTTCGAGTGCCTCCGAGATCAGGCATTTCAGCCGGCACGCGGCGGCGAGCGGGCAGGCATGGGCCGAGGCATCCGAGCAATCGGTGAAGGGCAGCACGCTTTCAAAGCTGCGAAAGACCTCGCCCACGCGGATCGCCGTGGCCGGACGGCCAAGCGCCAGCCCCCCGGCGCGGCCCCGCTGGGTCCTGAGATATCCCTTGCGGGCAAGAAGGTGGATCACCTGCGCCAGATGGTTTTCCGAGGCGGCACAGGCCTCCGCCACTTCGGATTTGCGGACGATGCGGTCGACATTGACCGCACAGAACATCAGCGTCCGCATGGCCAGATTGGTTCGGGTGGTCAGCCGCATTGTGCCTCCGGGAGATTCGCGGGAATGTGGGAATCTTCGGCAGAAGAGTAATGCAGCAGAGCCGCGCCGGAATTGATTCAGATCAGAAACCGCAAATACCGCCCTGCCGGGGCCGTTCGGTTGCCCCGCGGGTCTCTGGCCGGTGCCGCGGGCGGGCGGGGCCGTAATCGTTACAGGAGAAGCCGGAAAAGCCCCAAACTGCTCAAAGCGATTTGAAACTGCCAATCATTGATGCACAAACGAAGTTTATTGATGATTTTCCGGATTGTTTGCGGTAACAGGAAAGCGGTTTGAGGGGCCTGACCGGGCAAACCCCTGCATTTTTCTCTGCCGGCCACGGCAGCGGGTTGACGCAGGATGCACCCGGCATAGGCTTTCCGCGAACCCAATCTTCAGAATCCGGACGGACAGCGTGAACGATCTCAGCCTTACCCCGAATCTCCTTCAGAACGATGTGCTGCGGCATCTGACCTTCACGCTGGCCAAGGATGCGCCGAATGCCAGTCGCTACGACTGGCGCATGGCGCTGTCCTATGCGATCCGCGACCGGATCGTGGAGCCGTGGTTCGCCTCTACCCGCCGCACCTGGGCGGAGGATCGCAAGCGCGTCTATTACCTGTCGATGGAATTCCTGATCGGCCGGATTCTGGAGGATGCGACCGTCAACCTCGGTCTGCGCGAGATGGCCGAAGAGGTAATGAAGGGCTTCGGCCAGGATTTCCGACTGATCGTCGAGGATGAGCCGGATGCGGCGCTCGGCAACGGCGGGCTCGGTCGGCTGGCGGCCTGTTTCATGGAAAGCATGGCGACGGTGGGCTGCCCGGCCTACGGCTACGGTATCCGCTATGAGCACGGGCTGTTCCGGCAGCGCTTCGAGGGCGGCTATCAGGTGGAGACGCCGGAGGACTGGCTGAAACAGGCCCATCCCTGGGAGTTCCCGCGCCCCGAAAGCGTCTATACCATCCCCTTCAAGGGAGAGGTGCAGAACCGCGACGGCCGTGATGTCTGGGTGCCGGGAGAGACGGTTCTCGCCTCCGCCCACGATACGCCCGTCATCGGCTGGCAGGGCAAATGGGCCAATACGCTGCGGCTCTGGGAAGCGCAGCCGACGACGATGTTCGACCTTGCCCGCTTCAACCGGGGCGATTACGCCGCCGCGGCCGAGCCAGAGGCGCTTGCCCGCACCCTGAGCCGCGTCCTTTACCCCGATGACACCACCTATCAGGGCAAGGAGCTGCGGCTGAAGCAGGAATTCTTCCTGACCTCAGCCGCGTTGCAGGACATCCTGCGCCGGTTCAAGTCGAACCACAGCGATCTGCGCGCCCTGCCGAACTATGTGGCGATCCAGATGAACGACACCCATCCGGCCATCGCCGGGCCGGAGCTGATCCGGCTGCTGGTGGACGAGAACGGCCTCGGCTTCGACGAGGCGCTTGAAATCGCACGCGACTGCCTCGGCTATACCAACCACACGCTGCTGCCCGAGGCGCTCGAACGCTGGGCGACCTATACCTTCGGCACCGTCCTGCCGCGCCACATGCAGATCGTGGAGCGCATCGACAGCTGGCACCGCCGCACCTTCAACCCGCCGCATTACATCGGCGTGGTCAAGCACCATGAGGTGCGGATGGGGGAGCTGGCCTTCGTCATGGCCCACAAGGTCAACGGGGTCTCGGCGCTCCATTCCGATCTGGTGAAGAAGAACCTCTTCCCGGAGCTGGACAAGCTGCACCCCGGCCGCATCATCAACCAGACCAACGGCGTGACCCCGCGCCGCTGGCTGAAGATGGCGAACCGTCCGCTGGCAGGGCTGATCACCGAGAGCATCGGCGAGGGCTGGGAAGACCATCTCGACCGCCTGCGAGAGCTGGAGCCGCATATCGCCGAAAAGGCCTTCCGCGAGAGGTTCGACGCGGCCAAGCGTCAGAACAAGGTGGCGCTGAGCAACTGGATCGGCACGGAATGTGGCGTGCAGGTCAGCCCGGATGCGCTCTTCGATGTGCAGGTCAAGCGCATCCACGAATACAAGCGTCAGCTTCTGAACATTCTGGAAACCATCGCCCACTGGAAGGCGCTGCGCGACAATCCGACCGGCCCTTGGGTGCCGCGCGTCAAGATCTTCGGCGGCAAATCGGCGCCGGGCTATGCGGTGGCCAAGGAAATCATCCATCTGATCAACGACGTGGCAAGCGTCGTGAACAATGACCCGGTGACGGGCGATCTTCTGAAGATCGTCTATCCGGCGAATTACAATGTCTCGATGGCGGAACGCCTGATCCCGGCCTCGGACCTGTCGGAGCAGATCTCCACCGCGGGCAAGGAAGCCTCCGGCACCGGCAACATGAAATTCATGATGAACGGCGCACCGACCATCGGCACGCTCGACGGCGCCAATGTGGAGATCCTGCAGGAGGTGGGGGCGGAGAACTTCTTCCTCTTCGGCATGACCGCCGAGGAGGCGATGAAGCGCCGCGAGGACCCGGATCATTCCCGCAAGGCGATCGAGGCGAGCCAGCCCCTTCAGGACGTGCTCCAGATGATCGCCGAGGGCCGCTTCAGCGCCGATCAGCCCGGCCGCTATCACGATCTTGTCCACCGCATCTGGCACCACGATTATTTCCTCGTGGCCTCGGATTTCGACGCCTATCATGCGGCTCAGGCGCAGGTGGATGCGGCCTATGCCGACCGCGATGCCTGGGTGAAGATGGCGGCGATGAACACGGCGCGGTCGGGCTTCTTCTCGTCCGACCGGACGATCCGCAGTTACATGGCCGAGATCTGGGATATTCCTTCGGCCCTGTGAGGGCCGCCGGACCGACCATCTGACATGACGCTTGGGGAGGGCGACATGACCGAGACTGAGCTTGAGTGCGGACCTCTCGACGCTGGCGAGGCGCAGGCCATCGTCGAAGGGCGCCATGGCGACCCCTTCGCGGTGCTTGGCCCGCACAAGCACGGCAAGGACTGGTGGGTGACGGTCTTCGTGCCGGGCGCCGGCCGGGTCTGGCTGCTGACCGGCAAGGACAAGCAGACCGAGGCCGCCCCGGTTCCCGGTGCGCCGGGGCTGTTCCGGGGCAGGCTGGCCCGCAAGGGCGCCTACCGGCTGCGGGCCGAAGGCTCCGGCACGATGTGGGACTGGGAAGATCCGTTCCGCTTCGGCCCGGTTCTGGGCGAGATGGATGAATACCTTCTCGGCGAAGGCACCCACAAGCGGCTCTGGCAGGTGCTGGGCGCCCATCCGATCACCCATGAGGGGGTTGCAGGCACCCATTTCGCCGTCTGGGCGCCCAATGCCCAAAGGGTCTCGGTGGTGGGCGATTTCAACATCTGGGACGGTCGCCGCCATCCGATGCGCCGGCGGGGCGCGACCGGCGTGTGGGAGACGTTCATCCCCGGTCTCGGCGAAGGGGCCGCCTACAAGTACGAGATCCGCGGTCCGCAGGGCGAGGTTCTGCCGCTCAAGGCCGATCCGGTCGGCTTCGGTTCCGAGCACCCGCCGGCCAATGCCTCGGTCGTGCGCGACATCTCCGGGGCGCATTGGACGGACGGGGAGTGGATGACCTCCCGTCAGGCGGCGCAGAACATCGAGGCGCCGATTTCGGTCTATGAGGTGCATCTCGGCTCCTGGCGGCGGGCGCCGGGCAACCGGATGCTCAGCTATCTGGAACTGGCCGATCAACTGGTGGATTACGCCGCCGACATGGGCTTCACGCATATCGAGCTGATGCCGGTTTCCGAATATCCCTTCGACGGAAGCTGGGGCTATCAGCCGGTCGGCCTGTTCGCGCCCACGATCCGCCACGGCACGCCGGGAGAGTTCCGCGCCTTTGTCGATGCCGCGCACCGGAAGGGGCTGGGGGTGCTGCTCGACTGGGTGCCGGGCCATTTCCCGACCGATCCGCACGGGCTCGGCCGCTTCGACGGCACCGCGCTTTACGAGCATCAGGACCCGCGCGAAGGTTTCCATCAGGACTGGAATACGCTCATCTACAATTACGGCCGGACGGAGGTGGTGAATTACCTCACCTCCAACGCCTTGTATTGGCTGGAGGAATATCACCTCGACGGGCTGCGGGTGGATGCGGTCGCCTCCATGCTCTACCGCGACTATTCGCGGTCCGAAGGCCAGTGGGTGCCGAACAAGGACGGCGGGCGCGAGAATTACGAGGCGATCGCCCTTCTGCGCCAGATGAACATCGCGGCTTACGGCGACTGTCCCGGCGTGATGACGGTGGCCGAGGAAAGCACCGCCTTTCCGGGCGTCTCGCGGCCGGCGAACTGGGGCGGCCTCGGCTTCGGCTTCAAGTGGAACATGGGCTGGATGAACGATACGCTCAGCTATATGCAGAAGGACCCACTCTACCGGAAATATCACCATCACCAGATGACCTTCGGCCTGCATTACGCCTGGTCGGAAAATTACATCCTGCCGATCAGCCATGACGAGGTGGTGCATGGCAAGGGTTCCATGCTCGGCAAGATGCCCGGCACGGGATGGGAGAAATTCGCCAACCTGCGCGCTTACTATGGCTTCATGTGGGGCCATCCGGGCAAGAAGCTTCTGTTCATGGGGCAGGAGTTCGCCCAGGGGGCGGAGTGGAACCACAACCAGAGCCTCGACTGGCACCAGCTTGAAGTCCCGGAACATTCCGGGATGCAGGCTCTGGTGCGCGACCTGAACCATCTTTACCGCGACACCCCGGCGCTGCATGTCAACGACACGCGGCCCGAGGGGTTCCAGTGGCTCGAAAGCAATGATGCCGAAGGCTCCACCTATGCCTGGCTCCGGCGCGGCAAGGTGGCCGATCCGATGGTGGTCGTCGCAGCCAACATGACCCCGGTGGAGCGGCGGATCAGGCTCGGCCTGCCGGCGGCGGGGGGCTGGGCCGAAGTGCTGAACACCGATGCCGCGATCTACGGAGGAGGCAATCGCGGCAACATGGGGGGCGTCACCGCCGAGGCGACCCCCTGGCACGGGCAGCGCCATTCGGCGCTTGTCACGCTGCCGCCATTGTCGGTTCTTTATTTCAAACAGGGTTGAAACGGCGGGTGCGCCGGAGGGAGGGGTGAGATGAAGGCAAGACCAAACCAGCGGCTGTCGTCGCAGGCCATGGCATTCGTTCTGGCGGGGGGACGCGGCTCGCGGCTGAAGGAGCTGACCGACCGCCGCGCCAAACCGGCCGTCTATTTCGGCGGCAAGACCCGGATCATCGACTTCGCGCTGTCCAATGCGCTGAACTCCGGCATCCGCAAGATGGCGATCGCCACCCAGTACAAGGCCCACAGCCTGATCCGCCACATGCAGCGCGGCTGGGGCTTCTTCCGGGCGGAGCGGAACGAATATCTGGACATCCTTCCGGCCTCGCAGCGGGTGGACGAGACGAAATGGTATCTCGGCACCGCGGATGCGGTGACGCAGAACATTGATATCGTTGATGATTACAAGGTCAAATACGTCATCATCCTGGCCGGCGACCACATCTACAAGATGGATTACGAGATCATGCTCCAGCAGCATGTGGAGACGGGGGCCGATGTGACCATCGGCTGCCTGACCGTGCCGCGGATGGAAGCCACGGCCTTTGGCGTGATGCATGTGGACAAGGACATGCGGATCACCCAGTTCCTTGAAAAGCCGAAGGACCCGCCGTCCATTCCCGGCGATCCGGACAATGCGCTCGCCTCGATGGGGATCTATGTCTTCAACTGGGAGCTCTTGCGCGATCTCCTGATCCGCGATGCGGAGGACCCGAATTCCTCCCATGACTTCGGCAATGACATCATCCCGCAGATCGTGGCGGGGGGCAAAGCCGTCGCGCACAAGTTCGCCGACAGCTGCGTCACCAGCGGGCTTGAGGATGAGCCCTACTGGCGCGACGTGGGAACCATCGACGCCTTCTGGCAGGCCAATATCGACCTGACCGATTTCGTGCCGAAGCTCGACCTCTACGACAATTCCTGGCCGATCTGGACCTATGCGGAGATCGTGCCGCCGGCGAAGTTCATCCATGACGAGGACGGGCGGCGCGGCTCGGCGGTGTCTTCGCTGGTCTCGGGCGATTGCATCGTCTCGGGCTCGGCGGTGTCGAACAGCCTTCTCTTCACCGGCTGCCGGACCCATTCCTTCGCCTCGCTCGAATATGTGGTGGCGCTGCCGCAGGTGGTGGTCAACCGCAAGGCCGAGCTGAAGAATTGCGTGATCGACCGCGGGGTGATCATTCCCGAGGGGCTGGTGGTGGGCCAGGACCCGGTGGAAGATGCCAAATGGTTCCGGCGGACGGAGGCGGGGATCGTGCTGATCACGCAGGACATGCTCGATCTGCGGTCGCGGGCGAAGGGCTAGCTCCGGTCTTGCGGCTGGTGGCCGGAGGGGTTTTGCACCCCTCCGCCATGCCGCCGGTCCCTTGAACGGGTGGCATGGCGGAAGCAAACCCCGCAGGATATTTACCGACAGAAAATGAAGGGGCGAGGGCGGGGGGCCGGTCTTGCCGGGCAGGAGAGGACGGGAAGGATGGCGCAGATGCAGCTTCGGGGTCGGGTGCTTTCGGTCGCGTCGGAAGCGGTGCCGCTGATCAAGACCGGCGGGCTGGCGGATGTGGTGGGCGCGCTGCCCGCCGCTCTGGCGGCCGCGGGCTGGGAGATGCGTGTGATGATCCCGGCCTATCGGTCGATCCGCGCCAGGATCGCCGATTGGGAGGAGGTCTGGCAGGAGGAGAACCTCTGGGGCGGCTCTGGCACAGTGCTGAAGGGGGAGGTGGCAGGGGTCACCTTTCTTGCGCTCGACGCGCCGCATCTCTTCGACCGCGAGGGCGGGCCTTACGGCAGCCCGAGCGGCGACTGGTGGGACAATCCGCAGCGGTTCGCGGCGCTCTCCTGGGTGGCGGCGAAGATCGCGCGCGAGGGGCTGGAGGGCTGGAAGCCCGATGTGCTGCACGCGCATGACTGGCAGGCGGGGCTGGCACCGGCCTATCTGGCCTATCACGGCACGGGCGGGGTTTCGTCGGTGTTCACCATCCACAACATCGCGTTTCAGGGCTGGGCGCCGGCGAGCCTTCTGGCCGATCTGCGCCTGCCCGCGCAGCAGTTCCATCCCGGCGCGCTCGAATACTACGGCAATCTTTCGACGCTGAAGGCGGGGCTGGTCACCGCCGACCGCATCACCACCGTCTCGCCCACCTATGCGGCGGAGCTGATGCGGCCGGAGTTCGGCATGGGGCTTGAAGGGGTCATCGCGGCGCGGGCGGGGGTGGTGTCGGGCATCCTCAACGGGGTCGATACCGCGCTCTGGTCGCCGGAGGCAGAGCCGATCCCCTATTCGGCCAAGGCGCCGGCGCGCAAGGCCGAGGCGCGGGCGGCGATCTGCGCGGAGTTCGGGCTGACCGTGCCGGGGCCGCTGGCGATCCTCGTCAGCCGGCTGACCGACCAGAAGGGCATCGACCTTCTGGCCGCCACCATTCCGGGCTTTGTCGTGGACGGGGGCGGGCTTCTGGTGCTCGGCTCCGGCGATCCGGGCCTTGAGGCGGCGGTGAAGGCGCTTGAGGCGCAGCATCCGGGCCGGGTCGCGGTGCGGATCGGCTATGACGAGGCGCTGAGCCACCGGATGTTCGCGGGCGGCGATGCGGTGCTGGTGCCGTCGCGGTTCGAGCCTTGCGGGCTGACGCAGATGTACGGGCTGCGCTATGGCACGCTGCCGGTGGTTTCCGCCGTGGGCGGGCTGGCCGATACGGTGATCCATGCCTCGCCCGCCGCCATGGCCGCCGGGGTGGCCACGGGGATCGTCTTTCACCCGGTCGATGCGCTCGCCTTCGGTCAGGCCTTGCGCCAACTCGTGCTTCTGCATGAGGATGGGGCGGCCTGGGCCAGGGTGCGGGCCAATGCCATGGCCCAGCCCGTCGGCTGGGAAGCTTCGGCCGCCGCCTATGGCTCACTTTATGCGGAGCTTCTGGCGTGAGCCCTGCCGCCGTCTCGACACGGGCCGGGCGGGCCTGGCCGATGGGCGCGAGCCTGACGCAGGAGGGGGTGAACTTCGCCGTCTTCTCCGCCCAGGCCACGGGGATGGAGCTGTGCCTTTACTCCGAGGACGGGCGGCGCGAGCTGATGCGGCTGCCGTTCCGCGACCGGGAGGGCGATGTCTGGCACATGGAGGTGGCGGGGATCGGCGCGGGGCAGCTTTACGGGCTGCGCGCGCAGGGGCCTTATGTCCCGGATCAGGGGCTGCGCTTCAATGCCAACAAGCTGCTCATCGACCCCTATGCGCGCGGGCTGGCCGGGCGGCTCCGCTGGTCGGATGCGCTGATGGGTTACAAGATCGGATCGCCGCGCGGGGATATGTCCTTCGACACCCGCGACTCGGCCTTCGCCGTGCCGAAATCGGTGGTGGTGGATGGCCATTTCGACTGGAAGGGGGATCGCCCGCCCGCCGTGCCTCTGGCCGAGACGGTGATCTACGAGGCCCATGTCAAGGCGCTGACCAAGCGCCATCCCGAGATCGCGCCGGCGCTGCGCGGCACCTATGCCGCCCTGGCCGAGCCGGCGATGATCGAGCATTACAGGCGGCTTGGCGTGACGACGGTGGAGCTTCTGCCGATCCACGCCTTCTTCGACGACCGCTTTCTGGTGGCGAAGGGGCTGACGAACCATTGGGGCTACAACACCATGGGCTTTTTCGCCCCCGAGCCGCGCTATGGCGGGCGCGACCCGCTGGTGGAGCTGAAGACCGCGATCCGCAGCCTGCACCGCGCCGGGATCGAGGTGATCCTCGATGTGGTCTACAACCATTCGGGCGAGGGCGACGAATGGGGGCCGACGCTGTCGTTCCGGGGGCTCGACAATCAGGGCTATTACCGGCTGGCGGGCGGCGGGCGGCATTATGCCAATGATGCCGGGACGGGGAACACCTTCGACCTGACCCAGCCGGCGGTGCTGCGCCTGGTGATGGACAGCCTGCGCTACTGGGTGGAGGAGGTCCATGTCGATGGCTTCCGCTTCGATCTGGCGACGGTGCTGGGGCGCGAGCCGCAGGGCTTCGATCCGCAGGGCGGTTTTTTCGATGCCCTGCGTCAGGACCCGGTGCTGCAACGGGTCAAGCTGATCGCCGAGCCCTGGGATATCGGGCCGGGGGGCTATCAGCTCGGCGCCTATCCCGCGCCCTTCCTCGAATGGAACGACAAGTTCCGCGACGGGGTTCGCAGCTTCTGGCGCGGGGATGCCGGCATGGCGCCGGAGCTGGCGCGGCGGCTTCTCGGCTCGGCGGAGAAGTTCGACCATTCGCGGCGCGCGGCGACGAGTTCGGTGAACATGATCACCGCCCATGATGGCTTCACGCTGGAAGATCTCGTGACCTATACGGTCAAGCGCAACCTCGCCAATGGCGAGGACAACCGCGACGGCCATGACGACAACCATGCCGACAACATGGGGGTGGAGGGGCCGTCCGACGATCCCGCCATCCGTGCCGCCCGCGATCTGCGAAAGCGCAACCTGTTGGCCACGCTTCTCTTGTCGCAAGGCACGCCGATGCTGCTGGCGGGGGACGAGCTCGGTCACAGCCAGGGCGGCAACAACAATGCCTATGCCCAGGACAACGAGACGACCCGCATCGACTGGGCGCAGGGTGACAAGCGGCTTGCGGGGTTCGTCGGCCGGTTGACGGCGTTGCGGAGGACCCATCCGGTGCTGCGCCAGAAGCTGTTCCTCCATGCAAGGCCGCGCGCCTCCGATGGTTTGCCCGATGTGATCTGGCACCGCGCCGACGGGCTGCCGCCCGCGCCGGAAGACTGGCACAACCCGGGCTTCCGCTGTCTGGGGCTGGAGCTGCGGATGGCGGCCGAAGGGCCGGACGCGGCCGATGCCCTTTACATCGTGATCAACGGCGGGCCGGCAACGGAGCTGTTCCTGCCCGAGGCGCCGCATGGCTGGCTGCTGGATCTGGACACCACCAGACCCGAGGCCGCGCCGGTCCCCGTCGCCGCCCGCCATGACATTGCCGCGCAATCGGTGCTGGTCTTCCGGCCCGATCGCGCCCGCCCCCCAAAAGACGCCCAACCTCCAGGAGCCGCACCATGACCGTCCTGACCATCGCCACCACCCCGATTGCCGGCCAGAAACCCGGCACCTCCGGTCTCCGCAAGAAGACCCATGTGTTCATGGGGCCGCATTATCTGGAGAATTTCGTCCAGTCGATCTTCGACGTGGTGGGCGCGCGACACGAAGACGGGCGGGGCAAGACCTTCGTCCTTGGCGGCGACGGGCGCTATTTCAACGACCGTGCGGCGCAGGTCATCCTGCGGATGGCGGCGGCCAATGGCGCGGCCCGTGTGATCGTGGGGCAGGGGGCGATCCTTTCCACCCCGGCGGCGAGCCATCTGATCCGGCTCAACAAGACCGATGGCGGCATCATCATGTCCGCCTCCCACAATCCCGGCGGCCCGGAGGAGGATTTCGGCGTCAAGTTCAACATGCCGAACGGCGGCCCGGCCCCCGAAGGCGTGACCGAGGCGATGTTCCGGCGCACGACCGGGATCACCGAATACCGCATCGCGCAGGCGCAGGACGTGGATCTCGGGCGCATCGGGCGGCAGGAACTCGGGGGCATGATCGTCGATGTCGTCGATCCGGTCGCGGATTATGCCGCGCTGATGGAGACGCTCTTCGACTTCCCGGCGATCCGCGCGATGTTTGCCGGCGGCTTCCGGATGCGGATGGACAGCATGTGCGCCGTGACCGGCCCCTATGCGGTCGAAATCCTTGAGAAGCGGCTCGGGGCTGCGGCCGGCACGGTGATCAACGGCACGCCGCTGCCGGATTTCGGCGGGATGCACCCCGACCCGAACCCGACCTGGGCGCATGTGCTGATGGAAGAGATGTTCGGAGCCGATGCGCCGGATTTCGGCGCGGCCTCCGATGGCGACGGCGACCGCAACATGGTGGTCGGGCGCGGGGTCTATGTCTCGCCCTCCGACAGCCTTGCGGTGCTGGCGGCCAATGCCCATCTGGCGCCGGGCTACAGGGCGGGCCTCAAGGGGATCGCGCGGTCGATGCCGACCTCGGCGGCGGCGGACCGGGTGGCGGAGGCGCTCGGCCTTCATCACTACGAGACGCCGACGGGCTGGAAATTCTTCGGCAACCTGCTGGATGCCGGAAAGGCCACGATCTGCGGCGAGGAAAGCTTCGGCACCGGATCGGACCATGTGCGCGAGAAGGACGGGCTTTGGGCGATCCTGCTGTGGCTGAACATCCTTGCGGTGCGGAAGGAAAGCGTGGCGCAGATCCTGCATGAGCATTTCCGCCGCTATGGCCGCAACTACTACAGCCGCCACGATTTCGAGGCGATCCCGGTCGAAGGGGCGGAGGCGATGTTCGCCGCCCTGCGCGCCGCTTTGCCGGGGCTGAAGGGGCAGGACTTCGACGGGCTGGTGGTCAGCCACGCCGATGATTTCGCCTATACCGATCCGGTCGACGGCTCGGTTTCGGTGAAGCAGGGGGTGCGGGTGCTGTTCGACGGCGGCAGCCGCGCCGTCTTCCGGCTGTCCGGCACCGGGACGGAGGGGGCGACGCTGCGGCTCTATCTCGAACGCTTCGTCACCGGCCCGGACGATCTGAGCGAGGATCCGCAATCCGCGCTCGCCCCGGTGATCCGCGCCGCCCATGCGATTGCCGGGATCGCGGCCCATACCGGACGCAGCGCGCCCGATGTGGTGACCTGAACCTTTCCGGCCGCACCACCCCTGAAAGCGGCGCAAACAGGACAGGTTCTGTCGCCAATCTGCCAGACCCCCGCCGGTGTTGGCCCACACTCGACAGGTGTGTCGATACCGGCTTCATGCGGGATCGTCGATGGGCCGGGGGAGGGCGTGGCGATGAACGAGACGCGGATCAGATCGGGCCGTCAGGCGCGGCAGGCGGAGCGGGCGCAGAAGGGCGGCGGCATGGGCCGCCCCTATATCACCCGCAACATCCCGACCTATGACATCCTGTCCGAAGAGAACCTCCGCCGGATCGAGGCGGCGGCGGACCGCATCCTCGCCGAGACCGGGATCGAGTTCCGCGACGATCCGGTGGCGCTCGACCTTTGGCGGCAGGCGGGGGCCAAGGTGGACGGGCTTCTGGTGAAGTTCGAGCCGGGCCTGCTGCGCGAGATCCTGCGGACCGCGCCGCCAGAGTTCACCCAGCACGCCCGCAACCCGCAGAACTCTGTGCGGATCGGCGGCAGGAACGTGGTGTTCTCCCCGGCCTACGGCAGCCCCTTCGTGATGGACCTCGACCGGGGCCGCCGCTTCGGCACGCTGGAGGATTTCCGCAATTTCATCCGCCTCGCGCAATCCTCGCCGAATTTCCACCATTCCGGCGGCACGATCTGCGAACCGACCGATGTGCCGGTGAACAAGCGCCATCTCGACATGGTGATGGCGCATATGGAGCTGTCGGACCGACCCTTCATGGGTTCGGTGACGGCGGAGGAGCGGTCTGAAGACAATATCGAGATGTGCCGCATCCTGTTCGGTGCGGATTTCGTGGACCGGAATTGCGTGATCCTCGGCAATGTGAACGTCAATTCACCCTTGGTCTGGGACGGGACCATGACCCGTTCCCTGCGGGCCTATGCCCGTGCCAATCAGGCGGCGGTGGTGGTGCCGTTCATCCTCGGCGGCGCCATGGGGCCGGTGACGAATGCGGGCGGCATCGCGCAGAGCCTTGCCGAGACCATGGCGGGCTGCGCCCTGACCCAGCTGGAGCGTCCCGGCGCCCCGGTGATCTTCGGCAACTTCCTGTCCTCGATGTCGCTGCGCTCCGGCTCGCCCACCTTCGGGACGCCGGAGCCGGCGATCGGCTCCATGGTGATCGGGCAATTGGCGCGGCGGCTGAACCTGCCCCTGCGCTGCTCGGGGAACTTCACCACCTCGAAGCTGCCGGACGCGCAGGCGATGATGGAAGGCACCATGTCGATGCTGGCCGCCATCCATTGCGGCGCGAATTTCATCCTCCATTCGGCGGGGTTCCTCGACGGGCTGCTGAGCATGTCCTACGAGAAGTTCATGCTCGATGCCGATCTCTGCGGGGCGCTGCACAGCTATCTCGACGGGGTGAAGATCGACGACGACCAGCTCGCGGTGGAGGCCTTTGCCGAGGTCGGGCCGGGCAACCACTTTTTCGGCTGCTCCCATACGATGGCCCATTACGAGACGGCCTTCTGGGACAGCGATCTGTCGGACAACGAGCCGTTCGAGAAATGGGAGGCGGCGGGGTCGGTGGATGCGGCGACGCGGGCCAACCGGCTCTGGAAGAAGCGGCTGGCGGAGTTCGAGCCGCCGAAGCTTGATGAGGGGCTGCGCGAGGGGCTTGCCGATTTCATCGGGCGGCGGAAGGCCGAAGCGGCGGATGCCTGGTATTGAGCGTTCGGGCGGGATGGGTGGATTGCCCATCCCGCGGGCCGTTTGTCGGGCCGGGGGAGCCTCCGGCGGGGATATTTGGAAAGAGAAGAAAGGCCCGTCTCAGGCGCGCAGGCCGGTTTCTTCCAGAAGGCCGCGGCGCTTGGCCTCGTAGTAATAGCCTTTCGAGAACCACATGATCGCGCGATCCTGATTGCCGTCCGAGACGAGCCAGGCGCCGCGCAGGTATCTGCCGGCATAATGCAGGTTGGTTTCCGCATCGAGCAGGCCGGAGGGCGGGCCGTCGTAGCCCATGGTTCCGGCGGTTTGCGGCAGGATCTGCATCAGACCGTAGTAGGGGCCGTTGCGGGCCGATGCATTGTAGCCGCTTTCCCGCTGGATCACCCGGTGCATGAGGCTTTCCGGGATCTGGTGGATTTTCGACCATTTGCGGATCAGCTGCCGCATCTGCGGGGTTTCGCCGGGATGCAGGTCGCCGTGGGAGACCGCAGCCTCTCCGCCCCGGCGCCCGCAGGCCGCCAAGGTCGCGGCAAGGCCGAGGCCGATCATCATGCGGCGTGAAATCATCTCTTTCCCCCTGTTTTGGTCCCTTTTAGGCGGGCAAGGCCGGGGACGGAAGGGCGGGCGGGGCGGATCGGCGGAATTGCGGAAGAGAGGCTGGCCAAAGGCGCAGGCTTTGCTAGGCTTGCCGCGGAGGCAGAGAGGCCGGAGGGGGATGCCGGAGCGGACGCAGATGCGGGCGGGGCGGCAGGCGCGGATCGTCGATGACCATCCGCTGTCCTGCGACGCCATCTCCATATGGCGCCGGTTGCAAAACCCGTCGATCCCGCGCGGCTGCGCCAATTCCTGGGCGGAGTGCCGGTGCCGGGGATCATGACAATGCGCGATTGCCGGGCAGGCGAAGGGAGGCCGCGATGAAGCTGACCGGAAGCCGGGAGGTCCGGGCTGCGCCCGCCGTCGTCTGGGCCGCCCTTCTTGATCCCGACGTGCTGAAGGTCTGTGTGCCGGGGTGCGAAAGCATGACCGGCAGCGTCGCCGAGGGGTTCGAGGCGGCGATTGCGCTGAAGATCGGCCCGCTGCGGTTCCGGCTCACCGGCCTCGTGCGCTTTTCCGACATCGACCCCGGCCATGCGGTGACGGTCAGCGGCGAGGGCATGGGAGGCGCTGCGGGTTTTGCACGCGGCGGGGCGCGGGTCAGGCTGCACCCCGTCGAGGGCGGCACCCGGCTCGACTACGACTGGGAGGCCAGCGTCGGCGGCAGGCTTGCGGAACTGGGCGGCCGTCTCCTGCAAGGATTTGCGGGCCGCCTTGCGGAGGACGCCTTTGCGCGCTTCCAGCGGGTCGTGGAAGGCTCCGATGGCCCCGTCCCGGCGGCGGAGCCGGAGCCGCCGCCTGCGACCGGCTGGTTCCGCCGCCTGATCGGGTGAGAAGGCCGGCGGCGGCTTTTGCGGCAATAGGCTTTGCTCCGGCCTGCCGGTCCTTCTGCGCCCGGCTGCGGTGCAAATGCAGCAAAAACCGCGCCTCTGTCATGCTTTTGTGATGGCCGGGCGGCAATCTGTCCCCGGATCGCGCAATTGCTGGGGCTTGCCAGCGGATTTGCGCCAGATATAGTCATTGTCATCGGGGCGGGACCCCCCGCCTTGATGCCGCAGCGGCAGCAGGACGAAAGCGGAGTCTCGACGGAATGGACGGCGATTTCAGAACCCAATTCGTGCGCGATCCGGCGGCGCTCAAGCAGTTTCCCGCCCTCGTGCTCAACGCCGATTACCGGCCGCTGAGCTATTATCCGCTTTCCCTCTGGCCCTGGCAGGAGGCGATCAAGGCGGCGGTGCTCGACCGGGTGCAGATCGTCGCGGAATATGACCATGTGGTGCGAAGCCAGAGACAGGAATTCCGCCTCCCCTCGGTCGTCGTCCTGAAAGATTTCGTCAAACCCCAGAAGCGCGTGGCCTTCACGCGCTTCAATCTTTTTCTGCGGGATGAATTCTGCTGCCAGTATTGCGGATCGAAGGGCGATCTGACCTTCGACCATGTGCTGCCGCGGGCGCGGGGCGGGATCACCTCCTGGCAGAACGTCGTCGCGGCCTGTTCGCCCTGCAACCTGCGGAAGGGCTCCAAGACCCTGCGCCAGGCGGGGATGGGGCTGAAACGCCCGCCGCGCCAGCCGACGACGGAGGAGATGCAGGCCCATGGCCGCCGATTCCCGCCGGGCCATCTGCATGAAAGCTGGATGGATTACCTTTACTGGGATGCCGAGCTGGAGGCGTGAGCGCCTGATTTCCGGGCCTTTTGCGCCCGCCCGCCGGTTTGCCGCCCGCCGCGCCGCTTTGGTTTGTTCGCCTCCGATCCCGTGCTAGACTTTGCCCGGCGCAGCGGTTACAAGGGCGCACGTTAGCGCTAACAGGCGCCTGAACTGTGAGGTATGCGATGGCCGTGCGCGTCATTCCGGTGGATGTCTTCGATCTGGTGATTTTCGGCGGCACGGGCGATCTTGCCCGGCGCAAGATCTTTCCCGGCCTTTACCGGCGTTTTCTGGCCGGCCAGATGCCCGCCACCAGCCGCATCATCGGGGCCGCGCGCGCCGATCTGACCGAGGCGGCCTTCCGCACCACGATCCGCGAGGCGATCGAGGAATTCGTTCCCTCCGCGCGCCGCGACGCTGCGGTGATCGAGGCCTTTCTCGGCCAGATCGGCTATGTCTCCATCGACGCCAAGGGCGAGGGTGGCTGGGAGGCGCTGAAGGCCATGATGCGCCCCAATGTGGTGCGGGCCTTCTACTTCTCCGTCGCCCCGGCGCTCTTTGGCGATCTCGCCGAGCGGCTCCATTCCTACGGCATCGCCGACGCCTGGAGCCGGATCGTCGTCGAAAAGCCCTTCGGCCGCGATCTTGCCTCTGCCCGCGCGCTGAACGCGGTGCTGGCCCAGCATTTCGCCGAGGCGCAGATCTACCGGATCGACCATTACCTCGGCAAGGAAACCGTCCAGAACCTGATGGCGGTGCGCTTCGCCAACATCCTCTTCGAGCCTTTGTGGAAGGCCGAATATATCGACCATGTGCAGATCACCGTGGCCGAGACGGTTTCGGTGGACGGGCGCGGCGCCTATTACGACAAGTCGGGCGCCATGCGGGACATGGTGCAGAACCACCTGATGCAGCTTCTGTGCCTGATCGCCATGGAGCCGCCCTATCACTTCGACCCCGATGCGGTGCGCGATGAGAAGCTGAAGGTGATCCGCGCGCTCGACCCCGTGGACCCCGAACATATCGTGCGCGGGCAGTATCTGCCGGGCGGCGGCGAGGGCGGCTATCTGGAGCATAGCGAGAATCCGGCCTCGAAGACGGAAAGCTACATCGCGCTGAAGGTCGGGATTTCCAACTGGCGGTGGAAGGGGACCCCCTTCTACCTCCGCACCGGCAAGCGGCTGCGCGCCCGCGCCTCGGAGATCGCCATCACCTTCAAATCGCCGCCCCATTCGATCTTCGATGATGCGAAGGGCTGGCTGGAAAACGTGCTGGTGATCCGTCTGCAACCGAATGAGGGGATGAACCTCATGGTGATGATCAAGGAGCCGGGGCCGGGCGGGATGCGGCTCATGCAGGTGCCGCTGGATATGTCCTTCGCCGAGGCCGTGGGGGAAGACGCCGAGGATATTCCGGATGCCTATGAACGGCTGATCATGGATGTGATCCGCGGCAACCAGACGCTCTTCATGCGCGGCGACGAGGTGGAGGCGGCCTGGGCCTGGGCCGATCCGATCATCGAGGGCTGGGAAGGCCGGGGCGACAAGCCGCAGGGCTATGATCCGGGCTCTTCGGGGCCGGAGGATGCGCTGATGCTCATGCACCGCGACGGGCGCCGCTGGCGGGAGATCAAAGGATGAACTTCGAAGCCTATCCCGACCGGGATCTGATGTTCCTGCAGGTGTCGAGCCTGATCACCGGGCAGCTTGCCGACTTCCTGCGGAGGGAGGGGCGCGCCTCGCTCTGCGTGCCGGGGGGGACGACGCCGGGACCGATATTCGACACGCTTTCGGGCGTGGATCTCGACTGGGCGCAGGTGGCGGTGTTCCTCAACGACGAACGCTGGGTGCCGGAGGATAGTCCGCGCTCCAACACCCGGCTGCTGCGCGAGCGGCTGGTGCGGGGCAGGGCGGCCCAGGCGCGTCTGGTGCCGCTCTACATGCCCGCCGAAAGCCCGGAGGCGGCGCTTGAGGCCCTGTCCGATGGCCTGCGTCCGCATCTGCCGATCTCGGTGCTGCTCCTTGGCATGGGAACGGACATGCACACCGCCTCGCTCTTCCCCGGCGCCGACCGGCTGGCCGAGGCGCTTGCCCCCGATGCGCCGCTACTTTTGCCGATGCGCGCCGAAGCGGCGGGGGAGCCGCGCGTGACAATCACCGCGCCGGCCTTGCAGGCTGCCTTCAACATCCATGTGCTGATCACCGGGCAGGAAAAGCGCGACGCCCTTGAGCGCGCCATGACCCTGTCCCCGATCGAGGCGCCGATCCGCGCCGTTCTCGACAACGCAACCGTGCATTGGGCGGAGTGACGCGATGCAAGACCAGTGGAACGCCCTGAAATCCCACCATGCGAAGGTGGCCGACCGCCGCATCCTGTCGCTTTTCGAGGACCCCTCCCGCGCCGCGGCTTTTTCGGCCCGCGCCGGGGCGATGCTCTTTGACTATTCCAAGACCAATATCGACGCCGAGGGGCTGCGCCTGCTGATCGCGCTCGCCGAAGCCGCCGGCGTGGCGGCAAAGCGCGACGCGATGTTCGCGGGCGCCAAGATCAACGATACCGAAGGTCGCGCCGTCCTGCACACCGCGCTGCGCGCGCCCGACGGCGAGAAGATCTTCGTGGACGGTCAGGATGTCCTGCCAGAGGTCCGCCGCATCCGCGCCGCCTGCGCGCGCTTTGCCAATGCCGTGCGCTCGGGCGCCTTCGCGGGGCAGGGCGGCAAGATCACCGATGTCGTCAACATCGGCATCGGCGGCTCCGATCTCGGCCCGGCCATGGCGACCCTCGCCCTTGCCCCCTGGCATGACGGGCCGCGGGTGCATTTCGTCTCCAACGTCGATGGCGCGCATATCGCCGATACGCTTGCGGGCCTGAACCCCGAGACGACGCTGGTGATCGTCGCCTCCAAGACCTTCACCACCATCGAGACCATGACCAATGCCGACAGCGCCAAACGCTGGATGGCGGCAAAGGTCGCCAATCCGGCCGCGCAATTCGCCGCCGTCTCGACGGCGGGCGACAAGACCTCGGCATATGGAATCGATTCCGAACGGGTGTTCGGTTTCGAGGATTGGGTCGGTGGCCGCTATTCCGTCTGGGGGCCGATCGGCCTTTCCCTGATGATCGCCATCGGGCCGGACGCCTTCGACGATTTCCTCGCCGGCGGCCGCGACATGGACGAACGCTTCCTCTGGGCGCCCTTCGCCGAAAACCTGCCCGTGCTGCTGGCGCTCGTCGGCATCTGGCACAACCAGATCTGCGGCCATGGCACCCGCGCCGTCCTGCCCTATGATCAGCGGCTGTCGCGCCTGCCTGCCTATCTCCAGCAGCTTGAGATGGAAAGCAACGGCAAGCGCGTCGCCGTGGATGGCTCCGAGCTGACGATGAACTCCGGCCCGGTGGTCTGGGGGGAGCCGGGAACCAACGGCCAGCACGCCTTCTACCAGCTCATCCATCAGGGAACCCGCCCGGTGCCGTGCGAATTCCTCGTGGCCAGGGAAGGACATGAGCCGGATCTCGCCCATCAGCACCTCCTCCTCGTCGCCAATTGCCTCGCACAATCCGAGGCGCTCCTGCGCGGCCGCAGCCTTGAGGAAGCCCGTGCGATCATGGCGAAAAAGGGCGCCACGGGGGCCGAGCTGGAACGCCAGGCCCGCCACCGCGTCTTCCCCGGCAACCGCCCGACGACGACGCTCGCCTATCCGAAACTGACGCCCTTCACCCTCGGCCAGATCATTGCGCTCTACGAGCACCGGGTCTTCGTCGAAGGGGTGATCCTCGGTATCAACTCCTTCGACCAATGGGGGGTGGAGCTTGGCAAGGAACTGGCGCTCGCCCTGCAACCCGTCCTCGAAGGCAGGACCGGCACCGAGGGCAAGGACGGCTCCACCGCCGCCCTCGTCGCCTATCTGAAAGCCTGACCTGCCCATCCACTGTGCAGAAGTATCCTCGGGGGGATGCCCGGAACGGGCAAGGGGGGCAGACAGCCCCCCTTCAGATCCGTTGAACGGATTTTGCAGATTTCTTTGAAGAAATCCGCCCTTACTTCAGCGCGGCGGTCACGATGACCTCGACCTTGTAATCCGGCGTCGCAAGCTTCGCCTCGCCGGTGGCGCGGGCCGGGGTATGGCCCTGCGGCACCCACTGGTCCCAGACGCCGTTCATCTCGCCGAAGGTGGCGATGTCGGCCAGCCAGATCTGGGCCGAGAGGATGCGGGTCTTGTCGGTGCCGGCGGCAGCGAGGATGCGGTCCACTTCGGCGAGGCAGGTGCGGGTCTGATCCGCCACCGAATCGCCGGGATTGCCGACTTGCCCGGCGACCCAGACGATGCCGTTATAGGACACGGCCTCGCTCATCCGCGCGCCGGTGCCGATCCGTTTGATATCCGTATTCATGGGAAAGCCTCTCCTGTTGCGATGCGGCTTCCTAGCCTGCGGCGCCTGCGGAGGAAAGGGGGGGGGGGAGGAGGTTGGAGCGGGTGAAGGGAATCGAACCCTCGTATTCAGCTTGGGAAGCTGCTGCTCTGCCATTGAGCTACACCCGCGTTGCCCCTCAGGTAAGCCAAGCCCGCGCCGCCGTCAAGGAGGGCTGTCGGGCAGCCCGCGGCGGTATTTGCACCGATCTTGCGGCGGCTCCGGGGTCGCGGATCGCCGCCGATCCGGGACCCCGCGCCGCGGCAGGACCGCTCAGGGCTTCTTCACCGTGATTTCCGTCCGCTCCCCGGCCTTCACCACGGCCTTCTCGTCGGTGAAGACCTCATTGCCCCAACCGGCGCGCACCACGAGGTCCCCGGCGGCGGCGGTGAAGGTCACTTCTTCCCCGTAATGGAAATCGAGCGAGGTTTCATTGCCGTCGATGTCTTTCCTGGCGTCCAGCACCTCGATCGAGACCGCCCCCGGCGCGCTGACGTAAAGCACCCCGGCATTGAGGATCACCGGCACATCGACCCTTTCGCCGATCTTCACGGTAAAGGCCGATTCGCCCTTGGCCGAGCCGATTTCCACCCGTGCGATGTAGTCGCCCGGCGGCAGGGTGAAAGTCTTGCCGGTGCCGTAGTCGGTGCCGAAGCTCTGCTGGCTGCCGTCGATCTTCTTCTTCGCGGCCAGCACCGTGATGGAATGGTTGCCGCTGTCCATCTGCACACCTTCGGCATAATAACCCTCGATCCCGGCAACCCCGCTGGCGATCAGGATATCGCGGGTCAGATCCTGTCCGGCGGTGACGGTCAGCGCCTCGGTGGCCTCTGCCGCCCCCATCTTGCCGGTCACGGTAATGTCGCCCGCCGGAACGTAGAAACGGCTCTCCCCGTAGTTGGTGCTGTCCAGCCTGTTCGCGCCGGTGATGTTCAGGCTCGCCTGATCCAGAACCGGCCCGCCCTCGCTGCCCACCGGCCGCAGGATCAGCCGCGCGGCATTCAGCACGATCTCGGGCGTGGAAAGCTGATCGGCGGTCAGGGTCACGTCCTGCGTCACCGTCACATCGCCCACGCTGGTCACGAGCCGGTAGGTTCCCGGATCGACCCTGGTCTTCATGTCGTTGTATTCGGTCCAGAGCTGCTCGCCCGCCTCGCCATTGGCGCCGATGGTATAGAGCTTCCAGGCGACATCGGTGTTGTCATCGGGTTTCGGCACGCCGGGGGCCATGACGACGCTCGGCTGGAAATTGATCTCAAGCGCCGCAGGGGCAGCCGGTTCCGGGGCGGGGGCCGGCTCCGGCGCGGGTTCGGGCGCGGGCGGCACGATCACCGTGGTCTCGAGCGCCAGCGTCAGGCTGTCGAGGTCGCTGGCCTGGATATACTGCCCTCCGGTATTCTCGGCGAGACAGGCGACCTGCTTGCCTTCCTCGTCGCTGAGCCCGAAGCCGACCACATGGGCGGTGAAATCCACCCCGGTCTTTTCCAGCTCGGTCCCGAGCGCGCAGGGGTCGGCCTCGCAGGTCTCGATCCCGTCGGTGATCAGGATCACCGTGGCCTTCTCCTCGGTGGAGCGCAGATCCCCCGCCGCCTGGCGCACGGCTTCGGTCAGCGGAGTTTTCCCGAGGAAATTCAGCTTGTTGGCGGCGGCGATGATTTCCGGCCCGGTGCCGACGGCGGGCGGCACGATCAGTTCGATATCCGCGCAGGAGCCTTTTTCGCGGTGGCCATAGGCCATGAGGCCCACTTCGCTGTCTGCCGGCAGCTTGCCCACCACCTCCGCCAGAGCCTCGCGCGCGAGGTCGAGCTTCGGCCGCCCGTCGATCTGCCCCCACATCGAGCCGGAGGCATCGAGCACGATGATCGAGCGCCCCTCGGCATGGGCGGCAAACGGCAGAAGGCAGAGAAGCGCCAATGCGCGCAGGAAAAGACGGACCATCGGAAAACCCCTGAGGAAATCGGTTGGCAGACGCTAATCCGGCGGCCCCGTCTCTGGCAAGGTCAGGAAATCCCCTGAGCCAGCGGGCGCAGGAAATCGGCGGCCTGCCCGAAGGCGGGGGTGCTTTCGACATCGCCCGGCGCATCGCCGATCCCGTGCAGCGCCCCGTGCCACTGCATCCCGAGCCAGAGCGCGCTGCGCCGGATGATCGCCTCGGCGGTCTCCGGCACCGAAGGGTCGGGGTCGGCGCGGGCGGTGATCAGCGCCAGGGGCTTGTCCTTCAGGCTCGCCAGAAAGCCGAGCGCGGCGGTGTCCAGCCATCCCGACCAGTGCGACAGCAGCAGATGCAGGGGGGCGGGAAAGCCGTACCAGTAGATCGGCGCCGCCAGAACCACGGCCCGCGCCGCCCGGATCGCAGAGAGGCATTGGCCAAGGGCCGCCTCCGGCTCCGGGGGCGCTGCGGGCCGCAGGTCGCGGAAGGGCGGCAGGTCAATCCGGTCGAGGTCGATCCAGTCGCATGGCACCTCTCCCGGCAGGCCCGTGGCCGCCGCGCGCGCAAGGCGCAGCGTGTTGCCCTCCGGCCGGGCGGAAGCGGTGAAGAAAAGGACGGGGCGTTCGGTCGCGGGCTGCATGGGGGGAGCCAATCATGGCGCGCCGCAAAAGCAAAGCCCCGGCAGGCAGGCGGTGCAGCTTGATGGGCGGTCCCTCCGGGGGGGAGGCCGGAGGGAAGAATCAGGGGCCGGAGTGGGGAAAGGGAACAGGCCCGGCCCCTGAGGAACCGCAGGCGGCGGGCGGTGACCTGCCCGCCGCCCTTGGAACGCCGCTTACATCTTCGGCAGCATCACCGTGTCGATGACATGGATGACGCCGTTCGATTGCTTCACATCGGCGATGGTGACCGTGGCGACATTGCCCTGCTCGTCGGTCAGCTTGATCATGCCGCCCTCGCTGCTGGCCTGAAGCACGCAACCGCCCAGCGTTTCCACCGGATGCTTGCCGCCATCGGCCATGATCATGCTGCCAAGCGCCTCGGCCATCACCTCCTTGCCGACGACATGGCAGGTCAGGATCTTGACGAGGCTCTCCTTGTTCTCCGGCTTCAGGAGCGTGTCCACCGTCCCGGCAGGCAGCTTGGCGAAGGCCTCGTTCGTCGGCGCGAAGACGGTGAAGGGACCGGCGCCCTGCAGGGTCTCCACCAGACCCGCGGCCTGCACCGCGGCGACGAGCGTTGTGTGATCGCTGGAGTTCATCGCATTCTCGACGATGGTCTTGGTGTCGAACATCGCGGCACCCCCGACCATCGGGTTTTCGGCATGGGCAAGGCCGGAGGTCAGCAGGACGAAGGCGGTTGCAAGACGAAGTTTCATGGAAGTCTCCCGTGGGTTCCGGGGCGGGCCTGTCCCGCCTCACATCCGCAGCTACGGAGGGGGCAGGGCGGAAGTTTCAGCGACCGGGAACTTTCACGCTTTCGTGACGGGGCATCGCCGGGCGGGGCTAGACCCCGACCGCCGCCGTCATCAGCACCGGCCCGGTGGGCGCGCCGGTGGGAGAGCCGCCCGCCGGCTCCATGGAAACCGCCAGAACCGAACCTTTGGGCGGCATCGGCAGGTCCATGGCGAAAGCGGCATCCCCGAGCAGACCAAGCGACTGCGGGGCCGCGCCCGGCTCGATGATCCAGAGCTCATGGACCTGCCCCGCGGGGGCAGCCGCCCCGGTCATTCGGGTGACGCGCAGATGACCCTGGCCGAACTCGGCCCGATAGGTGAGGGCGGCATCGGCCGAGGCGAGGGTGGTCACGAGATCGGGCCGTGGCGGCAACAGAAGGAAGAAGCCCGCCACCCCCGCCACCGCCAAGGCCCCGAGCGCCGCACCCCAGACCCCGGCAAACCAGACCCCGGCAAACCGGCGCTCCCGCGCCGCCGGGGCAACCGGGAACAGCCGTGCCTCGATCCCCGGCAGCAGATCGGGGGCGGCGACGGGCGCGAACCCGCCATCGAGACTGCTGAAACGCGCCTCCCAGAAGGCGACGCGGGCGGCAAAGGCGGGGTCGCGGCGCAAACGCTCCTCCGCCGCGTGGCGGTCCGGCAGGTCGAGCACGCCCAGCACATATTCCCCGGCCAGGGCTTCCAGCTCGTCCTGCGGGAGAAGGGGCGGATCGGAGCTCATGCCTCCAGACACTCCTTCAGACGCAACAGGCTCCGCCGCAGCCAGGTCCGCATCGTGTTGAGCGGGACGCCATGGCGCAGGGCAAGCGCCTCATAGGAGAGACCGGAGAGATAGGCCCCCCGCACCGCAGCCGCACGGTCCGGCTCCAGCCTGGCGAAACAATCCGTCACCCGGCGCGCCTCTCCCGCCGCGATGAGCCGCGCTTCGGCATGGGGGGCGCTGTCGGCTATGGCGTCCATCGCCTCCGCATCGGCGGCCGCCTGCTCGGGGCGCGCGCGAAGACGGTCGATGGCCAGATTGCGGGCTATGGCGATCATCCAGGTCATGCCGCGGCCCCTGGCAGCCTCATACCGCCCGGCCCGCAGCCATATTCTGGTGAAGACCTCCTGCAACGCATCCTCCGCCTCGGCTCTCTGCCCGAGCATACGGATCAGGACCCCGAAAAGTTTCGCGGAGGCCGCCTCGTAAAGCAACCGGAACGCCGCGCGATCCTGCGCCGCGCAACGGGAAAGCAAGGTGGCTATGGGATCGTCCTCGGCCATGGCCGGGATCTAGCGCGGCGCGCAAGCTTGTCACCCCCTTCGCGGAGGAAATGTCGAAGCCTCCGGCGGGGATATTTAAGGCAAGATGAAAGGGCTTTCTTCTCTTCTCAAATATCCCCCGCGGAGCGTTCCG
>JAPUEK010000098.1 GCA_027492585.1 Paracoccaceae bacterium | reverse complement strand
TGCCCGTCACGGAGAGACTGCCATGAACAATGTGGAAATTCTGGACCCCGTGCGGCCGGTGAAGTCGGGCGGCTATAAGGTGGATGTGAGCCGGGGAGAGCGGAACGGGCGGGTGTCGTCCGAATGGTGGAGCCGGCCCGATGACGAGCGCTATCTGTCGCTCGACGATCTCTGGGCCTCGGTGAAGGGCCGATCGGAGCGGAGCCGGTCCAGGGTTGTCGAAACGGCGGAAATCCGGGTTGAGGCCTCGCGCGACAGCACCGAACGGCTGCACTTGGTCCTGCCCAAGGCAAAGAAGCCGGTTGCCCCGACGCATTGGGCGTTCGGCCAACTTGCCGGTATCGTTGGCGCCCCGGCATCCTACTTGCGGCAACTGCCCGCGCCTTTGGCTGGGATCAATCTTCAGTACGGTCTGAGCAACCACCGCGCTGAGCAGGTGAAAACCTTCGAGACTGAGGATGGTCGCACCGAACTGCGCGCGGTGACCGGCCCGGACTACGGTCGGATCCATGACCATGAACTGGTCGAGGCGGTCCAGCGCATCGCGGGTAACGGCACCGGTGACACACGGTGGAAGGTGCCGGGCGTGCTCGACTGGTCGACCGGGGTCTACAACCCCGATGTCGAGATCAGCCGCGATACGACCACGCTTTATGCGTCGGATCGGGATGTCTTCCTGTTCCTGGTCGATGACCACAACCCGATTGAGGCGGGGCGGCTGGCCGATGGCTCGCCGGACCTCTATTTCCGGGGCTTCTATTGCTGGAATTCCGAAGTTGGCGCGAAAACCCTTGGAATCGCTAGCTTTTATCTCCGCGCGGTGTGCCAGAACCGCAATCTCTGGGGCGTCGAGGATTTTCAGGAGATCACCATCCGCCACTCGAAATACGCCGCCACCCGTTTTGCCCACGAGGCGGCACCGGCGCTGACGCGGTTCGCCAATTCGTCGGCACAGGGCTTCGTGAATGGCATCAAGGCTGCGCGGCAGCAGATCGTGGCGCGCACCGATGAGGATCGGGATGACTTTCTGCGGAAGCGCGGCTTCTCGAAGTCGGAATCCGGCAAGATCATCGAGAAGGTTCTGATGGAAGAGGGTCGCCCCCCGGAATCCATTTTCGATTTTGTTCAAGGGATTACGCGATTGGCGCGCGACAAGACCCAGCAAGATGCGCGCCTTGACATGGAAGGGCGGGCCAAAAAGCTCCTCGACCGGGTCAGCTGACGTCTGCGGCAGGGCAGGGGGCCCGGCGGCCCTCTGCTCGCACAAGCTTCTTCCCCTTTCCCCATCCCGGCCAACTCCGCCCAGGCAGCGCGCTGCTGCCGGTCGATTGTTGGTCGTTTCAACTCATGAGACCCAGATGTCCCAATTTTCTGAACAAGCCTCGACCTTCGCCTCCCGGCGCGCGGGCCGCGTCGAACTGACCGCGCAGGAGCAGGCTACCATCTTCGCCGCGCGTGAAATCCTGTCCCGTCACATCAACCGCAATCCGGTTCTGACCTCCTGGGCTGCGGTGATGGACTATTGCGACATCGCCGTTCGCGGCGAGGTCGAGCGGTTTCACGTGCTGTATTTGGACCGCAAGAACAGGCTGATCTCTGATGAGCACCTTGGCATCGGCACGGTCGATCACGTGCCGGTCTATCCGCGTGAGGTCGTCCGCCGGGCCTTGGACCTCAATGCCTCGGCGCTGATCCTGGTCCACAATCACCCGTCGGGTGATCCGGAACCCTCGGAGGCGGACATCGCCATGACGAAGGAGGTCCAGAAGGCCTGCGACGTGCTTGGCCTTGCGTTGCATGACCACATCATCGTCGGCGCAGGCCGCGAAGTCAGCTTGCGCAGCGGAGGGGACATCTGATGTTCAGTCATGCCTTCGACTTTGCCTTTGAACTTTCATCGCGAGAGCAGGACGCCGCCGATGTTACCCCCGAGATGCTGCGCGCGGCCCTGATCCGGCGCGCAAGCACCTTGTCTGGGGAGGAGCTTCTCGAGGCCTGTGGTCGGTTTGATACGGTCAAGGTGGCCGATGATTGATCTCTGGGACTTTGGTTTGCAGCTGCGGGTGGCGGGCTCGCCTCTGGGCGTCGACCAGGTCCGGCATGCCACGAGGATCAGAGGAAGAGAAGGGCAGGGGGTTTTCGATGGGTTGGAGGTCGAGAGAGAGGCTCTCGGCGCCCGTCGGGAGATCGGTCTGATGACCAACATGCAGAAAATCACCCTCGCGTCCTCGCGGGACATCCCCTTCCAGAACCTGGTCCTGAGCCAGTCCAACGTCCGGCGCGTGAAGGCCGGGATCTCGGTCGATGAACTGGCCGAATCCATCGCGCGTCGCGGCCTGATCCAGAGCCTCCACGTTCGCCCGGTGATCGGCGAGGATGGGGCAGAGACCGGCAAGTTCGAAGTGCCTGCCGGTGGCCGCCGTTATCGCGCGTTGGAACTGCTGGTAAAGCAGAAGCGCCTGGCAAAGGCGGCCCCGGTGCCCTGCATTGTCAGCGCGGCTGATGATTCCGTTCTGATCGACGAGGTCTCGCTCGCCGAGAACATCGAACGTGCGCCCTTGCATCCGCTTGATCAGTTCCGCGCCTTCCACGCTATGCGCGAGAAGGGCATGACCGAAGAGGCCATCGCTGCGGCCTTCTTTGTCGATGCGAAGGTTGTGAAACAGCGCCTGCGTCTCGTCACCGTCGCGCCTGTGCTGCTGGAGGTCTATGCCGCCGACGAGATGACGCTGGAACAGCTGATGGCCTTCACCGTCTCCAGTGATCACGCGCGTCAGGCGCAAGTCTGGGAGGCCATCAAGAACTCCTGGTCGAAGGAACCCTATCAGATTCGGCGCATGCTGACGGAGACTGCCGTGCGGGCCTCCGACAAGCGCGCCCGCTTCCTCGGGCTTGACGCCTACGAGGCCGCGGGGGGCTTCGTTCTGCGCGATCTCTTCCAGCAGGATGACGGCGGCTGGCTGCAAGACCCCGTGCTGCTCGAACGCCTGGTGGGCGAGAAACTGAAGGCGGAGGCCGAGGCTATCGCTGCCGAAGGCTGGAAATGGATCGAGGTCGCCGCGGGCTTCCCCTATGGTCATACGATGGGGCTGCGCGAGCTTCTGGGCACCACGGTCGATCTGAGCGACGACGAGCGGGCCACGCGAGAGGCGCTGCGCGACGAGTATGATCGGCTGGAGGCCGAACATGCCGAGGTTGACGATCTGCCCGAAGAAGTCGATCAGCGCCTTGGTGAAATCGAGCGCCAGCTCAGCGCCTTCGACAGCCGCCCGATGGCTTTCGATCCCGAACAGGTCGGCAGGGCGGGGGCCTTCGTCAGCATCGACAGCGATGGCACTCTGTTGATCGAACGCGGCTTCGTTCGTCCCGAAGACGAACAGCCGGTGGCATCGGCGGGCGAGGCCTCCGACGATAACCCCGATGGCACTGCGTCCATGGATGCCGGTCGCAGCGACAGTCGTGCTGCGGTGATCAGCATGGGTGGCGAGACCCGCGCGTCCGAGGGTGACGAGGACGAGGGCGATGCGATCAAGCCGCTGCCGGAGCGGCTCGTCATCGAGTTGACCGCGCATCGCACCCTGGCCCTGCGCGATGCCGTGGCCAACAACCCGCGCATCGCGATGACGTTGCTTCTGCACAAGCTGGTGACCGATTGCTTCGTCTCTCGTGCCTCCGGAGCCGCGCTTGAAGCCAATGTGCGCGACATTCACCTGCCGGTGCAGGCCGCCGACCTCGCCGACAGCTATCCAGCGCAGAACGTCGACGCGCGGCACGCGGGCTGGCGCGCTGACATGCCGCTGGGGCAGGGGGATGACGTCCTTTGGGACTGGCTCCACGCGCTGGACGAGGCCAGCCGTCAGGCGCTCCTCGCCCATTGCCTCAGCTTCGGGGTGAACGCCCTCTACGAGCGCCCGAACCCCTACAGCGGCATGGGAATCAGCCAGCACGGCCTCGATAGACGCCTGCGTGAAGCGGATCGTCTCGCTCGCACGACCCAACTTGATCTGGTCGAAGCAGGCTGGAAGCCGACGGTGACCAACTACCTCGGTCGGGTCACCAAGAGCCGCATTCTGGAAGCCGTGCGCGAAGGGGTGGGCGAAGGCGCGGCCCAACTCATCGACCACCTGAAGAAAGGCGACATGGCACGCGAGGCCGAGCGGCTCCTCGACGGTTCCGGTTGGCTGCCCGAACCGCTGCGGCTGGATGGTCCGGACCTGGGGCAGGATGTGGCGTCAGAGGATGCCGGCGTCGAACTGCCCGCCTTCCTCACGGGCGACGACGAGACGCAGCCCGAAGACGAAGAGGAGCGCCAACAGCTGATCGCGGCGGAATGACCTTGAACGGGGTGGCTTCGGTCACCCCGTTTTTTCATGTGGGCAGATGGAGAGGCAGTGCCTTCAGGTAAGCCGCTCGGAATAGCGCTTTTTCACGGCTCGGTTGATGAATTGGTTCAGACCATCGCCCGCGCGCGCCAGCACGATCATGCGGTCGATATTGGCCTGACCGGCAGATAGCGAGGTATAGCGATAGACAGCCCCGTCCTTGAACGCGACATCCACATGCGTGGAGCCGATGTCATAGGCCCGGATACCGTAATCCCGGTCCCAATCACGATATGGTGTCATCCGAGCCTCACTTCACAATATGCTGGACGAGGATAGCGCCCGTTCGTGTTTCGTTCAAGCTCAGCGGACGTTGCGTGGCCCCGGGTTTCGACAGGTCTTTGCCAAGCGATCATTGAAGCGGCAGGAAATGGGGTGGGGGAGGAGGGTAGTGCCCCACGGCCAGATCGTCATCGAGATGGGCGGGTTGAACTCGTCGTGTCAGCCCGATCGGTCAGTATCTTGGCCAAGTTACAGCCCTCGTTCGAAATTCGTCTCTTTCGCTGCAATCACGTTGGCAGACCAGAACCAGTGGGGTTGCGGAAGCCGCGAGGCAGCAGGGCAGGGGGGAGCGCAAGCTGGCCTGACTGTCCTGGCCGAGGTGGTTTCATCGCCGATGGTGCCTGTCCTGTCTCTCCTGATGGGCCTTCAGGGTCGCCTTGATCTCCGTGGATTGTCTGTCCCAGCCCGCGTCCAA
>JAPUEK010000097.1 GCA_027492585.1 Paracoccaceae bacterium | reverse complement strand
TCGCCCTCGAAGCGGATCTCGCCCTGCTGGCTCTCCTCCAGAAGGTTGCAGCAGCGCAGCAGGGTCGATTTCCCCGAACCGGAAGAGCCGATGAGCGAGACGACATGCCCCTTCGGCGCGGTCAGATCGACACCCTTCAGAACCTCCAACTGGCCATAACTCTTGTGCAGATCGCGGATGGCGATGACGGGAACATCCGATCCGGCGGCGGGAGTGGCGGTCTGGGTATCGGTCACGGGAGCCCTTGGCATTTATGGCGGATGCTCAAATAGGGCGCAGATTCGCCGGCATTGCAACGGCATTTCCACAGGCCCGGTCGGGCAGTCTGGCCGATTTGCTCAAGGGAAGCGCGCAATCTGCCCGGGTGCCGGGGGCGTAGGCACGGCGAGATAGGCCTCCGGCGCGATTCGCACCAGACCGCGAAGCTGGAGGAGCGCACGGTCTTCGGCCTCCAGTTCCGCAATCGCCGCCTCCGCCGCCGCGAAGATCCGCGCGCCATCCGCACCCGCCGCGGCGATGAAGGGCAGACCGGGAGTGGGGGCCGTGCGGGCCACGGGCCGCAGCCGGGCCGCCCATGGCTCCCAGCGGCGCAGCATCTCCCAGGTGACGGCATCGAGGGCGGCGATATCCGCCCGGCCCTCGGCCACGGCAAGGGCCGAAAGCCGATGGCCCCCGGTTTCCAGCGCGGGGCGGAACCGGAAGCCGAGCCCGGCGGCATGGGTCTGCGGCGCGGCCCAGCCCGATTGCGACAGGGCCTCGTTGAAGGCGAAGGCGGCGTCGCGGAAGTCTTCGACGGTTTCGCGCGCCTCCTCCGCCCGCACCACGAAGACCGAGCAATAGTGACCCGGCGGGCAGCCCTCCACCCCGTAATCGGGCGTGCCGATCAGCGTGACCTTGTCCTTGAGCCGCGCCCGATAGGGAAAGCCGCAGGTCTGCGCCAGAACCAGATCGGGCGCCTGCCAGGCCGGCCAATAGGCCCCCTCGCCGCGCGTCAGCCCTTCCGGCGCCGCGATGCCCCCGGCCCGCAGCCGGTCGCGGATGCCCGCCCAGAGCCGGTCATGCGCCCCAGCCGTCTCCGCCCGGTCATACATGCCGAGCGCGGCGATCATTCCCGCTCCGCCCTCTGCCGGGCGAGGCCGGAGTCCACATCCGTCAGACCCAGCAGATTGGCAAGCATCCGCAGCATCTGGTCCTCCTCGGCGTCGCGCAGCCCGTCGGCCAGCGCCACCGACCAGAAGGCCTCCATCAGCCCGGCCCGCTCCGCCAGAGGCACGGCGGCCTTGAGCGCGCGGGTGAAGCGCACCGTATCGGGGGCCGCCAACTCCAGCTCCTCGGCCTCGGCGCGCAGCTTCACCACCTCGAAGGGGCCAAGCCCGTGCCGCCGCGCCAGGATGCGCTCGATCCGCTCCACCTCTTCCGCGGCATAAAGCCCGTCGCTGCGCGCCACCCGCACGAGCAGCGCCGCAAGCGCCAGCCGCGCATCGGGTTCGGAGAGATGATCAGAGGCGGGGGCCGTCAGACGGCGCAAGAGATCTGCGAACATGGGCGAAGCCTAGCGCCTCGCCGCCCCGCCGCCAATCCCCCCCGAGAAGATCGCGGACTTCCGCCAAGCCCCTTCTTCTCTTCTCAAATATCCCCGCCGGAGGCTCCCCGCCCGCCGCCCGCGTTCCCTCTCAGGACAAGGCCGCGAAAGAGGCCGCCAGCCGCGCCGCTTCCGCCTCGATCCCGAAGGGCGGGTTCACGATGAACATGCCGGTGCCGATCATCTTGTGACCCTCCCGCACGGGGGGAAAGCGCAGCTCCTGCCGGAAAGCTCCGGGGAAGGTCTCGGTCAGCGCCGCCAGCATCGGCACATGCGCCCCGGTCACGAGGATCGGATACCAGAGCGCCAGCACCCCCACATTCCACTTCCGCGCCACCTGCGCCATGACGCGGGGGATCGTGATGTAATCCTCCTTCACCTCATAGGAGGGGTCGATGAGCAGAAGCCCCCGCCGCGGTGTCGGCGGCGCGATGGCAAGCGCCATCTCCAGCCCGTCGCGCCTCTGCACATGGGCGCCCCATTCCCCGGCGACGGCGACAAGGGCGGCATGTTCCTGCGGATGCAGTTCCGCCAGATGGATCGTATCCGTCTCCCGCAGCCCCAGGGCCGCGATCAGCGGCGAGCCGGGATAGGCGCGCGGCCCGTGCAGCGCCCGCGTCTCGGCCAGCCGCTGCATATAGGGATGGCTGCCCGGAAACCACGCTTCGGCAAGGTCGATCCCCGCCGCCGCCTCGCCGGTCTTCAAGGCCTCCTCCGCGCCCAGATCGTAAAGCCCGCGCCCGGCGTGGCTTTCCATATAGGTCAGCGGCTTGTCCTTCTGCGTCAGGTAGTCGAGCATCCAGGCCAGCAGCGCGTGCTTCTGCACATCGGCCAGATTTCCGGCATGATAGAGGTGTTGATAGGACAGCATGGCCAAGCCTCGCCTTTCTTCACGGGTCTTTGCAAGGGGGCAGGTGGCGGATCAGCCGGCCGGAACCCAGATCACATCCGCGATCCGCGACGCGCCCGTCGCCAGCATCACCAGCCGGTCGAAGCCGAGCGCGATCCCCGAGGCCGCCGGCATCTCTGCCAGGGCCGCAAGGAAATCCTCATCCAGCGGATAGGTCTCGCCATAGACCCGCAGCTTTTCGGCCATCTCCGCCTCGAAGCGGCGGCGCTGTTCTTCCGGGTTGGTCAACTCGCCAAAGCCGTTGGCCAGCTCCACCCCGCAGGCATAAAGCTCGAACCGCTCCGCCACCCGCGCATCATCGCCCGCCCGCCGGGCCAGCGCCGCCTCCGCCGCCGGATAGCGGTCGAGGATCGTCGGGCGCCCGATGCCGAGATGCGGCTCCACCTTCGCCACCAGCCCCTTGGAGAGCATGTCCGACCAGGTGTCATCCCCCGCGACCCGCAGCCCCGCCGCCGCCATCTGCGCGGCCAGAGCCGGGGCCGAGGGCGTGCCATCCGCCTCTATCGTCGCCAGCAGGTCGATCCCGGCATGGCGCGAGAAAGCCTCGGCGACCGAAAGCCGCTCCGGCTCGGCAAAAGGATCACATTCCACCCCACGGAAGCGGAAGAGATCCGCCCCTGCAACCTCCGCCGCGATCCGCAGGAAGGCCGCGCAATCCTGCATCAGCACGCCATACTCCTCCCCCGCCCGATACCATTCGAGCATGGTGAATTCCGGCTCGTGCAGCACCCCGCGCTCGCGGTTGCGCCAGACGTGGGAAAAGGCGTGAATCCGCGTCTCTCCCGCCGCAAGCAGCTTCTTCATGGCAAATTCGGGCGAGGTGTGAAGGTAAAGCCGCCGCGCCGCGCCGTCATTGCCGATGGCCTCGGTGGCAAAGCCGTGCAGATGCGCCTCGTTTCCGGGCGAGGCCTGCATCGCCGCCGGATCGACCTCGGTGAACTCCCGCGCTTCCAGCCAGTCGCGGATCGCCCGCTGGATGCGGTTGCGCGCCAGCAGCAGCGGGCGGCGGTCGGCATGGCGGCTGCGGTTCCACAACGGGGTTTCGGGTTCGGAGTCTGGCATGTCGGCTTCCATCTGGAGATTTCCGCACGGATGGGGTAAGGCCATCCATCGCCCGCGCTCCTCTATGTCAGGGGCCGACCCTGCACAAGCAAAGCACGAAGGAATACCCCGTGAAAGTCATCGCTTCCTCTCTCCGCAAGGGCAATGTCGTCGAGATGGACGGCAAGCTCTATGCCGTTCTCAAGGCCGAGAATTTCCACCCCGGCAAAGGCACGCCGACGACTTCGGTGGACATGCGCCGCATCTCGGACGGGGTGAAGGTTTCCGAACGCTGGCGCACGACGGAGATGGTGGAAAAGGCCACGGTGGACGAGCGGGAATACGACTTCCTCTATGAGGACGGCGAGGGCTACCACTTCATGAACCCCGAAACCTACGAACAGATCGCGGTCTCCCCCGATGTGGTCGGCGAGGACAAGGTGTTTGTGGAGGACGGGATCAAGGTCTATCTGCGGACCTTCGAGGGTGTCGCCATCGCCATCGAACTGCCGCAGAAGGTTGTGGTGGAAATCACCGAAACCGAGCCGGTGACCAAGGGTCAGACCGCCTCCTCCAGCTACAAACCCGCGATCTGCTCCAACGGGATCCGGGTTCTGGTGCCGCCGCATATCGGCGCCGGGACGCGGATCGTGATCAACACCGAAGATTACTCCTATGTGGAGCGCGCCAAGGACTGAAGCGTCCCCGAGCGGTAGAAAGGAGCCCCGGCAGCCAGGCGGCCGGGGTTTTCATTTGGAGCGAGCCTGCCGTCTGCGCGGCAGGCATTGCGAAAGCCATGCCGAACGCGGCAAAGCCATCGCGCCGGTCTGGGTCTTCTGCGCCGGGCGGTGCGGGCAAGACCGGGGCAGCACGGAGCGGTGCAGATCGCCCGCATCCTTGGCCAAGGCCCTGCCGATGGTGCCGGCCGGGGCGCTTTCTGCGGTCGGGGCGCGGCTGCCCCGGCACTGGCCGCGCCATGAGGTCCGCCGTATCGACCCCGACAGGCGGATCACCGCGGGACCGGGCGCCCACCCGACCGGGCCTTGTCGCCCGCCACCTCGGCGCGACTGGCGCGGAGCATCGCCCTGATCCCGAACGGAATCATCGTCCAGAAGACCCCGAAGTCGCGGGCAACCGGAAATCCGCCTCCCTCTCGCCCGGGACGGCGGCGAGGCGCGCAACGCCGGCGGCGATCCCGGCATCTCATGGGGCTGCGCGGATTTCGGGATCTGGGTCTGGGCGATCTCGCCGCGCGACCGGGGTGGGGCTCGGGCTGTTTGTGGGGCTGGTCTGTGACCGGCTGAAGGCGCCGCCCTCTCGGGCCTTGGGATGTGGGACCGGGCATCGGCATCATGCTTTGCGGCAACGGGACGCTGCCCTCCATGACCGGCGGGATCATGCTGCGCTGACCGGCTCGGCTGCCCAATCCTTTCTGGCCTGCGCCTTGCGCTTCGTGGCCGAGGCCCATCCGGGCCTGATCGCGATGGCCGATCACCCTCATCTCGCCGCCCATGCGGCCGCCTGCGAGGCGCTGCCGGTCTTTCAGGAGATCCGCC
>JAPUEK010000096.1 GCA_027492585.1 Paracoccaceae bacterium | reverse complement strand
CCTGCGGGGAGGTCCGGAGGGGTGCAAAACCCCTCCGGCGCCTGACGAAGGGCGCAGCACGCTCCCACCCTCTCCCCGCCCTTTGTGGCGGAGAGAGGGTGGGAGGCGTGATCCCGCAAAGGCCCCGCCACCCGAAGCGCCTGCGCCTTCCGGGCGGCGCCGACACCTCCCCACCTGGCAAAGGCCATCGCCTCCGCCACGCGACCACCCCCACCCGCCGCCGGGAACCCAAAGGCCGCCGGCCAGCCTCCGCCCCCGGAGGGCGGGCGCCGGCCCATGTGCATCTGCGGGACCAGCGGACCGTTGAGCCGCTCCCACGCGGGCGGGAAAACGCGGGCATATCTGCCCTAAGGTGATGTTGCAGAGGCCCCGTTCCCACGCGGGCGCGGGAAAACGGTTTACCTGCGAGGGCTTCACCCGCTGATAGTCCCCGTTCCCGCGCGGGCGCGAGAAAATGCGACCGCACAGTCCGCAGCGGTTGCGGCGGCCCGCGGCCCCGTTCCCAAGGGCGCGAGAAAACGCGGATCGCGTTTTCTGATCCGCCCCAAGGCACGGCCCTCCCCAAAAGCGGGAGCCCCCGCCCCAACTCCCGCCCCCTGCGGCCAAATCACCCGATCACGCGGTGTTTTCCGCGCATCCGCAGAGGCACCCTTCCCTGCGCCTTCCGGTAACTGTATCATGCCCCGAAACAACGCCCGCCTTTCGCGGGCCAAAGTCGCAAGCGTGTCGCAGAACGCGCATGAGGGGTTCGGAGCATGGCAGGCATCACGGTCAATCGGTTGGTCATTCTGGCGGTCTCCGCCCTCGCCCTTGCGGCCTGTCAGGATGGGGCGGGGCCTTTCGCGGCAAAGCCCAAACCGGCGGCGGCAGCGGGCGCGCAGGCAGGGGCAGCGGCTCCGGTCGCCGGCGCCAAATCGGTGAAGCTCGTGGACCGCGACATCGAAGCCCCTGAAATCTTTCAGGTGACCGATACCGCGCTTTGGGATGGCCGTCCCTCGCTCGGCGGCGTCTGGGTCGCCTCCCCGGCTGCCAAGGACCCCGAGCGGGTGATCCTGCGGAACCCGGCCAACGGCAAGTTCGTCATCGGCGCCCTCTTCCGCCGCGAGCGCGACAATCCCGGCCCCTCGCTGCAGATCTCCTCGGATGCGGCCTCGGCGCTCGGCCTGCTGGCGGGCGCGCCCGGCAAGATTTCCGTCACGGCGCTGCGCCGTGAAGAGGCCCCCGTGACGGCGCCGGATGCCACCAAGCCCATCCTTGATGCCGCCGAAACCGTGGCCACCGAAACGCTGGACCCGGTGGCCAATGCCGGCGCGGCCATCGACCGCGCGGTCGCCAAGGGGGCAGCCCCGGCCAAAGGCACCGCTCCTGCCAAGGGGGCCGCCACGGCGAAAGGTGCGGCCACCGTTGCCGCCACCGCCCCGGCCAAGCCCGCCGCGCCCGCGCCCGCCAAACCCGCGGCAAGCGGCGGCGGCCTGATCCAGATCGGCTTCTTCTCGGTCGAGGCCAATGCCAAGCGCGCCGCCGATACGCTGACCAAGGCCGGCATCCCCTCCGACATGCGTGAGGAAAAGAGCCAGGGCAAATCCTACTGGTCGGTCACCGCCCGCGGCGATGCGGCGATGCTGGCCAAGATCAAGGCCGCCGGTTTCTCCGACGCCTATATCCTGAAACGCGGTTGATCGCGGAGGTTCCATGCTGCACCGTCTGACCCGGCATCTTGCCCCCCTCACCGGAGCCGTGATCGGTGCGGCGCTTCTGCTGGCCTCCGCCGCACAGGCCTTCGAGACCAAGGCGACCGCCGCCTGGGTCTATGACATGACCACCAATACCGTGCTGATGGACAAGAACGGCAGCGAACCCTTGCCGCCCGCCTCCATGTCGAAGCTGATGACCATCAACATGCTCTTCGAGGCGCTGCGCGACGGGCGGGTGTCGCTGGACACCACCTTCCCGGTTTCGACCCGCGCGCGGGAGATGACGGCGGCGGGCGGCTCCACCATGTACCTGCAGGAAAGCGACCGGCCCACGGTAGAAGAACTGATCCACGGCATGATCATCAACTCCGGCAATGACGCCTGCGTGGTGGTGGCCGAGGGGCTTTCCGGCACCGAAGAAGCCTTTGCCGCCCAGATGACCAGGCGCGCGCCGTCCATCGGGCTGGAACATTCGACCTTCGCCAATGCCTCCGGCTGGCCGGACCCGAACCACCGGATGAGCATGAAGGATCTGGCCATGCTCGGCCGCCGGCTGATCACCGAATTCCCGGAATATTATCCGATCTTCTCGCAGACGGAATTCAACTACAAGAACCGCGCCCCCGCCAATGCCAACAACCGCAACCCCTTGCTGAAGCTTGGTATCGGGGCGGACGGGCTGAAGACCGGCCACACCTCCGAGGCGGGTTACGGGCTTGTCGGCTCGGTCAAGCAGGGCGACCGCCGCATCGTCTTCGCCATCACCGGCCTGGCCAGCGACAAGGAACGCGCCGAGGAGGCGGAAAAGATCTCCTCCTGGGCGTTCCGGCAATTCGCGCTGAAAACCGTGGCCAAGGCCGGCACCCGCATCGCCGAGGCGCAGGTGCATCTGGGGGAAACCCCGACGGTGGGCCTCGTGCCGGAAAGCGATCTGCAACTGCTGATCCCCGCGCTCGTGCAGGAAGGTGTCCAGGCGGAGGTCGTCTATTCCGGCCCGATCGAGGCGCCGATTGCCAAGGGCCAGCAGATTGCCGAGCTCCTGATCCGCGTTCCCGACCTGCCGGAGCGCCGCGTGCCGCTCGTGGCCGAGGCCGATGTGGCAAAGGGCGGTTTCCTCACGCGGCTGACCACCGCCGCCCGCCAGATCCAGAGCCGCTATTTCGGCGCCTCCGCCCCGGAAAGCTGATGCCCGGCCGGCTTCTGTCCTTTGAAGGCATCGACGGCTCGGGCAAGTCCACGCAGGCGCGGCTTCTGGCCGGGGCGCTGCGCGCGAGGGGCCACACCGTCCTTTTGACCCGCGAGCCGGGCGGCAGCCCCGGTGCCGAGGAAATCCGCCGGCTGGTGCTGGAAGGCGACCCCGACCGCTGGTCGTCTGAGACGGAGCTTCTCCTCTTTACCGCCGCGCGGCGGGACCATCTGGAAAAGACCATCCTCCCGGCGCTCGCCCGCGGAGAGGTGGTGATCACCGACCGTTTCGCCGACAGCACCCGAATCTATCAGGGCCTGACGCGCGGCGACCTGCGCGCCTCGGTCGATGCGCTGCACCGGCTGATGATCGGGGTGGAACCGGATCTGACCTTCCTCATCGACATCTCGCCCGAGGCGGGTCTGGCGCGCGCCACCGCCCGCGCGGGCAAGGAGATGCGCTTCGAGGACATGGGGCTTGCGGTGCAGGCCCGCGCCCGCGCCGGTTTCCTCGCCCTGGCGGAAGCCGAGCCGCAGCGGTTCCGCGTCCTCGACGGCGACCGCGCGGCCGAGACCGTGGCCGCCGATGTGCAGACCGCCGCCCTCGCCCATCTGTCGCCGCGATGAGCGAGGATCTCCCCGAAGCCGACCGCATCGAGGGCGCCCCGCACCCCCGCCTCACGCCGCATCTGATCGGGCAGGAGGCGGCGGAAGCGGCGTTTCTCTCCGCCTATAACGGCGGGCGGCTGCACCATGGCTGGCTCATCACCGGGCCGCGCGGGGTGGGCAAGGCCACGCTCGCCTGGAAGATCGCGCGGTTTCTGCTGGCCACGCCGGAAAGCGACGGCGGCATGTTCGTCCCGCCGCCGCCCGAGACGCTCGACATCCCGGAAAGCCACCCCGTCGCCCGCCGCCTTGCCGCCCTGTCGGAGCCGCGGCTGTTCCTCCTCCGCCGCGCCTGGGATGAGAAGAAGGCCCGGATGCCCGATGTGATCTCGGTCGAGGAGGTGCGGGCGATGAAGAATTTCTTCTCGCTCTCCGCCGCCGATGGCGGGCGCCGGGTGGCCATCGTGGATGCGGTGGACGAGATGAACCCCAACGCCGCCAATGCGCTTCTGAAGCTGCTGGAGGAGCCGCCGTCCAATGTCACGCTGCTTCTGATCTCGCACCAGCCGGCGCGGCTTCTGCCGACGATCCGCTCCCGCTGCCGGACGCTGCGCCTGCCGCCGCTCCAGCCTGCCGCGCTGTCCGACGCGCTGACGCAGGCCGGCGGCGAGGTCGCGCCCGAGGATCGCACCGCGCTTGCAGAGCTTGCGGGCGGCTCGGTGGGCGAGGCCTTCCGCATGACCAATCTCGACGGGCTGGCGCTTTACACCTCGCTGATCCGGCTTTTCGCCACCCTGCCCCGGCTCGACCGCGCCCGCGCGCTTGCGCTTTGCGATCAGGCCTCGGGCAAGGCGGGGGCGGTGCAGTTCGACCTGACGGTCTCGCTTCTCGACCTGTTCCTCGCCCGGCTCGCCCGCGCCGGCACCCTGCGAAGCCTGCCGCCCGAGGCCGCGGCGGGAGAGGCGGAGCTGATCGCCCGCCTCTCTCCCGATCCATATGCGGCGCGGGCCTGGGCGGATCTGGCGCAAAGTCTCGGCCTGCGGGCAAGGCGCGGCAAGGCGGTGAACCTTGACCCTTCGGCGCTTCTCATGGATATGGTTCTGAAAATCGACGAGACGGCGGGCCAGCTCGCCTCAAGGTGATCCCATGCCCCCCGCCCCATCCCCTGCGCCGCTGCCGACCTCTCCGATGATGCCAGAGCTGGTGGACAGCCATTGCCATCTCGATTTCCCGGATTTCGAGGGCGAACTGCCGCAGATCATCGACCGCGCCCGCGCCGCCGGGGTGACGCGGATGGTGACGATCTGCACCAAGCTCCAGAACCTCCCGCGCGTGCGCGAGATCGTTGCGGCGCATGAGGGCGTCTTCTACGCCGCAGGGGTCCATCCGATGAGTGCCGCCGAACATCCGCCGGTCATGGTGGAGGATCTGGTGGCGCTCGCCTGCGATCCGAAATTCGTCGGCATCGGCGAGACCGGGCTCGACTACCATTACACCGCCGACAGCAAGGCGATCCAGCAGCGCTCGCTCCGCATCCATATCGAGGCGGCGCAGGAAACCGCGCTGCCGCTGATCATCCATGCCCGCGCGGCGGATGAGGATATGGCGGCGATCCTCGCCGAGGGCATGGCGCGGCAGAGCTATTCCTGCGTGATGCATTGCTTTTCCTCCGGCGCGGCACTCGCGCAGGCGGCGCTCGAAATGGGCTTCTACCTGTCGATGTCCGGCATCGCCGCCTTTCCGAAAAGCGGCGAGCTGCGCGACATCTTCGCCACCGCCCCCCTGTCGCGGGTGCTTCTGGAAACCGACAGCCCCTATCTCGCACCCCCGCCCCATCGCGGACGCCGCAATGAGCCGGCCTATACCGCCTTCACGGCGAAAACCGGTGCGCAGGTCTTCGGGGTGAGCGAGGCGGAGTTCGCCGCCGCCACCTCGGCCAATTTCGACCGGCTCTTCACCCGCGCCGCCCGCGGCGCGAAAGCTGCCTGAGATGGCGACGCTCCGCTTCACCATCCTCGGCTGCGGCTCTTCGGGCGGGGTGCCGCGGCTCGGCGGCGACTGGGGCGACTGCGATCCGGCGGAGCGCAGGAACCGCCGCCGCCGCTGCTCGATGCTGGTGGAGCGGATCGGCACCGACGGCACGACGCGGGTGCTGATCGACACCTCGCCCGACATGCGCGAGCAATTGCTCGATGCCGGGGTCGGCCAGCTTGACGGGGTGGTCTATACCCATTCCCACGCCGATCATGTCCATGGCATCGACGATCTGCGCCAGATCGTCTTCAACTTGCGCCGCCGCCTGCCGGTCTGGGCCGACAGCCCGACGCAGGATGCTCTGATCTCGCGCTTCGGCTATGCCTTCGTGCAGCCCGAAGGCTCGCCCTATCCGCCGATCCTCGACCTTCGCAGCATCGACGGGCCGTTCGAGGTGCCGGGCGCGGGCGGGGCGATCCGCTTCCAGCCCTTCCTGGTCGATCACGGCTCGATGGATGCGCTTGGCTTCCGCATCGCGGGGCTGGCCTATCTGCCCGATGTGGTGGCGATCCCGGAGGCGGCCTGGCCGCATCTTGAGGGGCTGGATGCCTGGGTGCTCGATGCGCTGCGCCGCAAGCCGCATCCGACCCATGCCCATCTGGAGCTGTCGCTGCAATGGATCGCCCGGATGAAACCGGCGCAGGCGGTGCTGACGAACATGCATCTCGACATGGATTACGCGACGCTCACGCGCGAGCTGCCGGCGGGCGTGGTTCCGGCCCATGACGGGCTGGTGCTGACCTTCGACAACATCGCATGAGCGCGCTCATCGAAGTCATCCTGCCGGTCTTCCTGATCATCGGCTTCGGATATGCGGCGGCGCGGGCGGGGCTGTTCGACGACAGCGCCGTCAATGGCGTGATGCGCTTCGCCCAGAATTTCGCGGTGCCGTGCCTGCTGTTCCGCTCCATCGCCACGCTGGACCTCGGCCATGCCTTCGATGCGGGGCTGCTCCTCAGCTTCTACATCGGCGCCTTCAGCGCCTTTGCGGTGACGGCTCTTGCCGCCATGCTGGTCTTCCGCCGCCCGGTGACCGATGCCGTGGCCATCGGCTTTGCCAGCTATTTCTCCAACAGCCTGCTTCTCGGCCTGCCGATCACCGAGCGCGCCTATGGGGCGGAGGCGCTTGCCGGCAACTACGCCATCATCGCCATCCATTCCCCCCTGCTCTATGCGACCGGGATCACGCTGATGGAGGTGGCGCGGTCGCGCGGACAGGGCCTTGCCCCGCTCGCCCTGCTGCGCCAGATCGCCCGCGCGCTCTCCAGTCAGCCGCTGGTCATCGGCCTCGCACTCGGCTTCGCGCTGAACCTTTCGGGCCTCGGATTCGGCGGGCCGCTGAAATCGGCGGTCGATCTGATGGTCGCCGCCGCCATCCCGACCGCGCTCTTCGGTCTGGGCGGAGTGCTCTTCCGCTACCGGCCCGAAGGCGACAAGGCGACGGTGGCGATGATCTGCGCCGCCTCGCTGGTGCTGCATCCCGGCATCACCTACCTGCTGGCCCGCTACGGCTTCGGCCTCGGCACCGCCGGGCTGCGCTCGGCCACCCTGACCGCGGCCATGGCGCCGGGGGTCAATGCCTATATGTTCGCCCATCTTTACGGCGTGGCGAAACGGGTGACGGCGACGGCGGTTCTGGTGGCCACCGCGCTTTCGATGCTCAGCATCTGGCTCTGGTTGCAGATCCTGCCCTGAGACCGCCCTGCCCCGGCCGGGGAAGCCTCCGGCGGGGATATTTGAGCCAGTATGAAAAGGCTTTCTTCTCTTCTCAAATATCCCCCGCGGAGCGTTCCGCAGGGGCCGGGTGCGGGCCGGTGCCGCGCTCAGCGCGGCGTCACCCCCCGGAGCCGCTCGGAGCGGCGGCGCAGCAGCTCCACCGTGGTCAGCAGCAGGATCGAGACGATGACGAGGATCGTCGCCACCGACAGGATCGCCGGGCTGATCGCCTCACGGATGCCGTTCCACATCTGGCGGGGGATGGTCTGCTGTTCGGGGCCGGCGATGAAGAGCACCGCCACCACCTCGTCAAAGGAGGTGACGAAGGCGAAGAGCGCGCCGGAGATCACGCCGGGCAGGATCAGCGGCATGATGACCTTGAAGAAGGTGGTGCGCGGATTGGCTCCGAGGCTGGCCGAGGCGCGGATCAGCGACTGGTCGAAGCCGGAGAGCGTTGCCGTCACGGTGATGATCACGAAGGGGATGCCCAGCGTCGCATGGGCGATGATCACCCCGAGATGGGAGTTGGCGAGGCAGCCCTTGCTCGACAGCGCCCAGCCGAAGAGCGTGAACCAGGCCGAATCCGGCGAAACGCAGGCCTTGGCGTAGAAGAAGGACATGCCGACGGCGATGATGATGATCGGCACGATCATCGGCGAGATCAGCATCGCCATGATCAGGCGGCGGTAGGGCATCTCCGGCCGCGACAGGCCGAGGGCCGCGATGGTGCCGAGCACCGTCGCCAGAACCGTCGCCCAGAGCCCGATCCAGAGCGAGTTCTTGGCGGCCTTGATCCAGGTCGAGGTCTCCCAGGCCCTTTCCCACCAGGCCCCGTCGCGCGGCCCGTCCGGCGCGGCATGGCCGAGGGTCAGCAGCGTGTCATACCAGCGCAGGGAATAGCCCGTGGGATCGAAGCTCAGCATCTTCTCGGTGAAGCTGAAATAGGGCTCCGCGTTGAACGACAGCGGTATGACGACCACGATCGGCGCGATCAGGAAGAAGAAGATCGCCACGCAGATCACGATATAGGTGTAGTGCCAGACCTTTTCGAGCGGCGAGGCATAGGTGGGAAGGGCCATGTCTCTCTCCTCAGCCGAGTTTCAGACGGTCGATGCCGATCAGGCGGTCATAGAGCCAGTAGAGCACCATCACGGCGACCAGCAGCATGGCGGCCAGGGCGGCGGCCAGCGACCAGTTGGACTTGGCCATGTGGAACTGGATCATGTTCGAGATGAGCTGCCCGTCCGCCCCGCCGACGAGCGCCGGGGTGATGTAATAGCCGACCGCCAGGATGAAGACGAGCAGCGAGCCGGCCGCGATCCCCGGCAGGGTCTGGGGCAGATAGACCCGGCGGAAGGTCGTCCAGCTCGTCGCCCCGAGGCTGCGGGCGGCGCGGGCATAGCTCGGCGGAATGGTCCGCATCACGGAATAGAGCGGCAGCACCATGAAGGGCAGCAGGATATGGGTCATCACGATCACGGTGCCGGTCTGGTTGTAGACCATCCGCACCCGTCCATCCTCGCCGAGGACATGCATCCAGACCAGCAGGTCGTTGATCACCCCCTGTTCCTGAAGGATGGCGATCCAGGAGGAGGTCCGCACCAGCAGCGATGTCCAGAAGGGCAAGAGCACGAGGATCATCAGCAGCGAGGATTTCGACATCGGCAGGGTCGCCAGCAGATGTGCGATCGGAAAGGCGAGGAGCAGACAGATCACCGTCACCGCCCCGGACAGAAGGAAGGTCTTCACGAAGAGGAAGATATAGATCCGTTCCTGATCGCTCCCCCGCTCCCAGCCGCCATCGGCGGCGCGCTTGCGGTCGGTGGCGACCCGGTAGAAATCGGTCGTATAGGGCGAGGCGGCCTCGCGCATCGCGGCCCAGAGCTTCGGCTCGCCCCATTGCGCGCTGTCGGCCAGAAGCGCGTCCTTGTAGGGCGGCTGCATCTCGGCGGCCTTGCGGGCCGCGCCCTTGAACAGGCTGATCGTGCCGGGAACCGTGTAGTTGATCCGCGTTCCCGCCTGCCCCGGCGTCTTGTCCACCTGCATCTGCGCGAGATCGGTCACGAGCGCCTTGTAGGCCGCCTCATCCGGCTCCGTCACACCCGGATTGGCGTCGAACCACGCGGCAAGGGCCGGGACGTTGGCCGAGAAGCCGTCATGCTGGAAGGAGCGTTGCAGCATGTAGCCGATCGGCACGAGGAAGGTCAGCACGATGAACAGAAGAAGCGGCACCACCAGCAGGAATGCCCGCCATTTCGCCCGCGCCTGTGCCGAGGCCAGCGCCGCTTTCAGCGGTCTGCCGTCGCTTGTCGTCAGAGGTGCGGGGGAGATGTCGGCCATGGTCGGTCCTTGCGCGGCGGAAAGGAGAGAACCGGGCGCGACGGCATCGCCGCGCCCGGAAAGTCAGTCTCAGTTGGCGGCGAGCCAGGCGTTGAAACGCTCGTTCAGCTCCGCGTCATGGTCCACCCAGAACTCGTAGGACGAGCCGAGGGCGTTCTTCATGTTGTCGGGGTTGGTCGGCATGTAGGGCGCCATTTCGGTCTTGCCGTCGTTGAAGAGACCCACCAGAGCCGCGGAGGACTTCCGCGACGGGCCATAGGCGATCCACTTGGCCTGATCGGCAAGCGCCTGGGTCGAGGTGGCGAATTTCACGAATTCCAGCGCCTCGTCCTTGTTCGGAGCGCCTTTCGGAATGACGTAGAGGTCATATTCATAGACCTGCCCGTCCCAGACGGTGCCGAAGGGTTTGCCCTCGGCCACGGCGGCGGCGAAGATCCGGCCGTTGTAGGCGGTGGTCATGGCGACCTCGCCATCGGCGAGGAGTTGCGGCGGCTGGGCGCCGGCTTCCCACCAGATCGTGTCCTTCTTGATCTTGTCGAGTTCGGCAAAGGCGCGGTCCACGCCTTCGGGGGTGGCCAGCGTCGCATAGACATCCGCCGCCGGAACGCCATCGGCCATCAGCGCCATTTCGAGATTGGCTTTGGCACCTTTCCGCATAGCGCGCTTGCCGGGGAACTTTTCGAGGTTGAAGAAGTCCGCGACTGTGGTCGGGGCTTCGGGGAACTTCGTCGTGTCATAGGCGTAGATGGTCGAGAACACGATGGTCGCCACGGCGCAATCGGTCACGGCGCCCGGCAGGAAGTCATCGGCGGCCGGGGTGCCATCGGCACCCGGCGGCAGCGCGTCCATGCCGATCGGCTCCAGCATCCCGTCATCGCAGAGCCGGACGGCATCGGCATATTCCACGTCCGCCACGTCCACGGTGACGTTGCCCGCCTCGACCATCGCCTTCACGGCCGGAGCCGGGTTGTCGCTGTCCACCGAGACGACGTTCTTGCCGGTCGCGGCGGTATAGGGCTTGTGATAGGCCTCGACCTGCGAGGTCGTGTAGGACCCGCCCCAGGACATGACCGTCACATCCGCCTGCGCGGAGTAGGCCACGGCCGACAAGGCGGTGGTGAGAACGAGCAGTTTCTTCATTCGGGTAGCTCCCTGGTTGATTTTGTTCTGGTTGATTTCATTCAGGCTTGTTGTGCCGCCCTTTCGCGGCGCCCCCTTTCGCGGGGGGATCACATGGGATCGAGCGCGCGCGCATCCTGCGGCGCCCAGCCGATCTTGATCTTCTCGCCGGCGCGCAGAACCCGCTGGCCGAGGGTGTTGCGGCTCTTGATCACGAAATCCTCGGAGCCAGCGACCTTGAGCCGGGTGCGGAAGAGATCGCCCATATAGATGAATTCCATCACCTCGGCGTCGATCGTATGGGCGCCGGCCGGCATCATCTCGGGCTTGAACTCGACCCGCTCGGGGCGGATCGACACCAGCGTCCTGGCCCCCTTCGTGGTCACGTTCACCGGGGTTGCGTCGATCACCTCGCCGGTGGCAAGGCGCACGGTGCATCTGCCGCCGCCGATTTCCTCGACGGTGCCGGGCAGCTTGTTGTTCTCGCCGATGAACTGGGCGACGAAGCTGTTCTCGGGGCGCTCATACAGATCGGAGGGCGGGGCGAGCTGCTGGATGCGGCCATCGTTGAAGACGGCCACGCGGTCGCTCATGGTCAGGGCCTCGCCCTGATCATGGGTCACATAGACGACGGTGATGCCGAGATTCTCGTGCAGGTGCTTGATCTCGAACTGCATATGCTCGCGGAGCTGCTTGTCGAGCGCGCCGAGCGGCTCGTCCATCAGCACGAGCGCCGGGTCGAAAACCAGCGCGCGGGCCAGGGCGATGCGCTGCTGCTGACCGCCCGAAAGCTGGGCCGGGCGGCGGTTGATGAAGGAATACATCTGCACCATGTCGAGCGCGCGCTTGACCTTGGTCTCGCGGTCCGACTTCGACATGCCGCGCACTTCCAGCGGAAAGGCGAGGTTTTCGCCCACCGTCATATGCGGGAAAAGCGCATAGTTCTGGAACACCATGCCGATACCGCGCTTGTGCGGCGGCACCTGGTTGATCGGCCGGCCGTCAAGCCTGATCTCGCCGCTCGTCGCGGTCTCGAAACCGGCGAGCATCATCAGGCAGGTGGTCTTGCCGGAGCCCGACGGTCCGAGCATCGTCAGGAACTCGCCCTTGCCGATCTGGAGGTTCAGATCCTTGACGACCAGCGACACGCCGTCATAGCTTTTTTGCACATGCTCAAAGGCGACGAAAGCGTCGTTCGGGCTCGGTTGGGCCACGCAAATCTCCCTGATTGTCCGGCAGTTTTCCTGCGCTTGTCCATCGACATAAGCCAATGCCGAGTTTCAATGCAATCGCGTTGTTGCAGAGCAGGGCGGCAGGCGAAGACTGCGCCCCGATCAGGCGGATTGCGCCGCATTTGCCTTTCAGAACGGCATCTGGCGAATTCTGCGGCAACCGCCAAGAGCGCCGGTGCCGCCGGAGATTCGGCGAAGGCCGGCATCGCCGCCCCCCTTCTCGGCAAAAAATGTTAGCGCTGACCGATTCTATCCGGCGAGGAAGGACCGGAGGGCGGACCGGCGGCAAACGACGATCCGAAAACAATAGGCGGCCCGAAAGCAAAAAGCGGCGCTGAGGGAGCGCCGCTTTTGCTGGTCGTCAATACCGAGGCAGATTGGTGCGGATGAAAAGACTCGAACTTTCACTCCGGTTAAGGAACAGCGACCTCAACGCTGCGCGTCTACCAATTCCGCCACATCCGCACGATCTGGCCTCGGATGGCGGCTATGTAACGGCAGGCGCGGGGGATGAAAAGGGGGATTCTGCATGGGCGGGACGCATTTGCGCGGCGGCGTTGCGGCGGTTGCAATCCGCGCCGCGCGGGACCATCTCTAGGGCCATCTCCGGAACCGCAGCGGAAAGAGGCGAAGAATGACGGAACCCGTGGAATGGACGACCCTTCCCGGTCTCGCGCCCTATGCCGAGACGCTTGCCGCCATGGAGGCCCGCGCCGCCGCCATCGCCGCGGGCCGCGCCCCGGAAGCGATCTGGCTGCTGGAGCATCCGCCGCTCTATACCGCAGGCACCTCCGCCCGCCCCGAGGATCTGACGGAGCCCGACCGCTTCCCGGTCTTCGTCGCCGGACGCGGCGGGCAGTATACCTATCACGGGCCGGGCCAGCGGGTCGCCTATGTCATGCTCGACCTGAACCGGCGCGGCCGCGACGTGCGCCAATTCGTCTGCGCGCTCGAAAACTGGGTGATCGGCACGCTTGCGGAATTCAACGTGAAGGGCGAGCGGCGCACGGGCCGGGTCGGCGTCTGGGTGACGCGCCCCGACAAGGCCCCGAACCCCGACGGCTCCCCCCGTGAAGACAAGATCGCCGCCATCGGGGTGAAGCTGCGCCGCTGGGTCAGCTTTCACGGCATCTCGCTCAACGTGGAGCCGGATCTGGGCCATTTCGGCGGCATCGTCCCCTGCGGCATCCGGGAGCATGGGGTGACGAGCCTTGTGGACCTCGGCCTGCCGGTGACGATGGGCGATGTCGACGCCGCCCTGACCGCGACCTTCCCCCGTGCTTTTCCGGACCCTGCTTTTCCGGATTGAAAGCGCCCGGCAAGGCGTTGCTATTGCATAGCAGCCCCCCAAATGCCCATGTGAGAGGCAGAAGCGACTCGGGTTTGTCGCAGCACATGAGGATGACATGACCAAACGTTTCCTGATCCCCCTGCTTTGCGGTCTGGCTCTCGCCTCTCCCGCCGTCGCGGGCGATCCGGCAGCCGGGGAAGCGGGCTTCAACAAATGCAAGGCCTGCCATTCGATCATTGCGCCGGACGGCACCGATATCGTGAAGGGCGGCAAGACCGGCCCGAACCTCTACGGGGTGATCGGGCGGCCTGTCGCCTCCGAGCCGGGCTATGAATACGGGGAGTCGATCCTTGCGGCCGGGGCCACCGGCGCGGTCTGGGACGAAGCCAGTCTCGCCGTCTATGCGAGCGATCCTTCCGCCTGGCTGAAGGAAAAGACCGGCGACGCCGGGGCAAAATCGAAGATGTCCTTCAAGCTCGCCAAGGGCGGCGAGGATATCGCGGCCTATCTCGCCAGCGTTCAGTAAGACCGGCGGGGGGGGGGCTCCGGCCTCCCCTCAGGCTGCATGGGCGATGCCGCGGCGGGGCGGCCAGCCGGCCAGCGGCAGACCGGAGGCAGGCCGCGATCGCTCCGCGGGGGATATTTGAGCACAGGGGATGAGGCAAAGAGCCGGTCCGGAGCTTGCCCGATCCGCAGGTGTTTCGCAGGCGGCAGCCCGGCGGCGCGATTCTTCGGCTTCCGGCTCAGCGGGCGGGCCCGAAACCGGCTGCATTACCGGGCGCGGCCTTTGACGGGCGGCGAGCCCCCCCCTGCGACGCCCAGGCAGAGCGCCCCTCTTCCGCAAATGCCCGCTCCATGGGCGGGACATTGCCGGTCTGCCCGGCATGGCGCCCCGGTCCCGCCCCGAAGCGCCGAAATCGCTTCGGCGCATGGAAAACCGTGCTAGATTCGGAGCGTGGCGGCAAAGGCGCATTTCGGCCTGCTGGCCAGCCACGGATCGTTGGTTGAAAGGTATTTTCATGATCAGCATAGATGCGCCCCATATGGGGCTGAATGACGCGCGCGCGCCTGTCCGCGTGCAGATGGCAAACACCTGGGAGGTCGCGGCCGATACCTCGTGCAGCCACATCATCGAATGGGTGGCGCATGTGGCCAGAGAAGCACCCGGCGGGCGGCTCGCTTCGCTGGTGATCTCCTGCCACGGCGCGCCGGCCTACATGCAACTGGGTCAGGGCTTCGGCATGGGGCAGGTCGATCTCTTCCGGGGCTGGGCGGGCCTCATCGGCAAGATCTGGATCCGGGCCTGCCTTGTCGGGCGGATCGTCACCGAGGCTTCGGCCTCCGAAGGGGACGGCATCTTCTTCTCGCAGATGAACATGACCGGCAACGGCGATGCCTTCCTGCGCGCCATGGGACGCCAGACCGGCGCCCATATCGTCGCCAGCACCGAGGCGCAGGTCTCGGGGCGCTACAACCGGACCAACGCCCTGCCCCTCGGCAAGCTCGACACCTACGAGGGGCTGGTCCTGTCCTACCCGCCCGGCGGCGGCGGGGCGAGCTGGTCGCACCGCTACCCCTCGACCGCCATCCTGTCGCCCACGACCGGAACCTCCGTGAACAGCGAGTGACCGCCGCGCAACCGGCCCGGAAGGCCGCCCTGCGACAGGTTTTCTTGATCTGCGTCAACTCAGACATTGCCGAGGCGCGGGGCGCGCACTAAAGACGCAGGTAGTGAGGCGCGCAGGAAAACCTGCGGCGATGGAACCAGAAACGGGAGACGCCAATGGCAGACGCAGCCATTCATGGCCATGACCATGATCAGCGGGGGTTCTTCACCCGCTGGTTCATGTCCACGAACCACAAGGATATCGGCATCCTTTATCTCTTCACCGGCGGGCTTGTCGGCCTGATCTCGGTGATTTTCACCGTCTACATGCGGATGGAGCTGATGCATCCCGGCGTGCAGTACATGTGCGCCGAAGGGATGCGGTTCGTCGCAGATGCCAGCCGTGAATGCACGCCGAACGGCCACGTCTGGAACGTGACCGTCACGGCCCACGGCATCCTGATGATGTTCTTCGTGGTGATTCCGGCGCTGTTCGGGGGCTTCGGCAACTATTTCATGCCGCTCCAGATCGGTGCGCCGGACATGGCCTTCCCGCGGATGAACAACCTCTCCTACTGGATGTATGTCGCCGGGACCTCGCTTGCGGTCGCCTCGGTGGTTTCGCCGGGTGGCGACGGGCAGCTCGGCTCCGGCGTGGGCTGGGTGCTCTACCCGCCGCTCTCGACCTCGGATCAGGGCTATTCGATGGACCTTGCGATCTTCGCGGTCCACCTTTCGGGCGCCTCCTCGATCCTTGGCGCGATCAACATGATCACCACCTTCCTGAACATGCGCGCGCCGGGCATGACCCTGCACAAGGTGCCGCTTTTCGGCTGGTCGATCTTCGTCACCGCCTGGCTGATTCTGCTGTCGCTGCCGGTTCTGGCGGGCGCCATCACCATGCTCCTGACCGACCGCAACTTCGGAACCACCTTCTTCCAGCCCTCCGGCGGCGGCGACCCGATCCTCTACCAGCATATCCTGTGGTTCTTCGGCCACCCGGAAGTCTACATCATCGTCATCCCGGCCTTCGGCATCATCAGCCAGGTCATCTCGACCTTCTCCAAGAAGCCGATCTTCGGCTATCTGCCGATGGTCTATGCGATGGTGGCGATCGGGGTGCTGGGCTTCGTCGTCTGGGCGCACCACATGTATACCGTCGGCATGAGCCTGCGGCAGCAGAGCTACTTCATGCTGGCCACCATGGTCATCGCGGTGCCGACCGGCATCAAGGTGTTCTCCTGGATCGCCACCATGTGGGGCGGCTCGATCGAGCTGAAGACCCCGATGCTCTGGGCCTTCGGCTTCCTCTTCCTCTTCACCGTCGGCGGCGTGACCGGGATCGTCCTGAGCCAGGCTCCGGTGGACCGCGCCTATCACGACACCTATTACGTCGTGGCGCACTTCCACTACGTCATGTCGCTGGGTGCCGTCTTCGGGATCTTCGCCGGGATCTATTTCTGGTTCGGCAAGATGTCGGGCCGGCACTATCCGGAATGGGCGGGCAAGCTGCACTTCTTCATGATGTTCATCGGTGCGAACCTGACCTTCTTCCCGCAGCACTTCCTCGGCCGTCAGGGGATGCCGCGCCGCTACATCGACTATCCGGAGGCTTTCGCCCACTGGAACCTGATCTCCTCCTACGGCGCGTTCCTGTCCTTCGCCTCCTTCCTGTTCTTCATCGGCATCGTGTTCTACTCGCTGCTCTGGGGCAAGAAGGTCACGGAGAACAACTACTGGAACGAATATGCCGACACGCTGGAATGGACCCTGAGCTGCCCGCCGCCCGAGCATACGTTCGAGCAGCTGCCGAAGCAGTCGGACTGGGACCACGCCCGCGGGCATTGAGACCGAGAACAGCGACAGGGCCCCGGAGCGATCCGGGGCCTTTTGCATTGCCGAGGACCGCATGAGCCTGCCGCCTCTGACCATCGTGATCTGCGCCACGCCCCGCACCGGCAGCACCCTGCTATGTGCGCTGCTGGAAGCCTCCGGCGTGGCCGGCCGGCCCGAGTCCTGGTTCCGTGCGGAGGACCGGGCAGACTACGCCCGTGACTGGGGGATCGCGCCTGCCGAAGGTTCCACGCCCGATGCCGAAACCTACCGCGCCGCCGCGATCCGCGCCGGGCAGAGCGCCAACGGCATCTTCGGCCTGCGGATTCAGGCGGCCACCCTGCCCTCCCTCATGGCGGAGATCGGCGCGGCGCCCGGCAGCGCCCGCGCCCGGTTCGGGGAGGTCTTCGGCCCCTGCCGGTTCCTCCACATCCGCCGGCAGGACGAGGTCGCGCAGGCCGTCTCGCGGCTGAAAGCCGAAGTGAGCCAGATCTGGCACCTCGACGGCCATCAGCCCGACCGGCCCGCCGGGCATCCAGAATATGACGCCGCCCGCATTGACGCCTTCATCGCGGAGGCGGCGGCGGGCAACCGGCTCTGGGAAGAATGGTTCGGGCGGGAGCATGTCACCCCCCTGCGACTGGACTATGAAAGCTTCTCCGCCGATCCGCAAACCCATGTACGGCGGATTCTGCGGGGCCTCGACCTGCCCGACGACATGCCGCTGGAGGTGCCGAACCGCCGGATGGCCGATGCCACCAGCCGCGACTGGGCAGCGCGCTATCGGCGCGCGCGTGGCCTGCCGCAGCCGCCCTGCTGATCCCATGCCCTGCGAATGGCTCCCCCCCAGCCCTGACCGTCAGTGCCTGCGGCTCTGGCCTTACCGCTCCCTGCCGCGGAGGGGGATGGTCTGGTTCATCGGCGGCACGGCGGCGCTGATCGCGGTGCCACTTCTGGCGGTGCTCGGCTCGCCGGTGCTCTGGGCGCTCCTGCCCTTTCTGGCCGCCGCCCTCGCCGCGATCTGGTGGGCGCTTGAGCGCAGCTACCGCGACGCCGAGATCCTGGAGGAGCTGACCCTCACCCCCGACCGCATCACCCTGCTCCGTCGCGGCCCGCGCGGCAAGCGGCAGGAATGGGAGGCCAATCCCCATTGGGTGGAGGTCCGGATCTACCCCAAGGCCGGGCCGAAAGCCGGGCCGGTGCCGGACTATCTGACGCTGCGGGGAAACGGGCGGGAAGTGGAGCTGGGCGCCTTCCTCACCGAAGAGGAACGCCGGCAGTTGCGCGAAGAAATTCAGGAGGCACTGACAGCCCTCAGATCCGCGCAGGTCTAGCCCCAGCCCGCGGCCTGGCCCTCCGGAACGCCGCCCCTGCCCCCGTTTCCTGTCTGAAATATCCTGCGGTGCATACATATCCCGCGGGGGATGCAGCTGGTAATTTTCGCCATCGGTCCGAGAGACCGCTGGCCGGGAGGATGTGAAGCCCCCGGCGCCGGCCACAGCACCACGCCTAAAGCAAAGCCCGCGCCGCCTCCCGCGCCGCTTCCGTCACCCGGTCGCCGGCCAGCATCCGGGCGATCTCCTCGACCCGCTCCTCGGGAGCAAGGGCGCTGACCGTCGAAAGGGTCTGGCCCTCCACCACCCGCTTCTCCACCCGCCAATGATGGCTGCCAAGTGCGGCCACCTGCGGGGAATGGGTGACGACCAGAACCTGCGCGCCCTCGGCAAGCGCCTTCAGCCGTCGCCCGACCGCATCCGCTGTCGCCCCGCCGACCCCACGGTCGATTTCATCGAAGATCATCGTCAGGCCCGAGGATTGCGCCGTCAGACAGACCTTCAGCGCCAGCAGAAAGCGGCTCAGCTCCCCGCCCGAGGCGATGCGGTTCAAGGCCCCCGCCGGCGCACCGGGGTTCGTCGCCACGGTAAAGGTCACCGCATCGCGCCCCTCCGGTCCCGGCTCGCCTTCGGTCAGTTCGGTGGCGAAGACCGCGCGCTCCATCTTCAGCGGGGCCAGTTCCGCCGCCATCGCCGCATCGAGCCGCTGCGCCGCCGCAACCCGCGCCTGCCGCAGGACGCCCGCCTCGGCGGCATAGGCCGCCTCCGCCTGCACGACCGCCTTTTGCAGCCGCGCCAGCCCCGCCGCCCCGCCGTCGATGGCCGCGAGCCGCCCGCGCAGATCTTCGGCGAAACCGCCGAGGTCATCCGGCAGCACCCCATGCTTGCGCGCCAAGGCCCGGATCGCAAAGAGCCGCTCCTCCAGAGCCTCCAGCTCCGCCGGGTTGAAGTCGAGCGCGCGCAGCACCTCCTCGACCCCCTCCCCCGCTTCGGCCAGCTCGATCAGCGCCCGGTTCAGCGCGGCAAGAGGCGCTTCGAGCCGGCCCTCTGCCCGCTCCGACGCCCCTTCGAGCCAGCGGAGCGCATCGCGCATCTGCCCCTCCGCCCCCTCGGTCAGCGCGGCATGGGCGCGGGCGATGTCGGCGCGGATACGCTCGGCCCCCTGCATCATCCGGCGGCGGGCGTCGAGGCTCGCCTCCTCTCCCGGCTGCGGATCGAGCTTGTCGAGTTCGGCGACGGCATGGCGCAGGAACTCCTCCTCGGCCTGCGCGCGGGCCAGCCCCGCCTCCGCCGTCTGAAGGGCCGCGCGCGCCTCCGCCTGCGCCCGCCAGAGCCCGCGCGACACCGTGGTGTCGATGCCCGCGAAATCATCGAGCAGCAGCCGGTGGCCGCGCGGGTTCAGAAGGCCGCGGTCATCCTGCTGGCCATGAAGCTCCACCAGCACTTCGGAGAGATCGCGCAGCACCTCGCCCGAGACGCGGCGGTCATTGACCCAGGCGGTCTTGCGCCCGTCGGCGGTGTTGACCCGGCGCAGGATCACCTCGCCCTCCGCCGCGATCCCCGCCGCTTCCAGCACCGCTTCGGCGGGATGGCCGGGGGCGATCTCGAAAACCGCCGTCACCTCGCCCTGCGCCGCCCCGGCCCGCACCAGTTCCGCCCGCCCCCGCCAGCCGAGCACGAAGCCCAGGGCGTCGAGCAGGATCGACTTGCCCGCCCCCGTCTCGCCGGTCAGCACATTGAGACCGGGGCCGAGCGCAAGGCTCAGCCGGTCGATGATCAGCACATCGCGGATCTCAAGCGAGGCAAGCATGGCAACCCCGTCGGATGGGCGACCCGCCCATCCCCCTTACAACCACTCGCCCTTGACCATCTGGCGATAGACGGTCGCCAGCCAGCTCGTCCCCTTGGCCTCGGGCGACAGGCCCTTGCCTTTCAGCAGGCGGAAGCTGTCCTCGTAGAAGGGGCTGGACTGGTAGTTGTAGCCGAGAATCGCGGCCGCCGTCTGCGCCTCTTCGGTGAAGCCAAGCGCGAGATAGCACTCCACCAGCCGGTGCAGCGCCTCGGCGGTGTGGGTGGTGGTCTGGAAATCCTGCACGACGGAGCGGAAACGGTTGATCGCCGCCGCGTAATTGTGCCGTTTCAGGTAATAGCGCCCGATCTCCATTTCCTTCGCCGCAAGATGGTCGAAGGCCAGATCGAACTTCATCATCGCCGACTTGGCATATTCGCTGTCGGGATATTTCTCGATCACCGTCCGCAACGATTGCAGCGCCTGGAAGGTCAGGCCCTGATCCCGGCCCACCTCGTCGATCTGGTCGTAATAGGACAAAGCCATGATGAACTGGGCATAGGCCGCATCCTCATCGCCGGGGTAGAAATCGAGATAGCGTTGCGCCGCATCGCGGGCCTGCTCGTATTCCTTCGATTCATGCAGGGTGAAGGCCTGCATGATCAGCCCGCGCTTGGCCCATTCGGTATAGGGGTAGAGCCGCTCCACCTCCTGGAAATACTTCAGCGCATCGCCGGGCTTGCCGGTTTCGAGCGTCAGCTCGCCGCGCTTGTAGATTTCTTCGGGCGTATAGGTATCAAGCGCCCGCTCCTTCGGAGCGCCGCCCCCGCAGGCTGCCAGTGTTACCGTCAGTGTCGCCATGAGAAGCGCCGTGCTGAGGGCCCGCCGCACCGCACCCGACTTTCCGCCTGCCATCTTCTGCCTATCCCGGTTGCCTTGCGAACCCTGCCCGTTCAGGGCGTGACTCCGCTGCTCTTCGGCCTCTCGTAGCACAGAAAAATCCGGGGCGCAAAACGGGTTTCTGCCTTGGCGCCGCACAATCACAGCCTTCCGGTCAGGCCCGTGCCGGCAGGTCGCCCCAATGGACGCCCATCCCCGGCAGCTTGCCGCCGGTCGTGGCGCTGCATTCCTGCCACCGCCAGGCCCCCGGCGTCGCAAAGAGCGCGCGCAGCAGGCGGTTGGTCATGGCATGGCCGGCGCGGATGCCGGTATAGCGGCCAAGGATCGGCCCGCCGGCCAGCGCCAGATCGCCCACGGCGTCGAGCATCTTGTGGCGTACGGGTTCATCCGCATGGCGCAGCCCGCCCGGCGACAGAACCCGGTCGCCCTCAAAGACCACGGCGTTTTCGAGCGTGCCGCCCAGGGCGAGGCCGCGTTCGCGCATCGCCTCCACCTCGGCATTGCGGCAGAAGGTGCGGCTGTCGGAGAGTTCCCGCACGAAGGCGCCGTTGGCCATGTTCAGCCGCTTTTCCTGACGGCCGATCGCGGCTTCGGTGAAGTCGATGCGGAAGTCGATCTCCATGATGTCGGAGGGTTCGAGGCGGGCCACCGCCTCCCCCTCGCGCACTTCGACGGCTTTCAGAACGCGGATGGCGCGCACCTGGGCGTCCTGCTCCACGATTCCGGCAGCGAGGAAGCCCGCGACGAAGGGCGCGGCGGAGCCGTCGAGAATCGGCACTTCCGGCCCGTCGATCTCGATCAGCGCATTGTGGATGGCGGAACCGGCAAGCGCCGCCATCACATGCTCGATGGTCGAAATCGACACGCCCGAGGGATTGGCGATCAGGGTGCAAAGCTTCGACGGCACCACCGCATCCCAGCGGGCCGGGACCAGCACATCGCCGGTGGCCAGATCCGTGCGCCGGAACCAGATGCCGTGATCGGCCGGAGCCGGATGCACAACCATCGTGACCGGCGCCCCGGAATGGAGGCCAAGCCCTTGGAAACTGGCAGCGGAGGCGAGCGTGTTTTGCACAGGCCGAAATCCCAAAATCCGGAGTCATGCCCCGGCTGACACTAGGTAGGACTGGATCAGATTTATCTCAACTCACTCTTTGTAACCGAGTGTGACAGAGAGAATGAGCCGTAATCCCCTGATAAAGCAAAAGAAAAAGCCCGGCATTGCCGGGCTTTGTAACAGGGGTCGCAACCCGCTCAGTTGGCCTGACGGCGCAGGAAGGCGGGAATCTCGATCCGTTCCTGATCGGCGGAAAGCTCCGGCTCGTCGTCATAGGCCGTGACCGGCGGCTGGGCGCGGCCGACGGGCGCACGCTCTGCGGCGGCATCCCCATGGCCGCCGGCCATGCGCGAGATCAGCCCGCCGATGCCGAAGCGCGGACGCTGCTGCTCCTGCGCCTTGGCTGCCGGTTGCGGGGCGGCGGCACGGGCCGGTTGCTGCATCGGCTGCTGGGCGCGCGGGGCGGCGGCAGGCGATTTCGACACGGCGGCCTGCAGGCGGGCCATCGCCTCCGGCGAGGGGGTGCCGGGCGTGCGCGGACGGGGCGCCACGAAAGCGGCGGCGTCCTGATCATGGGCGGCAGCCGAAGCGGCCGGCATGGTGCGCGGCAGCGGCGCCTGCGGACGATAGGCGGGCGGCGGCAGGTCGTCGGCGGCTTCTTCCTCGTGGCGCGGCGCGAAGTCGTGGCCGCGCGGCTCCATGGTGTCGAAGAGGCTCGGAGCCGCGGCGGGCGGCGCAACCGGCGCCGGCTGCGGAGCGGCCTGCTGCATCACCGGCGGGGCGACATGGGTCGCAACCGGCGAGACGGTCAGTTGCACCGGCGCTTCGCGCTTCGGCTCGGCCACCGGCAGCGGATGCGCCATCGGACGGCGGGCCACCGGGGTATCGGCCTTGGCCTGGCTCACGTCGATGCCGGTCGCCACGACCGACACGCGGATCATGCCTTCCATCGAGGTGTCGAGCGTCGAGCCGACGATGATGTTCGCATCCGGATCGACCTTTTCGCGGATGATGTTCGCAGCTTCGTCCAGTTCGAACAGCGTCAGGTCATAGCCGCCGGTGATGTTGATGAGAACGCCCTTGGCGCCATGCAGGCTGATCTCGTCGAGCAGCGGGTTGGCGATGGCCTTCTCGGCAGCCTGAACGGCGCGATCCTCGCCCGCAGCCTCGCCGGTTCCCATCATCGCCTTGCCCATCTCGTCCATCACGGCGCGCACGTCCGCGAAGTCGAGGTTGATGAGGCCCGGACGCACCATCAGGTCGGTCACGCCCTTGACGCCCTGATAGAGCACGTCGTCGGCCATGGCGAAGGCTTCGGTAAAGGTGGTGCGTTCATTGGCCAGACGGAAGAGGTTCTGGTTCGGGATGATGATCAGCGTATCCACGACCTTCTGAAGGGCGGCGATGCCGTCCTCGGCCTGCTTCATCCGCTTGTTGCCCTCGAACTGGAAGGGCTTGGTCACGACGCCGACGGTCAGAACGCCCAGCTCCCGCGCGGCCTGCGCGATGATCGGGGCCGCACCAGTGCCGGTGCCGCCGCCCATGCCGGCGGTGATGAAGCACATATGGGCGCCGGCCAGATGGTCGACGATCTCTTCGATGGTCTCTTCCGCCGCAGCCGCGCCGACCGAGGGGCGCGCACCCGCGCCGAGACCTTCGGTCACCTTCAGGCCCATCTGGATCTTCGAGGTCGCCTTCGACTGTTGCAGCGCCTGCGCGTCGGTGTTCGCCACGACGAACTCCACGCCCTCCAGCTTCTGGTCGATCATGTTGTTGACGGCGTTGCCCCCGGCGCCGCCGACGCCGAACACCGTGATACGGGGCTTCAGCTCTTCACGATCCGAGGTCATGATCAGGTTCAATGCCATTCTCTGTCCGCCTGTTCTTTTATGAGCGGTGCGCCCCGCCAGTTGCCGTTCCGGTCTGCCTGAACCCGTCCCGAGGCCCAGAATGCCGAATTATCCCCGATTCTATCCACAAGCGGCCCTGAGGTCACGAAAAAAGTGCAATTCCCCACAAAATATGGGGAGCTGCGTGCCGCCATCAGCGGCATCTCGCCATGTGTTCAGGATATTGGGGGTTACCAGTTGTCCTTGAACCATCTGAAGGCCCTTTTCAGCGACCGGGCGGGGTAGCGTTCCATCGGGATGTCGAAATCCCACCACTCATCCTGCGGATGCGCGGCAAAGAGGCAAAGTCCGACAGCGCCCGAAAAGGCGGGGCCGGTGGCGGCCTGCGGCAGGCCCTGCACACGCAGGGGGCGACCCATACGGACCCGCTGGCCAAGGATGCGGGAGGCCAGACCGTCAAGGCCGGGGATCTGGCTCGCGCCGCCGGTCAGCACGATCTGCTGGCTCGGCAGGCTGTCGAAACCGGCGGCGTCGAGGCGGGCGCGCACCTCTTCCAGGATCTCTTCCACCCGCGGGCGCATGATGCCGATCAGCTCGGTGCGGCTCACCTGACGGCGATCCTTTTCCCAATCGCCCGAATCGCCGCCCATCTCGATCATCTCGCGGTCGTCCATGCCGGTGGCGTGAACCCCGCCATGCTTGGTCTTGATCCGCTCGGCGACCACCAGCGGCACCTGCAAGCCCTTGGAGATGTCGGAGGTCACATGGTCCCCGCCCATCCGCACCGCATCGGAGAAGATCATGTGCTTCTTCATGAAGATCGAGATGCCGGTGGACCCGCCGCCCATGTCGACGCAGGCCGCCCCCAGTTCCTGTTCATCCTCGACCAGCGAGGAGATGCCCGAGACATAGGCGGAGGAGGCGATCCCGGCCAGTTCCAGATCGCAGCGGTTGATGCAGTAAAGCAGGTTCTGCACGACGCTCGCATCCACCGACAGCAGATGCAGGTCGCAGGCCAGCCGGTTGCCGATCTGTCCGCGCGGATCGCCAAGGCCGGTGCGGTGATCAAGCGCGAAGTTCACCGGCTGGGCATGGAGCACTTCCCGCCCGTCACCGAGCGGCGGCACGTCGCAGGCGGCCATGACGCGGGCCACATCCTGCTCGGTCACCACCGAATCCAGAAGGTCAAGCTCCCCCGCCAGCCCGTAGCTGCGCGGCTCCGCCCCGGAGAAGCAGGCGATCACATGATCCACCCGCACATTGGCCATCTTCTGCGCGGCCTGAACGGCGGTGCGGATCGCCCGCTCCGTCTCGTTCATCACCGCGATCTCGCCGAAGCGCACCCCGCGCGAGCGGGTCGTCGCCGCCCCGATCACCCGGAAGGTCGATTGTCCGGCCATCGGCCCCACGCCCTCGCTGTCGGCCTGGCTCTCGAAGCCGTCGAACCGCAGCACGAGGCAGGCGATCTTGGAGGTCCCCACATCGAGGATCGCCACCACACCACGCTGCATGGCGGTCCGGCGCAGGGCGCGCATCGCACGCTGGGATTGGTAGAGATCCGTCATAGGTCGTTCTCCGTCTTGGTGGGCGCGGCGAGGCCACGCGCCCGGCGTGCCTCGGTCAGGGCAAAGGGGGCCAGCCGCAGCACGGGGCGGGCGGCATTGCGAAGGTCGATGGCCGCGAGATCGCGGGAGGTCAGATCCTCCGCCTGATCGAGGGCCAGAAGGCGTTCAAGCGCCTGCACCGGGCGGTCCGCCGGCAGAAGGATGCGCTGGTCGCGGTCGAGCACCAGATCCCAGCGGCGCTCCCCCACGCGGACAAGGCCGCGCAGGCGATGGGTCAGCGGCCCCGCCGCCTCGATCAGCGCGAGGGCTTCGGGGGCGGCGTTATCGGCCCCCTGCCCCGCCACCAGCGGCAGATCGGCGCGGTCGGCCCGCTCGGCCAGCCCCGCGACCCGGTGGCCGGTCGCGTCGATCAGCGTCAGCCCGGCCTCGTCGCGCCAGACGAGCGCAGGCTCCCGCTCCGTGATCAGGACCTGCAAAACCCCGCCCGAGCGCACCCGCAATTCGGCGGAGGCCACGGCGTCCAGCTCCTGCGCCCTGTCGCGCATCTGGTCGAGATCGAGCTTGAAGGAGGAAACCGGCAGCTTCACCGCCAGCTTCGCCCGCACCGCATCGGCAAGATCGGAAGAAGCCCCTTCCACCGCCATCATGTTGACGCGGAACTCGGGGCGGGACTGGAACTGCTCCTTGATCTGGGCAATGCCGCCGGCAATCGCCTCGCGCCGCCCCTCGTTCATCAGCACAAGCCCGACGACACCCGCCAGCAGCAGCACCGGCAGCCCGACATGGAAGCCGATGCGGAAAAGCGGCGTCAGCCACAGCCGCTGCATCCGGTAGGACCAGCGGGACGGCGCCGGGTCACGGCGCAGCGGCGGCTGGTGCGGGCGGGTGGCGCGGCCTAGCGATTGCATGAGGCGTCCTCCACCATCCAGCGGCACAGCTCGGGGAAGGAATAGCCGCAGAAGGCCGCCTGTTCGGGGGCGAGCGAGGTCGGCGTCATCCCCGGCTGGGTGTTGGTCTCCAGAAGGATCAGCCCGGCGAGGCCCTGCGTTTCGTCCCAGCGGAAATCGGTGCGGCTCAGGCCCCGGCAGCCAAGCGCCCTGTGGGCGCGCAGGGCATAGTCGAGGCAGGCTTCGGTGATCTCGGCAGGCAGGTCGGCGGGCAGCACATGGCGCGACCCCCCCGCCTTGTATTTCGCGTCGTAATCATACCAGCCCTCGGTGATGATGTCGGTCACGCAAAGCGCGCGATCCCCCATCACCGTGCAGGTCATCTCCCGCCCCGGCACATAGGTCTCGACCATCACCGTCGCGGGCATGGTCTCGGCCAGACGCGGATGGTTCGAGCCGGGGTTCACGATGTAGACCCCGACGGAGGAGCCCTCGTTATAGGGCTTCACCACATAGGGCGGCGGCAGGACATGGCCCGCGCTCACCTCGTCGCGGCTCGCAAGCACCGACAGGACGGTGGGCAGGCCGGCGGCGGCATAGACTTCCTTGGTCTTCACCTTGTCCATGGCGATGGCGGAGGCCAGCACGCCCGAATGGGTATAGGGGATGCCGAGCCATTCGAGCAGCCCCTGCACCGCGCCATCCTCGCCATAACGGCCATGGAGCGCGTTGAAGGCCACATCCGGGCGGATCTCGGCCAGACGCGCCGCCAGATCGCGGCCGCAATCGACCTCGATGACCTGAAATCCAGCCTCCCGGAGGGCTATGGCACATTCGCGCCCTGAGACAAGAGAGACCTCCCGCTCCGCGGAAAGCCCACCCATCAACACCGCCACTCTGGGGGACATCCCGCTCGATGCGCCCGCCATGTTTTCACTGCCTCATCCGGATCTTTGGCGACCCGTGATCTTGTTATTGCGGCAGGCGTTCGCCCACCCGCATGATTTCCCACTCTAACGTGATACCGCTCTGTTGGAAAACCCTTTTTCGCACCTCTTCCCCCAAATCTTCCAGATCGGCGGCAGAGGCGCCCCCGGCGTTGATGAGGAAGTTGGAATGTTTGGGCGACATCTGCGCCCCGCCGAGGGTGGCGCCCCGCATCCCCGCATCGTCGATCACCTTCCAGGCCTTCAGCTCCTGGCTGTCATCGGCTCGCCCGGTGGAGGAAAATCCCGCCGGATTGCGGAAGGTGGAGCCGGCCGAGCGGTCCTTCGTCGGCTGGGAGGCATCGCGGCGCGCGATCTGGTCCTCCATCCGCGCAGCCAGTTCCGCAGGATCGCCGGAGGCTGCGCGGAAGGTTGCCGAAAGGACGATGGCGCCCTCCGGCAGGTCGGACTGCCGGTAGCGCAGGGCGAGGGCGGCGGCGGGCAGTTCTTCCACCCGGCCCTGCCGCGTGACGATCCGCACCGATTGCAGATGATCGGCGACATAGGAGCCATAGCAGCCCGCATTCATCCGCACCGCGCCGCCGATGGAGCCGGGAATGGTGCGGAGAAAGGTCAGGTCCAGCCCCGCCTCCGCCGCCTTGCGCGCGACATGGGCATCGAGCGCCGCCGCCCCTGCGGTAACAAGCCCCCCGGCGGTCGAAATTCCGTTGAACCCGCGGCCAAGCCGGATCACCACCGCGCGGAGGCCGCCATCCCTCACGATGAGGTTCGATCCGACGCCCATCGGAAAAACCGCAATCGCCGGATCAAGCGCGGCCAGGAAGTCCACCAGATCCGCCTCGTCGGCCGGCTGGAAGAGCCAGTCCGCCGGGCCGCCGACCCGCAGCCAGGTCAGATCGGCCAGCACACGGTTCGGGGTCAGCGTGCCACGCACGGGGGGAAGGTCGGAAGGATGCTCTGTCATACCCCCGAGGTAGCCGGGAAAACCGGCCAGCCGCAAGGGGGGCCTTGCTTCGCAGACAGAAGCCCGACGCCGCCCCTCGCCCCCTCTCCCCCCTCTTTCATCTTGCCTCAAATATCCTGCGGGGAGGCCCGGAGGGGTGCAAAACCCCTCCGGCCGCCGGACGGAAGGCGCGGCGAAGGGGCAGGCTCCTCCCCTCAAGGCAAGCCCCGCCAGAGACGATTGACCGGCCCTAAACCAGCCGCCGCATCCAGCGCCAGAGATAGACCACCGGCCAGCGCAGCACGCTCGCCCCGCCGATCAGCACCGCAAGACCCCAGAGCGGGCCGTTCACCAAAGTCACCCAGCCAAGGATCGGCACGCCGATGGCGATCAGGATATAGGCATTGGTCCAGTGATGGTCGCGGCTCGGAAACATGGCGACCACATTGGCGAGGATCAGCCACAGGAAGGCGCCGACCAGCGGGGCGTTGCTCATCCCTGCCCCTCCTTCAGGCGCGGGTCCTCGACCGGCAGGCCAAGACCCTTGCGCGCGAAATAGACCAGCGGGCGGCGGAACATCGAGCCGAAGGCGAAAAGCCCGAGCGCCAGCCACAGCCAGCCATGGCAAAGCCCGATCCAGACGAGCAGCACCGGCGCCAGCACCAGAAGCGTCAGCCCCGGCACCATCTGCAGTCGCATCGGCAGCATCGCCACCGCCGCCGCCACCAGCACCCAGACCGCCCCGAGGATGAGCGGCAGGCTCATGCCGCCTTTTCCGTCAGCCGTGCCGGCAGGTTGTTGGCCCAGGCAGAGATCGTCCCCGCCCCGAGGCAGACGACCATATCGCCCGGCCGCGCCTGCTCGCGCACCAGCCGCGCCAGATCCGCCTCGTCGAGCAGCGCGCGGGCATGGCGATGGCCATGGGCGATCAGCCCGGCCACCAGATCATCGCGCGAAGCGCCGACGATCGGGTCTTCGCCCGCCGCATAAACCTCGGCGATGGCCACCACATCCGCCTCGTTGAAACAGGTGCAGAAATCCTCGAACAGGTTCGACAGCCGCGTATAGCGGTGCGGCTGGTGGACGGCGATCACCCGGCCCTTCGTCGCCTGACGCGCGGCTTTCAGCACGGCGGCGATCTCCACCGGATGATGGCCGTAGTCGTCGATGATGGTCACGCCCCCCACTTCGCCGACCCTGGTGAAGCGGCGGTTCACGCCCGCGAACCCGGCCAGAGCCTCACGGATCTCCTCGCGCTTCATGCCGAGATGGCGGGCCACCGCCACCGCCGACAGCGCGTTGGAGACGTTGTGATCCCCCGGCATGGGCAGGGTGCAACCTTCAATTTTCGAACCTTCTCCCTCATTCTGGAGGAGGATGTCGAAGTGGGCCACGCCATTTTCGAATGTCAGGTTCACCGCGCGCACATCGGCCTGCGCGTTGAAGCCGAAGGTCACCACACGACGATCCGTGACCTTGCCGACCAGCGCCTGCACCTCCGGATGGTCGGTACAGCAGACCGCAAGCCCGTAGAACGGCACGTTGGAGACGAAATCGAGGAACCCCTTCCGCAAGGCGTCGAAGGTCCCCCAATGCTCCATATGCTCGGGGTCGATGTTCGTGACGATGGCGATGGTCGCGGGCAGGCGGTTGAAGGAGCCGTCGCTTTCGTCCGCCTCCACCACCATCCATTCCCCCGCCCCGGCGCGCGCGTTGGAGCCGTAGGCATGGATCACCCCGCCGTTGATCACGGTCGGGTCAAACCCGCCCTTGTCCAGCAGCGTGGCCACCATGGTCGTCGTCGTCGTCTTGCCATGGGTCCCGGCGATGGCGATGTTCGACCGCAGCCGCATCAGCTCCGCCAGCATCTCGGCCCGGCGCACCACGGGAAGGTTCTTGCGCCGCGCCTCTTCCAGCTCCGGATTGCCCTTCTTGATGGCGGAAGAAATCACCACCACCGACACGCCCTCGCCGATGTTCTCGGCCCGCTGGCCCTCGAAGAACCGCGCGCCGAGCTTGACCAGCCGGTCGGTGATCTTCGACGCCTTGGCATCAGAGCCCTGCACCTGATAGCCGAGCGTGATCAGCACTTCGGCGATCCCCGACATGCCGATCCCGCCGATGCCGACGAAATGGATCGGACCGAGTTCCAGCGGCAGCTTGGTGGCGTTCATCGTTACCTCTTCTTCACAAGCGCCTCGACCAGCGCCACAAGTCTTTCGGTTGCATCCGGCCGCCCCTGTGCCAGCGCATTGCGGGCCATGGCTTCGGCGGCGGCGGGCTGACCGAGGATCGCGGCGATGTGCGTGCTGAGCGTGGCGGCGTCAAGCGTCTTTTCGGGAATGAGGATGGCTGCCTCTGCGTCAACAAGGCCGCGGGCATTGGCGGTCTGGTGGTCGCCGGTCGCAGCGGCAAAGGGGATGAGGATGGAGGGCCGCCCGATCACCGAGATATCGGCCACCGAAGAGGCGCCGGAGCGCGAGATCACCAGTTGCGCCTCCGACAAACGGCGGGGGATGTCAGAGAAGAAGGGAGCGATCTCGGCAAGGATGCCCGCGTTTTCATAGGCCTGGACGACAGCCGGCAGGTCTTCGGCCCGCGCCTGCTGGGCGATCCGCAGCCGGTCGCGCAGGGGCTCGGCCAAGGCGGCGACGGCGGCCGGCACCACCTCCGACAGGATGCGCGCGCCCTGGCTGCCGCCGATGACGACAAGGCTCATCGGGTAGTCGCCCGGCGGAATGTAGCCGGCGCCGGCACGGTCCAGCACCGCCTGCCGCACCGGATTGCCGGTATGCTCCCCCGTCACGCCCGCAGGCAGAGCCGTGGGCCAGGTGCCGCAGGCCACCTTGTCCACCCGCCGCGCGAAGAGCGTGTTGACCCGGCCGAGGATGCCGTTCTGCTCATGGATCATCCGCGGCACACGCAGCACCCAGGCCGCCGACAGCGCCGGGATCGTCGGATAGCCGCCGAAGCCCACAACCACCGCAGGCCGGTCCGCGACCATGCCGCCCAGCGCCGCCAGCACACCGCCCGCGATGCGAAACGGCACGGCAAGCTTCGCCAGCACCCCGCCGCGGGCAAAGGTGGCCGAGCCGACCTCCGCCACCTTCACCGCCTCCGGGAAGCCCCCGGCATAGCGCGCACCGCGCCCGTCTGTGGACAGCTTCACCCGCCACCCCTTCGCCACCATCGCCTCGGCAAGGGCCTGCGCGGGGAACATATGCCCCCCCGTGCCACCCGCCGCGATCAGAAGAAGGGGGGCGCGGCTCATCTGCGGCCCCGCGCGAAGATGTCGCTCATCTGGCTCTGCGGGCGCGAACGGGTCATGGCCAGCAGCATCCCGACCGTGATCCCCGCCGCGATGACGGAAGACCCGCCGTAGGAGACGAAGGGCAGAGTCATGCCCTTGGCGGGCAGGAGCCGCACCGCCACACCCATGTTGATCATTGCCTGCACCCCGAAGATGCAGGCAAGCCCCGTGCCGGCGAGCCGCGTGAACGGGTCGCGCTCCCGCGTCAGCCGGTAGAGCGAGCGCACCGTGATCGTGGCGTAAAGCGCGATGATCACCAGCACGAGCACAAGGCCGTATTCCTCGGCGGCGACGGCGATGATGAAATCGGTATGGGCATCGGGCAGGGTCCATTTCACCTGGCCTTCGCCGACGCCGACGCCGAAGAATCCGCCCTCCTGAATGGCATTGGTCGCATAGCCGATCTGGCTGCGCGGATCGACATCGGAGGCAAGGAAGCCGTTGATCCGGCGGGCAAAGTGCTCCGACGAATTATAGGCGACGAAGCCTCCGGCCCCGGTCAGGCCCAGAATGGTGACGATCAGCACCATCGGCGCGCCGGAGACGAAATAGATCACCCCCCAGCCGAACAGGACCAGCATCGCCTGCCCGAAATCGGGCTGGAGTGCGAGAAACATCACCACCGTCACCGCCAGCCCGAAGGACAAAGCGCGCCCCGGCGGCCCGTTCAGATCGGAGGAGGCCGCGACCAGCCAGGCCGAGACGATGATGAAGCCGGGCTTCAGGAACTCCGACGGCTGGAAGGACACGAAGCCGAGCGAGAACCACCGCACCGCGCCCTTGCCGAAATCGGTCCCGAGGAAAGGCAGAAGCGCCAGTGCGGTGAAGAACACCGCAAATCCCATGACCCCGAGCCGCCGCACCATGTCGGGCGACATCATCGAGACGGCGAACATGGTCAGAAGCCCGAGCCCGCCGAACACCGCCTGCCGCTGGACATAGTGATAGGGGTCAAGGCCGTTGCGCTCCGCCAGCGGCACCGAAGCCGCCAGACCGAGCAGCAGCCCGATCCCGAAGAGCACGAGGATCGCGGTCAGCGACCATTTGTCGATCGTCCGCCACCAGCGGGGGAGCACCGGCTCCGCCACGCGATTGGGCATGGAACCATAGACCATCTCAGTCATGGGAAATCCGCCTGTCTGCCGTCTGCTTCGGGGTATCTGCTCTGCCGTCCGTCCGGGTTTGCCCCGGATCTGGTGGGAATCTTAGCGAAGAACACCGCCGCTGGCTAGACGGAAACGCGCCCGGCTGCCTCCGGCCCTGCCTTTCACATTGCCACAAATATCCTGCGGGGGGAGCGCGGCGGTCCGCAGAATCGTCGCGCGGGGGGCGCAAAGCCCCCCTTCCCCGGTTTCAGCCAAGGAGCGCCCGCACACGCGCGGCGAAATCCTCGCCGCGCTTCTCGAAATTCGGATACTGGTCGAAGGAGGCCGCCGCCGGGGCCAGAAGAACCACCTCTCCCGTCTCCGCCTCGGCTGCGGCACGCGCCACGGCGCGCTCCATCGTCTCGCAGATCTCATGCGGCGTCCCGCCCAGTTGCAGGGCGAAATCGCGGGCCGAATGGCCGATGAGATAGGCTTTCACCACCGAGCCGAGGAAGGGTTGCAAGGCCGCGATGCCGCCGTCCTTGCCCATGCCCCCGGCGATCCAGCGGATCTTCGGGAAGGCTTGCAGGGCCTTGGCGGCCGAATCCACATTGGTCGCCTTGCTGTCGTTGACGAACCGCACCCCGGCGCGCTCGCCGACAAGCTGGCTGCGATGCGGCAGCCCGGCGAAGGAATGGAGCGCCCCTTCGATCAGCTTCGGCGCAATGCCGAGACTGCGCGCCGCCGCATAGGCCGCGCAGGCGTTCTGGTGGTTGTGCGCCCCCGGCAGCCCCGCCACCCCGCGCAGGTCGATGGAGGCCACCTGCTTGCCGCGCCGCCATTCGGCCAGATGACCCTTGCGGGCGAAGACCGACCAGCCGAAGCTTTCGAGCTTCTGTCCCGAGGAAATCCGGATCACCCGGTCGTCCTGCGGCCCCTCGCCCATCTGCCCGGCAAGGAACTGCCCCTCCGGCTCATCGACGCCGATGACCGCGCGATCCGGCCCGCCCTCGGCAAAAAGCCGGCGCTTGGCGGCGAAATAGCCGCCCATGCCGTTGTGGCGGTCGAGGTGGTCGGGGGAGAGGTTGGTAAAGACCGCCACATCCGGGGTCAGGGCGCGGGCAAGGTCGGTCTGGTAGGAGGAGAGCTCCAGCACCACCACCTCGCCATCCTGCGCGGGCTCGATGGACAGCACCCCCTTGCCGATGTTGCCCGCCATCTGGACGGGGCGCCCCGCGACCTGAAGGATGTGGTGGATGAGCGCCGTCGTCGTCGACTTGCCGTTGGAGCCGGTGACGCAGATCACCCGCGGCGCCGTCTCGAACCTGTCCCAGTCCGGCCCGGCGAAGCTGCGGAAGAAGAGCCCGATGTCGTTGTCGACCGGCACGCCGAGTTCGAGCGCGCGGGCGATGACCTTGTTCGGATGGGGGTAAAGATGCGGAATCCCCGGCGAGGTCACGAGGCAGGCGCAGCTTTCCAGCACGCCGTTGCGGGTCAGGTCGGTGCAGGTGAAGCCCTCGACCTCCGCCTTGGCGCGCGCCTCCGGACTGTCGTCCCACAGAAGCGGCTCCGCCCCGCCCTCGACGAGCGCCGCCGCGGTGGCAAGGCCGGAGCGGCCGAGCCCCAGCACCCCGACCCTGGCACCCGCATATCCTTTGACCGGAATCATCCCCGCCCCCGTCTGCTGCCCCTGACGAAACCGGGGGTTTCACACCCCCGGACCCCCGTGGGATATTTGGAAAGAGAAGAAGGGGAAAGGGGGATTGCGCTCTTTCGGGCGGGAGCGGGCGCTCCGGCGCGGCAAGGCAGATCCGCGCCGGCGCCGGCGGGGCCGCGGCGATGAGAGGGCCACGGCGGGATCGCCCGGCGCCCATCGCCGGGATGCGGCAGCCGTTCAGCGCACCTTCAGCGTGGCAAGGCCGATCATTGCGAGGATCAGGCTGATGATCCAGAAGCGGATGACGATCTGCGGCTCCGCCCAACCCTTCTTCTCGAAATGGTGGTGGATCGGGGCCATCAGGAAGACCCGTTTGCCGGTGCGCTTGAAATAGCCGACCTGGATGATCACGCTCAGCGCCTCGACCACGAAGAGGCCGCCGACGATGGCCAGCACGATCTCGTGCTTGGTGCAGACCGCGATGGCGCCGAGCGCGCCGCCGAGCGCGAGGCTGCCGGTGTCGCCCATGAACACCGCCGCGGGCGGGGCGTTATACCAGAGGAACCCCAGCCCGCCCCCGAAGAGGGCTGCCGCGAAGATCAGGAGTTCCCCCGTCCCCGGCACGAAATGCACCCCGAGATATTCCGAGAAATTGTAGTTCCCGACCACATAGGAGATGATCCCGAGCGTCCCCCCCGCGATCATCACCGGCATGATCGCCAGCCCGTCGAGCCCGTCGGTCAGGTTCACCGCATTGGCCGCGCCGACGATCACGATCATGCCGAACGGCACGAAGAAGAAGGACAGGTTCACCAGCACGTTCTTCAGGAGCGGCACGGCAAGCTGGTTGGTCAGCGCCGCCGGATGGAACTGCGCGGCCGCATAGCTGGCCAGCGCCGCGATGGCGAGGCCCGAGATGAAGCGCACCCGCGAGGAGACGCCCTTGGTGTTCTGCTTCGTCACCTTGGCATAATCATCGGCGAAACCGATCATCCCGAAGGCCAGCGTCACCAGCACCACGATCCAGACATAGGGGCTGTCGAGCCGCGCCCACATCAGGGTGGAGACCATCAGCGCCGACAGGATCAGAAGGCCGCCCATCGTCGGCGTTCCCGCCTTGGCGAAATGGGTCTGCGGCCCGTCATCGCGGATCGGCTGGCCCTTGCCCTGCTTGCGGCGCAACAGGTCGATCAGCGGCCGCCCGAAGATGAAGCCGAAGACCAGCGCCGTGACGAAGGCCATGCCCGCCCGGAAGGTGATGTAGCGAAAGAGGTTGAAAAAGTCCCCGCCGTCCGAAAACTCGGTGAGCCAATACAACATCTACGCTTCTCCTTCAGACGCAACCGGCGCTCGTTGCCCCAATTTGCGGAGCGCGTCAACGACAAGGCTGACCTTGATCCCCTTGGACCCCTTGACGAGCACGATGTCCCCCGCGTCGATCAGGGTGCGGGCGCGGGAGGCAAGCTCGGGGGCCGTCTCCACCCACTCCCCCCGCTGCGCGCGCGGCAGGGCGGCATGGAGGAGCTTCATCCGCGGGCCGACGCAATGGATCGTGTCGATGGCGGCAAGGCCGGGGTGGCGGGCGACCGCCCGGTGCAGATCGCCTTCCTGCGGGCCAAGCTCCAGCATGTCGCCGAGAATGGCGATGCGCCGGCCCTTGCCGACGCGGCCGACGCCATCCTCGGGCGTGGCGGCGATCAGCACGTCGAGGCTGGCGGCCAGCGAGGCCGGATTGGCGTTGAAGGCGTCGTCGATGAGGTCGAAGGTGGTTTCCTCCACCACATCCATCACGATCCGCTCCCGCGTGCCGCGTCCGACGGGCGGCGCCCAGAGGCCGAGGTCATGAACCGCGATCACCGGATCGAGGCCGAGCGCATCGGCCACGGCCAGCGCGCCGAGCCCGTTCGAGGCGAAATGCCGGCCCGGCGAGCGCACCTTGTAGAGCATCGGCTGGCCGTGGCGCTTCGCCCGGACCACGGTTGCCGCGGGGCCGAGATCGGCAGCGATCAGGGTGAAATCCATCCCCTCCCCCGCGCCGAAGGTCAGGATCTTCGCGCCCGTCGCGCGGGCCTTGTCCAGCAGTATCCCCGAGACGGGCAGATCCCCCGGCAGCACCGCCACCCCGCCCGGCACCAGCCCGTCGAGGATCGCGGCCTTCTCGTGGGCGATGCCGTCGAGGTTCTCGAAGGCCTCAAGATGGGCGGGGGCGACGATGGTGATCATCGCCACATCGAGCCGCGCCAGCCGCGCCAGCGGCGCGATCTCCCCCGGATGGTTCATGCCGATCTCGATCACGGCGAAATCCGTGGCCTGCGGCATCCGTGCCAGCGTCAGCGGCACGCCCCAATGGTTGTTGTAGCTCGCCTCCGCCGCATGGA
>JAPUEK010000095.1 GCA_027492585.1 Paracoccaceae bacterium | reverse complement strand
GGCCACAACAGGGCGCAGCGTTCAGCGCGGCCCGCCATCCCGGCCACGCGTCCCGCAAGATGCGGGATGGGTGCCACATGTGGGGGAGAAAGTCGGCGCTGGCCTTCCCCCGCGATCCCTTTGACGGGCGGATGCGAAACCCCTATGCCTTCGGCCATGATCGACCTTCGACCCATCGTCTACGTTGTCGGGCGTATCCTGATCGTGCTGGCCATCCTGATGCTGGCGCCCGGCATCATTGACTGGCGGAGCGGGCTGCACAACGGCATCGACTTCTTCGAGGCGGCGATCGTCACCGGGGCGGCGGGGGTGCTCTTTTCCATCGCCACCTCCAACGCGCTCGGCGGGAGCCTGTCGTCGCGGCAGGCCTATCTCATGACCGTGGCGATCTGGGGCTTCGTGCCGATGTTCGCGGCCTTGCCCTTCTATTTCGGCGAGCCGCACCTCTCGTTCACCGACGCTTATTTCGAGGCGGTTTCCGGCATCACCACCACCGGATCGACGGTGATCACCGGGCTCGATCACCTGCCGGAGGGGATGAACCTCTGGCGCGGGATGCTGAACTGGCTCGGCGGGCTCGGCATCGCCTTCGTCGCCATGATCTTCCTGCCGGTGCTGCGGGTGGGCGGGATGCAATATTTCCGCACCGAGGGCTTCGACACCTTCGGCAAGGCCCTGCCGCGCGCCACCGATCTCGCCCGGCAATTGCTGCTGGTCTATTTCGGGCTGACGCTCGCCTGCATCCTCGTCTACCACGGGCTCGGCATGGTGCCGCTAGATGCGATCATCTGCGGCATGACCACCGTCGCCACGGGGGGCTTCGCACCCATGGATGCCTCCTTCGGCAAATATCCGGGGATGATGGAATATGCAGGCGCGCTGTTCATGGTTCTCGGCAGCCTGCCTTACGTCCGCTATGTGCAACTGGTGAACGGGCAGGCCCGCCCGCTCTGGCAGGACGCGCAGGTGCGGGCCTATCTGCGCTGGCTGGCCTATGCGGTGGGGTCGGTGACGCTCTGGCGGGCGCTGACGAGCGACAGCGGGGTCGAGGAGGCCTTCCGCCAGTCGCTGTTCAACCTGATCTCCATCATGTCCTCCACCGGCTTCACCTCCGGCCATTTCACGGGCTGGGGCGGGTACATGCTGGTGGTGGGCTTCGTGATCGGCATGATCGGGGCCTGCGCGGGGTCGAGTGCTGCGGGCATCTCCGTCTTCCGGGTGCAGATCGCGGGGGCGGCGCTTCTGGCGCAGATCCGCCAGATCGGGATGCCGAGCCGGGTGCAGCGCGTGACCTACGAAGGCCGCGCGGTGGAGGAGGACGTGATCGCCGGTCTTATCCTGCTGATCACCGGCTATGTGCTGATCCTTGGCCTTGCGGCGGTGGCGATGACGCTTCTGGGGCTGGACCCGATGTCGGCGCTCTGGGGCGCCTGGACCTCCATCGGCAATATCGGCTACGGGCTCGGACCGCTGGCGGCAGAGGCGAACGGCACCTTCGCCGCCTATCCGACGGCGGCGAAATGGATCATGATCCTGGCGATGCTGCTCGGCCGGCTCGGGCTGCTGGCGGTGCTGGTGGTCTTCATGCCGCGGTTCTGGCGGGACTGACGGGCGGCAGACAGGCGGCAGACGGGGGCCGCACAGTGGGACGGCACACGGGGGCGGCACAGGGCGCTGCGTCGCGGGACCGCCGGAAGGGCCGGCGCGACCGGAGCCGCGCCGGAGCCTCTTTCTCAATCCTGCCAGCAGGAAACGAGGACCGTCATCCCCATCGCCGCGCGATAAAGCGCGTCGGGGGTGGCGGGGGCGGTCGCGGCCGAAGCGGCGGTGGCCGGATGGCCCGCCGCATCCACCTTGGCCATGATCGCGGCGGAGGAAAGCGCCATCACCACGCCCGGCGGCAGCACCCGGTCGCCCTTCGGCGCGGGCAGGAGCATCCCCACCACCGCCCCCGACGGGTCGAGCGCCGCAGCCCCCGCATCGCCCGGCAGCGCGGGCAGCGACAGGCGGGCAAGGTCGGTCTCGCCGTTCAGGCCCCTGGCCTCCTCATAGGTGCCGAAGGTCACGGCGGGGGCGGGCAGGCGGTCTTCATAGGAATAGCCGGCGGCGGCAAGCTCGGTGCCGGGACGCGGGGTGTCGGCGGCAAAGCTTGCAACCGCGGGGGGCGCCATCGGCGCGGAGGGCGTCAGCAGCGCAAGGCCAAGGGTCGGGTCGCTCAGCGTCACCGTCGCTTCGGTGTCATGGTCGAGCGTGATACGGGTGCAGCTTGCCACCGCCTCCGCCGTCGTCGCCACCAGCCCCGAGGCATCGACGAAGAAGCCGCTGCGCGACAGGGCGGGGCGGCGCACTTCCAGCCCGGCGAGCAGGCCCGCCCGCGCCGCATCCTCCATCGGCACGAGGCCGGGGTCGAGCGCCTTGGCTCCGACCGCCCGGAAGCTGGCCTTCAGCGCGGGAAGGATGCGGGTCATCCGTTCGGCGTCCTGCGGTTTCCAGACAACCATGTAGCCCTTGACCATGCCGTCCTTCGTCTCGGCGAAGGCATAGCTTTCGATGCTGGCGCTCTGGCCCGAGAGGGTGAAGGACTTGTCCGATTTCTCGCGCGCGCCGGCGGCGGGCATGACTTCCAGCGTCTGGAGGATGTCGTAAAGCCCGGAAAGCGCTTGTGCGCCGCCCGGCTCCGAGATCAGCATGACCTGAAGGCCGGAGCCGTCCTTTTCGGTGAAATGCACGAAGGGCGGCTCGTAGCGGTCGAACTGCACCAGCGACAGGGGCAGGGTGATCTCGATGCCCGCTTCGGGTTCGGTCAGGGTCTGGAAGCCGAATTCCGCCTGATCGGCCTGATAGTTGCCGATCAGCGTGGCGCGTTGGCGGGTGGTCAGGGTGCCGGTCGCCTCGTAGCCGGCGGCTTCCTGCCAGGCGGCCATGGAGTTGCGGGTGCCGGGGCCGTAAGCGCCGTCGATGGCCGAAGCGTAGAAGCCGTACCAGGCGAGGGCGCGTTGCAGATCCATCCGCTCGTCGCGGCTGAGGGCGGCTTCGGAGGCGCGGGCTTCCTTCGGGGTTTCCTCCGGCTCCACGATCGCTTCCACCCCGGCTTCGGGATCGGTCGCCTCGGCAAGCGCCTCGGGCGAGGTGTCGGCGCCGGTATCAGGGGGGGTATCGGCCGCCGTATCGGTCGCGGCGCCGAGCGCCGGATCGACCGGCTCAAGGGCAGGGTCCGTCGCGGTTTCTGCCGCGGCCCCTGCGCCGGGCCAGAACTGTTCGCGGTGGAGCGAGCCATCGACGATGAAACTGTCGGAGGGGATCAGGTTTTCGCCCTTGAGGGTCACGAGCTTGCCAGCAGCCTGCGCCGGATCATAGGGGCCAAGCACGAGCGCATACCAGCCCGAGCGGAGCTTGAAGCCCTCCACATCCGGGAAAAGCCCGTCATAGGCGCGGGCGCGTTCCTCGGCTTTGGCCAGTGTCGGCTGCGCCTCGATCTGTACCCAGGCCTGTTCCTGTGCCGCCGCGATCCCTGCCAAACCGAGGCCCGCAACAAGCGCCACCAGCAATCCCCAAACTCTCATCCGACCGTCCAATCCTGTCATTCGTGACCCGAGCCACCAAATCCGCATCCGCCCCCAGCGTCCACGCTGAAAATCCGGTGGAGATTGGCAGAGCAAGCGGCAATTGCAATCCCTTGCGGCTTTGCCCATCACCTCCGCGTGATCCGGGCGGCGGGGGCTTGCCGGGTGGGGCGATGGGGCGAGGCAGCCCCTTCACCTTCCTCCCCCCTGAGCGGCGGGGGCTTGCCGGGTGGGGCGATGGGGCGGGGCAGTCCCTTCACCTTCCTCCCCCCTGAGCGGCGGGAGGAGCCGCGCCCTTGCAAAGGCCGCGCGGAGCGGCTGGGGCGGCGGGGGCTTGCCGGGTGGGGCGATGGGGTGAGGCAGCCCCTTCACCTTCCTCCCCCCCTGAGCGGCGGGAGGAGCCGCACCCTTGCAAAGGCCGCGCGGAGCGGCTGGGGCGGCCGGAAAGCGCGGTGATCCTGGCCGGTCGCTTGGAGCTTCTTCCTGCCTCGGGCCATCGAGTTCCGGTGCGGCGGCGCCCCGCGGCGGGCGCCGGAGGGGTTTTGCACCCCTCCGTCCTGCAGCCGGTCCCTCGAACCCGCGGCGGGACCGGCGGCAAACCCCGCAGGATATTTACCGACAGAAAATGAGGGGAGGAGGGCGCGCGCATGATTTGCTTCCTCCGGCCTGAACACTGATCGTGTCCGGTGGGGGGGAGAGGAAAGGGGCTGGTGGCGGGCGGGGGAAAATGTCCCGGCCATGGGGTCTTGCGGGGCGGGGCGGGAGCTTTCCGCCCCTGCGTGGGGGGGAGTTGTGCAGAACCAAGCAGCCTATGCAGCAACCGGAGCTTTCCGCCCCTGCGTGGGGGGGAGCCCGGTCAGGTTATTCACGCTCCACCCGGTCAGGCGCTTTCCGCCCCTGCGTGGGGGAGAGGCGCCAGAGGTTTGACCTGCGGCTGCCGAACGTGCGCTTTCCGCCCCTGCGTGGGCGAGAGCGGTTTGATAGACAGCCGCGTTTGTCCCGGAGCGCGCTTTCCGCCCCTGCGTGGGGGAGGGACGCGCTCCGGCTCCGCCGCCGGAAGGTCGATCACGCTTTCCGCCGCTGCGTGGGGGAGGGAGAGGGGAGGGTAGGCGGGGGACCGCCCCCTGCCTCCGGGCGTGCCTTCGGGTGCGCCTCCGGGGCCGGGCGCGGCGCCTCCAGCCGCTTTCCTGCGGCGATGTCATCGGGCGCATTGACCCTTTCCGGCCTCTTGCCTATGGAAAGGCTGCATTTCATGAGGCCCGCCATGCCCGAAGCCCTTCCGCACGCCACCCCCGCCGCGCCTTCCCTGCCGCGCAGCTTTCAGGAAATCATCCTGCGGCTTCAGACCTATTGGGCGGCGCAGGGCTGTGCGGTGCTGCAACCCTATGACATGGAGGTGGGGGCAGGCACCTTCCACCCCGCCACCACCCTGCGCTCTCTCGGCACGACGCCCTGGGCTGCGGCCTATGTCCAGCCCTCGCGCCGCCCGACCGACGGGCGTTACGGCGAGAATCCGAACCGGCTCCAGCACTATTACCAGTATCAGGTCATCATCAAACCCTCGCCGCCGAACCTGCAGGAGCTTTACCTCGGCAGCCTCAAGGCCATCGGCATCGACGCCGCGCTCCATGACATCCGCTTCGTCGAGGATGACTGGGAAAGCCCGACGCTCGGCGCCTGGGGGCTGGGCTGGGAGATCTGGTGCGACGGGATGGAGGTCAGCCAGTTCACCTATTTCCAGCAGGTCGGCGG
>JAPUEK010000094.1 GCA_027492585.1 Paracoccaceae bacterium | reverse complement strand
TGCCGGCGATCGACACCGGATAGGCGCTCAGGACCTGGAGGCTGACCGCCGTCACATCGGCATTGGTGAGCTGGGTCCGGACACGGGGCGGGATGGTGAGAGTGTCATTCCGGGGCATGGTGCTCCTCCTCAGATTTCGACAAAAGCGGGGATGGCCGCGCCCGCAACGCGGCGGATGATCGACACCCCGTCATCGCTGATCGCCAAGAATGTGACGCCATCGGCCACGGCCGCGAGACCGGCTGCCACAGAGACCGCAGGCGCGGCGGTGGCGGAAACCAGCGTCTGGTACTCCGCCCAGGTGATCGTCACATAGGGCGGCTCGGCCGCGCCGATCAGCAGGTCAAGGCTGGTGCTGACCAGATCCGGCACGGTGAGCCTGCCATTGGCCGGCCCGGTCGGACCCGCGACCTGATAGCGGTAGTCGCCCGTCTTGAGGTTGACCGAGGCCAGCCCGGCGCCATCGCAGGTGACGCTGACCGCATCCGGCCAGATCGTCGCCCCGTCCTGCGCCCGGAGCTTGTCGGCCGGCAGTGGCGTGAAGACGATCTTGGCCGAGGCCAGCGCGGCTCCGGAGGCGGTCTTGGCGGCGATCGAGACGGTGCAGGTGGCCATCAGGGGGTCTCCTCGGGATAGGGGTGGCGGTGCCGGATTTCAGCCACGGCTCGCTCGTAGGCCGACAGAGTGATTTCGCCGCGCAATACCTTGCCAATCATCGGATCGGTCTCGGCGGCAAATGCGGCGGCGCGGGCGGCTTTGCGATCCTCCCGGATGCGCTGTGTCGCTGCAGGATGGGGCGCAATGGCGCCATCGCGGACACAGAGCATGGAGAGATCGCCCAAGGCGCCCTCATGACGCAGCCAGGCGCCCTTCAGCACCGGCGGCAGCTCCGGGCCGTCCACGGTAAACAGGATGTCGCCGTTCTCTGGATCGTAAAAAACAATCATGATGCCCACTCCGAGAGTTTATAAAACTGGTAATCGACGGTGTAGGCGCCGGCCGAGCTGGCCAGATCGACCGGCGTCTTGTCGGAGATGATGGTCGCTGTGCCGGTCAGCAGCACCCGGACGGTTTGTCCCGACACATGCGTCTCCACCTGCCCGAGATCCAGCGCCGCGGAGCCGGTGACAGACAGTATCCACAACCCTGCGCCGTAGGCGGGAAACGTCAGCGCTGATGAGGCGGCCTTGACGATCGAACCCGAGAACGTCGGTTGCAGCGGCAGGACATTAGCCGGCGCGTCCGCCGCCGCCCGCGTCGAATAGACCACCCGCCCTGGCGAGCCACTGCCCCCCTTGCGCCCCGTGCCGCCACCCAGCCCGCCCGCGCCGATCACGATCACCAGCTTGGGGTTCGCATAGGCCGAAATGTCCAGCGTCTGGGTGGCGACGCCGCTGGAGCTGCTCCCTCCCAGACCGCTCCGCAGCGTATCGCCCCCGCCGCCGCCGCCGGCCCCGAACCCCGTTGCATCCCCACCGGATGCCCGACGATAGCCCGCGCCGCCGACGCCAATGGGTGAGGATTGCCCACTCCCGGCGGTGTCGCTCGTCGTCGTTGCAGTGCTGCCCGCACCTCCTACAGAGGTCCATGACAGCCCCGTGTTGACGGCACCGTCCCAGAGCTGCACCGTCGTGGTACCGCCCGCACCGCCATCTGCGCCGGACCCGCCGCCATCGCCTGTCCCGCCTTTCCCGCCGCCGCCTCCACCGATGAGATCGAGCGTCAGGCCTCTGATCCCGACTGGCAGAGTGACGGTCTGCGACATGGTGATGGTGGTATAGGCCGGGGCAGCGGCCCCGGAGACGCGATAGCTGGCGTTCACCAGTTTTAGCCCGGTCTCATCCGTCGCCTGGATGTACTGATCGACGCCACCGACCTTTTTGCCGGCGAGGAATCCCGCCGTGTAGAGCCCGCCGGGGCCGAGCGTCCTCCCGAAATACGCGCCATCGTGCTCCAGGTCGTAGGCTGAGATCTTTCCCACAGACAGGGCGCCGGACCCATCCGTTATCCTGAGGAGCTCGGTCACCTCGAGATGGCGCGCATTCATCACGCCGGCGGTGATCTTGTCGGCACTGAGCGACGCGATATGGCTGTCGTCGATGCTCTCGGCCGCGATGTCGGGGGCGGAGACCAGCACGGCCGGCACCGTGACAGCCGTCCAGGATGTCCAGTTGACAGGCCGGTCCACAATCAGCTCGGCGCGGACCTCGTAATGCTCTCCGGGGATCAGCCCGTCACTGATCGTCGAAAACGCGGTGCGGATCGAGGCATGGGTGCCGCTCAGCACAGGATCGACCCCGCCGGCGAGCCGCGCCTCCCAGCGGATGCCGGACGCATCCTCCGCCCCCTCCGGGTCCCAGCTGATCGCAATGGCAGGCCGGCGGGCCGTACCGCCCGCATCAGTAAGGACGGCAGCCGCGACACCCCAACCGGGGACGCTTTGGGCGGCGCGGGCGGCGATGCCGGGGGGCGCGAACGCCACGGGCAATTCGTCGGTAGGGACCCAGTCATAATCCGCCGGGTCGCATTCTCGGACCGTCAGAAACTGGTTTGCGGTCATCAAGGTATCGGTGATGGATGCGACCTCGAAAATCTTGCCGGCATAGCCGTTGCGCGACGAGGTCCAGCTGATCGTGTCCAGAGGTTCCAGGATCGCAGCAGATGGCGGCAGGGTCAGCGTATGACGGCGATGGCGACGCTCGTCCTTGATGGCCGCGGCCATAAGGCGCTGCACCTGAGATTGATAAGGGCAGGCAGGATACTGCAAACCCGCGATCAGACGCTGGCCACCATCCTCAGCCTCCCAGGTCGCATTGTAGCGGGACGGGGCATCTTTCGACTTCCACAGGCTGGCAGGTTCCGGATAGGAAGCCTCGACACCGTTGTAGGTCGCCGCAAGACCCGGAAACTGATCCAATTCCTCCGGCGCGGTGAATATGATCGTATCATCTGTCAGGAAATAGACAGGCAGCGCCGGTGGGCCGACGCGGATCTTCCAGACGCCGCCAAACTCCGCCATCTCGGCCGCGCAGGCCTTTTTCAGTTCGTTGATGACCTCCTGAGGTTCCATGTTCAGGGCAATTTCATAGCCGCCGCGAAACTGGGGCTCCGTTCCGCCGGCCTCAAGAGCAATGCTCCTGTCGCACTCATTCATCGCGGCCATCCACGATGACAACGGGAGATCCTCGGCCGGGGTTCGACATCCCCAGACCGAACCGTCTTCGAGAGTTATTCCCCGCATGATGTTGTAGATGATCACGACGAGGTTTTCGGTCTGCGTCCAGGTGCTCGTACTGGACCAGCGCTGCGGCCCGGAACCGCCCACCGACGTATCGGCGCGCGGATCGTAGAGAGGGATGCCGAGAAGCTCAAAGCGAACGGTCGGCCAACTGTTATACCGCTCCCGATCATATTTGAAGCGGATCACCGCCTCGCACACGCCGCGACCGACCATATCAGCGGACCACGGGCGCGTTGCAGCACCGCCAAACGCTGCCAGCATGTCTGGATGGGCAGTGGTCTGCGTGCCGTCGCGGTAGTCGACCCACGCATATCCTGACAGATCTCCGGTCACAGGCCGGCCCCAGGAAGCGCCCGAGGCGCCGAGGGTAACATAGTTGTCGTTTATGACGACCCGGCTAAGAGTGGCCCTGGCGATGGCGGAGAGCGCGATATCGTAAACGAGATAGGCCAGAGGCGTTTTCCCGGCGCTGCCATAGCTCATCGCAGGCGCAACCATCTGGCCGGCGGTTGCATAGCGCCCGACGATAAAGCTTTGCGGGGTGATCCCGCCATTGGTCGTGACTTCGGTGGAGATGCCGGGCGCCCGAGGCGTCCCGCGAATGGCGCGGCCGAGGGCAGACAGCGCGAGGGAGGCGGCAGTACGAACCACAAATGCCTGGACAGCCGCCGCTGCGGCAGCGGAGGCACCCAGCGCCGTCATCGCGGCCCCGACAAATGCGGCATCAGCTGGCGCGGCGCTCAGCAGGAACGGCAACACCCAGAGAAGCAGGCGGATCATAGCCGGAACGCCCGCATGGCCGAGGTGAGAGGAACAAGCCCGAGCCCGTCAGACCGCAGGACATAAATCATCTCACCCTGGACGATGCCGAGAGCCTCGGCGATTTCGCCGTCCCCCGCCACGACAGCTGTATCTCCGACACGAGCATAGGCAGGCGGGATCTCGGTCAGCAGACCGGCAACAGCCTCGACATGGTTCCTGAAGCCCGCCTCTTTCAGGGCCTTCAACCCACCTTTCAAGGTTCGGTACTTGCCGCGAAAGTACGCCGCCGGATCGTGGCCGGTCATGGCAGCCACGGCGCCAGCCCAGAAAAGCGCGCAGTCATGGGTGCCGGCCTTGAAAGGCAGGCTGACGCAGGTCGCCACGTAAGCCTGAAGGCGCGGTCGCCAGTCGGGAAGATGCTGCAACGCACTCATTTCGGCGCCTGGGCCTTCTCGCCCCAATAGACTGGCACAGCCCCAGAGATGTCGGCGTAGCGAAACAGGCGGTCCCCAGACCTGCGCTTCATCGCCTCATCGGAATACTTGGCCGAAAGGGTCTTGGTGAGTGACCGGGCGTTTGAGGCCAGCGTGACCCGGATCGGGCTTTCCTCACCCAACGCCGGCCGAGGAAGAATTACCTTGTCGACCCAGCCGCGGAAGACGCGATGGGGCAGGTCGATCGGCAAGTGGCTGTCAGGATCGGTAAATACCCGGTGGATTTCGGCTGGAGCCAGGCGGGCATCGTAGCCGCGCAGGGCGTTGATTACCCGCATGTCGGCCGTCGACAGCCGCACCGTATGCATGCGGACCTGCAGCCCCATCTCCGAGGTGATTGCGTCGATCCCGATCAGACCACCCGCGCCAAGGTAAGTGCGGGTCACGCCGTCGACCGTGAAGCTTGCGTCGTCCTCACCGTTCCAGAGCCCGAGCGTTTCAGCCAGACCCGTTGTCCGGTTTTTCGCGATCACCCAGAAGAGGAGACGCGGGCGGGTGGCGCCGTTTTGGAGATGCGACAAGACGATGGGGCTATAGGCGCGCATCACGGCCCTCCGAGCTGCTGCAACCATCCGAACTGGACGCCGGTGGTGACAGTGTTGGACGTGGAGCCGGTTTCGGATGAGGCCGGCACGAGCCGGGCTTTGCAACGCGGATACACGAGTTGGACTGCCGCCCCTGGCGCGGCGCCGAGGCGAATGGGAGGGTTGACCTCAACCGGCCCAGCGACACCTGCCAGGCTGGCAATGGCATCGGCCACCAGCTCGTGGAGTGCGTAGCGGGTGCCGGTGACGAAGGACAACAGATCTCCGGCCATCAGGGGATATCCGGCCGGCAACCCCGAAATGGTGATCTCGCGCATCGTGGCGCCGATGGAGGAGATGATCGGCACTGCTCCCGTCAGCAGCAATCCGTAGGGATCGAAGCGCGGCCACGGCCGGGTCAGATCCGAGACCAGGAACGTCTTGCCGGCCCCGCGCAGATTGTTGATCAGCGCGCGGATCGGCGGAGCCTCGTCATGCTGCATCGTGACAAGATCGATCTGCCCGGTCCAAAGCCGAGGTCCCTGATCGGCGGTGATCAGATCTCCGCCCTCTGTGCGCGAAACAACGAGGGCCTCCGGCAGATCGAACTTGCTTCTGCTGATCGGGAGTTTGAGGAAGAACTGCTCGAGGGTGAGAGGATATGTCAGCAGCGCCATGTCACCCTCCGACCCGCAGAGGATCACGGCTGATTTCGGCAACCCGGCCCGGCAGAACGTTGGACGAGAATTGCTCCATGCCCTGTTGCACGACCCGCACCGCCACACCCTCTGACCGCTGGTCAATCAGCGCGCGCAGATTGCCGTTCTGGTCGATCGAGACCCGCAGATCGACAAGGACGCTCCCCGAACCGGAGGACGTGCCACCGGAGGCGATCTGGGCTCCGCCTGTCGCGCCGGCACTGCGCCAGGCGCGCGGGGCTGAGGTCCCGATCAGCCCGCCATCTGCAAAGGCGGGCCGGCTGGAGGGGGGCATCACCGCATCGACAAGCCGGGGCAATGCTACGCCCTGCCCGAGGAGATGCTGCAGGGGATTGGTCCCGACCGCCTCGGCTGTTTGGGACGCGAGCAACTCGAGAAGATCCTGCGGCCGCGCACCCGCATTGATCGCGTCGATTAGGGGCAAGTTCGCCGAAGTCGCAGCGGCATTGATGATGTATTCGCCCGCCGAGACCCGGACCGTGTGATTGTCCTCTCGCGGGCCTCCAGCGCCTTGGATGCGGCCGCCATCGGCGAAGAGCGGCAGTCCCAGATTGCCTGCGCCGGTGGAAGAGGCGCCGCTGAACAGGAATCCGAACAGGCCGCCAAGGGCATTGCCGCCGCCCATACCCCCTAAAAGGGCGTCCCAGGCGGACGACGCTGCCATCTCTGCCAGCTTCTCGATCACCATGCCAAGGGCATCACGGAGCCCATGCGCGCCGGTGACGAGCCCCACGAAGGCCTGCTGTCCAACCTGTCCGATTTCAGCGATGCGGTCGCGGATCAGCTCGAGCCGCTGCCGCTCCGCGATCAGGTCCGCGACCTTCTGCCTCTCGCCTTCGGTGGCATCCTTCAGCGCCTCGTGGTTCTCGAGTATCTCGCGCTGCACCGGATCCAGTTCGCGCAGGACAGCGATCTGACGGTTCTGCTCCTCAATCAGCCGCCGAAGCGCCGAGGCTTCCTTGGCTGCCGCGCCGCCCCCGGCCGCGCGTCCCGCTCCGGTCGAAATCGCGGGGATCGTGACGGATGCCGACCCCGGATTGTCACCGAAACCAAGTGTCGCGCCGCCGCCCAGTCCTTCAGCGGCCGAAGCGCCGCCGAAGGAAACCTTCGAAGAAGCTGCGGCTTTCCTGGCACCATTTGCGAGACCCATGAGCCCGAGCGAATGCTGCAGGGAAATGCCCATCAGCGAGGCCAGCAGTTGGGCCTCCGCCGCCGCAGCGCCAATCCCGGCAGCCATGTTGATGGATGCGACCCCGCGAGCCGCATCCCAGGAGGCCATCAGATCATCGGCCAGATCGCCCGACACCCCCTGCGCGGCGAGCATGGCCACCTGCGCCTCACGCTCGGCACCTGCACGGGCGTAAGCGACCTCGAGACTGTCCGCGCCATATTGTGCGGTCAGCGCAACGATCCGCGCCTGCTGCTGATAGGCGGCGGTCTGATCCAGCACGGATTGCCGCTGCGACGCGAGGCGGGTGGCTTCTTCCAGGCTGAGTTTGAGCGCGAGTTGGCCGCGCATCTGCTGCGCCTGCAGACCCTGCCTGTCGATCCCGAGCCGGGCAATCTCTGCCTCAAGCGTTGCGCGGGCCTGGCGCTCCTCCTCCTGACGCACCTGAACGCTTTGCTCGCCGTAGACGAGCTTCAGGCGCACGATCTCCAGCTCCTTGCCACCCGTCTCGATCAGGGCAGCGGCAGCGGTGCGGCCTTTTGCGACAGTGTCAGGATCAGGACCCGCCGCGCGGTCAAGCGCGGTCGGGCCACCCATCCGGTCATTCTCGACACCCGTGGCGCGCTTCATCTCGAGCTGCTGTTTGCGCGCCTCCGCCTGCGCCGCGACGATCCGGGTCAGAGCGGTTTCCGAGGCCAGCAACTGGCCATAGAATTCCGATTGCGCCAGAGTCATCCGGTCGATCCCGCCGGCGGCTGTCACCAGTTGTGCCGCAATGCCCCGGACAATTTCGAGCTGAGCGGTCGAACCCGCTGCCGTTTGCAGGTCGTTCAGCGACGACCTGAATTGCGTGACAACGGGGTTTTCGGTCTGAGCGCCACCCCGACCAGAAGCGATACCCGTCTTGTACGGGCTGACCCCTAACAGGTCGCTGGTTGCCCCCCTCGCACTTTCAAACCAGCCGCCTGCCACCTCCCCTTTGAGCGCGGCAAACGCTGCCTTGAGATCCAGCCGCGCGGACGTCTCGCTCAGAGTCGTCAGATTGCGCTGCATCTCAATGAGGGCGGGATTGATGGTGCCGAAGTCGGCGACGATGTCCGCGACGGAGCGCCGCGAATTCTCCCGGAACTCACCAACCGAGCTCGACAGATCCTTGACCGCATCCTCTGCGGATTTGGTCTCCTCCCCCATGTTCATAAGGGCTTGAACCGCGTAGGCACCAAGGGCAATGGCGCCCATGGTCACGAGATTCATCGGGGAAACCATGTTCAGCAGGGCCGATTTGATGGAGGCCCCGACGGACATTCCCGAAGCCTTCATATTGTCGAAGACCTGCGTGACTTGCGGCCCCTGCTGCATCATGAGCATGAACGGCGATTGGCCTGCGGCCAGCATCATGCCGATGTCGTTGAACTGATACCCCAGTTGAGCCATGTGAGCGGCGGCGGCTTGTGAGGACGCGCCAACTCGCGCAATGTGACCCGGCATCGGAGCAAGGGCTTGTGCAGCCCTGTCTCGCGCGGCAGCGGTCTCCCGCGCCGAGATCGCGTTCATGCCCTCCGCTTCATCTATCTGCCGGAGCTGCTGCTCATACTGCCGCGAGACGGCGAAGAGCGGATTGTAGCTGGCACGGACCTGATCGAGCGCGGCCTGATATCGCTGCGCTTCTTCGGTGGCGAGCCTCCAATCGGCCGCCAGCTCATCAATGCCAAGGGACCTGTCTCCAAGCGCCGCAAAGGTGCCAAGAGCCGTCTCGGGTGCGCGCAGCCTACCCATGGAGCCGGACAACCGCTGGATAACACCGTCCAGCGCGGTGGCCGACGACACCACCTTCAGGAAATCGGAGGAGGTCGCCTCACCTGCCGCGCCCGCAGCCGCAATCGACGTGCTGCTGCCCGCCGCGCCCTGACCGGCCCTGACGATCGAAGCACTCAGGTCATCGGCAGAGGTCTTCAGCCCGACAATCGCGCCTTGCGCCTGTCCGGTCTCCGCCTTGAACAACATGCTGATCCGCAGATCACCCGGCATCCTTGTTCAGCTCCTTCACTGCACCCTGTTCGATTGCCCGCACCTCGGCCCAGAGAGCCGGGGTCATTTCCATCCCCGCGAGATCCAGCGCCGCGCGGGCCGCGCTGTAGTCGAGGCCGATCCAGATGACGCGGGCCGTGGTCATGGTGCTGAGAGCTTCCGTGCGCCACTGACCACAGACCGCACACCAGGCCCGCCAGGCGGGCTCGTGCTCTGGCCAAAGCCCCTCCTCCTCGTCGGGCGGGGTCAGGTCGAGTGTCAGCCCCATCACCGCCGCATCGGCGATTGCCCGCTCCAGCCAGTCCGGCCGATCCCGAGCCGCATCGCCGCGTGCCCAGGCCTTGCCGGCGCGGGTCAGTTTCCCCGCTTTGCCCCCGTCAGAGCGGCCGTGTAGGTGTCGATCACCGCGCGCCGCACAAAGACGTCGCTCATCAGCAGGGCGTGGTTGCCCACGGAGAATTCGAAGGGTCGATCCTCCCCCTCGCGATCTTCGGTGAGGTCGTCCCAACCGATGAAGATTTCCCGGCAATAGGCGGTCTGACCCTCATCCGTGCCGAGGTGGTGCGCGGCTATCTCATCCGTGCTCAACACCTTGAACCGCCCGGTGAAGCTCTGCTGATCGGTGCCGCCATCATCGTTCGGGATGGTCACGACAACCTTTTGCGAGAACGTGCGGTTCTTGACGATTTTCATGGGTCTGGCTCCTGATCAGGTAAAGGCGATGCTGTATTGGTCGTTGCCCGCGTTGAGCAGCGGCACGTATTTCAGGGGCCATTCGACGACCCCGTCCTGCTGTTCCAACCCGGTCGGGCGTTGAACTTGGGCAGCACCGACGCCCAAGGTGCAGATCTTGCCGGCACCGACCCCATGCACGAGGCTGATGGCCTGCGATGTCATCGCCGCGGCAAGGGCGAAGGGGTTGTAGGTGGCCAGCGCCACGCCCTCGACCGTCAGATCGATCTTCTCCGACCGATCAGGAATGATGATGCTCTCCGACCGGATCAGCAGGCGCGGTGTGACGACATTGCCCGCGTCGAGCGTGAACTGCCGGAGGATCAGGGATGTGCCGCCGACGGTGAAGGTCGGCGTGTTCGCGGAGCTGGCAACCTGGGGGAACTGCGACATTTGCGTGCCGTAGGTCGGCACAGGCATTGCCACCGCGGCAGGCTGCGAGAACAGCCCTGTGAACTCGAACTCGAGCATCACGACACCTTGGGCCGTCATCACGTATTTGAAGGTCCCGCGCGCGCCCTTGAAGACGAAGTTTGTGCCATCGCTGTTGAAGTAGATGGTGACACTCTCATGCCCCGTGCTCTGGGGCGTGTAGGTGACCGAGGTGCCGGGGACCACGGCCTCCTGCATCGCGCAGGCACGAAGGAAGACCGCGATCGCCGGGGCGGTGCCGGCAGTTCCCGAACCTTTCACCTCGACCTTGAAGGAGATCTTCGAGAAAAGACCCGCAGGGATGGTGGGCTTTGCGCCCAGATAGGGCCGCTCGAAGTCACGGACCACATCCCGCCCTTCCATCGGGCTGATCTTCACATCGCTGGCGAGGATGGCATTGGCGGCACCGGACGGCCCCGCATCGGTGCCATAGGTGGTCTCGATCTTGGCGAGGAGCGCCTGAAGTCTCCAGAACATCTCAGATCTCCTTCACGGGGGATTTGGGGGATTTGCCCGGCTGCTTTGCGGGCGGCTCGGGCTGCTCCGAAGGGAGCTCTTCGGGACTGGCTGCAGGCCCGGCGGTTTGCATCTCCGGCCCGGCGGTCTGCGTCCAGGTGCCGTCCGGGTTCTGGACGAAGCTGCCTCCCGTGGCAGGCAGCTCCGCATGGGTGTTGGGGTCGGTCATGAGCTGATCCTCAGTTGGTCAGAAAGGGAGAAAGCGATCTCGTAGATGGCCACACCACGATCGAGAGTTCGCAGGAGCGCGTGGCGAAAGGCGAAGACACCCACTGACTGCGGGGTGGGCGCCCAACCCGCGATCGCCAGAATGATGCTGTCGATCAGCCCCGAGGCTTCGTCGAGCGCGCGCGCGCCATTGGGATCGTGAACGCGCAGACTGAGGAATACCGCGAAGCCGCGCTCGACCGACTGGATGTAGGCGCCGGCCGATGCTGAGGGTTTGACAGGTGCCAGAATGCCGGAGGGCATGACATGGGCGCAGGGAGTGACGGTCGGCACGGCGTCTTTGGCTGTCAACGCCGTCAGGGACCCGAGGCCCGATACCCGGCCGAGCAATCCTGGCACTTCCAGTTTCAGGCGAGCGATGATGAGGGCCTGCGTCATTGGAAGGCCTCCGCGATGGCACCGAAATGCACCTCGACCAGATCGCCGATGACCGCCTTGTCCGCCTCCGAGATATCCCCACCCACGCCAACCAGATACCGCCGGGCCGGAATGTCTCCCCACGGCAGCGGCGTGAAATAGTCCTGGCTGCGCGGGCGCTTCTCTGAGGGCTTGGTGCGGCCCGACAGAAAACCGAACGCACCTTGCTCTGCGCCTTCGTGCATGACGGCGGCATAGGGCACATTGCTTCCGACCACGACATGGTCGGCGGCGGCCTGATGGATCAGGGTGTAAGCTAACCGCCCTGACAGGTTCAGGGTCTTGCCGCCACGCTCCTTTACCCGATTGCTCGGTTCCCAAGCGTGGCCATCCGGATCGGTGTTGGTGGAGATGATGCGCTCACCCCCGCTGGCGACCAGCGCCGCGCCAATGCGGTCCATCAGTTCGGTCATGTCGGTCATCGCCTCGCCCATCCGGGCAAGGGCGGCCCGAGGGGCCGCATCATCCAACGTGGCGGTGAAACTGATCCCCGCCATGTCAGAACCCCTTCAGGCTGTCGCGGGTGATCTCACGCTCGGCACCATCGGTCATCGCGATGCCGGGCGTCACGATTTCGGGCGGCACATCACCGCCATCGCCGAGGGCGGCATCACCGTCGCGAACGGATTTCAAGTATTCGATGGCATCGTCACGCAGGCCTTTGCGCGCCTCCATGCTGTGGCCGATGTTGACGTAGAGCCGATGCAGGGCGAGGTCGCGGCAGATCGTCTTCAGGATTCGGGGCACCGGCGAGAGCGGCACCTTACGGACGACCTTGGCGATGTAGCTGTCGATCTCAGCCGAGGCATCATCCAATGCATCCTGGACACGATCATCGTTGATCGTATCGGTGCCATCATCGAGATCGGTCAGCGCCACGAGGTCGCGCCGTGGGATCCGAGCTTTGAATTCGGCGAGAGTGGCATAGGACATGGATTTGCCTCAGAAGGGGTGAAAGGCCCGCTGGTATTCAGTCTTCGGCGCGGACTTGATCCGGCAGAACGCCCATCACGGTCAGCTCGGGATCTGCGAGGAGCGCCTGGATCTGCTCCAGGGTCAGATCGGCCACCGGAATCGTCACGGCCTCCGATCCGAACCGCCGCCCGATCCGCCAGCGGCCCTTTTCCGGCCCCCTGACGGTGAGCGCGGGCAGGTCCGAGATCCGGGCGAGATCAACGCCGGCGATGGTCATGGGCTGTGGCTCGACGGACGATACTTCCGGTTTCGATTTGGGCGCCATTGGGTGCTCCTTTCGGCTTGATGGAAGGGGCGCAACCGCCCCTTCTGATAAAACCGACTGGTGGGATCGAGGATCAGGCGAGCCAGGGGACAACGAGCAGCTCGGCGGTGCCTTTCCACTCGTTCGTGACCCCGCCCGTGCCGTACTCGCTGTTGAGGAGCTGACGGCCAGCACTTTCGAGCGCCGGCGGGACCACGAGGAGGTTCGGCACGAGACCGAGGGGCGAGCCGCCATCCGCTTTCATGCCGAGGATCGCGGCGCGGGCGACCGCGTAGTTCGCAGCATTCAGCGCCTGCTTCGAACCCCAGGCAAGCTGAGGCAGCCCGTAGCCGACATTGCACCTCATATCGACGCCATAGGTGTATTCGTTGCGGTCGAACACGTTGTCATCGGTGTCCCGGTCCTTCGCGGTAAAGACCGGCGCCTTGCGCTCCTGGTAGATGATCGGCTTCAGCGGGCGGTTGGTGCAGAGCAGGAACCAGGGCGTGCCGGCTCCGCCGTCGGTATTGGCATAGACCCCCATCGTGCCATCGGCGAGCTGGACCGGGTGATCCACATCGAAGAAGTATTGGCCATCCCAGCAATTGGTGACGAAGCCCTGCTTCATGAGGCCCCAGACGAGTTCCTCCGGCAGACGAGCCGCACCATCACCCATCATGGTGAAACCGTCGGAATACATGCCGAGGTTGTCATCCTCGATTGCATTGCGATTGACCGAGATGGTCTTTTCGAAGTGCTTGTTGGCGAGCGTGTAGGAGGCCTCGGTCAGGTTGTCGATCAGGCGCGGGCCAAGCCATTCCCGCATCCCCGTAAGACCCTTGAGCCAGCCATAGGTATTCGTCGCCGTGGTCGATTTGATCGTCTTGGCGACGCGGTCCTTCATTTTCGGGACGGCGTCAAAGGCGTTTTGATACTCGGTTTTGAAACCGACGCGCAGGGCCTGAAGCGCAGGAGCAGTGATCAGCATGGGGCGATTCCTTAGGAGAGAAGGGCGCGGGTCAGGACCTCATCGAAGCGGACCCAGACGCCGAGAGCATCGACATCCACAACCGCGCCGGCAGGCGAGCGGGTGGAGGAGGCGGAGGTCTTGGCCACGGTCTGATCATCGACGATGTAGCAGGCTGCCCCGATATCGGCGGTGGCGATCAGATCGCCGGCGGAGTTCGCGAAGCGGAAAACGCCCTCGCGAAACTCCTGAAGGGTGATGCCGGCGGTGGTGCTGGAACCGACGTCTTCGGCCCGCCCGACACCGACGCAGCCGGTCGCCGTCGCCCCCTTGACCACATGGCCCGATGCGTTCCGCATGAGGAGCGCGCCGGCGTAGATGGTCTGCGATGCTCCGAGCAGACCCATGCGATCACCGGACTGGAGCTGGAGCGTGGAACGGTTTTCGGTAAGCGCGACCATCAGCGAGCCTCCTCTTTCTCTTTCGCATCAGCCTTCAGGGAGGCCAGAAACCTATCCGCCGGGATGCCGAGCTGGGCAGCCACCTGCCGCTGCTCAGAGGTGAGCTCGGTGATTTCCGTCGCCGGGGGAGCCTGGCGATGGGCCTGCTGACGCCGGGACAGATCCACCCGCACCGGCGCGACCTTCTCCCAGGCCTGGAATTCAGCCAGGTCTTTCGATGCGAGCTGGGTCGCCCAGCTCTCGAGATCAGGGGTCAGTTTGCCCGCCGCCCGCGCCGCCTCCAGTGCAGCCTCCACCTTGCCGTCGGTCACGGTCTTCTGGAGGGATGCGAACTGGGTCTGCAGCTCGTCAAAGGACACCTTCGGCACGAACTGGGCGGGGTCGGCGGCCGGCGCGATCAGGCGGGCGCAAACCTGCCGGGTGGCATCGTCACCGGATACCTTGGCTGCCGCGAGGATCGAGGTGAGCTGGGTTTCGGCGGAGAGGAGCGTCACAATGCGCGCGACGATCTGGGCGGGCTGGTCGGCAGGCAAGCCAAGCTTGCCCCCGACCTCTTTGGCGAGATCCATCTGGGGTTCCTTCGAGGCGAGTTGACGGAGCTGGGGGAGTGCGGGGTTGTTCACGAGGCCGGCGCCCTCGATCAGCACGACCTGACCATCGGGCCGGTTGCGGAAGACGGGAGAGACGAAACGGTAGGCCCGGCCCTCAAGGGCCTGCCGGCCCTCGGCCGTCCATTCGACCGAGGCCATGATCCTGTCACCCTCGACCTCAAGGGCGGTGATCCAGCCTGCCGCGCGGCTGTCGGCCGAGCCCTGATCCGCGAAGGTGCGGTGATCGAAGTCGATGGGCAGCAACTTGCCACCGGCGGCAAGCCGGAAGCTGTCGGCAATGACAGCCGTCGGATCATCCAGGCGAAAGTCCTGCCGGTTGTCCGCCGTTCGGAACGCGCCGACCGGGATCAGCTCGATCCGCTCGGCGGGAGACGGCAGGGGCGCGGTCATGGCGCAGGTGTTGCGAACAAGATTGGTCATGGCGACGTTTTGCCAGACCAGGACGATCAGGTGCCGGGGGATGTAGTTTTGGGGGTGATGCCGCCCCGGTGGCGCCTCGCCGGTGGGGTCAGGCGCGGATACCGTTCAAAAACCACACAGCGCGTTCAAAAACGGCCTTGGAGACTTTCAACGCACATCGTCCGCATCCGGCGCTCATACCGCCTCAGAGGCCGTTTTTTGGGGGAGTTTGGAAATGGTCTCGAGATGGGCCTCGGCGCAGAAGAGAAACGTCGGGCTGACCTCCTCCGGCGGCGCGGCGCGCAGATCCTCAACCAGCTGCCGCCAGCCCTCCACGTCGTAGAGCCCAGGTTCAGGTCTGAGGGTTGCCATCGATCAGTCTCCGCAGCAGGTCCGAGTTTCGGGCAAGAAGCTGCCTCAAGCGTTCTGTTGTGTGGAAATAATAGGTGATGACCTCACGCTTCTCAAGAAAAAGCGCGAAAGCGTGCTCGAAGAGCTCTTGACCATCAGGATTGGAATGCAGGTCTGTCCAGAAGTCCGCCAGCCGCGTGCGCGAAAATTCAAGATAAGCGGGGCGGAACAACACCTGCGGGTATCTGACCGCACGCCAGATCGCGCCGCCAGGCGTGATCGAAGTAATCGACGCCGCTCCGGTATCGAACAGCTCAGAGAGGTCGCGAATAGACAGAGGTGAATCCGTGATGTGGCTGTGGAGCAACGAGCTGCCTGCTGGAATGCGGCGCTGCGGAAACGGCACGGAGGCAGGGGCGCTCGGCGGGGCCTGGTCCATCCAGGCAACCCCACCCGACTGATCGAGCGCTACGAGCCCCTCAACACCGCGCGCGAGCCTCTGCAGGCGCAGTCCCTGGACGATGCCGATTTCGGCACTGCGCCGGTCAGGGGTGAGGTCCGGCGTCACCGAGGTCCAGGCATCGCGGATATCCAGCCAGACGGCGCCGGGATTCGTGTCAAAGCCGGGGGTGACGCCACGCGGCACCTCGAACATCTCGCCGCTGCGCTTGTGCTCCCAGGTCTCCTCTTCCAGGTCCAGCGGCGGCGAGACTTCCCGGCTATTGCGCCGCATCCAGCCCTCCGTCCGCTGCAGGACCCGGCAACCGCAGAAATAGCCATTCGGCGGATAGATCCGCAGCCAGACCGGATCATCGACACGCCAGATCCGGTCATGGAAGCGGGCATGGTCGTGGCGTTTCGATGGGCGCTCGATCTGGATGTAGTGCAGATAGGGAAAGCCCTTCTTGGTGCGCTGAATGGACGCCCAATGGCCGGCGGCATGGGCGGTCCGCATGTTGGTGTCGAAGATCACCTTCAGGCGGCGCATCGATCCCAGTTGGGCTTCGACCAACTCGCCGGTGACAGGATCTTCCATGATCTCGCGGCCCCACCAGCCAAGGCCCTGAAGGCGCGGCGCCAAATCGGCCTGGAACTGCGCCAGCGTTCGCCCGTCCCGCAGGGCGCGCGTCATCTCTTCGCGAATCGCTGCGGATACATCGTCACGCATCGCCTTCGCCACGACCCAGTTGCGGGCGTGCTCCTCGCGCCAATGATCCTCGTGATGAAACCGCTGCAGCTCATGGGCAAAGCCCTTCGAGGTGAAGTATTCGATCGCTTCACGATGGGGCAGCGGCTCGAATGCAAGCATCAGGTCGCGTCCCGGCCGGTGTCAGCGCCAACCTCGCCCGCCAGCCGGGCCGCAAAGGTCGCGCGATCCAGGAGATCATTCACGCCCTCAGGCGCGGCCGCATCGAAGGCCGCAAGGATGTCCCGGACATCCTCGAAGGACCTCGCCCGGCCGAGCGCCTCCAGAAGCGCGCCAAGGTCGGCCGAGACCGCCCGCTGCATCTCGCCGCCCGCGATCAGTTCCTCGACAAGCGCGTCAATGCTGTCCCTCGGTGGCTCGATGCGCGAGGCAACCTGCCGGACCGCCGGGGGCTGACCAGGAAGCGGGTTTTCGGCCGCCTTCCCTTGAGGTTCCGACACCGGAGGCGGAGAGAGGATTTCCTCGCCACCCTCGGGTTCCCGAAGCGCAAAGACCTCCCGGATCTGCGAGACCGCAATCTTCAGTCCAGCCTTCGGCCCTTTCTCCATCAGCTCCAGCATCAGCTTCGGATCAACGGATTCCGGAGGCGGGAAACTGATGGTCGGCAATGGGACATTGTCAGGGAAATTCAGCCGTTTCAGCGCGCCTGCCAGATCGCGCTGCAGGCTGGCGGCCAGCTGCTCGGCATCAGCATCGCGGATGTCATCGCGTACCTGCTCGTGGATCTTTCCAACGGCATGGCCTCCGGCGATGGCATCGGTGGTGGCCACCTGACCGAGGACACCCTTGGAGATTTGCTCGTCCCAGTAGCGCGCATTGCCCTCATAGAGCTTTTCGGCCCCGTTGATGGCGGCAGCGATCACCTGGAGATCCATGTCCTTCGGGATGATCGCCGCCATATCGACGCCGATCTGACGCGCAGCCCGCAGCAGTGTCTTCCGGTCCTCTGCCGATGAAGTGGGTCCGTATTTGCCCAGGCGCAGCGGGTGACCGTAGGCCTCCAGGAAGATCTGCCAGTCCTTGATGGTGTAGTTTTTGAACAGGTAGGCCCAGCCGGCCAATCGAGCGAGCCCGCCCCGGATCGGTAGCCCGCTCTTCGCTTTGGCGAGATGGATGACATAGCTGTCCGGCCGCAAGGGCTGCGGGCCGGCATTGGTGCGGAGATAGAGATAGTTGCCGTTCACACGGTCGAATTCGAACCATTGCGGCGGAATCAGCTCCAGCCCCGCGACCCTCAGGCCCTTGCCCTCCCGCTCCCACAGGATCTCGCTCGCTGAGTAAGATTTGCCCAGGGCATCCATGGTGTCGATCAGGCCGGACCGCACCGAGGCAGATTGCAGGGTTTTGTGGGTCATATCCGCCAACTCCCCCGCTGCCGCACTGTCATCGCCGGGTGCCACCCGGATATCCAGCGAGCGAATAGCGCGCTTCCGAACACCGAGAACGGCGGCGTAATGCAGGTCTTTCTCCTCCATCTGTTCCGCGAACTCGAGATAGGCAGTCGCATCGCCGATCTCGGCCTCACGCAGGATCGCGGCGAGACGCGGCGGGGTCAGCCCATCGGCAGGATGGCCTGACTGGATGGAGCGGATCGAGCCAAGCGAAGCAACAGCCTCACGCTCCAGAAGCTGCGATTGCGGGGTCCGCTGAAGGGGGCGGCCGAACTGATCGACAAGCATTACCATGCTCCTCTGCTGTTGGCGTGATGATCGTCGTCAGGATCGCCACCGCCATCATCCGCGGGGCCGGCATAGCGGGACCTGGTTCCCGGCACCCCCTCATAACCGAAATTCTCGGGGCCAAGGTCTGCGGCCGAAACCGCCAGGGCCAGCGCCCAGAAACGGTCGGCGTGACCATCACTGTCGCCATCCGCGACCAGCCGCCGGGTGCCGGTGATCCCGACCTGGGATTTGATCGAGTGCAGATCTGCGCGCAGGACGGGATCGCCGGCCGGGATCCGGGCTTTCCGGTCCTGCATCGATTCTTTAAGCGTCGTAGCCATGTCCAGGCGCGCGGGCGAGGTGAAGAGGACGCCCTCGACCCGCTCGGAGCCATGCCGGGTCTTGGCATCCTCGACCGGCTTTTCGCCCATGCCCGTCTGGTCCATGCGGACACGCACCACGCGATAGCGCCGCATCACATCATCGAGCAGACGGTCCTGCTCTGCAAAGCTGATCCGCTTCCGGGCGATGATTTCGCGGACGATCAGCACCTCACCGACCAGCTCGGTCACCACGATCACGAAGAGGTCGTTTCGGGCCGCGATATCTACGCCGACGAAACACATCCCGCCTTTGTATCCTGCGGGGTTTCCTGCATCGGCATGTTCACAGGCCGAGATCAGATCGTAATCCAGCCAAGCCGAAGCCTCGTCCAGCCAAGCGAGCTCGAACTCCTGCGCCCAGGCGTCCTGATCCGCCATGCCGGTGCGCAGTTCGTCGATATTGACTTCCAGCCCCTGTCGCACCGCTTCGTAAATATCGACATGATGCTTCGACCAGCCGTTGTCAGCCGTGGTCATCAGCTCATAGAACTTGTTCCCCTTGCCGTTCGGGGTGCTGATCACCCGGATCTTATGGCCCCCGCGCGCAGCAACCGGGAAGGCGGACCCCCAGATGCGCCGGCTGTCGGCATGGAAAGCGAATTCATCCAGCAGAAGATTGCCGCCGAAACCGCGCGCCGAATCCGGGCTGGCCGAGAGCGCGACCACGCGGGAGCCGCCGGGGAAATGCACCTCCTGCGTTTTGTACCGCGCGTCCGGCACCTCGATCATGAAGGTGCGGTCGCCCTGCCGAACCTCCTTCACATGCGCCGGGACGTGGAACTCGTCTTCGACAAAGATCGGTTTCGGCCGGTTTGAAAGTCCCTTCAACACGGCATAATAGGCCCGTGTCATCGGCTTCAGCGCATCCTCCATCGCCTCTTTCGCGGTGGCTTCGGAGCGCGACAAGATCGTCCAGCGCACCTTGCGCTTGTCGATCTCAGCCTGAGTGCAGTCAGCGACGATTTCACCGTTCGCGCCGAAGGTCTTGCCGCCGCGCCGCGTGAACATGCCGATCTTGAAGCGCGACTGATCCGCTATCCATGCCTTCTGATAGGGCAGGAACTTGATGATCGGGCTGTCGGGGACGGCGACAGACATATCAATGCTCCAACCACCAGATCGCCGCCATCAACATGACGACGGGCAGGAGCCATGCGACAATCTTTGCCCATAGCGGCCACCCGTTAACCAGCATGAACCAGAGGCACATCACGCCTCTCACTGAGCGGCAGCAGTGATTGCGGCGAAGCGCTGGCGGTCTCCATCGGCCACGGCGCGGGGCACGGCGATGAAGCTGCGCACCGTGTAGCCCCATGCCTTGACCGTCTTGCCGCCGGGGGTGGGCACCGTCTGCTTTTCGGACAGGTAGAGCTGGCCGCCGTTGAATTCGAGATCATCAATGTTGCGGTCCCAAAGCTCACCCAGGGTCCAACCCTGACCGAGGAGCGCCTGCACATCGGCGCTTTCGGCTTTGCGGACCAGCAGTACCGCGTGGATCTCGCCCATCTCTGCTGAGGCATTCGCAAGCTCCAGCGGATCGTTCACTGCCCGCGCCTGCGCCCAGGCGTCACCGCTGCCGTTCTCGCCCGTCTCGATCTTCACCAGGGTACGCCAGAACAGGTCGGAGCCGGAGCCGATCGTATCGACCAGGACAGCAGAACCCGGCCCGAGGTCGGAGAGCTCATCATTGGGCGAGCGTGGCGGGAACAGCAGCAGCGCCACCTCGGCGCCGTAGGAGGCCACAGCCTTCATCTGGCAACCTTCGAGCGAACGGGCATAGATCGCGTCGATCTGCATGATGCCAAGCCCGGCCCGACCGGCACAGAGCGCGAGGCTGATTTCATCCGAGCCGTTCAGGTTGAGGATCTGCGCCTCGATGCCGCGCTGTTCGAGGCGCTGTTCGATCTGGATGGCGCGGCGATCATAGCCACCACCCGGCTTGCCAGAGGCGATGGTCAGGGCCTCGGCCGAGGCCGTCATCGGCAGGAGAGCCCACAGGAGCAAAGCAACGCCGATGACGTAGGTGAAGAAACTGTGCAGGGGAATGCGAAGCATGGCTGGTCCTCAGATGGTTTCACGAAAGGAAAGGAGGTAGGGTTTGCCGCGCCAGAAGCTGACGCGGGCGACCCGGCCGATATGCCGGACAATCTGATGTCGTCCGAAGATCCAGGCTGCGGCGAGCTGCCACCAGCGAGCGTGCTGGTAGTGCAGTTGCGCCAGCAGGATCAGGTTGCCTTTGGCGAGATCACTGCCCTGCACGGGCGGCCCCTAGCTGTTCGAGGCGGTCGGGCTGGAAGCCGGTCCATTCCTCCGTGGGGGTTTTCACCAGCGGCAATGTGCGGTAGCCCGCCGCGATGAGCTGGGCCGAGGCCGCGATGTCCGCATCGACGTTGACACAGGAAAAATCGAGCCCGATCGCCTCCGCCTTGCGGATGGTGAGGTTGCTGGCCTGACACCCCGGGCGGCCGAAGATTGTGATATCCGCCATTACGCAAAACCCATGATTTCGCGGGCCTTCTGGCGGAAGTCCTCTGTGACCTCTCCCGACTCCACCGCCGCATCGAGCTTGGCGGATTGGGCCTTGCGCTCTTTCTCCTGCATCGCCTGCACAAGGCCGGACGACGACATGAGGTCTTTCATCATCTTGCCGATGAAATGCAGCTCTTTCGGGTCGATTTCACCATCGCCCTTCAGTGCCTGAGCTTTCATCGACTTGAACGCGAGGCTGGTGAGCATCTGGAACAGCACGTTGTGCCGCTGCGCCTGGTCTTCCATGCCCACTTCGCCCAGCCACTGCTTGGCCCAGTCGGAAGATTCCTCCTGGATTTTGACGAACTCTTTGTATTCGCTGCCGAAGGCGTGGATGGCCGATTTCTGGATGCGCAATTCCAGACCGGCACCTTCCAGGCGGAAATTCAGCCGTTCGGCGATGCCCTCGTAGTCGGCAAAGCCGGACTCGCGCAGCTCCTCCTGGAGCTCACGCCGGAACTCCGGCGGAAGAAGATCGATCTTGCGGGGAGGCGGCATGTCAGGCCCTCGGACCGGGGCGCTGGATGTCGGGATGCGTGGCCCGGCCGCGCGCGATGTCGGCACCCCGCGCCGTCGCGGTCGCCACCCGGAATTCCGGCTGCCCGCCCAGGGTCACGAAACCGTTCTCGGCCAGCCAGGACAGTTCGGTTGTGGTCTGGTCGCGCGAGGTGTTGATGCCGATCTGATCGCTGTTCAGCACATCGGTCAGGATCGACACATTGGAGGTGTAGCCCGCGCTCGCCTCCAGGAAGCGCAGGATGGCCAGTCGCCGGTGGCGACTGTTGAAAGACTGAAAATCGGTCATTTCCGCTCCAGAAGATACTGTTCAACCCGCGCCAGAACGATGTCCTGACGCTTGCCCGCATCGGTCGCGGCCGATTGAGCGGCGCGCAACTCGCGCACATCGCCCCGCAGCCCCTCGATCAGAAGACCGAGTTGATGCATGTCTTCCTTGGTCGGCTGAGCGCGCAGGGTCTGCTCGACCGAGGCAAGCCGGCCATCCAGACGATCCATCCGCTCGGCCCCCGCCCTGAAGCGCGTTTCGACGTTTTGGTCGCGGGTGCGCCACCAGGTGTAGAGGATGTTGACGATGTTCAGCGCGGCGAGCGTCAGCGCAAGGATCGGCCCGAGATCGAAGACAGGCGGCGTCATTCCTTCGAGACTCCGCCCACGGCAAAGCCCAACTTCTCTTGAGCCTCTCGCAGCTTGGACGTGGCCAGCCTTGACAGAACCTCCGACGACGGCCCCAGTCGCGCCAAAGCGTCCGGCACGCTCTTCGTCGCATAGGCCACAGCGGAATCGACCGCTGCGCGACCAGTCAATCCTCGGCTCAGGGCAGCCCGGACGCCCGACATCAGTGCGGAATGCAGGGCGTCCCGATGGCGCGCTTCCACCTCGATCCCCCAGCGCTCTTTCGCCACCTTCGCCGCCCCGGCGATAATCTGCGCCAAAAGCGCCGCGATGGCGGTCAGGATCAGCGGCAGGATGGCCGCGTAGAGCTCAGAAAGAAATGCGGCCATCACGCAGCCTCCTTCAGCCAGGCCGCGACCTGGAAGCCAGGGCAGGCTTTCGCGGCATATTCGTTGTGGCCGCTGATCCGGCGGATCTGTGTCCGCATCCCGATAGCCTGCAGCATCTGGCGCAGGGTCAGGTCCTGCGCCGGGGTGAAGTTCTGGCTGAACCGGTCCCGCTCGGTCGAACCATGCCCACCGATCAGGCAGATGCCGATGGTGCCGCGATTGCGTCCTTCGACATGGGCGCCGATTTCCGTTTCAGGACGGCCTGCCATGACCTTGCCATCGCGCCCGATCACCCAATGATACCCGATGTCGCGCCAGCCCCTGTCCTGGATGTGCCAACGGCGGATCTCGGCGAATTGGTCCGCCAGTTCGGATCCCGCCATCCAGTTGGGCCGCGTGGCGCTGCAATGCACGACCACCTCCTCGACCGGATAGCGGGCAGCACCCTGGTACAGCATCGCCGCCGTCGCGGGCCGCAAGCCCGTCTGCGCCGCAGTGCCGTTTGCCGACAGCCAGGATCGCACTGCGGCATTGGTCTGCGCGCCGAAAAGACCGTCCACCGGCCCGGGAGCGTAGCCAAGGTCTCTGAGACCCGTCTGAATGAGGGAGATTGCAGCCTTGGTCATGCGGATACCCGAAGTTGCGGGCGCGCGCCCGGTCAGAACCGGGATGCCACAAGCTGATCGAGCCGGGCCGGGGGATGCAGTTTGGGGGGTATCAGTCGAAGAGGCTCAACTGCGGGTTCTGTCCGGCCTCGTCGCGCATCTGGACCCGAAGCTTGTGGATCCACATGGATGTCACGCCGAACTCTCGGGCCAGATCATTGGCCGAGCGCGTCGGGTTGGTCAATCCTGCGTCGAGAACAGCAGCCCGCAAGAGGCTGGCCTTGTTTTGGACCTTCGCCGCATGAGCCGAGGGGAAATCAACCTTCGTCCCTGCAAAGCGATCGGCCAGCCAACGGACGGCCTCGACACCGATTTCGGCAGCGAGCGCCGAGCCGTGGGCGTTCTCCGGTCGCGGCACATCGCGCCGCTGTCCACCCGCCGCCTGGATGACGCGCAGCCGAATGGCAAGCCCCAGATCCCGCTCCAGCTCGTCGATCCAAGCTGTCAAGTCTTGACCCTCCGGCCCCGCGGCAGCTTCCGCAGCGCAATGATCTCGCGCTCGACGTGGTCCAGGCGCTTGGGGAAGTTGCCCAGCCGAACCTGTATCTGTTCGATGGCCTCGCGCTGATAGGCCTCAAGCGCCTTCACCCTGCCCAATAGGGCTATGAGGGCACTTTCGACGGCTTTCATGCGGGCTTCTTCGGGGCTCATGATGCCACCCCGAACTTGCCAACCTCATCGCCCCACGAGGACCAACCCGGCCGGTTCTGCCGACTGAACAGTTCCAGCTTCTGCGCCTCCGGCATGAGATCGTCACAGGCCCGGAAAGCCACTTCAGGCTTGCGGCTGTGACCACGCGCCAGACCTTCGATCGTGATCGTGGAGATCGGCCAATCTTCCTCGGTCAGGTTTTCGAGGTCATTGGTGATGACCGCCGAGCGGACTGAACGGGAGGCAATCCGGGGCTTGCCGCGTGTGGCGAGGATGAACGGTTCGTTTGCCGATCGCAGGATATAACCTGTCCCGAAGCCGACCTTGCCGCGCGCAGTGCGCTTCAGCCAAGTGCCCGCCGTTTTGAAGGTGAAGCCCCATGCGGAAACCACCTCCAGCGCTTGCGGCAGTTGCGGATTGACGGCCCAGAGCCAGAGCAGGCAATCGCTGGCAGCCAGCACTTCCACCGGCATAGCCTTGATCGCGGCCTGATCCATTGTGTCGTAATGGGCCTCAGGCGATTTTTCGTAACCCTTGTCGGAATACATATCATAGCGCCAAGCCGGATCGGCCATGATGAGACCGAAGCCCCCAGCGGGGCGGAGGGCGATGAACTCAGCCTTCATCACGGTCACTCTCGGGGCGGGCGTTTTCGTTGCGCTTCCGCTTCACGGTGACGATGGCCTGATCCCGGATTGCATACCGAAACCCCTCTGATACGAGCGCGCAGGCCCCGCGTTCCACAGCCTCTTGGGTTTTCGCCTCCATGGTGGCGCGGTGGACTGCCATGTCGATGCCCACCACCCGCTCAAGATAGCGCAGCAGGGCATGATCGGTGATGTGCGGGCGGCGGGTCACTGGAGCTTCACCCCCGCGCGGCGGCACATCGCCTTGAGGGCCTGCACGACATCATCGATCTGCCCGGCCTCGCGCAGGGCATCGATATCAATCGGCACGGATTGCCATTTGCCCTGGAAGGAAGCGCGAATGAAGGCGTTGAGACCGGCACGGCCCGGCTTCTTCAAGGCACCGGCTTCACCAAGCTGTTTCCACAGCACATGGATGAACCGCAGATCGGCACGCGGGGCGAGCGGCCTCGCGCGGCCCGTGGCGCGGGCCTTGCCTCCCTTGAAATAGCTGTTTCCGAAGGGTTCAAAGCCGCGCTTCTTCAGGGCTTCGATCACCTTGCGCAGATCCGCATCGGACATGTCCGACATGCTGGCCTTGCCCGTCGCGACCATCTGAAGGCCCCGGCGATCATCCTCATCCAGCCCGAGCTGCTTGCAGCCGACATGGATCATCTTGCGGAGGTTCGCGGCAGTCATTGTGGCCTCCCGAACATGCGCTGGACTTCGACCAGCACCGCATTGCGGTGGATCGGGCAGCTCGGGCTGAAGAACAGCCCGTTATATGAAAAGAGCGGCTGATCGCTATGGAAGGGCGAAACCGGGCATTTGCAGCCCTTCTCCAGAGCGTCGATGGTGCCGGGAACCACGATGGTCAGATCGAGAGAGGTCACAGCAGCACCTCCAGCTCGCGCGCGATGTCGTCGATTTCATGGGCCACTCGCGAATCGTCATAGGGACGCCTGATCACATAGACGCCCAGATCAGTGGCAGCGGAGCCGGTGCTTTCGACCGACATCTCCGGCCCGCGATCCAGCACCTTGGCCAGCGCCTCTGCAATCAGGGCAGTGCGCTGATGGATCGGCATGTCTGGATGAAGCCGTGCCATCACAGCCCGCCGATCTGGCGGCGCTCTGCCGTGCCGCCCGCCACGCCCTGGGCAAGATTAACCCGGTTCCCTGCCGCCCAGCCCGAGCACACAGCATCATCGAAGCGGACCTTTCCGCCAGATGGCCCGGAGACCGGCAAGGCACCGGCAAAACGTTCGTCCCTCGCGGCCTTTGCAAGCGCATTGGCTTGTCTGTCGATGGAGGGACCGAAGATCTCGATCAGCCGCCTGGACAGCCTGCCCACCATCCCCATCGTGAAATCCATCACGGCCGCACGGCGCGTGGCATCAGAGCGGCGGCGACGATAGAAGGTGCCCGCCTTGAACTCGGCAATGCCGGTATCCACAGCCCGGTTCAGAACCGCAACCAGATAGGCGGCAATCTCCGGGCCGGGGTCACGTCCGACGAAAACCAGCTCTGCCCCGCGCTTGCCATGCTCATGCACGAATGTGGGCGCGGTATTGGTGCAGTAGGCGACGATTTTCCACAGGTCATCCCGGGCGCTCTGGCCCTTGGAAGCTGACCGGGCGGATGCCTGCCCGATGGTGATATCGGCCTCGGACAGCCCATGTTCGCGCATCAGCGCCGCCGCTTTCTCGGCTGCGGCCAGTGCTTCGGCTTCGGTGCAACCCGATGCCGTGGTCATTTTCAGGAGCGCGGCGATCTTTTTCTTGATGCTGTCCGAGGCCATCAGCTCGCCTCCACCTTCGATTGGTCGGCGATGGCGATCATCAATTTGGACCGTGCAGAATAGAGCGCAAACAGCGCATCGCCTTCGCGCGTTCCGTAGCCGTGATCGCCGGGAGCACCGAAGGCTCGCCAGACCTTTTCCACCGCGTCCAGAAGCGCATGAAGTTCAGACTGGACCCGATCCATCACGCCCTCCCGCCGGTCACATTGAGAAGGCTGTCCACAACGCTCTGGTTGCCTGCCTCCATGTTGGCAATCACGAGCTCGATGGCTGCCTGCGGCGTCAGCTTGCGCTGATCTTGCAGAGCGACCAGTTGACCGACGGCGAAGCTGGCGATGGCGAGGACCCTGTCACCACCCAGAGCGCCGAGATGCCTGTCGATCAATGCCAGGAAGGCCAGCCGGAAAGCCTCGTGCTCAGGGGAGGTGGGCATGGATTTGAGGGGGGTGGTCATGGTCATGCCCTCGCAAGATTGATGGTCAGCGTTATCCAGTGGGCATCGAAAGCGTCCCGGAACTGAAAGCGCAGATAGCTCTTGGAGCCGATCACATGCATCGCATCGCGGATCGCTTCCTGCCCCCGGACCCAGCGCGGATCGTCATCGTTGGTGTTCAGCAGGACAAAGACATTGGTCCGGTTGATCTGACCCTCACGGTCGGTGTCGAAGGCGTTGGTGACGATGGAACGGATCAGCGGATCAGCCCCTGCCGCGCGTTCGTTGAGGCATTCGTCAAACAGCGCTTTGGCGATCTGCATTTCGGGGCCATAAGCGATGCGATCCGCGATGTGGACCTCGATCTTCATCAGGCCATCGAAGGTGGAATAGGTGCGATTACCCTTCGGGCCACCGATCTTCAGGCCATATTCCTGCGCCATGAGTGCGTCGAGGGAGCCGAGATCCTCGTAGACATGCCCCTTGAACCGGGCGATCTGAGCGGCAAGCGCATGAGCAAAGCCGAAGACCTTACGGACCGTCTCATCCTGCAGCTTCTTCATTGCCGGGATGTTCTCGATTGCCCGCAGACCGCCTTTGCCGTCGGCCATATAGCGGTTGCCATTCGCTTCGATGATGCCGTCCGGCACCGGGTGAGGTTGGAAGCTGCTTTGTTGTTCGGTCATTTCAGGTCTCCTGAAGGGGGAAATATGCTGGCGGGGCGGGCTCGCCCGGCCGGGTGGGCACAAGGCCGATGGCAGCCAGCAGCAGCGCCATCGCTTCGATCTCCTGGACCGAAACCATGGTCAGGCCGCGGCCGCCCCAGAGATCGATCTTGCCCATGGCGATCGAGGCGAGCGCGAGAACCTGCCCTGCGGGGAGAGTGGCTTCAGCGGCCATGGGCGCTGCTCCTGAGCAGGATCAGGGCGGCCGTGCGCGCATCCTGATCGGTGAGGGCCGGGTCGGAGAGGAGGCCCATCGCCATGGTCACGCGCAGGTCATTCGAGCTGGTCTGCAAAGCTGCCTCGGGCTTGCAGATCGCGGCGCGCAGGGCGGCGAGATCCTGCACATAGGACGGGAACTGGCTGCTGATGTGGCGGATACGGTCCAGACCCTCGTCAACGGTCGCAGCCGTTCTGCCGCCGAGCATCGCGCCGATCTGACCCATGGTCGCGGTGGTCAGCTCGCGCAGGCACCACATCAGCTCCTGACGCCGCCGGCTGATCGCAGCGGTCTGGCTGCGGCCGGTCAGATCGCTGAGCGGAACTCTGGTGTGGGCGACGAAGCGGGCCGAGACCACATCCGCAGGCATGAAAACAGGAAGCGACAAAGTCACGCCGAAACCTCCTTCTTCATGAGAGGACAGGAGCGGCAGGCGCGATACATGCGGACGCGCTCGCTGTTTTCGTTGGAAAAGGTCCGGCTCATCGCCTGCCAGTCCCGGCAGGCGGCGGTCGAAGTCTGACCCAGAGCCGGACAGTCGATGCGCTGCCCCATGAAGACACCACGCACGACATCTTCGACGGCCTGCATATCCCCGCTGTATTTGTTACGCAGGACATTCGAGACCAGTGCGGCCGAGCGACCCATCCGTTTGGCAACCTTGCTCTGACTACTCCGACCGCACTCCTCTGCCAGTACGATAATCCAATCAGGAACTGGGTCACCCCAGAGGCCGCGGGCGATTTCGAGAGGGGAGACCGCAGTCACGGCGCACCCCCTACCGGATAGACAGCGCCGGTATTCGGGTCATAAACCTGATGCACCCGCTGCACCTGGGGCGCGATCGGTCCGGACGGGCGGATCAGGCGGTAGCGGGCAATTCGGGCCTGTGCAGGATCGGCTTTGGACAGCACCCGCAGATATCCGGCCGACAGGAGGCGCTTGCAGTAGTCTTTCGCCGTTGCCTCGGAAATATCGATAGAGGCGTTTTGCATCAGATCCCGGAAATCGAAATCCCGCAGACTGCACATGGCCAGCCAGAGTTGGCTGATCACCTCACCCTGCGTGACCTTGCTGCCATCCGGACGGACGCGTGGGGCATGATATCCGGTGTCGCGGATCAGTTTCCACGAGCCGGGCAACCCGTTCGGGGCCGGAACATGCTCAAGATGCCCGGCCTCGGTCAGCGATTTGAGGTAGCGGGCGACGGTGGAACGATTGAGGCTGGTCGCATTTACGAGATTGCTGACCAAGATCATGTCCGGGGCCCGCTTCATGGCGACCCACATGGCCTGGCGGCCATCAAAGGCCTGATGAGCCGGGCGCCGCCCGATGACGGGTTTCGCAGGCGATCTCATCCAAGAATCCCCCGCGGCGACGGTGCAGCGCCAGCCATCCATTTGATATTCGGGATGTCAGGTACCCCGATCTCGCGCTTGCCCTCAATGCGGGCATAGTCCTTGACCTTGGCAAGGTTCGACACGATGCGCCGCGCAACGGCCTGCGAGGTGACAATAGTGTGCTGCAACACTTCCTCGGAAATGCTGATGCCGGGACATTTGAGGCTGGCGAGGATCCCGACTTCGCGCAGGTCTGCGGGCTGCGCTGCAACCCAGTCGAGCATCCGGTTGTGGATCCGCTCATATTTGCTGAGCATCTGCGGCAACAACTCTTCGCCGATCAGGATAATCGAGGCGCCGTGAGAGCTTTCGTAGATGTCATGCACCAGCTTCATCATGCTGTCGGTGCAGAGGATATGCGCCTCATCCAGCAGCAAGGGCTTGCCGGACTGCACCAGCTCTTTGCCAATGATCTCGACCGTCTCAGCGACATTGCGGCCGGGCGGGATACGCAAGCCCAGACATATTTTCTCGACCAGCGTCTTGCGGGTCCAGCAGGACTTTACCTCGACCCAGCAGGCTCTGGTGGCCTGGGTGTTGTAGAGCGCGGCCTGCGTCTTCCCGTAGCCGGAAAAGCCGTGAAAACAGGCCATTCCCGGCATACCTTCGTCGCGGCCGGCAACCGCGCGGATCAGCGACCCGAGCAAAAGAACGTTGCGTAGTGGCGCCACGTTCTTCACCAGGTTGATTTTTTCCATGCCGTCCAACATAGTTTCTCCTCTTGCTCGATCCGCCGCCGTGGGGCCTTGCCTGCCCCCGGCGGCTTTTTCATCCGATGGCCTGTGCGCCATAGCGGTCGTAGATGTCCTTCTGGGCCAGGTAGGTTGGATGGGTGTGCATCCGACCCCAGAACTCGGCATCGTCGGCCGGGATTGCCTCGCCCGCTTTCAGGCGGGTTTCGATGTCCAGGAGCCGCCAGAACCGCGCGATGTCGGGATCCTGCTTCGGTTCGCGCCTCGGGGCCGGGAACTGCAAAACCGCCAGTTCGTCATCACGAGACGTGTCCGGGACCGGCAGCGCCGGACGGATCAGGCCGCCCTGACGCTTCTGCTGCTCGATCTGGCTCAGCCGGTCGAGCTGGACCACAACTGCCTCGGGATGCGACGGCCCGCCTTTCGGCATGGCGTCCAACTGGGCGGCAACATCGGCCGCCGCCACCGGCAGCATGGCCGCCAGACGCTTGCGGGCCTCTTTCAGGCGGCGGCTGTTCTCGCGGGCCAGCGCCTTGGCCGAGGCAATGTCGCGGAAGGGCGATTTCACCCTGCATTCGGCATAGCCGAGGTATTCGCCCGTCATACTGTAGAGGTATGCGCCTTCATGAAGATCCTCGGGGTTGAAACGCGCGGTCACGGACTGGCCGGCCAGCTCATTCATCCAGTCCGACCAGTAGAAGTTCTTGTAGAGATTGATCTGGCCGTTCTTCTTGTTGAGCTTGCGGACATACATCGCCATCAGGCAGAGCCGCATCTGCTCCTCGGTTGCCTTGCGGATAGGGGTGCGCCGGTAACTCTCGGCGAAGGTTTCGTCGAAGCTGCGGCCCTGGGCGGTGTGCGACCGGCGACCGACACGGGCATTGTGTTCGTTGACGCGCTCCTCGACCACGTCGATGAAATAGCCGAGATCGACGGCCTTCGACATGTAGTTCTCGGGCTTGGCATCGGGCTTGTGGCCGACATAGGCACCGGCAAACCGGACATCCTTCGCCAGATCCTCTGCGAAATCGCCAAAGGCGCGCTCGATCGGCTTGGCCTGACCATGTGCGGGCGTGGCAAAGCTGATATCTATGCCAAGCGTTCGCAGGATGCCGACCGGCTCGTCCTCGGCAACCTTGAAGCGGAAGCGATGTGCTGCGCCGCCCGAAAAGTCCTTGTTCGCAAACTCCATCCCGTTGTCGACAAGGACGTGGCCCGGAATGCCGTAGTCGCGCAGCACCTTCATGAAGGTCTGCATGGTAGCGATCTTGTTCGGCGCCAGATCGACAGAATGAGCCAGAATCTTGCCCGAATAGACGTCCTGGAACACGATCAGCTGGACGCGCACCGGCCTGACGATGCCTGGCCACCAGACGAACACATCGACCTTGTGGCAGTCGGCGTTCACCATCTCCATCGCCGACATGGTGCTGCGGTCGCGGATTTGCGCCGGGAACATCGCCCGCAACCCGGTAATGCCCTGCCGCGCAAACACATCGTCAATGCGCTTTATATTTGCCTTGTACCAGCGGCGCGCGGTCCGTTCCTCAAGCCAGGCATGGCCAAGCTGCTTGCAGATTCGGACGGCATCCCGCCATGCAGGTGTGAAGTCAGGACCTTCAAGGCGCATGTAGAGACCCTTGAAAATATCGCAGAACTCAGCGGCGGAGGTAGCCTTGGTGTCTTTCGCGGTGGCGGTGCCGTGACGGGGGGCGAGGTAGGGCAAGCGGTCGGCCACATCCACGCCGGAGACTCGCTCAAACCAGCCCCAGACCGCACGCGCACTGAGCTTGTGCTGCTTCGCGATCATGACGACCGCCAGATTCTTGCCAACTGCCGGGGCCATTTCTTCGACTTCCTGCAACGCGCGCAGGCAGGTCTTGGCCTTGTCCTTCACATGCTGCGGCCGGCCATCGAACCACGCCCAGGCCTCGGTTCGGTCCTGTCGCGTCTTCGGCTCCACCGGAGTACTGGCAAGCACCACCAACTGCCTTTGGGCGCGCGCCGGAAGCAGCCGCCAGTGATACTCCCAGCCACCGCCACGGCCCTCACGCTTTCGCGCATAGGTCGGGTGAGCCTGCCATGATTGGCGCTCTGCGGTCAGGTTGATGGCGCGCTTCGTAGGCGGCAGATCGGGCAGGCCCGAATCCGCAAGCTCCTGTGCAGTCCACCATTCCTTGCTGGGCAATAATGCGTTCATTCCGCAGCCACCTCCGGGCGAGGCATCAGGGCGGCAAGATCAGCCCCGAATTCGTCGAGGAACCTGCGACGGGCAGCGGCGCTACCGCGCACCCATGCCGACTTCAGGGCCAGATACTGCTGATCGACCGGGTCTTTAACGGGGGCCTCAAAGCCGGTTTCTTCGGCCTTGTATTGGCCACGCGCGGCAGCCACAGACTTCGCCTCGCCGCCCGAAAACATCTCCACGACGCGCTGACGCTCGACCGCATCGCCGACTTTGGCCAGGGCCTGAAGATCCACCAGCCGCACCGGACGCGCGGCTTTCCGGAGGAGGTCGATTTCCGAGGAATGGAGGTTGCCGCCGACCGAGATCATCCGGCGTACATGACGGTCGGTTAGGCCGAATTTCTCGGCTGTGGCTGCCGCAAACGATACGACGGACATAATGTCCGCCGTATTCCAACGCTGGGCAACAAGTGCCGCGCCGGTTTTGGCTTTCGTCTCCGGATGCAGGCGCTCATAGACCTCTTTGCGCTGCGCCAGAAACACCGCCGTGTCGAGCGCATTCATCTCGGCGCCGGCGAGGTTGTCGTCGATCTCCATCAGCCGCGACCAGTCGTCGGTCACGTCCGTCCAGACCTTCGCCTCGATCTCGTCCCAGCCAAGTTCCAAGGCCGCGGCCAACCGATGCGCCCCGGCGATCAGCACCAGGCGCCCATCCTTCCGCTTCCGCAGGTGGATCGCATCCTTCATCACCCCGGTTTCAGTGATCGAGGCGATCAGGCTGGCCACCCCTGCCGCCGAAACGGGGCGCAGGCGCGCGCCGACCTCGATATCGGCTATCTTCACGCGGTGCTGGGTGGTCAGGGTCGGCGACTTCATGTCTTCGGGGCCTTTGTCATGCAGTAGGAAAAGCGGCGCTGATCACCCACGATCTGCTGGCTGCAGGTGATCTCGGCGCCGTGATGGCGCAGCTCGGAAATGCAGGCGTTGACCGCCATGACCCGCGCCTTGCGGACGATCTCCCGCGTCGTATGCGGGCGACCATCCGACAGAAGCTGCAGCACACGCTGCAGCCGGGGCGAGGTCAGGGCGGCGGCGCGGATCATCAGGAGGCCCGCCGCCTGCCCGTCATCGAGCCGAAGCTGTAGCTTTGGGGATCGGCCTCGCCGAACCCATGACGGCAGCGCAGGCACAGCCGATTGCCGATGCCGCTGGACTCGAACTCCTGGCCGCAGCACATGCACCGGCGCGGACCGGCCCTCGAGGCAGCATCACGGGAGAGCTGCAGGCGATGGGCGACCTCTTCTGCCCAATCCCTCTTGGCATAGACCTTGGAACCCAGATCGCCTTCGGGGTCGCGGATAATGAAGCCGCCACCCTCCACCTTGAGGACGGAATATCTGCCATTGCCGGGTTTGGGTTTATGCGTGGACATCAGCCGATCCCCCCCGCAAAGCCGAGCAGCAAGAGCATCCAGCACAGCGCGAACAGGCTTGCCGCGCCGATGAAATCCCCGATCCAACAGTCTTCGATGCGGCGGACCGCATGCCGCCGGGGGAGCGGCCAGGACATGCGGATCTGTGCCACCCCGACCCGCCGCGTTTTCCGCTTGGGTCTGGCCGGGGTGGCCCCTACCATCGGAAGCGCCAACAACCGGATGGAGGGATGGGATGCACAGATATGCATTGGAGGCCGCCGGCAGGGCCGATGAGATCCTGGACCTCTTCTCCGAAGAGCAGATCGACATCCTGCGCGAGTGGCTCCGCATCAACATGGACAGGGACTTGGCGACGGCCATCGTTACTCTCTCTCCCCGGACCGAGACGATTCTTGCCCAGACACCGGCAAAAGATCGGGCATGGGCGGCGAAGACGGATCGAGGGACATTTGTCCGAGAGTGGCTTGCGGCCCGTCATTGGGCGATCGCATCAGCCAGAGCGCTGCAAATCGCGTCAGTCCTGCAAGACGTCCCCGGCTTGGGCTATCGTCAAGCCGTTCAACATGCCGCTCCAGTCGCTGAACGATGGCTGGACCACCCCGATACAGAGGACCTGCTGACACTGCGACTGCTCGATGAATGAGCCAGCCCGGCAGGCAAACCCGCGGCACACTCCGCCAGCCCAACGCCTGCCGTGAGCCGATCCGGCTGGATTTTTTGCTGAGTTTTATCTGACGGCGAACCACGTCGAGATCGAAGAACCCCACTTTGTCGTCACCTTGAGGTGCTGCTTGAACACCCATTTCCGGGCAGAGGAACAGCGCCACGCTGCGGCGCAGGCGATACAGGGCGCGCATCATGCGGCCTCCTTTTTCAGGAGGCGGGACGCGGTGCTGGCGGAGGGGCAATCCCAGCCCCGAAGGTGAGCCTCGCGCCAGGCGTAGCGATAGCTCTCGGCAAACGGCGGCCGCATCGGGCGGCAATGGTAGGCCCGCAGGGTGGCCATGAAGGCGTCGTAGCTCTTGGCGCGCATCATGCGGCCTCCTTTTTCGATTTCGGGGGACGGGGGATGTCGGAAGGCCATTCAAGGTCGGTGGGCCAGTGATCCGAGAACCACGCCATTAGGCGCTCGGCGGTTCTGATGTGGCAGCCCGCGCCGGGCTGTCCCAGTTTTTTGAAGAAGTCGCCCTTGCCAAGGGCGCGCATCGAAATCGCAAAGTGCGTGACGCCCTGATGGGCAGCCAGACTTTCGGCGAGAGCAAGGAGGGCGTGCTTCTGTTCCATGCCGCAAGTATAGCCTGTAGGGGCCATACTTCTCAAGCCCCTATCGGCTAGTCATTGCTGAATTAGCCCGAATCGGCTAACGTCCGGGCGATGGACGAAATACTTGCAGCAATAGATGAGGCGCTGGCCCGGAAGGGCCTGTCTGATGCCGCGGCCTCCAAGTTGGCGGTTGGGAACTATGCGCTCATCAAGAACCTGCGATCATCGCGTGCGACGTCGCCCGAAGACAGACGCACGAACTTTCACGCCCTCCAAAGGCTTGCGGATGTTCTTGACTTAGAGTGCTACTTCGGACCACCGAGGGAGGCTGGCACAGTTCAACAGATTGTTCTGGACGGCGCCGATTTTGCGCAAGTTCCGGTTCATGAGGCTGATCTGGCAGCGGGCAGCGGTCGAGAAAACCACACTGAGGTCATGATTGGACAGCTTGCCTTTCGGCGTTCTTGGCTCAAACGTATCGGCGTATCTGCCCCTTCCGCCGTCCTCGCTCGTGCCGCAGGAGAAAGTATGGCGCCGACCATACATGATGGTGATATGCTTTTGATTGATCGAAGCAAAAGAGAGCCGCCATCGCAGTTGCGCGGCCCCAAAGACATGCGACCCGCATCAATCTACGCCATTCTTGATGACGGAGCCGCACGGGTCAAACGCATCGAACTGGCGCCAGCTGGGACACTGGTACTACTCTCAGACAACCCAGCTTTCGCCCCGGAGTTTCGCCCCATTCCCTCGGTGACGATCATCGGCAAGGTAATGTGGTGGGGGCATACGAACAGGGAATAGGTTTGAAATGAAAATTTGGAAGCTCTCGATAGTTCTGGCACTTTCCGCTTGCGTGCCGGCCCCGGTTCCTAGCACGCCGTACCAACTGAGTTCCAAGCAGCTGGCTTCTGTGAAGTCCGTTGTAAAAGGCGCCATGAAAGACCCTTGGAGCGCTCACTTTGGCCGGATCGCTGCGGCTGATAATCCCCAAGGCGCCGTTACAGTCTGCGGAATGGTGAACGGTAAGAACTCTTTCGGCGCCTACACCGGTGAACTTCCATTTATGGGGATTTTGGCCTCTGATGGCAGCTTCATTCTGGCGGATATTGCGAACCAATCCAATGCCTTCGAGACTGTTATAGTGTGCCGCAACAGAGGCGTAGCGCTTTGAACATTTCTGCGGAGTAGATCGGAGACCCAAGTAAGATTTGGGCTCACGAGTAGCCTCATCTGACCGCGGGACTTCAGCGGTGATCTTCATGCTTCAAGATCATACATGATGCCGCCTTTAGTTCATGGTATGTTCCAGTCTCACTCAGCCGCGGAGCATGATCTTGGACGCCGTCCCAACCCCTGTTGCCCCCATCTCCCCTGTCGCGCCCTGGATGGGCGGCAAGCGGAACCTCGCCAAAAGGATCTGCGCGATCCTCGACCAGACGCCTTGCGGCACCTATGCCGAGCCTTTCGTCGGAATGGGCGGGGTTTTCCTGCGCCGCGCCGCCCGCCCGCGGGCCGAGGTGATCAACGATCGCGCCCGCGATGTCGCAACCCTGTTTCGCATCCTCCAGCGGCACTACGTCCAGTTTCTGGACACGCTGCGCTTCCAGATAACCACCCGGGCGGAATTCGAACGCCTGGTCGCCACCGATCCCGAGACGCTGACTGATCTCGAGCGGGCGGGTCGGTTCCTGTACCTGCAAAGATGCGCTTTCGGGGGCAAGGTGTCGGGCCGCAATTTCGGCATCTCCCGGGATCGGCCCGGGCAGTTCAACCTCTCGACGTTGGAACCCATGCTCGAGGCGCTGCACAGCCGCCTCGCCGGTGTCATCGTCGAGTGCCTCGACTGGTCGGAGCTGGTCTGCCGCTATGACAGCGAGGCGACGCTCTTCTATCTGGACCCGCCCTATTGGGGCTGCGAAGGCGACTATGGGAAGGAGCTGTTCTCCCGGGCCGAGTTCGACAAGCTTGCGGCTCAGTTGCGCGGCATCCAGGGGCGATTCCTCCTGTCGATCAACGACGTGCCAGAGGTCCGGGTGCTGTTCGACTGGGCCGTGATCGAGCCGGTCACAACGACCTACACAATCGCTCGCCAGGCGAGCGCCCGCGGCAACCGCGCCGAGCTGCTGATCCGCAATTTCAAGGCCTAGGTCAGAAAATCGCTTCCCAGTTCCACAAGCCGCCCATACCACGAAATCTGTCGCTATATACCGCTACATCAATAGGTTACGCGGAACTGGGAAGTGAAAAAGGAACTGGGCGCCTCAGTTCCCAGTTCCAAAACTTCCCGCCTGGGGCATGATCCCCCTCGGATTGGCGCAACCCATTGGTTTTTACTTGCTTTTCCGAGATGCTCCGTCACCTTCAGGCGACTGCCAACGACGGCTTCAACGACGCATAAATGGCGGTTTCAACGGTTACTGCATGACATGGGCGAACCGTGGCTATCCGGGCGCCTGACCGTCTGAAACCCTTGATTTCATTGGCCCATCCGCCGTCTTCCGGCTTCCCCCGCCGTCTTCCGGTTTCCTGCAGATATTCGTGTCATTCAACATTTGCTTGAGCTACCCTATGAAACGCTCGCCCTCCTTGCATCAGGCTATCTCTCATATCGCCTCGCCTACGTCGGGCGGAACGCCGCTCATTCGACCTGATCTTCCTTACGTTTGTCTTTGCCTTCATGGCCAAGCTCGTCACGTTAGTTGCATTCGTGTCGCTTCCTCCCGGCCCCGAATATGGAGCAAGGTTGCTATCTCCGATCATCGGCATGATTGGCGCACTCGTTGCAGCAGGACTTTGGCGCTCGCATCTCCACGAAGAAACCTTCACCCGGCTGCGCGATGGGGGAATATCGGACCACGACGGCCAGCCCAACGTATGGCGCAGCATGATGGCACGAAAGCTTAAAGGGCCTGCTGTTCCCCCCGATGTTCATCCAACTGAGACCAGAGCCGGCGGTTGAATTTG
>JAPUEK010000093.1 GCA_027492585.1 Paracoccaceae bacterium | reverse complement strand
GCCAGCGTCAGCGGCACGCCCCAATGGTTGTTGTAGCTCGCCTCCGCCGCATGGACGCGGCCCTGCCCGCCGAGAACGACGCGCAGCATTTCCTTGGTGGAGGTCTTGCCGACCGATCCCGTGACGCCGACGACCCGCGCCGTGGTGCGCGCGCGCGCCGCGCGGCCGAGGTCTTCGAGCGCCTTCAGCACATCCGGCACGATGAGAAGCGGGGCCTCCCCCGTCAGCCCTTCCGGCACGCGGGAGACGAGCGCCGCCGCCGCCCCCTTCGCCAGCGCCTGCGCGACGAACTCATGGCCGTCGCGCGCATCCTTCAGCGCCACGAAAAGATCGCCGGGCTTCAGGGTCCGCGTGTCGATGGAGACGCCATTCGCCGCCCAGTCCGTCGTGTTGCGCCCACCCGTTGCCGCTGCGGCATCCTGCGAGGTCCAGAGCATCAGATCACCCCATCCAGAGCCGCCACCGCGATGCTCGCCTGTTCCACATCGTCAAAGGGATAGACATGCCCCTTGATCACCTGCCCCGCCTCATGGCCCTTGCCGGCGACGAGCAGCGCATCGCCCGGCTGCAGGGCATCGACGCCGCGCAGGATGGCTTCGGCACGGTCGCCGACCTCGTTGGCCTCCGGGCAGGCGGCAAGGATCGCGGCGCGGATCGCCGAAGGCTCCTCCGATCGCGGGTTGTCGTCGGTGACGTAAAGCACATCGGCATGGGCGCGCGCCGCCGCACCCATCAGCGGGCGCTTCGTGGTGTCACGGTCGCCGCCGGCGCCGAAGACCACCACGATCCGGCCCATCACATGCGGGCGCAGCGCCTTGAGCGCGGTTTCGAGCGCATCGGGCGTATGGGCGTAATCGACATAGACCGCCGCCCCGTTCCTGCGGGTCGCGGCAAGCTGCATCCGGCCCCGCACCCCGGAAAGCTGCGGCAGGACGGCAAAGACCTGCTCCGCCTCTTCGCCGCCGGCGATGGCGAGACCCGCGGCCACCGCCACGTTCTCCGCCTGGAAACCACCGACGAGGTTCAGCCGCACCTGATGCGCCCGCCCCTGCCAGTCGAAGCGCAGTTCCTGCCCGGTCGCGTCGAACCGCTGTCCGACAAGGCGCAGATCGACCCCCGCCTCGCGCCCGATGGTCAGGGTCTTCAGGCCCCGCTCCTCGGCCAAGGCCACCATCCGCCCGCCCATGGCGCCGTTGAGGTTCACCACCGCCGTTCCGGTATCGGGCAGGACGCGGGTGAAAAGCTGGGCCTTGGCCTGGAAATAGGCTTCCATCGTGCGATGATAGTCGAGATGGTCCTGCGTGAGGTTGGTGAAGCCCGCCGCCACCAGCCGCACCCCGTCCATCCGCCGCTGGTCGAGCCCGTGGGAGGAGGCCTCCATCGCCGCATGCGTGACGCCGGCCTCCGCCGCCTCGGCCAGAAGGGCATGGAGCGTGATCGGGTCCGGCGTGGTGTGGGAGGACGGCGCGGTCCAGGCCCCCTCCACCCCGGTCGTGCCGATATTGATCGCCTCCAGCCCCAGCGCCATCCAGATCTGCCGGGTGAAGGTCGCAACCGAGGTCTTGCCGTTCGTTCCCGTCACCGCGACCATGTAATCGGGCTGCCGGCCGAACCACAGGGCAGCGGCATAGGCCAGCGCCTCGCGGGCCTCCTCGGCGACGATCAGCGCGGCCTCGGACCCGGCCAGCGCCCCGGCGGCCATCTTCGCCCCCGCCGCATCGGTCAGCACCGCCACCGCACCCTGCGCCAGCGCGGTGGGGATATAGCTCGCCCCATGAACGGCGGAACCGGGAAGGGCCGCAAAAAGGAAGCCGGGCCTCACCGCCCGGCTGTCCACCGCCAACCCCAGCAGGCGCGGGTCGCGCCCGCCCCTCGCGGTCAGGCCGAGTTCCGATACCGTCTTGCCCTGCCCCATCGCCATCCCCAGACCCTGCCTTGCCGCCGTCAGTTCGAGACGGCTGTTAGCCCATCAAGGGGTTTGGGTTCAACCGCCGGCCGGAGACCGAGAAGGGGGGCGGTCCGCCGGATCATCTCCGCCGCCACGGGAACCGCCGTCCAGCCCGCGGTGCGGAGCGGTTTCGGCCCGGTGGCATCCACCGGCTCGTCGAGCGAGACGATCAGCACATATTGCGGGTTTTCCGCCGGAAAGGTCGAGGCGAAGGTGTTGATCACCTTGTCGGTGTAATACCCGCCGGTCCGCTTCGGCTTGTCCGCCGTCCCGGTTTTGCCCGCCACCGCATATTCCGGCATCCTGGCAAGGCTCGCGGTGCCGTTCGTCACAACCCGGCGCAGCATCGTCACCGCCTCATGCGCGACCTGCTCGGACATGACGCGCGGCCCCTCCATCGGGGCGGTGCGGCGCAGAAGCGTCGGCGTCACCTTGATCCCGCCATTGGCGATGGTCGCATAGGCGGCGGCAAGGTTCAGCGGGCTGGAAGAAATCCCGTGGCCGAAGGAGGCGGTGACGGTCACGATATCGGGCCATTTCTTCGGGCGCAGCGGCTTGGCCCCCGGCGCCTCGATCAGTTCCACCGGCGAGGGGCTGAGCAGACCGAGCCGCGTCAGGAAATCCTGCTGCCGCTCCCCGCCGATCATCAGCGCGATATGGCCGGTGCCGATGTTGGAGGAAACCTCGATCACCTCGGAGACCGTCTTGGTCGGGCCGTAATTGTGGTTGTCGAATTCCGAGATCCGGTGCCGCCCGATAACAAGGCTCGACGTGTCGATGGGCGTATTCGGGGTCACGATCCCAAGCTCCATCGCCTGCGCCGCCGCAAAGATCTTGAAGGTGGAGCCGAGCTCATAGACCCCCTGCACCGCACGGTTGAAAAGCGGGCTGTCGGCAGGCTCCGCATCCTTCGGCAGGACCGGATTCGGGCGGTTGTTCGGATCGAAGGTCGGCAGGCTGGCCAGCGAGAGGATCTCGCCGGTCCGCACGTTCATCAGGATCGCCGCCCCGCCGCGCGCCGAATACATGTTGACCCCGGCGGCGAGGATCTCCTCCACCGTCGCCTGCACGGTGAGGTCGAGCGACAGTTCCAGCGGCTGGTTGGCCTGTGCCGGGTCGCGCAGCCGCGCATCCATGGCCTTCTCGATCCCGGCGGTGCCGATCACCTCGGCGCGGTCCACGCCCTCGGCCCCGAAGGCCGCCCCACCGAGCACATGGGCGGCAAGCTGGCCGTTCGGGTAAAGCCGCATCTCGCGCGGCCCGAACAGCAGCCCCGGATCGCCGATCTCATGCACGGCCTGCATCTGCTCGGGCGAGAGCACCTTGCGGATCCACAGGAAGCTGCGCCCGTCGGTGAAGCGGCGCTCCAATGCGGCGGCATCCATGTCCGGGAAGATCTTCGCCAGTTCGCGCGCCACACGAGCCGGGTCGATCAGATCCTTCGTCTGCACATAAAGCGCATGGGTCAGCATGTTGGTGGCCAGCACCCGGCCGTTGCGGTCCACGATATCCGCCCGCCCCGCGGTGATATCGGCCCCCAGCGAGGAGGTGCGCGGCTCCATCGGCTCGGTCGCCGAAAGCATCCCCATCCGCGCCCCGATCACCGTGAAGGCCGAAAAGAAGCACAGCGACAGGAACAGAAGCCGCAACTGCGCCCGGCTGCGGCCCTTGTCGCGGATCACCTCATGGCGCAGCCGCAGGTTCTCGCGCTCGATGGCATCGGGGTTTTCGCCCTTGGTGCGGGCGTTGAGGATGCGGGCCAGCGGGCGCAGCGGGATACGGGTCATGGCGTCTGCTCCCCTCCGGCATCAAGCGTGCCGCTGATCGTCACCGGGTCCTTCAGGCCCAAGGGCGCACTCTCGGGCGCCATATCCGCGGCCACCGGCGGCGGCGGATAGGCCACCTCCGTCGCCGTCCCGAACTGCGCCGGGGCCATCGGCAAGAGGCCGAGTTTGTCGAAGTTCAACGTCGCCAGTTCCCGCAGCCGATCCGGACGGTTGAGATAGGCCCATTCCGCCTTCTGGATGGCAAGGCTTTCGCGCAGGGAGGCGATCTCATCCTGCAAGGCGGCCACTTCGCGCAGCGCCCCCTGCGTGGTGTAATTCTCACGATAGGCCCAGAAGCCGAGCGCCATCACGGCCAGGAAGGAAAGGACATAGAGCACAGGGCGCATGTCAGCGGCGACCTTTCTTCTGGAATTGCGGCACGCCGAGATCGGCGGCGGGCAGGGATTTGGCCGGAGCCCCGGTGCGGGTGGCGACACGCAGCTTGGCGGAGCGGGAGCGCGGGTTTTCTGCCAGTTCCTGCGCGTCCGGCCCCACGGCGCGGCGGGTCACGAGCGTATAACGCGCCGTCGTCTCCGCCTTCTGCGGGGCATAGCGGTTGGCATTGGCCTCCTGCCCGGAGGCCAGTTGCAGATAGCGTTTCACGATCCTGTCTTCGAGACTGTGGAAGGTCACGACCGCGAGCTTGCCCCCCGGCTTCAGCGCCCGTTCGGCGGCGGCAAGCCCTTCGGCCAGTTCGGAAAACTCGGTGTTCACCGCGATGCGGATCGCCTGAAAGCTGCGGGTGGCGGGATGGCTCTGGCCCGGCTTCGGCCGCGGCAGGCATTTCGCCACGATCTCCGCAAGCTGCAAGGTGGTGGCGACGGGCGCCTTCGCCCGCGCCTCCACGATCGCCCGCGCGATGCGGCGGGAGGCGTGCTCCTCGCCGTAAAGATAGAGGATGTCGGCCAGGTGGCCTTCCTCGGCGGTGTTCACCAGATCGGCGGCACTCCCGCCCTCCTGGCTCATCCGCATGTCGAGCGGGCCGTCCTTCTGGAAGGAAAAGCCGCGCTCGGCGAGATCGAGCTGCATGGAGGAGACGCCGAGATCCAGCACCACCCCGTCGAGCGGCGCTCCGGCATGGGTGTCAAGCTCCGAAAACGTCCCGGCTACAAGGCGCAGCCGGTCGCCATAGCCGCCCGCCCAGGACGCGGCCATCTGCAAGGCCAGAGGATCGCGGTCCACGCCGATCACCTGCGCCGCCCCCGCCTCCAGCAGCCCGCGCGCATAGCCGCCTGCCCCGAAGGTGCCGTCCAGCCACAGACCGCCCACCGGCGCGACCGCCTCCAGAAGCGGACGCAGCAGAACGGGGATATGGGGGGCTCGGGCGGAGGGATCGGAGGGGGCCAGCATCTCAGCCCGCCCTTGCGGCCCTGCCGACGCGGGTAAGCGGGTCAACGCCGTCGTCGTCGTCATCCTCGGCCATTTCCGCATCATAGACTTCGCGGCGATAGAGCTTGAAACGGTTGGTGGAGCCGGCAAAAGCCGCCTCCCCGCCCCCGGTCAGATCGCCGCCCAGAAAACCCATCTTCTCGCGCACCTTGACCGGCAGGACGATCCGGCCATCCGGCTCGATCTCCACCATCACGGAGCGGCTGATCAGATCGCGCTCGGCCCGGTCGCGGTCGGGGGAGCCGAGCTCCATCTCCTCGATCTGCCGGGCGAGATTATCGGCGCCTTCCTTGGAATAGCACTCGACGAAGTTGCGGCGCTTGCCGCCGTAAACCATGTAGACGCGCGGGCGGGCATCGTCGCCGGTCTGGGGATCGGCGGCGTCCAGAATGCGGCGGAAGGCAGCCGGGATCGAGACCCGCGCCTTGCTGTCTACCTTCTGGTAGAACTCGCCTCTGAAAGCCTCCGTCGCCATGGGCCTTGCGGCTCCCTCACCTCTGCCTTGGGCCAGACTGCGGCCCGGAAATAGAAAAGGCGGATCGAGCTGCTGCCACTGCTCGATCCGCCTGCTGTCCCATCGCTGGGCGTCCAGCTACGCGCGCCACCTGGGGGAGATGTCTGCT
>JAPUEK010000092.1 GCA_027492585.1 Paracoccaceae bacterium | reverse complement strand
CCCCCCCCCCGCCCCCCCCCCCCCCCCCCCCCCCCCCCCCCCCCCCCCCCGCCCCGCCGGCCTCAGCGCGGAAACCGCAGCCGATAGGCCGCTTCGACCTCCGGGTTGCAGAAGTTCACCGGCAGATCGCCGGCCAGCACCCGCATCACCTCGTCCGCCGCCCCGGACCCCATGCGGAACATGCTGTCCGCCGTGATACCGGCGGCGTGCGGCGTGAGAATGACGTTTTCCAGTGACCAGAGCGGGCTGTCCGCCGGCAGGGGCTGGACCTCGAAAACATCAAGCGCCGCACCGCCCAGCCGACCGCCGGCCAAAGCCGCGGCAAGGGCGTCCTGATCCACCACCGGCCCGCGCGAGACGTTGATGACGATGGACCCTGCCGGCATCGTGGCGATCCGCGCGGCGGAGAGAAGCCCCCGCGTCGCCTCCGTCAGCGGACAGCAGAGCACCAGCACGTCGGATTGCGCGACAAGACTGTCCAGATCCGCGGCCCCCACCCCGGCCGGCAGGCTTTCGGGCCGGCGGGTGGTGGCAATGACCCTGCACCCGAAGGCGGCGGCCAAAGCTGCGACCCGGCTGCCGATATTGCCCATGCCGACGATGCCGACCACCGCGCCGCCCAGATCGCGGCTGCCATCGGCAACGCCGCGCGCCGCATTCCAGCCAGCCCCGTGGCCCACCGCCCCGTGGCCCGCCCCCCGCAGCGCCGCATCTAGCGGCCGGAACCGCCGCCGCAAGGCGATCGCGGAAAAGATCACATGCTCGGCCACGGTCGGGGCATTGACCCCCGGCACATTGGCCACGAGCACCCCCGCCGCCGTCGCCGCCTCGACCGGGATCATGTCGAGCCCCGCCCCATGGCGCACCGCCGCGCGCAGGCCCTTCGCCGCCGCAAAATACGCCGCCGGAACCGGGGCGCGGACCACCAGCACCTCCGCCCCGGTGCCTTCCGCCAGAATGGCCGCAGCACTCGGGGCAGAGGCCACGCGATACTCCCCCGCCGCCTGAAGCCGCGCGGTGATTTCGGGATGCAGAGGATGGGTCGAGAAGATCACGCGCCCTGCCCCGCCCCGGCATCCTCCGGCTGCTGGCCGGTGATCAGACCTTTCCAATACCCCTCCGCCCCCTGCAGATGCGAGCTCATCAGCGCCTGCGCCAGATTGCCGTCGCGCCGCTTCAGCGCCTCGTAGATCTGGATATGCTCGGCATGGGATTTCCGGCAACGCGCCGCATCGCTGAAATAGACCGGCAGGCGCCGGACGCCCATGGCGTAATAGACGCTGCAGATGTTGTAGAAGACGCTGTTCTTCGTCGCCCGCACGATCTCCAGATGGAAGTCGCGGTCCTCTTCGCCAAGATGTTCGCCCCGCGCCAGGCGCAGCTCCGACTGGTCGAGGATCTCGCGCAGGCGGTCGAAGTTTTCCTGCGTGGCACGGGTGCTCGCCAGCTCCGCCGCCTTGATCTCATGGATCTTCCGCAGTTCCACCGCCTCGTAGATCTGGATCGGATCGAGCGGCAGCCCCGCCTTGGCAAAGAGCGCCATCGCATCGACCGAGGCAAAGCGCGTGGTCAGGAAGATCCCCGATTTCGCCCGCCGCTCCACCACCCGCATCGCTTCGAGAATGGCGAGCGCCTCACGGATCTGCCCGCGGCTCACCCCGAAATGTTCGGCCAGTTCCCGCTCCGAGGGCGTTCGCCCGGTCTCTCCGCTCGACGAGGCGTAGAGATGGGCGGCAAGATCGGAAAGCAGGTTTTTCTCGGACATGTCAGGGGGTTTTCACATTCGCACTCAGCACGGCCTCCGATACTGAAAAGCCGAGACCGGGTCCATCGGGAATGGCGATCATGCCGTCCTGTGCGGCAATCTTGTCGGCGCTGAGATCGTGGATCATCGGATTGGCCCCGCAGGAATACTCGATGATGAAGCTCGCAGGGGATGCCGCGCAGACATGCAGCCCGGCAAAGAAGCACGGCGCCCCCGCCCAGAGATGCGGGGCGAAGCGCAGGTTGTGGGCCGAGGCGAGGGCGGCGATCCGCATGGCCTCGGTGATGCCGCCGCAAAAGGCGGGGTCGGGTTGCAGGATATCCACCGCCCTGGCCGCGATCAGGTCGCGGAAGTCGAAGCGGGTACATTCGCTTTCCCCGGCCGCGACCGGCACCGGGCCAGAGGCGCGCACCTCCGCCATGCCGGGCTTGTCATCGCCGATTACCGGCTCCTCGAACCAGGCCAGATCGCAATCCGCGACCAGATGGACGAAACGTTTCGCCTCCGATACGGTGTAAGTGCCGTGGGCATCGACGGCGATCTCTACCCCCGGCCCAAGCGCCTTGCGCGCCGCGCGCACCCGTTCGGCAGAGACATGGGGGGCGCCGTCCATGGCCCCGACCCGCATCTTCACCGCCTTGAAGCCGCCGATGTCGATATAGCTCTGCAACTGTTCGCCGATCTTTTCCGCCGGCGCCCAGCCGCCCGAGGCATAGGCCGGCAGCCGGTCGGCCTTGCGACCGCCCAGAAGCTGCCAGACCGGCTGGCCGAGATATTTCCCCAGAATGTCCCAAAGCGCGATATCGACGGCGGAAATCGCCGCCATGGTCAGCCCGCGCCTTGCGAGGTTCGGCATCGCATGGCCCTGCCGCGCCGCCGAACCGGAGCGGACGCCGTTGTACAGCATCTCCCAGATCGCGGTGATGTCGCCGGCATTGCGCCCGATGAGCTGCGGCGCGATCTCGTCATTCAACAGATGCACGAGTGCCGCATAGACCCCGGCACTTCCCGCCGCATTCTTGCCTTCCCCCCAGCCGACGAGGCCATCCTCGGTCTCGATCCGCAGGATGGCCGCATCGAAGGTGGTCAGGGTGCCGAAATCGCTGCGATGCTGGCGGCTGGTTTCGATCGGAATGGAAACCCACCACGCCTGGGCGCTTTTGATCCGCATGTCACTCTCCTCAAGGACCCCGCCGGGAATGCGGCGGGGCCGGTCGCGGCTTACTTGATCAGCGGAAGGATGGTTTCGGCGGTGATCCGCATCTGGTCGGAATAGAAGGATTCCGTCAGCAGGCTGGAGCCGTGGTCCTGGATGAACTTCAACTGCTCCGGCGAGATATCGACCGGGTTGCGTTCGACCATATGCGGATAGATCGCCGCCGGGGTTCGGTCCACCGGCGCCACGAATTCATTGGTCAGCGCCCCGTCGTAACCGATCTCGCGCAGGGTCTCGACGATCTTCGCCCAGTTGATATGGCCGAGACCGGCGGCAAAGCGGTTGTTGTCGGCCACATGGAAATCGAAGAGCTTCTTGCCCGCCAGCCGGATGGCGTCGTAGACGTTGCTCTCTTCCATGTTGAGGTGGTAGGCGTCGAGGCACACCCCGCAATCGGGGTGGACCGCCTCGGCCAGTGCCAGAGCCTGCGCGGCGCGGTTGAAAAGATAGGTCTCGAAGCGGTTCAGCGGCTCGATCGCCACCCGCACCCCGACCTTCTGGGCATGGGCGAAGCATTCCTTCGTCGCCTCCACCACCCATTTCCATTCCTCTTCCTCGGTCGCATCCGGCACGACCTTGCCCACCGTGGCCGGAACGAGGGTGATGATCTCGCCCTCAAGCTCCGACACCATGGTCAACACCGACTTGACGTAATCGACCGAGCGCGCCCGCTGGCCTTCGTCCTTGGCGGCAAGGTTGCGCTCACCGAGCGTCAGCGTCACCGCGCCCCAGCAGCGGATGCCGTGCTCCTTCAGCAGCGCACGGGTTTCCTTGACCTTGTACTGCTCCGGCTCGCCAGAGATTTCGATGCTTTCATAGCCGAATTTCTTGATCCGGCGCAGCGTCACCTCCAGCGGCTCGGCCCGCATCCAGTTATGCGTCGAAAGGTGCATCGTCATCCCCCTTGTGGTTCATCTGTCAGAAACATCCCGGCCCCCGGCAGATCGGAGGCCCGTAGTCGATACCGCAAACTGGTTCGACCAGATGGACTTGTCAAGCGTGTTTCTGGCCTGACATCTGCCGATTTACGGGGCAAAGCCTCTGGGTTCCCGGCAATAATCTTACTTTTAGAGGATGCGGTGAACCGGCCCGTGGAAATTTTGGTCATACCAAGTTGCGTCATGATGGCGATAGCGGCTTGACGGATCAGGCCCCTTCCCCGACGATGCAGAGGAAAGACGCAAGGCCGCATCGGGCGGCCTGCGCGCGGACAGTGCGGGGGAACCATGGCTGCCACAATGAAAGGTCCGGGGATTTTCCTCGCCCAGTTCGCCGGGGATGCGGCGCCGTTCAACTCGCTGCCGGCGATCACGAAATGGGCGGCGGGGCTCGGCTACAGGGGGGTGCAGATCCCGACCTGGGACGGCCGCCTTTTCGATCTGGAAAAGGCCGCGACCTCCAAGACCTATTGCGACGAGGTGAAGGGCATCTGCGCCGACGCCGGGGTGGAGATCACCGAGCTTTCGACCCACCTTCAAGGCCAGCTCGTCGCGGTGAACCCCGCCTATGACGCGCAATTCGACGGCTTCGCCCCGGCTTCTGTCCATGGCAACCCGAAGGCCCGGCAGGAATGGGCGGTGCAGCAGATGCTCTGGGGGGCCAAGGCCTCGCAGAACCTCGGAATGAAGGCCTCCGTGACCTTCTCCGGCAGCCTCGCCTTCCCCTATCTCTACCCCTGGCCACAGCGCCCCGCCGGGCTGATCGAGACCGCCTTCGAGGAATTGGGGCGCCGCTGGACCCCGATCCTGGATGCCTATGAAGACGCGGGCGTTGATCTGGGCTATGAGATCCACCCCGGCGAGGATGTCTTCGACGGCGCCACCTTCGAGATGTTCCTCGATGCGGTCGGCGGCCACAAACGCTGCACGATCAACTACGACCCCTCGCATTTCCTGCTGCAACAACTCGACTACCTCGCCTTCATCGACATCTATCACGAGCGGATTTCGGCTTTCCATGTGAAGGATGCGGAGTTCAATCCGACCGGCAAGCAGGGCGTCTATTCCGGCTATCAAAGCTGGGCGAACCGCGCCGGGCGCTTCCGCAGCCTCGGCGATGGGCAGGTGGATTTCACCGGCATCTTCTCGAAGCTCGCACACCATGGCTATGACCGCTGGGCGGTGCTGGAATGGGAATGCTGCCTGAAGCACCCCGAGGATGGCGCGGCGGAGGGCGCCCCCTTCATCGACGCCCATATCATCCGCGTCACCGAAAAGGCCTTCGACGATTTCGCCAGCGGCGGGGCCGATCCGGCGCTGCTGAAGCGGCTGATGGGGCTCTAGGCCATGAAGATCGGCATGTGCCTCTTCCTCTGGACCACCCATGTCACGGAGGCGCATGAGCCGCTGCTCCGTGACCTCAAGGCCACGGGTTATGACGGGGTGGAAGTGCCGATCTTCGAGGGCGACATCGCGCATTATCAGCGGCTTGGTGCGCTTCTGGACCGGATCGGGCTGGAACGTACCGCCGTCACCGCCATGGGCGATCCGGCGATGAACCTCATCGGCGACGCGCAGGCGCGGGCGGCGGGCGTGGCCTATATGCGCCATGCCGTCGATTGCGCCGCGGCTCTCGGCGCGGACCGTTTGAGCGGGCCGCTCCATTCCACACTCGGCGGCTTTTCGGGCGCGGGGCCGACGGCGGAGGAACTCTCCCGCTCTCTCTCCTCGCAGCGCGCCATCGGGGATCATGCCGGAACCCGCGGCGTGGTGATCGGGCTGGAGGCGCTGAACCGCTTCGAGTGCTATCTGTTCAACACCATGGCCGATCTCTGCGCCCATGTGGCAGAGGTGGACCGCCCGGCGATCCGCGCCATGTATGATACGTTCCACGCCAATATCGAGGAAACGGACCCGATCGCCGCCTTCACCCGCCACCGCGACCTGATCTGCCATGTCCATATCTCGGAAAACGACCGGGGGGTGCCGGGGCGCGGCAACATCCCCTGGGCGGAGACCTTCCGGGCCTTGCGCGCCTCCGGCTATGACGACTGGCTGACCATCGAGGCCTTCGGCCGGGGCCTGCCGGCGCTTGCGGCGGCAACGAAGGTGTGGCGCGACTTCTCCGAAGGGCCGGAGGCGGTCTACCGCGACGGCTTCCGGCATATCAAGGCGGGCTGGGCGGCGGCCTGAGACCAACTGCCTTCAGAGCCGGCATGACGCCCCTTCTGCGGCCCCTCCCCCTTTCATCTTGCCTCAAATATCCTGCGGGGAGGTCCGGAGGGGTGCAAAACCCCTCCGGGGCAACAACCGGGCGCAACACTCGCCCGCTGCCGATCACCCCGAGGGTCTGGCCACTCACCGAAAGGCGATTCCCGCCTTTTGCGGGAACATTTCCGCGGAAACCGGCAACCCTGCTGCGGCAAAGGGCCGGGAGTTGCCACGATGGATCATCACGGTGTCCCCTGCTGGAAGGAGCCTGGCACCTGCGATCCCGAGGCGGCGGCCTTCTGCGGCGTCCTTCCGGGCCGGGGCTGGCAAGGCGCCAACATGCCGGGGATGGAATCGCCTCGCGTCCACGACAGCGCCATGGTGGCGGGCATGATGGCGGCGGACAGCAAGGGCTGGCCCCCTCTCCGGAACCTGCCATTTCGCCGTTATCTACTGCGACGGGACGGCGGCCATGGCGGCGGAACTGGGCGGCAGAACCGGGCGGCGCGGTGGTGATGGCACCCGCCGTTTCGCGCTGCTGGCCGATCCGCGGGGGGGAAGGCTTCGGCCTTCTGGAGCCTTTGCCCGGCGGGCAAGGCAGCGCCTTCGACCAGCAGAAATGGACCAGGGCAACCGGCACGACCTTGAGACGAGTGATGTGGCCGCGGCGGTCGCCTTCCATGGCGCGCCCTTCGGGCGGACGGTGACGCGTTCCTTGCCGATGGGGCGGGAGGCGACATGCAACGTCTTTGCCAATCAGGGGCAGGATCAGCGGCCCGCCTCTCGGCAGGACCGGCCGGCTGGACGCCCTATTTCGGCTTCGCCCCGATCAGCGCGAAGGTCACAGGCATCCCCGCCACCGGGGCCGCGTGCTCCACGGCCCGGCGGAGGTGCCGGGCGGGCGCCGTCATCCTTCATGCCGCAGACCCTCAGGCTGCGGTCGTCGCCCTCACCGGGCAGGACTGAGACGCCTCAGGCCAGCTCTGCATCCTCGGCGCGGCGGCCCTCGGCCTCCCGCGCCGCTTCCAGCCTTGCGCGGCGGCGGCGGGCCAGCTCATACCAGAGCGCCAGCCCCAGCGTGAACAGGATCAGCAGCAGCGCCAAAGCGTTGATCGTCGGCGTGATGCCGGAGCGGACCTTGGAGAAGACATAGACCGTCAGCGTATCGGAATTCCCGCGCGTGAAGAGCGTGATGTTGAAGTTCTCGATGGACTGGAAGAAGGCGATTGCCGCCCCTGCCCCGAGCGCGGGATAGAGATGCGGCAGCAGGATGCGGCGCATGACCTGCCCGTGGGAAGCGCCCAGATCGAGCGCCGCCTCCTCCAGCGACTGATCGAAGCTTTGAAGCCGCGCCAGCACCAGAAGCATGACGAAGGCGGCGATGTAGCTCACCTGCCCCAGCACCGACAGATGCAGCCCGGAACCGACATTGAGCTTGTTCCAGAACAGCAGCGTCGAAATCCCGATCACCGCGCCGGGGGCGAGGATCGGCGCGATCATCACCCCGTAAAGCACCGACCGGATGCGCCCGGTGAGCGAGTTGATCAGGATCGCCGCCGCCGCCCCTATCGGCACGGCGATGGCCGCCACCGCAACCGCCACGAGGAGCGTGTTGCGGAAGGCATACCAGATCCGCCCGTCATGCCACAGGTCGATGAACCACTGCCAGGTCCAGCCCTTCCACGGATAGACCGTCGGCAGCTTGCTGTCGTTGAAGGAAGCGCCGCCCATGATCATCAGCGGGATCAGCAGGTAGGCAAGGAACAGCGCCATGTAGAGATGAAAGAGAAAATCGCGTTTCTTGTGCATCTCCGCCCCCTTACTTCGCAATATCGCTGAGCCGGACCCGGAAGACCCGCATCACGAGGCTGACGAAGACCGTGCAGAGGATCAGCAGCAGGAAGGCATAGGCCGCCCCGGTGTTCCAGTCGAGCGCCTCCAGCATCCATTGCTGGATGGTCTGCGTGAACCATTGCGCCGAGGTGGAACCGAGCAGCGTCGGCACCAGCAGCGAGCCGGCCGAGAGCATGAAGACCATGACCGAACCGGAGGCGATGCCGGGTTTGGCATGGGGCAGGATCACCCGCCAATGCGTCCGCCACCAGGGCGAACCCAGATCCTCCGCCGCCTCGATCTGGTTTGTGTCGAGCGATTGGATGGCGTTGTAGATCGGAAAGACCATGAAGAGCACATAGGTATAGACGAGGCCGACGATCACCGGCGTATAGCCGGCGATGAAGCGGATCGGCTGGTCGATGATCCCGATATTCAGCAGCAGCGCGTTCAGCGGTCCCTTGAAGGCCAGGATGATGAACCACGCGAAGGAACGCAGGATCTCCGACACCCAGAGCGGCACGAACAGCAGCAGGAACAGCGTCGGCAGCGATTTCGGCGAGACGATCTTGGCGAGGTAATAGGCGAGCGGATAGGCCAGCAGGAAGGTGATCACCGTCACGAGCGCGGAATAATAGACCGTGCCGAAGAAGATCTTGATATGCACCGGAAGCTGGAAGGTGATGCCGAAGAAAGAGGCATCGACCGGCGCCCCGAAGACCTTCATGTAATTGCCGAGCGAATAGACATCCTTCGGCCCGCCGATGTCCACGACCGGCAGATAGGGCCGGAAGGAGCTTTCGAACAGCGTCAGGTTCGGCAGGATCACAAGGATCAGAAGCCAGAAGACCGTCAGCCCGATGAACCCCGCCGTCAACCCTGCCCCGTAGCGGCGCAACAGATCCCGCATGGCTCAGGCCCCCCCGACCGGCTGGGCGCCGCTGTCGGGCAGGATCGCGGAACGCTGGGCGTCGAAGGTCATGTGCATCCGCGAGCCGGTGGCCGGAACTGTCGCGGCCCCGTCGTTGCGAAGCTCGGCCGTCAGATGGGTGCCGTTTTCCGTCACCGCCTGCACGGCGATGAAATTGCCCTCGAAGGCCACATCGGCCACCGTGACCGGCACGGAGTTTTCCGCCCCCGGCTGCGGGGACAGCAGCATGTGTTCCGGCCGGATGTAAAGCTTGGCCCTGCCCCCCTGTGCGCCCTCGCCGAGCCGCGCCCGGAAGGTGCCGATGGGGGTGGCAAAGCTCGCCATTCCTTCGGCCACATTCTGAATGTCGCCGGGCAGGATGTTGTTTTCGCCCACGAAACTCGCCACGAAGCCATTGACCGGGTTGTTGTAGATGTCGCGCGGATTGGCCACCTGTTGCAGGCGGCCATGGCTCATCACCCCCACCCGGTCGGACATGGCGAGCGCCTCGCCCTGATCATGGGTGATGTAGATGAAAGTCACGCCGGTCCGCTTCTGGATGGCGCGCAGTTCCGCCCGCATATGCTGGCGCAGCTTGAGATCGAGCGCGGAAAGCGGCTCGTCCAGCAGCATCACCGAAGGTTCCACCGCCAAGGCCCGCGCGATGGCGACCCGCTGTTTCTGGCCGCCGGAAAGCTGGCTCACCATCTTGTCCGCCGCCCCCGGCAGATCGACGAGCGCCAGAAGCTCCTCCGCCCGCTTGCGGCGCGTGGCCTTGTCGACGCCGCGCACCTCAAGTCCGAAGGAGATGTTCTGCCAGATCGGCATCAGCGGGAACAGCGCGAGGTTCTGGAAGATCAGCGCCGTCGGACGCTGGTTCGGGCGCTGCCCCTTCATGTCCTTGCCGCCGATGCGGATGGCACCGGAAGACGGCTCGGTGAAGCCCGAGATCATCCGCAGGATGGTGGTCTTGCCGCAGCCGGAAGGGCCGAGGAAGGAAAAGAACTCTCCCGGACGGATGCTGACATTCACATGATCGACGGCCCGGAAATTTCCGAAATCGCAGCAGACATCATCCAGATCAATTCCAGCGCTCATCGACGCAACCTTCTTCCCCGTTCGCGGTCAGACCGCGTTGTTTTCATTGTATGGATCGGCAGGACGGGGAGCGGTGGCATCCTGCGCCACGCTCCGCCTCAGGCCCGAATCAAGCGCGCCGGGCCTTTCGGGACCCGGCGGCATGGAAGGCTGACCGGTCAGGCCGCCTTGTACTTGTCGGCATATTCGCCGCGCTTGGCGAGGAATTCCGCCGATTGATCCGGCCACCACCAGAGCTTCGACAGCGCCTCGTCGTTGAAGGTGCCGTTGTAATATTCCGACACCGCCGGATCCATGCCGGCCGAAGCGCCCTTGCCCACCGGGTTGGAGGAGAAGGCCGTCGCCCACATCGCCGCCCCTTCGGGGGTGGAGACCCATTTGGCCAGTTCATGCGCCTGATCGACGTTGGCGGCATTGGCCATCAGCACAAAGCCCTGATGCCAGGCGAAGGCGCCCTCGGTCGGGGAGATGTAGCCGTAGCCGTCGTTCCGCAGGTTGAAGCCGGTCGAATCCCAGCACAGGCCCACGGTGGCGCCATTGGCGACGAAACCGGCATTGGCCTCGTTCTCGCCGGTCCAGAACTGCACCACGTTGGTCTTGGCCTTGATCGCCTCGGCAAGGGCGATGTCCCACAGCTCCACCATGGCGCCCATGTCGGAATAGCCATCCATCCACGGACGCGGCAGCTTGCCCGTCGCATCGAGCCAGCGGCCCATCGCGGCGAGCGCGGAATGGGGACGCACCGTCACCTGATTCGCGGGATCGAAGAGCGCGCCGAGGCTCGGGGGTTCGCCGAGCTTGGCCGCATCCTTGTTGTAGACGAGCGATTCCGTCCCCCAGTTCGACGGCACATAGAGAAGCTTGCCATCCTTGCGCGATCGCTCGCCCGCGGCGCCATCGGCCAGACCGGGCAGGTAGTTGTCCATGGCGAGCTTGGCTTCGTCGAAGGGTTGCAGCAGGCCGTTGGAATTCCACGCGCCCACGCGGTCGATCGTCGGTTCCACCATGTCGATGCCGCCGGCCTGAAGCGAGACCTTGCCCTGGGCAAACATCTCGTCCTGGCCGGGCTGTTCGGTGAAGTTCACCTTGATGCCCGTCGCCGTCTCGAAGGCCGGGAAGACCTTCTCGGCAAGGTTCGGATAGCCCGCCCAGCCCATGAAATTCAGCTCCCCGGAGGAGGCGAGCGCCCTGGAGGAAATCAGCGCCGGCGCGGCCATTGCGCCGACACCCGCGGCGCCGGTCTTCAGAAAGCTGCGGCGGCTTACGCCCTTGTCATCTTTTTTCACCTTGTCGTCTCCCTGATGTGACCCGTCTTTTGAGGTCATCCTGAGGCCTGTGCCGGCCCCTTGGCAGCGCCCGCCACGGCCCCCTGCGATCAGCACCCTTGTAACAGGATCGGGGCGGGAATTGGGGGCAGCTTCCTCTGGCCTTTCAGGCCTGTCAACAAAATGAATCCGCAGGCCGGAGCGCGGAAAGGCGAAAGGCTTCGCCTGCCCGGTTCTGTGGCAGGAATGGTTCCCGGCCGGGCTCCCGCGGGGTTCAGGACAGGGAAATGCCGCCGCGCAATCCGGCGATCACCGAGCCATTGGCAGGCACCAGCGGGATCACGCAGGCCTGGATGGCATGGTAGATATCCGGCTTGCCGAAGAAGGGGTCGCTGTTGGGGTGCAGATCGGCGCCAAGCTGCGGATGCCAGCCGCCCGCCTCGTGGTCGAGGAAATGCGGCGCGGTGAAATCCCAGATGCGGCGATACCAGCCCTCGAACACCTCGCGCCCGGTGGTGGCATGAAGAACCGCCGCCGCCGCGATCCCCTCGCAGCAGGGCCACCAGTAGCGATCCGCCACACGCGGCGCCCCCTCCTCGCCGATGGTGTAATAGAACCCGCCGGTGGTCGTGTCCCAGCCATCCGCAACCGCCTGAAGGAAGATCGCCTGCGCGGCTTCCGGCATCCAGCCGTGGCGACGCTGGCCCAACTCCCACATCTGCACCAGCAGCCGCGCCCATTCGAGCGAATGGCCCGGCGTCGTCCCCTGCGGGCGGAACATGGGATTGCCGATATAGCCGGGGTCGGCGGCCCAGGCCTCGGTGTAATGCTCGGGCAGCCGCCAGCCGTTGCGGCGGGCCTGTCCGTTCAGGAAGAATTCCGCGATCCGCTCGGCACGGGCGAGGTAAAGCCCCTCCCCCGTCGCCTCGAAGGCGGCCATCAACGCCTCGGCAAGGTGCATGTTGGAATTGGCGCCGCGATAGCCGCTGATCACCTGCCAGTCGCGGGTGAATTCCTCGGCCGTCACCCCGGCCGCCTCCTCCCAGAAGCGGTCCTCCAGCACCTGCGAGACATCCGCGATCAGCCGGTCGGCATCGGGATGGCCGACCATCTTCGCCGAGGAGCCGGCGAGCAGCACGAAGGCATGGCCATAGGCCTGCTTGGTGTCGCCCATCACGCTGTCCGCTCCGGTTCCCCAGAAATAGCCGCCCTCCGCCCGGTCGCGGTGGACGCTCCAGAGCGCCTCCATCCCGTGATCGACGAAAGCCTGCGCGCCCGGCCGGCCCATCAGATGCGCCATGGCGTAGGAATGGACCATGCGCGCCGTCGCATGGATCTCCGGCCCGGCGCCCGGCACCGGCAGGCCGTGGCGGTCAAGCGCATGAAAGCCGCCGGCCGGATTGAGGCTGTGCCGCTCGAAGAAGGCGAAAAGCGCCTCCGCCTGCGCGAGAAGCCAGAGCCGGTGGCTGGGCAGACGGGTCCAGGAAGCGGTCATCGGTTTCTCCTCAGGGGCGGGCGGGTTGGGGGCCGTTGGCGATGATGTCTCGGATCTCGGCCTCGACCGTATCGAGAATACCGTTGATCGCCGCCGCCGCCGCATCGGCATCCCCGGCGACGATGGCATCGGACAGATCGCGGTGCTGCGGGAAGGAGCCCAGCCCGAAGGCGGAGCGGCTGAAGGGGCTTTCCTTCGAACGCTCCAGCGCCGCATCGAGCCCGGTCAGCAATTGGCCGAACATCGGATTGCCGGTGGCATCGCAGATCGCGGCATGGAAGGCGGCGTCGGCCTCACGATAGGGCAGCCCGTCGGCCACCACAGCCAGAAGGAGATCGCAAAGCCGGCTGATCTCCGCGCGCTGCGGGGCAGAGGCGCGGGCGGCGGCGCGGCGCACGGTGCCGGTCTCGATCACCCGGCGCACTTCCAGAAGCCGCAGCAGCGCCTCGCCTTCGAGCCGGATCATGGTCGGCAGGGGGCCATGGGCCGGCTGGACCTGCGCCGTCAGATAGGTGCCGTCCCCGCGGCGGCGGCGGATGATGCCGAGACCTTCCCAGCGGTTCAGCGCCTCGCGCATGGTGGAGCGTCCGACGCCGAGGCTCGCGGCCAGCTTCACCTCCGGCGGCAGGCGGTCGCCGACCTTCAGCCCCGCACGGTCGATCATGTCGGCCAGCGCATCCAGCACCGCGACGCCCCGGCTGGTGGCCTCCAGCGGTTCCAGATAGGACAAGGCTCCGTCACGCGACATGCGCGGGTCTCCCGAAGGTTGGCGAAGCAGGCACCGGCGCAGACCCGGCAGGCATCCGGTTGCGGGTAGCGAAATCACCCGGCTTTGGCAAGCTTCGGCAAGAGATCGGCCAGCGCCGCGACTAGATGATCCATCTGCGCCTCGGTGTTGTAGCCTTGGGCGGAGACGCGGACGATATGGTGATCCTGCCAGGTGAAGCAGGGGATCTCGATGCCATGCTCGGCCAGCAGCGCCTTTTGCAGCGCCGGCATGTCGCAGGGCGGCACCGGCATGGAGATCATCTGCGGCGCGCAGAACTCCGGCGAGGACAGGGCCGGAAGCCCGGTCAGCCGCCGCACCTTCGCGCCGGTATCCTGCACCAGCTGGCGGCATTGGGCGGCGACCTGCCCCCAGTCGTGATCGCGGGCAAAGGCCAGCGCCTCCGGCACGGCAAGCCAGGCGGAGGGATCGCGCGTCCCCTGCATCTCCAGCCGGTCTACGAAGGCGGTGCCGCCGAAGGGGCCGGGCTCGGCACTGGTGTTGCTCTCTTCCGTCCAGCCGTGGCTGATGACGAGCGGATTGACCAGGGGCTGCATCTCGCGCCGCACATGCAGGAAAGCGGAGCCCTTCGGCGCCATCATCCATTTGTGGCAATTGCCCGCATAGAAATCCGCGCCGAGCGCATCGAGATCGAGCGGGATATGCGCCGGCGTATGCGCCCCGTCGATCACCGACCAGATGCCGCGCGCCCGCGCCTCCGCCACCGCCCGCGCGATCGGAAAGACCAGCGCGGTGGCCGAAGTGATATGGCTCAGGAACAGGACACGGGTGCGCGGCGTGATCCCCGCCAGCAGCGCCTCGGTGAAGGCGGCCTCCGAGGTCAGCGGCATCGGCACCCGGACCGGCACCACCTTTGCCCCGGTCTTCCTGCAAACATAGGCCCAGGTCTTTTCCAGCGCCGCATATTCGTGGTCGGTGGTCAGGATCTCATCCCCCGGCCGCAGATCCAGCGATTGCGCCGCGATGTTGAGGCCGAGCGTGGCATTGGTCAGCCCGACGAGATCATCCGGCGCGGCCCCCACCAGCGCCGCCACCGCCTCCCGCGCCTCCCGCATCCAGCCGGAAAGCCCGCGGGCCGGATCGAGAAAGGCCACCGGCTGACGTTCCAGCCGCAATTGCCAGGCCTGATAGCGCTCGAACACCGGACGCGGACAGGCGCCGTAGGAGCCGTGGTTGAGGAAGGTCACCTCCGGGTCGAGAAGGAACAGGGCGGCAAGGTTCTCGGTCATGCTCAGCGGCCTTTCAGGGTCGGGTCGAGGGCATCGCGCAGCCCGTCGCCAAAGAGGGTGGTGGCCAGCACGGTCAGCGCAAGAGCCCCGGTCGGGAAGACCGCAAGGAACCAGTAGAAATACATGAAATTCATGCCGGTATTGATCATCTGCCCCCAGCTTGGCGTGGGCGGCGGCACGCCGATGCCGAGAAAGCTCAGCGAGGCTTCGAGCATCATCGCCAGGGGGATCGCCAGCACGAAGCCGACGATGATCGGCGAGATGGCATTGGGGACCAGATGGCGGCGGATGATGTAGCCGGGGCTGGCCCCCATCGCCTGCGCCGCCCGCACGAATTCCTTCTCGCGGAAGGCCTTCACCTGCGCGCGCACCAGAAGGCAGACCTGAACCCAGCCGAACAGCGCCGCGATCAGGATGATGGTGAAGAACCCGCCCCCCGTCAGCGCCCCGAGGAGCATGGCGGCCAGAAGCGGCGGCACGACGGAGAAAAGCTCGATCAGCCGCATCACCGCCCAATCCGCCCGCCCGCCATAATAGCCGGCAACGGCGCCAAGAGGGATGCCGATGATCACCGAACAGGCGGCGGCGGCAAAGCCGATGGTCAGCGACACCCGCGCGCCATAGACGATGCGGGTGAAGAAGTCGCGGCCAAGATCATCGACGCCGAACCAGAACTCCCCCGAGGGAAAGGCGAGCGCCTGGGTCAGGAAGGCCTGGTCGGTCGGCCCGGTCCTGGTGATCAGCGGCGCAAAGACCGCCATGGTGACCAGCACCAGCAGCACCACGCCCGACAGCATCGCCGCCCGGTTCGCCGCAAACCGCCGCCAGGCGTAGTAAAGCGGGCCGCGTTGCAGCGGCAGAACCTCGGTGGTCATTTCTCCCCTCCTCCGAAGCGGATGCGCGGATTGAGGAGCGCATAGGCGATGTCGGAAATCAGATAGGCGAAGCAGAACATCAGCGTCACGATCAGGATCAGCGCCATTTCCAGCGGATAGTCGCGCTGCTCGATGGAGGAGACGAAATAGGCGCCAAGCCCCGGCACCCGGAACATCGCCTCGACGAAGATGGAGCCGGTCGCGGTGCCGATGAACATCGGCAGGAAGACCGTGACCATCGCCAGAGAAGCATTGCGGAGAACGTGCTGGAAGATGATCCGCCGCTCCGGCAGGCCCTTGGCGCGCAGGACCGTCACGAAGGGCTTGTTCAGCACGTCGAGCATGGCCGAGCGGGTGTAGCGCGCATAGGTCGCCATCGGGATCGTCGCATAGGCGAGGATCGGCAGCACCCAGGAATGGGGCTTGCCCCAGCCGGAGGCGGGCAGCCAGTTCAGCCAGACCGCGAAGACGAGGATCAGCATCATCGAGGTGACGAAGACCGGGATCGTCAGCCCGAGCGTGGCGAAGGCCGAGGCCAGATAGTCGATCCAGCTGTTGCGGTTCAGCGCGGCCGCCATCCCCAGAAGGATGCCGAGCGGCGCGCCGATCAGCACCCCCGCACCGCCGAGGATCAGGCTCGGCGGCCAGGCACGGCCGAGAAGTTGCAGCACCGTCTCGCCGGGGCTCTGGAACGGCACGCCGAAATCGAGACGAAGAACACCGCCCATGTAGTTGAGATACTGGACATAAAGCGGTTTGTCCAAACCGAGGTTCGCGTTCAGCTTCGCCTTCACCTCGGCGGAGACCGGCATGTCATTGCCGTCGAACGGCCCGCCGGGAACCGCGTGCATCATCAGGAAGACGATGACGGAAACGACGAAGAAGGTCAGCGCGATGGAGGCGAGCCGGCCGAGGATGTAGCGGATCATGGGATGGTCGCCTCCGGTGTTGCGGCCCCGCCGATACCCCCGACGACACCACCGACGATGGCCTCATAGCGGCGATCGCCCTCGGCCACGAGCTGCGGGGTCGCACCGGCGGCCAGGCCGGGTATGGCGGGCAGGCGCGGGGTCTGCGCCTCGATCTCCGCCCGCGTCGGAAAGCTGCGGGCGCGGCGCAGGCGCGGGTTCAGCACCGGGATCGCCTCCAGCAGGGAGCGGGTATAGGGATGGCGCGCGTCGGTGAAGATCGCCTCGGTCGGCGCCTCCTCCACCACGCGGCCGTTCCACATCACCGCCACCCGGTCCGTCAGGGACCGCACCACCGACAGGTCGTGGCTGATGAACAGGATCGAAAGGCCCATCTCCGCCTGAAGGTCCATCAGCAGGTTGATGATCTGCGCCTTGACCGACACATCGAGCGCCGAGGTCGGCTCATCGGCCACCAGCACCTGCGGGCGCAGGATCAGGGCGCGGGCAATGGCCACCCGTTGCCGCTGGCCACCCGACAGCTCATGCGCGTAGCGGCTGCCGTAGCGGCGGTCGAGACCCACCCTCTCCAGCATGGCAAGGGCAGCTTCGGTCTGCCCGGCGCGGCTGCCCTGCCCGTGGATATGCAGCGGCTCCGCCACCACCTGCGCCAGCGTCATCATCGGGTCGATGGCCGAATAGCTGTCCTGAAACACCACCTGCATCCGGCGGCGGAAGGGCTTCAGCGCGGCGGGATCGAGCGCGGTGATGTCCTGCCCGTCCACCAGAATCCGCCCCGTCGTCGGCTCCAGCAGGCGCAGGGCCATCATGCCGGTCGTGGTCTTGCCGGAGCCGCTTTCGCCCACGAGGCCAAGGATCGCATTGCGCGGCAGGACCAGGTCCACGTCCCGCACCGCGACATGATCGGTATAGCGGGCGAAAAGCCCGCCCTTCTCGCGCAGGCGGAAGGTGCGGCCGATGCCGCGCAGTTCAAGGGCGGGCGCAAGCAAGGGAGCGGTCATGCGACCCTCCAGCAGGCGGCGGCACGGGCCGGCGCGAAGGGGGCAAGCGCCGGCACCTCGGCGGCGCAGCGCGGCTCCGCCACCGGGCAGCGCGGGTGGAAGGGGCAGCCCGACGGCGGATGCGCGGGGTTCGGCGAGGCGCCCTTGATCTCGGTCAGCCGCTGGCGCCCGGCGACCCGTCCGGGGATCGAGCCGAGCAGCGCCTGCGTATAGGGATGGGCGGCGGCGTCGAAGATCTCCTGCACCGGGCCTTCCTCCATCACCCGGCCGCCATACATGACGACCACCCGGTCCACGGTTTCGGCCACGACGCCAAGGTCATGCGTCACCATGATCAGCCCCATGCCGTATTCGGCCTGTATCTCTTTGATAAGTTGCAGGATCTGCGCCTGAATGGTCACGTCGAGCGCGGTGGTCGGCTCATCCGCAAAGAGGATCTGCGGGCGCGAGGACAGCGCCATGGCGATCATCGCCCGTTGCAGCATCCCGCCCGAAAGCTGGTGCGGATAGCTTTGCAGCACGGCCTTCGGCGCCTTGATCCTCACCCGCGCCAGCAGGTCTTCGGCCTCTGCCATGGCCTCCGATTTGGACACCGCCCGATGGGCGCGGATGGTTTCGGCAATCTGGTGACCGATGGTGAAGACCGGATCGAAGGCCGTCATCGGGTCCTGAAAGATCATCGCGGCGACCGAGCCGCGCATCGAGGCCAACTGCCGGCGGTCGGCCTTCCGCATGTCCACGCCCGCAAGCTCCAGCCTTTCCGCCGCGATCCGCGCCGGGGGCTCGCGCAGCAGCCGCAGCACCGCCATGCAGGTCACCGACTTGCCAGAGCCGCTTTCCCCGACGATGCCGAGGCTTTCGCCCGGCGCCACATGCAGCGTCAGCCCGCGCACGGCCTGCACCAGCCCTTCGGTCTGCGGAAAGCTGACCGTCAGATCCTTGATATCGACCAGCCGCATCGGCGCTCCATCCGGGTCAGGGGAAGCCCCGGCGGCGGACCGCCGGGGACAGGATCAGGTTACTTCTTCTCGACATGGGTGTAGAAGTAGAGCGCAAGCTGGCGCAACGGCGTGAAGCCGAACTTGTTCGGCGTCACACCCTCGCCGGTCAGCTCCTTGCTGGTCACGGCCACGGTGATCGGGTGAACCAGCGGGATGAACGAGGCATTGTCGATCAGCACCTGCTCGGCTTCTTCATAGAGCTTCTCGCGTTCTTCCCAGGTGGAGCCGGCATCGGCCTTGGCGACGAGATCGTCATAGGCCTGGATGTGGTGGTTGTGGCGGCCGCCATTGTAGAAGATGCCGTAGAAGTTCGACGGATCGAGGTAGTCGTATTCATAGGGGGCGAGGAAGAGGTTGTTCTTCTTCTCCATCATCCCGGCCATCCATTCCTTCTGCGGCAACACCTTGATGTTCATGGTGATACCGAGGATGTCCTTGAACTGCGCCTGAAGGTATTGGAGCATCGGCGCGGTGATGGCGCCGTTGTAGCCGCCCTGATCCCGATACCAGATCTCGACCTCCGGGAAGCCCTCGCCGTTCGGATAGCCCGCATCGGCCAGGAATTTCTTGGCCTTCTCCGGGTCGAACACCGCTTGCGAGGTGATCACGTCATTATATCCAGGATAGCCCGGCGGCAGCAGCGACTTTCCGGGGATGGCGAGGTCTTTCAGCACCGTCGCCGTCATCTCGTCGCGGTTGACCGCATATTGCAGCGCCTTGCGGACGTTCAGATTGTCGAAGGGCGGCATGTCCAGCCCGAAGGCGATGTAGGAGGTCGCAAAGACCGCATTCTTGGAAAGCTGGTCGGGGAAGCGCTGCTCGACGAAGGGGATCTGCCCCGCGTTGAGATAGGAGAAATCCGCCTCCCCCGCCATGAAGGCCGGAAGACCCACCTCAGGCTGGCCGAGCGAGGGGTCGATCACCAGCTTGTCCACCATCGAGGGCCAGGGGCCGGTATAGGTCGGGTTCTTCACCAGCGTCATGGAATTGTTGGATTTCTCCCAGCTTTCCACGACGAAGGGACCGGAGGAGACCAGCGTTTCGACATTGGCCGACCATTCGTCGCCCACCTTGTCGAACATGTGCTTCGGCACCGGATACCAGAGGCTGACGACCGAAGGCAGATAGGGCTTCGGCGTCGCCGTCGTCACCACGATGGTCTTGTCGTCGGGTGCGGCAAGGCCGAGGGTGGAGACATCCTTCTCGCCCTTCGTGACCGCATCCCAGTTCAGGATGCCGCCGGCATAGCCCCAATACCAGGCGAAGTCATAGCCCGAGGTCGCAGCATGTTGCAGCGCGAAGAGGTAATCGGAAGCCTTGAGCGGGGTGCCGTCCGACCAGACCAGCCCGTCGCGCAGATGGAAGGTCCAGGTCAGCCCATCGGCCGATTGCTCCCAGCTTTCGGCGGCAAGCGCGTTCAGCTCGAAATTCTTGTCGAAGCTCGTCAGCGGAATCTGGATGATCTCCGGATTGCCCGCGCGGGCATAGACGGTCTTCATGTAGTCCATATAGGTGCCGCTGGTCGTATCGCCGACGCCGTAAACGGTCGTCTGCGCCGCCACCGGGCCGGCCAGGAAGGTGGCTGCGGCAAGCAGCACCCCGGCGAACCTGTGGAAGGGCTTCATCTTATCCTCCTTGCTGACGTTTCTGGGTTGTTGCGCCGGGTCCGTCTGGGGAACGGAACCCGGCGTTGGCGCGACCACTCGCAGGCGGAGCGTCAATGTCATATGTCTGACAAATTCAAAAACACCGCGCAACAGATTCGTCCGGGAGAAGAAGGCGATTTCTGCCCCTGCCCGGATCGGGCAGCGCCAGGCCCAAAAGGAAACCGGGGCGCGATGGCCCCGGTCCCGGTCGTGCTTTCGGTGGTTTCAGGCGGCGCTGCGGCGCAGGCCGAACCAGCGCCACTTCCGCCGCGGCCCGTCGCCGGGCGTCACCAGCATCAGCAGCGACGGAATGACGATCAGCGTCAGGATCGTCGCAAAGGCGAGACCGTAGACCATGGCGCTCGACAGAGATATCCACCATTGGGTGGAGGGCGCGCCATAGGTCGTCTCGTGGTTCAGCAGTTCGAGGTTCAGCCCGAAGGCGATGGGCAGCACCCCGAGGATGGCGGTCATCGCCGTCAGCACCACCGGACGCGCCCTCTCGCGGCAGGTCTCCAGAATGGCGTCGATCTTGCCCATCCCTTCATGCCGGAGCGTGTCATAAGTGTCGATGAGCACGATGTTGTTGTTCACCACCACCCCCGCCAGCGCGATGATCCCGATGCCGGTCATCACCACACCGAAGGGCTGCGACATGATCATCAGCCCTAGAAGCACCCCGATGGTGGACATGATCACCGCCGAAAGCACCAGCCAGACGGAAGTGAACTTGTTGAACTGCGCCAGAAGCACGATGAAGATCAGGAAGAGCGCCGCCCCGAAGGCCTTGCCGAGGAAGGCCCCCGCCTCCGCCTGCTCCTCGTCCTCGCCCGCGAGCTTCCAGCGGATGCCCGCCTTGTCGAGACCGGAGGCCTCAAGCTGCTTGGTGATCGTATCGCGCACGATCTGGGCCTGAACGCCTTCGCGGATGCCGGCCTGCACCGTCACCGTGCGCTGCCCGTCGATGCGGGAAAGCTGGCCGGTGGTCGGCGCCGCGACGCGGGTGACGAAGTTGGAGATCGGCACCGACCCCGCCGCCGTCTGGATGCGAAGCTGGTCGAGCGCCACGATGGTCCGCTGATCGGGCGGCAGGCGCAGCACGATATCGACCGCATCATCGGCCCCTGCCGGACGGTAATCCGACAGCTTCAGCCCGCTCGTCACCAGCTGCACCATGGCTCCGACCGTGCCGGGCGAGATGCCGTAGCGCGCCGCAGCGCCGCGATCCACCTTCAGCTCCCAGTCCACGCCGGGAGGCGGCAGACCGGAATCCACGTCGATCACATCCGGCACCTTGGCAAGCTGATCCGCCACCTGCCGCGCCACATCGTTCAGCCCGGTCGGATCGGAGGCCGAAAGCTGGATCTGGATGGCCTTGCCGGTCGGCGGGCCGGCCTGCGGCACCGAAACCTCGATGTCGACGCCCGGAATCCCGGTCATCGCCCCGCGCAGATCGGCGAGGATGGCATTGGCATTCTTGCGCTCGCGCCAGTCCACGAATTCATACTGGATCACGCCGATCACATCCGCCGCAACCTCGTTGCCGCCGCCGCCCGCCCGTCCGGAACGGGTATATACGGTCTCGATCCCCGGCCAGCCGAGGATGCGCTTCTCGGCCTGCTTGACCAGCGCATCCTTCTCCTCGATCGACAGGTTGCCCCGTGCCTTCACATAGAGAAGCCCGTATTCCGGCTCCACATTCGGGAAGAACTCGACACCGCTGCCGAACTTGCCATAGGCGAACGGCACCGAAACCAGAAGCGCCAGCGCGAGGGTCAGAACGATGAAGGGATGGCGCACGGCACGGCCCACCACCCACATGAACGCGCCGTCCTTCTGCTTCGGCGGCTCCTTGAAGGGCTTGGCGATGATCGAGCCGAGCGTCGGCACGAAGATCAGCGCATAGACGAGCGACGCCGAAAGCGTGACGATCAGGGTGATCGGCATGTATTTCATGAACTCGCCGACGATGCCCGGCCAGAAGAGCAGCGGCGAGAAGGCCGCGATCCGGGTCAGCGTGGCGGCGATCACCGGCCCCGCCATCCGGTGCGAGGCCATGGCGAAGGCTTCGCGCTTGTCGATGCCTTCCGACATCCGCCTTTCGGCGAATTCGGTCACGATGATCGCATCGTCCACCAGCATCCCCACGGCGAGGATGAGCGAGAAGAGCACCACGATATTGACCGTATAGCCCATCAGCGACAGCGCCAGCATCCCCATGAGGAAGGAGGCCGGGATCGCCAGACCGATCAGGATCGAGGCGCGGCCCGACAGCGCATAGAGGATCACGATGAAGACAAGGATCACCGCCGTCAGCACCGAGTTCTGAAGATCGGCGAGCAACTGCCGGATATCCTTGGATTTATCCTGAGAATAGGAAACTTCGGTCCCGGCGGGCAGCAGTTTCTTGAAATCCTCGGTGATGATCTTCACCGCATCGACGGTGGCGATCAGGTTGGCGCCGGTGCGCTTGGACACTTCGATGGCCACGGCAGGCTGGCCGTTCAGCCGCGTCACCGTCACCGGGTCCTTCTGCGTGGCGCGCACCGAGGCGATGTCGCCCGCCCGCACCATGGCCGTGTCGGTCGAGATGATCGGCAGGCCCGCCACGTCGGCGGGCGTCTCGATCAGCGACGGCACCTTGATGGCATAGCGTCCCTCCGCCCCTTCCAGGGCTCCCGCCGCAACAAGCTGGTTGTTGGCGTTGAAACCCGCGATCAGCGTATCGGGGCGCAAGCCATAGGAGGCGAGCTTGGCCGGATCGACGATCACCTCCACAAGGTCGTCGCGCACGCCTTGCAGGGCGGCATCCAGAACCCGGCTGTCCTCTTCAATGCGGTCGCGCAATTCGCGCCCTGCGGCGGCCAGAACCCGCTCCGGCACCGGGCCGGAGAGGGTGATGACCAGCACCGGGAACTGCGAGATGTTGACCTCGTTCACCGTCGGCTCATCCGCGCCGTTCGGCAATTCCGGGCGCACCTGCGAAACCTTGTTGCGGACATCCTCCAGCGCCTTGTCGAGGTTGGCCCCCGCCTGAAACTCCAGCAGAACGTTGCCGCCGCCCTGATAGGCGGTGGAGGTCATCTTCTTGATCCCGGTGATGGATTTCAGCCCCGTCTCCATCGGACGGAGCAGAAGCCGCTCGCTGTCCTCGGGAGAGATGCCGGCATAGCCCATCGAGACATAGATGATGGGGATCTGCACATCCGGCTCGGCTTCCTTGGGGATGTTCATATAGGCCATCGCCCCGGTCAGCATCAGGAAGACCAGAACCGAAAGGGTCAGCCGGGCATTGGCGATTGCGGTTTCAACGAGTTTCATGGCGTGACCTGCGCGGTTTCCGAGACGATCACCGTCTCACCGTCGCGGACCAGATCCTGACCGGCGGTGATGATCCGCACATCCTGCGGCACCCCCTTGACCACCAGCCCGGCTTCGGTGTCGTCGATGATCTCGACGGCGACGAAATGCGCCACATTGTCCTTGCCGACGACGCGCAGGCCCAGAACACCCTCGTCGTTCAGCGTGATGATCGAGCGCGGCACGGTTACGGTCGGCTGCGGATCGGCGAAAAGCTCCACCTCCGTCGTCATGCCGGACGGCACGACATTGCCGGGGTTCGGCAGCTCCACCTCGACCGGGAAGGTGCGGGTGCTGGCCGAAGCCTCCCGCGCGACGAAGGTGACCTTGCCTTCCATCTCGGTGCCGTTGACCAGCTTCAGCCTGGTCGTGGCGCCGGGGGAGACGAAGCCCACGTCCAGCTCGCTCACCTCAGCCCGCACCCGGATCGGGTCGAGCGACAGGATCGTGGCCACCGGGGTTCCGGTCTGGACCCATTCGCCAAGTTCAACCGCCACCGCATCGACAAGACCGGAGAAGGGCGCCGAGAGGTTCAGCTTGTCCACCGAGGCGCGGGCGAGGGTCAGTTCCGCCTTGGCGGAATCGCGGGCGCTGCGGGCATTGGTCAACTGGGTTTCCGGGGTGTTGCCGCCGTCGAAGAGCCGCTGTGCCACTTCAAGGTCGCGCTCCCGCTGGGCAAGGGCGATCTCGGCGATCTGGGCGCGGGCCAGCGTCTCCGGCCCTTCGAGCGCCAGAACCACCTGCCCTGCCTCCACCGAGGCGCCCTTGGTGACGTTGAGCGCCTGCGCCACGCCATCGGCGCGGGCGGCGAGAACGGCACGCTTGTTCGGCTCGGTCACGCCGGAAAGCTTGATCTTGCGGGCGTGCTCGGCAAAGACCGGGACCATGCCGGCCACGGTGCGGACCGTGGCCGCAGGCGCGGCGCCGCCGCTCGGCGCGGCTTCCCCGGTCGCCTCGGCCGCGGCGGCGGTTTCCTGCGCCTCGGCAGCGCCCTCATGCTCGCTGCCGACAAAGGCGAATTTGCCTGTGATGATCCAGGCGCCAGCCGCGAGAAGAACCACGACAGCCGCTGCTTTGTGAAGCCGGAAGGACGATGCCACGCTTTTCACTTTCCGTCCCGACCCGACACTTCGGCCTCACCGGAACATTGCTTTGATGCGCCAGAATCGGACTGGCGCCGGGTGAACCTTATTTGCAGATGCTGCTTATGACAGATCGCTGCAAAGGTCCAGAATCGCGCCGCTTTCGCGGCCCGCTTTCCGCTGCGCTGCGGCAAAGCCGCCACCGCGCCCGTGCATCGTCCAAAACGCTTCGGCCGCCCCGAGGGGCGGCCGGTCCCGGACCACGGCTTCTGCGCGGTTCAGATGTAGTGGTTCCAGAGGTTCTCCAGCCGTTCCTGGCGGCCGGAGCGCGGCTCGGGGTTGATGTTGTTGTCCACCACCGCCTGGGCGATCACCTCCAGCGGCTGTGCGAGCATGGCCTTGGCGCCCTCGCGGTCCCAGCCGGCATAGCGGGCCTTGCGGGCCGCCTCCAGCGGGCCATCCTCCAGCATGTAGGCGGCCGCGCGCAGCGCGCGGGCGCAGGTGTCCATCCCGCCGACATGGGCGAGGATCAGATCCTCCGGGTCCAGCGACTGCCGGCGGATCTTGGCGTCGAAATTGGTGCCGCCGGTGGTATAGCCGCCCGCCTTGAGGATCTCGTAGAAGGCCAGCGCCTTTTCGGCATGGTTGTTCGGGAACTGGTCGGTATCCCAGCCGGACTGGTAGTCGTTCCGGTTCATGTCGATGGAACCGAAGATCCCGAGCGCCGCCGCCATGGCGATCTCATGCTCGAAGCTGTGGCCGGCGAGGATGGCATGGCCCTGCTCGATGTTGGTCTGGACCTCACCCTCCAGCCCGAATTCCTTCAGGAAGCCGTAAACCGTCGCCACATCGTAATCATACTGGTGTTTCGAGGGCTCCTGCGGCTTCGGCTCGATCAGGATCGCGCCCTTGAAGCCGATCTTGTGCTTGTAATCGACCACCTGTTGCAGGAACCGCCCGGCATGGGCGCGCTCGCGCTTGAGATCGGTGTTCAGGAGCGTCTCATACCCCTCGCGCCCGCCCCAGAGAACGTAGTTCTGCCCGCCGAGCTTCATCGTCGCATCGAGGCAGGATTTCACAGTGGCCGCCGCATAGGCGTAGACCTCCGGATCGGGGTTGGTCGCGGCGCCCGACATCCAGCGGCGGTGGGAGAAGAGATTGGCCGTCCCCCAGAGAAGCTTCGCCTTGTGGGTCGATTGCTTCTCGGCGAGGTAATCGACGATTGCTTCGAGATTGCGTTTGCTCTCGGCGAAGGTGGCGCCCTCGGGACGGGCATCGGCATCGTGGAAGGCGTAGAAGGGCGTGCCGAGGATATCGAACATCTCGAAGGCCACATCGGCCTTCAGCTTCGCCAGATCCATGCTGTCGCCGAACCACGGCCGCTGGAAAGTCTGCCCGCCGAAGGGATCGCCGCCGGGCCAGGCAAAGCTGTGCCAATAGGCGACCGAAAAGCGCAGGTGATCTTCCATCCGCTTGCCGAGGATCTCCTCGTCGGGATCGTAATGGCGGAAAGCGAATTCATTCGTGCTTTCCGGGCCTTCATATTTGATTTGCGGGATATTCTTGAAGAAATCGGTCATGGCAGATCCTTGATCACGGATTGGGAAGCACGGAAGCGGGCATGGCCCGCGTCGAAGGCGGCGGTCAGATTGCGGTCGGGCTCGATGGTGCGGGCGATCGGCGGCAGGGTGGCGATCTCGGCCCCTGCCCCGGTGGCGGCCATCAGCGCGAGGCGCGCGGCGCCGAAGGCCCCGCCGAAATCCCCCGCGACCGGCAGTTGCACCGGCACGTCCAGCGCCGTGGCAATCGCCCTGAGCCAGTAGTCGGAACGCGAGCCGCCCCCGACCGCCAGCAGGTTTTCAAGCCGGGTGCCGGTGGCGGCCAGCGCATCACGGCAATCGCGGATGGCGAAGGTCACGCCTTCCAGAACGGCGCGGGTCGCGGCCCGCCGGTCGGTCGCATGTTCCAGCCCGGTGAAGGCCCCGCGCACCGAGGCGGAGTTGAGCGGCGTCCGCTCCCCGCCGAGGTATGGCAGGAAAGTCGTGCGGCCGGGGGCCTCCAGCGCGCCGAGTTCGCCCGTCAGCGCCGAAGCCTCCTGCCCGACCAGCCCCGCATACCAGTTCAGCGCATCGGTGGCGGCAAGGATCACGCCCATCTGGTGCCAGGTGTCGGGCAGGGCATGGCAGAAGGTGTGGACCGCCGTTGCCGGGTCCGGCTGATAGCCGTCATTGGCCGCGAACAGCACCCCCGAAGTGCCGAGCGAGACAAAGGCCTCCCCCGCGCGCACCACGCCGACACCGACGCCCGAGGCGGCATTGTCGCCCCCTCCCCCGGCCACCACGACGCCCTTCGGCAGGCCCCAGCGCGCCGCGAGCTCCGGGCGCAGGTCGCCCGACCGCTCCGACCCTTCGACCAGCCGCGGCATCTGCGCGCGCGAAAGGCCGGTCGCCTCCAGCAGGCTGTCGGACCAGTCGCGCGCGCCGGTGTCGAGCCAGCTTGTCCCGGCGGCGTCCGACATTTCGGCGACATGCTCCCCCGTCAGCCAGAGCCGCAGATAATCCTTCGGCAACAGGACCTTGGCCATGCGGTCCCAGACCCGCGGCTCATGCCTCCGCACCCAGAGAAGCTTCGGCGCGGTGAAGCCCGGAAAGACGATGTTGCCGGTCAGCCGCCGGAAGATCGGATCGCCGTCCATCTCGGCGGCTTCCTCATGGCTGCGGGTGTCGTTCCACAGGATGCAGGGCCGCAGCACCTCGTCCGCGCCGTCCAGCAGCGTCGCGCCGTGCATCTGCCCCGAAAGCCCGATGCCGCGCACCTGACCGAGACCATGAGCGGCAAGCGCACCCATCACCGCCTCCGCAGCCGCGATCCAGTCGGAGGGGAGCTGCTCGCTCCACCCGTCATGGGGACGCGAAACGGTCAGGGGCGCGCTCGCCTCGGCCAGCACGCGCTGCGCCTCGTCGATCAGCACCCCCTTCAGCCCGGAGGTTCCAAGATCAAGACCGATGAACATCATGCTGCCCTTGCCGGTTTCTTGCCCATGATGATCATGCCGAGAATATCCTCGTCCGTCACCTCATCGACCTTCACCGTGCCGACCAACTGACCGTTTTTCATGACACTCGCCCGGTCGCAAAGCTTCATGACGTTGTGGATGTCATGCTCGATCAGGAAAATGCCCAATCCTTGCGCTTTCAGCTCCTGGATCAGTTCCGACACCATCTGCGTCTCATGCGGGCCGAGTGCTGCGGTCGGCTCGTCCATGATCAGGATCTTGGCGTTGAAATAGACGGCGCGGGCGATGGCGACCGACTGGCGCTGCCCGCCGGACAGGGCCGAAACCGGCACGTTGAACTTGCGGAAGTTGGGGTTGAGCCGCCCCATGATCTTGCGCGTCTCCGCCTCCATCGCCGCATCGTTGAGCATCCCGCCCGGTCCGACCAGCTCCCGCCCGAGGAAGAGGTTGGAGGCGGCATCGAGATTGTCGGCCAGCGCCAGCGTCTGATAGATCGTCTCGATGTTCTGGGCGCGGGCGTCGCGGGGATTGTCGATCTCCACCGGCTCGCCATTGATCAGGATCGTGCCGCTGTCGGCCTTGTAGGCGCCCGACAGGCATTTGATCAGCGTCGATTTGCCCGCACCGTTGTGGCCGAGGAGGCCCACCACCTCGCCGGGATAGAGGTCGATCGTCACATGATCGACCGCCTTGATCCCGCCGAAGGCGATGGAGATGTCGCGCATCTCGACAAGAGGGGTTCCGGTTTGTGCCATGGTCGCGCCCCTCACTTGATTTTCTTGCGGTAGAGATTGTCGAGATAGACGGCCAGCACCAGCGCCACCCCCACCACGACCTTGCGATAGGAGCCGTCGCCATAGCCGATCAGCACCATCCCGGTCTGAAGGCTCTGCATCACCAAGGCCCCGATGATCGCGCCGTAGATCGTGCCGATGCCGCCCGCCAGAGAGGTGCCGCCGACCACGGCGGAGGCGATGACGTAAAGCTCCTCCAGATCGCCGAGCGCGTTGGTGGCGGAGTTCAGCCGCGCCGAGGCGACGACGGCGGCCAGCCCGGCCAGCATCCCCATCAGGGCGAAGATCTTCATCGTCATCCAGCGGGTGTTGATCCCGGCGAGGGCCGCGGCCTCCGGGTTGCCGCCGATGGCGAAGACATAGCGGCCAAAGCGGGTGCGGGTCATCAGGATGGTCATGGCGATGCCGACGGCGGCAAGGATCAGCACCGGAATGGCGAAGCCGTGGCTGATGAAGAGACCGCCTTCCGGCACGGTGAGGTTGTTGGCCTTCGCATAGGCCTCCACGATGCCCTTCGGCCAGGGATAGGCGTTGACGAGCAGGACGGCGCCGATCAGCGCCCCGCAGCCGAGTGCCGCCAGCACCGCCTCCGCCCAGATCTCGCGCACGGCAAAGCCATGCTTGCGCCGCGCAGCCCTGCCCCGCGCCAGCACCCAGAGGATCGCCGCACAGCCGAGGATGCCGACGATCCAGCTACCCGTGGCCCCGACCGAGCCGTATGGCCCGCCGCCCAGAAGCGCGAAGGTCGTGTCCACCGGCGAGATGGTCTTGCCATCGGCGGTCAGGAACGCCGCCCCGCGCCAGACCAGAAGCCCGCCCAGCGTCACGATGAAGGAGGGGATGCCGCGATAGGCGATCAGCCAGCCGTGGAAGGCCCCGATGATCATGCCGCAGATGATCCCGACGATGACCGTGATCACCCAGATCGCCGGATGGCCAAGCCCCAGATATTGCGGCAGGATATTCACCTGAAGGATGCCCATGATCATCCCCGTCACCCCGACGATGGAGCCGACGGACAGGTCGATGTTGCGGGTGATGATGACCAGGACCATGCCCGTCGCCATGATCCCCGTCACCGAGGTCTGCACCGACAGGTTCCACAGGTTGCGCGGGGTCAGGAATACGCCCTCGCCGTTGACCAGCACCCCGTAAAGATGGAAGCCGAGCCAGATCAGCAGCAGCGCGCCGACCATGCCGAGCATCCTCGTGTCCAGCTCCGTCGCGCGGAGGAAGCGGCCGACAGGCCCGATCTGGAGATCATGGCCCTGCGGGCCGAGGTTGGGGGGGGCGGAATGTTCGGTCATGTCCTCATCCGGCTATATGGGAGGGGATGAAACGTCGGCCGCGGCGATGCCGCCGGCCCTGCCCGGAAAGGCGCGCCGCCATGAGAGGCGCAGACCGGCTCTGCCGTCTCATCGGAAAGAGGTCCGGCACCGGCCCTCGCGGGTCGGTGCCGGGATCGTCTGTCAGACCTTATTGGCAGGCAGCAACATCCGGCAGAGCGCCTTCACAGGCCTGCTCCTTGGTGATGTGGCCCGCGTCGATCACGACATCCAGGTTGTCCTTGGTGATCGGGGTCGGCGCCAGAAGGATGGCGTTCATCTCGACACCTTTCTCACCGCCGCTGAACTTGGTCGCGCCGGCAACCGCATCCAGCGCCGTGCCGTCGGCGAGCTGCGAGGCGATCTCGCCCGCCGCCTTGCCGAGGGCGCGCGCATCTTTCCACACCGAAACGGTCTGGGTGCCGCGGGCCACACGGTTCAGTGCGGCAAGGTCGCCGTCCTGGCCGCCGATCGGAACGTTCAGCCCCTGCGCCGACAGCGCCGCGATGGCGCCGCCCGCCATGCCGTCGTTCTGCGACAGAACGGCGTCAACGGCGTTGTTGTTGGCGGTCAGGATCTGCTCCATGTTCTTCTGGGCATTTTCCGGCTTCCAGCCATCGGAGTTCGCCTCGCCGACGATCTTGATGTCGCCCGAAGCAACGGCAGCGCCGATCACTTCTTCCATGCCCTGACGCAGGAAGTTGACGTTCGGGTCGCCCGGATCGCCCTTGATGATGGCATAGTTGCCCTTCGGCGCCAGCGCGAAGACCTTCTCGGCGATGATCTTGCCGACGCCCACGTTGTCGAAGGTCAGATAGAAGGCGCGGTTGTCTTCGATCAGGCGGTCATAGCCGACGACCGGAATCCCTTCGGCAGCGGCCTTCTCGACGGCCGGGCCGATGGCGTCCTTGTCCCAGGCGTTGATGACAAGCGCGTCCACGCCCTGCGCGATCAGCGCGTCAACGTCCGAAAGCTGCTTTTCAGCCGAAGATTGCGCGTCGGCGGAGACATATTCATTGCCGGCAGCCTCGATGGCGGCCTTCATCGCGGCTTCGTCGATCTTCCAGCGCTCTTCCTGGAACTGCGCCCAGGACACACCGATCTTCTTGCCCTCGGCCAGAGCGGCCGACGAAAAACCGGCCGCGGCGATCACGGCCAGAATGAGTGCGTTACGCATGAGTATCCTCCCTATGGATGCGGCCAGCGTTCGGCCTGCCCGGCAGATTCGCCGTGACGCAGGAAAATTGCCCATAATAAATTCAGTTGTCAAAATAAATTTAGTGGGCAAGTCTGAAGGTGATGAAATATCGCTCTGGTTTTCGCTGCCGCGCAGCAATTTTCAGGCGGGAGGAGAAGGAAACCGCTATGTCACACCCCTGCCCTGTGCGCCTACCGCAAAATCCGCCGGTTATTTAGTTTAGAAATAGAACAAATCATGCTGCATGTGCCAAAGGACGAAACGACAGAGGGGCGGCGCGGCGTCGGGCCGCTGATTCCGCCGCTCTCCGATACGTTGCGCCCCCTGCGCCAGCAGGTGTTCGAGAGGGTGCGGGCGGCGGGATTGATTCCACGGGTGCAGGTGGCCAAGGATCTCGGCGTCTCTCCGGCTTCGGTGACCACGATCACCTCCGAACTGATCGAAGCGGGGCTGATCGAGGAGGTCGCCGCCCCGCGCGAGGGCGATGCCGGCCGGGGGCGCCCTGCGGTGGCACTCGGGGTGCGGGCGCAGGCGCATTACGTCGCGGGGATGAAGCTGTCGGACCGCGAGCATACGGCGGTGATCGTCGATTTCGCCGGCAATCTCGTCGCCAATGACGTGATCCCGCGCGATCCCGGCTCGCTCGCCCTGCCCGAGTTGATCGACGCGGTGGAGACGCTGCTCGGCCGGGTCTGCGCCAAGGCGGGGATCGAGCGCGCCGCCCTCTCCGCCGTGGGCATCGGCGTGCCGGGCTTCGTCGATGTGGCGGAAGGCATGGTGCTCTGGTCCTCGGTGCTGAGCGCGCGGATGGTGCCGCTGGCGGCGGCGGTCTCGGCCCGGATCGGGCTGCCGGTGAGCATCGACAATGACGCCAATCTCGTCGCCCTGGCGGAACTGTGGTTCGGCGCGGGGCGGGGTCTTTCGGATTTCGCGGTCGTGACCATCGAACATGGCGTGGGCATGGGCTTCGTGATGAACCACCGCATCTACCGGGGCGCACAGCGGCTCGGGATGGAGCTCGGCCATACCAAGGTGCAGCTTGACGGGGCGCTCTGCCGTTGTGGCCAACGCGGCTGTCTGGAGGCCTATGTCGCCGACTACGCCCTTGCGCGGGAGGCGGTGACGGCGCTGAACCTCGGCCATCGGGAGACGCCGCCGATCAACGTGCTGCTCGAAAGCCTTTATGATCATGCCAAGGCCGGCAATGTCGCGGCCCGGTCGATCTTCCGGCGGGCGGGGCGCTATCTGGCGCTTGGCCTGTCAACCGTGATCAACCTTTTCGATCCGGCGCTGATCATCCTTTCAGGGGAGCGGATGCGCTACGACTATCTTTACGCCGACGAGACGCTCGCGGAGATGGGCAATCTCGCCATCCCCACCGGACGGGCGCGGGCGCCGATCGAGATCCACGCCTGGGGGGATCTGCTCTGGGCGCATGGGGCGGCGGCACTGGCGCTGTCGGCGGTCAGCGAGGGGCTGCTCGCCCCGGCGCGGGAGATGGCGGCCCAGTGACGGGCGTCGGGGGGCCGATCCGCGTTCAGATCATCGGCGGCGTACAGGCGCAGGCCACCACCGCCACCGTCTTGCCGATGTTGCGGAGCCGGTAGGGCTGGCTGCCGAAGACCTGATACCCCCCGCCCGAAGTCAGCACCCGCTTCTCCTCGCCCACCGTCACCTCGATGGTGCCTTCGATGACGATGGCCGCCGTTTCCCCGTCATGGACGAGCGGCTCGCGTCCCGTGCCGGCGCCGGGCTGGTAATGCTCCACGAAGAATTGCAGCTTCTTGTCGCGCCGCTCGCTGCCCATGACCCGCAGATCGGCCGCCCCGCGCGTCACCACCGCCAGATCGGCCTCGTCATAGAAGAGCACGTTCTGCTGCGAGGTGGGAATCGCGAAGAAATCGGCAATCGAGATCGGGATCGAGGCGAGGATGCGGTGCAGCGAGGCAAGCGAGGGGGCATGGGCCTCCTGCTCGATCAGCGAGATCGTGGCATTGGCGACGCCGGAACGCTTGGCCAGTTCGCGCTGCGACAGCCCCGCCCGTTCCCGCACCAGCCGCAACCGCGCGCCGACCGCCAGATCGCTGGCCTGCGACCGCGCTTTTTCCTGCGCCTGCGTGGGCTTGCGCGTCATGGACTTGCGGCGCGCCACCTTGGCGGCGGGGGGGGCGGTCTCGGGCGAAAGGTCGGAACTTGGCACAGCGCACTCCGTTGGTCCGGTCCTGCCGATATCGGCAATCGCGCGGGGTAATGCAAGTCGAACGCCGCGTGGGGCGGGTCTTACTCTGCGCTTGATTGGTTTAAATTTCCATGCCAATCATATCAAAATTATAAACACATACTGAACACGGATGGAGGTGCGGGGATGAGTGATCTTTCCACGTTGGAGGAGTTTGCGCGGCTGTCGGGCAAGCTGTATCTGGGCGGTGAATATGTCGAAAGCAGCGCCTCCGGCGGCTTCGACATCATCGAACCCGCCACCGAGGCGCTTCTGGGCCGGGTCGCCAACGCCAGCGATGCGGAGGTCGATCAGGCCATCGACATCGCCGACGCCGCCCGCCGCAAATGGCAGGCGATGGACAGCCGCTCGCGGGCGGTGATCCTGCATGACATCGCCGCCGTGATCCGCCGCGACAAAAGCCGCTTCGCCGAATATCTGACGCGGGAGGAGGGCAAGCCCTTCAAGGAATCCGTCGATGAAGTGTCCTGGTGCGCGACCGCCATCGACTATTACGCCGAGATCGCCCGCCACGAGACCGGCCGCCTTGCCGGCACCACGGTTCCCGGCCAGTTCCATTTCGCGGTGAAGGAGCCTCTCGGCACCATCGTCATCGTGCTGCCCTTCAACTATCCGCTGGTGCTGCTGTGCTGGGAAGCCTCTGCGGCCCTTGCGGCCGGCAATGCGGTGATCGTGAAGCCGCATGAACAGACGAGCGTAACCACCTTGAAATTCATGGAGGTTTTCGCGGACCTTCCCCCCGGCCTCATGCAGGTCGTGACCGGCGGCGGGCGGGTGGGCCAGCGGCTCATCGCCAGCCCGAAGACCCATGGCGTCGCCTATACCGGATCGGTCGCGGTCGGTCAGGCGGTGGCGCGGACCTGTGCGGAAAGCTTCAAGCCCTGCCTGATCGAGGCTTCCGGCAACGACCCCTTCATCGTCATGCCCTCGGCCCCGCTCGACATCGCGGCACGCGGCGCGGCCTTTGCGGCCTATCTCAACTGCGGGCAGGTCTGCACCTCGGCGGAGCGGTTCTATGTCCATGAAGCCATCCATGACGAATTCGTCGAGCGGCTGGTGGCGGAGGCGGCGAAGCTGCGCGTCGGCAATGGCCTTGGCCGGGTGGACATGGGGCCGATGGCGACCCGCAGGCAGCGCGACCGCTTCGAGGCGATGATCGCCCGCGCCCGCGAGCAGGGCGCCGTCGCGGCCTTCGGCGGCGGGCGTCCGGCGGGGCTCAATCAGGGCTGGTTCGTGGAGCCGACGGTGCTGACCGGCGTGACCCCGGACATGGAGATCCTCAACGAGGAGCCTTTCGGCCCGGTCGCCCCCATCTGCAAGGTCGCCGATTTCGACGAGGCGATCCGGCTCGCCAACGCCTCGCGCTACGGGCTCGGCGGCAACCTTTACACGCTGAACCCCGACGAGATGTTCCGCGCCGTGGCCGAGATCGAATCCGGCATCCTGTGGATCAACGCGCCGCTCCTTGACAACGACGCCCTGCCCTTCGGCGGCCGCAAGATGACCGGCACCGGCCGCCAGCTTGGCCCGGAGGGGCTGTCGCAGTTCCAGAACACCAAGTTCGTGATGATCGACCCCAAGGCCGAGAAACAGGATTTCTGGTGGTTCCCCTATGCGGACGGCGAAAGCTTCCGGCCCTGAGATCGGCCCTGAGAAAGGCCCTGAACGGCCCACACCCAAATGAACGATCTGGAATCAGACATCACACCCGACAACAACGGAGAGGGACTATGCCTGCACAAGAGCTTGACCCGGAACTCGAACGGCGGCTGGCGCTGCTGGAGCGGCCCGAAAACCAGGGGGAGGATTATGACGGTGGCGCCTGGGCGGCGCTGATCCTGCTCGGCATCCTGCTGCCGATCCTCGCCATCTGGCTGGGGAGAAGCTGAGATGGCCGAAGACATCCTGATCGAGGCCGACAAAAGCGCCTGGCCGCTGCTGCGCGCCGAGCGGACCTGGGGGCCGTGGAAGCTCGGCATCTCGCTGGCCACCGCGGCCGCGGCAACCTGGTGCTACATCATCGGCGAATATGTCGGCTATTACCTCGGCTTCAAGGCCGGGTTTCTGGCGCTCTTCGCCGGAAGCATGATCGGTATGCTGATCGTGGCGCTTGCCGCGGTGCCGGTGTCGATCCGCTTCGGGGTGGATTCCATCGCCTCCTCGAAGCCGCAGTTCGGATCGCGCGGCTGGGTGCTGCCGGCGGCGATGCAATTCGTCTCCATCGTCGGCTGGAACTCGCTGCTGCTGATCTTCTTCGCCAAATCGACCGCGCAACTGCTGCTCGCGCTCGGGCTGACCGGGGAAACCGCAGGCGGCGCGCTTGTGCCGGTGACGGTGCTCCTGGCCTCGGTGCTCGTGTTCCTGTTCCTGCTGAAAGGCTCTTCCGGGGTGGACCGGGTGGCGAAGATCCTCGTCGCCCATGTCTTCGTCGGCATGTGGATGCTCTACATCCTCGTCTCGCAACGCTGGGAGGATCTGAGCACGGCAGTTCCCGCCTATGCCTCCGAAAGCGCGCAATGGAACTTCACGACCGGGGTGGAGATCGGCATCGTCTCGCTTCTGTCCTGGTGGCCCTATATCGGCGCCATGGTGCGGATGGCCCCGAACGGGCGGACGGCGGCGCTGCCGATCATGCTCGGCATGGGGGTGCCGGTGCCGGTGCTGTCGGCCATCGGCATCGCGGGGATTCTGGTGTTGCAGGTCTCCGACCCCGCCGAATGGATGCGGACGGTGGGCGGGCCGGTCTACGGGGTGATCGCGCTCCTTTTCGTGGCGGCGGCCAATCTCGGGACGGCGGTGGCGGGGGTCTATGCCTCCTCCATCGGGCTGCGCCATGTGCCGGCGCTGTCGAAACTGTCTTGGCCGATCCTGCTGCTGATCTCCATCGCGCCGGTGGGGGTGGTGGGGCTGCTGATCCCGGAGCTGTTCTTCGCCAATTTCGGCACCTTCCTTGCCTTCATCGGCGTGGGCTTCGCACCCCTTTGCGGCATCCAGATCGCGGATTACTACCTGCTGCGGAAGCGCCGGATCTCGGCCCGCGGCCTCTTCGCCGGGGATGCGGCCAGCCCTTACCGCTTCTGGGGCGGCTTCAACATCGCCTCGCTGGCGGGGATGGCGGCGGGGGTGGGGACCTATCTCTACCTGCTCGACCCGATCAGCTATGCCAGCCATTCGCCCTTTGACTACACCACTGCCGCCCTTCCGACGGCCTTTGTCGGCGGGCTGGTGCATGTGGTTGTGACGGTGCTGGTGGTCAAGCCCGCCGGCAAGGGCGGGTACTGATCCCGATCCGGACCGATAGCGGGGCCGTGCCTTGGTTGGTGCGGCCCCTTTCCCCCCTTCCCCCGAGAGACGCAGATGACCGCTGATTTCCCCGACCGCGCCGAAGTTGTGATCATCGGCGGCGGCATTGCCGGATGTTCCATCGCCTATCACCTGACCAAGATCGGCATCACCGATGTCGTGCTGTGCGAGCGCAGGCAACTCACCTGCGGCACCACCTGGCACGCGGCGGGGCTGGTGACGCAGTTGCGCGCCACGCGGCGCATGACGGAGCTGGCGAAATACACGGGCGAGCTTTTCGGCACGCTGGAGGCGGAGACCGGGCAGGCCACCGGCTTCAAGCGCCACGGCTCGCTGCGCGTCGCCAACACCCCGGCCCGCTATGAGGAACTGGCGCGCGGCGCCTCCATGGGGCGCAACTTCGGCCTGCCGGTGGAGCCGGTGACGCCGGGGGAGATCAAGGAACGCTGGGCGCCGATCTCGACCGGGGGCATCGTCGGCGGCTTCTGGTTTCCGCAGGACGGGCAGGTGAACCCGGCCGATGTGACCATGGCCTATGCCAAGGGCGCGCGGATGGGCGGGGCGCGGATTCTGGAACACACGCCGGTCACGCGGATTCTGGTGGAAAACGGCAAGGCCGCCGGGGTGATGACGGCGAACGGCCCGATCCGGGCCAAGACCGTGGTGATCTGCGGCGGCATGTGGTCGCGCGATCTGGCCGCCGAGATCGGCGTCACCCTGCCCCTGCACGCCGCCGAGCATTTCTACATCGTGACCGAACCCGTGGCGGACCTGCCCCGCGATCTGCCCGTCCTCTTCCTCGGCGACGAATGGACCTATTACAAGGAGGATGCCGGCAAGCTTCTGGTCGGCTTCTTCGAGCCGAACGCCAAGCCCTGGGGCCAGAAGGGCATCCCGGAGGAGTTCTGCTTCGACGCCTTGCCCGAGGATCTCGACCATATCGCGCCGCTCCTTGAAACCGCCACCCGCCGGGTGCCGGTGCTGGAGCGGACCGGGGTGCAGCTTTTCTTCAACGGGCCGGAAAGCTTCACCCCCGACGACCGCTATCTTCTCGGCGAGACGCCGGAAGTGCCGGGCCTCTTCTGCGCCACCGGTTTCAACTCCATCGGCATCCTGTCCTCGGGCGGGGTGGGCAAGGCCCTTGCCGACTGGATCCGCGACCGCCGCCCGCCGGTGGAGCTGATGGATGTCGATGTGCGCCGGATGCAGAGCTTTCAGGGCAACCGCAAGTATCTGGAGGACCGCACCACCGAGACGCTCGGCCTTCTCTTCGACATGCACTGGCCGTCGCGGCAGTTCACCACGGCGCGCGGGGTGCGGCGCAGCCCCTTCCACGACCGGCTTCTGGACCTTGGCGCCTGGATGACCGAGGCGGCGGGCTGGGAGCGCCCCGGCTTCTTCGGCGCCCCCGGCACCGCGCCGGAGGTGACCTATTCCTATGGCCGGCCAAGCTGGTTCGAGGCCTGTGCGGCGGAATGTCGGGCCACGGCGGAGGCGGTCACGCTCTTCGACCATAGCTGTTTCGTGAAATATGCGGTCGAGGGGCGCGATGCGGCGGCCCTTCTGAACCGGGTCTGCGCCAATGAGGTTGATGTGGCACCGGGGCGGGTGGTCTATACCCAATGGCTGAACCCGCAGGGCGGGATCGAGGCGGATGTGACCGTCACGCGGATCTCGGCGACCGAGTTCCTCGTCGTCACCATCGCCGTCTCGCAGCGCCGCGATCTGGCCTGGCTGACCCGCGCCATTCCGGAGGGCGCCCATGTCTTCGTGCGCGACGTGACCTCGGCCCTGCCGATGCTGGCGCTGATGGGGCCGAAGGCGCGGGCGCTCCTGCAGCGGCTTTCCCCTGCCGATTTCTCCGATGCGGCCTTCCCCTTCGCCACCAGCCGGGAGATCGACCTCGGCTATGCCCGCGTCCGCGCGAGCCGGCTGACCTATGTGGGCGAGCAGGGCTACGAGCTCTACATGCCGACCGAATTCGCCGCCCATGTCTTCGACCGGCTGGTGGAGGCGGGGGCGGAATTCGGGCTGAAGATGGGCGGCTATTTCGCCATCAACTCGCTGCGGATGGAAAAGGGTTACCGCCACTGGGGCCATGACATCGGCGAGGAGGACACGCCTTTCCAGGCCGGTCTCGGCTTTGCCGTGGCCATGGACAAGGCCGGTGGCTTCACCGGGCGCGAGGCGCTTGTCGCGCAGAAGGCGCGGCCGCTGACCCGGCGCATGGTGCAGTTGCGTCTGCCGGGCGGGGCGGAAGCGCCGATGATGTTCCACAACGAGCCGATCCTGCGGGACGGGGCGATCGTCGGCTCCGTCACCTCCGGCGCTTATGGCCACCGGACCGGCGCCTCCCTCGGCCTCGGCTATGTGAGCCATGCGGAGGGGGTGAGCGCCGACTGGCTCGCCGCCGGGGAGTGGCAGGTGGAAATCGCCTGGAAGCGCTATCCGGTCGAGATCGGCCTGCGGCCCTGGTACGATCCGCAGGGCGCGCGGGTGAAGGGGTAGCCTCCTTCACCCGTCCTGGCACCCGTCTCCGGCCGGGAGTGTTCCGATCAGATGAACCTGGAGGCGGTGGTGCTTTCCCGAAGGCGACCGCCGCGCTGCCTCCGGGGAAGACCGGCGCCGCCGCCATGGGCCAAGGCCCCCACCCTCTCCCCGCCTGTGGCTCTCTACGGCAGCCGGGGCCAAGCCTCGCCACCTCTGGCCAAGCCCCGAGCCCCCGGAATACGGCAAAGTCCACGCCATCCCACCCCGAAAGCCACGAGCCTGCCCGCAGCCCAAAGCCAGCCGAGCTTCAGACCGGAACGGGCAAAGCCGAGCGGAACCTCCCCCCATCCCCTGTGCATAAATATCCTGCGGGGAGGTCCGGAGGGG
>JAPUEK010000091.1:1653-39412 GCA_027492585.1 Paracoccaceae bacterium | reverse complement strand
CGCTATGTCGGCGATCCGGGGCGGCTGCGGCAGGTGCTGACAAATCTCATCGGCAATGCGGTGAAATTCACCGACAGGGGCCATGTGCTGATCCGCGTCGTCGGGCTGGAGGATGAACCGGGGCGCCAGCAGCTCCATGTGACGGTGGAGGATACCGGCATCGGCATCGCCCCCGAAAACCTCGAACATATCTTCGGGGAGTTCAATCAGGTCGAAAGCCAGTCGAACCGCAAGTTCGAGGGGACGGGTCTCGGCCTTGCCATCACCCGCCGACTGATCGAGCGGATGGAGGGTGCGGTCTGGGTGGACAGCGAGCCGGGCCGCGGCTCCTGCTTCGGCTTCCGGCTCAGCCTGCCGGTGGCGGAGGAACCGGCGCCGCAGCAAGCGCCGATCCGCATCCGCCGCGCGCTTGTCGTCGATGACCAGTTCATCAACCGCACCATTCTGGAGCGGCAACTGACCCCCTGCGGCATCGAGGTGGTGCTCTGCCGGTCCGGGACGGAGGCCCTGGCGGCGCTTGCAGGCGGCGGGTTCGACGTTGTGCTGACCGATCACGACATGCCGGAGATGGACGGGCTGACGCTCGCCGCCGCGATCCGCGCCGGCGGGTCGCAGGTGCCGATCGTGCTTCTCTCCTCCAACCCCGCCCATGCGCGGGAGGGTGCCGGGTCGGAGGCTCTGGCGGCGATCCTGCAAAAGCCGATCCTGCGCGCCGATCTCTACCGCCGCCTGCAGGAGCTGAGCGGAACACCGGCCGCCGAACCGCAGGCGCCGCCGCTTCTCCTGCCGCAGGACCGCCGCCCGATGCGCGTGCTTCTGGCGGAGGACAACCGCACCAACCAGCTCGTCTTCCAGAAGATGGTGCGCGGGCTGGATATCGACCTGCATTTCGCCAACAACGGGCTGGAGGCGGTGGACGTCTTCCGCAACCTGCACCCTGATCTGATCTTCATGGACATCTCCATGCCGGAGATGGACGGCCGCGATGCCGCCCGCGCCATCCGCAAGCTCGAAGCCGGCCGCAGCCATCTGCCCATCATCGCCGTTACCGCCCATGCGATGGAAGGCGACAGCGACAGCATCCTTGCCGCCGGGATCGACCGCTACATGACCAAGCCGTTGCGGAAGAGTGCGATTCTCGGCGCCCTTGTCGATCATTGCCCGCAGGAAGCGCGGCCGCTTGAACTGGAACCGGAGGCGCTGACCGGGACCTGAGGGGCGGGGTGGCCGCCATACGGCGCCGCCCCTGTCAGGCGCCGGAGGGGTTTTGCACCCCTCCGGACCTCCCCGCAAGATATTTGAGAAGAGAAGAAAGGGGGAGGGACTTCTTGCCGCCACGGTTCCGAAGCGTAACCGGGCTTAGCGCCGCACAACCTCACCGATGAGGCGTTCCCCCTCGATCCCGCGCACGAGGGCGTCGACGATCTGCCCTTCGGGCTGGTCGCTGGCGAAGGTGATTTCGGTGAACTGCTCCGTCCGTCCCAGACGCGGGCCTTCCATGAGGACCCGATGCGAGCGTCCGATCTGCGCCGCAAGATGGCGGGACAGCGCCGCCTCCCCCGCGAGCCGCAGCCGCGCGGCGCGCTCGCGGATCTCCGGACCGCGCAGTTGCGGCATCCGCGCGGCGGGGGTGCCTTTGCGCGGGCTGAACGGGAAGACGTGGAGGAAGGTCAGGCCGCATTCCTCCACCAGCTTCAGGCTGTTCCCGAACATCGCCTCGGTCTCGGTCGGGAAACCGGCGATGATATCGGCACCGAAGACCATATCCGGGCGCAAACGGCGCGCGTCCTCGCAAAAGCGGATCGCATCGTCACGAAGATGGCGGCGCTTCATCCGCTTCAGGATCATGTCGTCGCCCGCCTGCAACGACAGGTGCAGATGCGGCATCAGGCGCGGCTCGGTGGCAATGGCACCCATCAGCGCCTCATCCGCCTCGATGGAATCGATGGAGGAGATCCGCAGCCGCGGCAGATCCGGCACCAGCCGCAGGATCCGCATCACCAGATCGCCCAGCCGCGGCTCCGCCGGCAGGTCCGCCCCCCAGGAGGTGAGGTCCACCCCGGTCAACACCACTTCGTTGAAGCCCTTGTCCACCAGCCGCCGGATCTGCTCCACCACCACCCCGGCCGGGACGGAACGCGAATTCCCGCGCCCGTAAGGGATGATGCAGAAGGTGCAGCGGTGATCGCAGCCGTTCTGGACCTGCACATAGGCGCGGTGGCGCCCGAAGCCGTCGATCAGATGGCCCGCCGTCTCGCGCACCGACATGATGTCATCGACCTGCACCTTTTCGGTGATGCCGATGAGGTCCGGCGCCTTCGCGGCAAGACCGGTCCAGGTCTCGGCCTGCATCTTCTCGTGGTTGCCGACGACACGGGAGACCTCCGGCATGGCGGCGAAGGTCTCCGGCTCGGTCTGGGCAGCGCAGCCGGTCACGATGATCGGCGCACCGGGATTTTCACGCGAGAGGCGGCGGATTTCCTGCTTGGCCTTCCGCACCGCCTCCGCCGTCACCGCACAGGTGTTGACGACGACCGCCCCCTCGACCCCGGCGGCGGCGGCAAGCTCCTTCATCGCCTCGGTTTCATAGGCGTTGAGACGGCAGCCCAGCGTGGCGAAAACCGGGGCGTTCACGGATGGGCCGCCAGAAAGTCCGGCGAAAGCCAGCCGTCGAAGACATGGGCGACGGGGCCGGTCATCCAGACGCCGTCCTCCCGCCAGTCGATCTCCAGCAGCCCGCCATCCATCTCGAGCGCGACCTGCCGCCCGGTGAGCCCGCGCAGATGGGCGGCGACCGCGGTGGCGCAGGCACCCGAGCCGCAGGCGAGCGTGATGCCCGCGCCGCGTTCCCACACCCGCATCCGCAGCCGGTCCGGCCCGAGGAGCGAGGCGAATTCCACATTGGTCCGCGCCGGGAACAGCGGATCATGCTCCAGCCCCGGCCCGATGGCGCGCAGGTCCACGGCTTCGGCATCCGGCACGAAGAAGACGCAATGCGGATTGCCCATGCCGACCGCCACCGGATCGCCCGGCAGCGGCAGGTGCAGCGTCTCGACCGCGCGCGCAAGCGGCACCCCCTGCCAGTCGAGCTGCGGCGGCCCCATGTTCACCGAGACCCGGCCATCCGGAACCCGCCGCGCCGACAGCCCGCCGCGCCCGGTCAGAAAGGTCACGGCAGAGGCGCCAGAGCCGCGCATCACATAATCCGACACGCAGCGCGAAGCATTGCCGCAGGCGCCGGCCCGGCTGCCGTCGCTGTTCCAGAAGTCGAGGGTGAAATCCGCCCCCTCGGCATCGCGGATCTCGGCGAGCTGGTCGAAACCCACCCCCCGGTTGCGATCCCCGAGCGCCCTGGCCAAGGCAGCCGTCACCACCGCCCCGCGCCCGCGCGAGTCGATCACCACGAAGTCATTGCCCGCACCATGCATTTTCAGAAAGGGCAGGCCGGAGGGGGGCGGCATCTCGATCATGCCCGCCCCTATACGCCCCTCTTCACAAATTTGCCAGTGGCCGCGCACTTTTGCCCTTGACCCCGCCCCCACGCTTGCCTAATCAGCGCCTCGTTGTGGGCCGGTAGCTCAGTTGGTAGAGCAGCTGACTTTTAATCAGCGGGTCACAGGTTCGAATCCTGTCCGGCTCACCACTTCTCTGCTTGTCAAGCGACACCGGTAGGTATCGCAAACGACGCTGAGATTATCTCAAACGACAGGCGAGATTAACTCAACCCTCTGCTTTCGGGGCGTTGAGGGCGTTCCTGCAGACATGAGAAAGCCCCGCCGATGGGATCGACGGGCTGGATGGCCCCGTTTCTACGGCCATGCTGATCGCGGAAATGCCGGAACTCGGGCGGATGACATCCGGTGAAGCTGCGGCGATGACCGGCCTGGCTCCCATCCCGCACGACAGCGGCGCAATCCGGGGCAAGCGGGCAATCGCCGGAGGTCGCGCGCCCCGAGACATGCCCTGTTCCTGGCAGCTCTGGCCCAGCGTGTCACAACCCCGTTCTGAAGCCAGTCGCACAGGCCCTCAAAATACGCGGAAACCCCACAAGCTGGTCATCGTCGCTATCGCCGCAGGCAAGTGACAATCGCAAACGCCATCCTCAAAACAGGCGTCCCTTGGCAGCCTCAGCCCGACGGATAAACACAGTCGCTAGACACTGTTTCTCTCAGGGTCCATGAGGTCTCTAACGGCATCCGCGACTGCCGCGCCTAACTTCGTATGCCCAGCTTCGTCCAAGTGAACCCCGTCGACCGCACTGACCTCAACGATTTGGCCGGCGTCGAGGAAACCGATTTTCCGTGCCTTGGCCAGAGACTCGTAGAGGGGAGCAAGGGCGCGGCTGGTCTCAGCTGAACCGACGAACTCGCCGGCAAACGGACCCGATTCCAGAATTGGCGGCGGGCAGACAAGAAGAATTCGAAAGCCGCCGTGGCGTATTTGCATTTCGGTCGACAAGGCAATGTCAAGAAGCCCGGCAATGCCTGCCAACACGATCTGCGAGCTGGCGCCAAACCTCGTCTGTACGTCATTGGTTCCGAGCATGATTACCAGAACGTCCAGAGGTCCGTGGGATTCAAGTGCGATCCTCAGGCCGAGCCAGCCATTCATATGGCGACCCATCACGGGATCGTTGAACTGGGTGGTGCGACCAGGTAAGCCCTCCTCGACAAGCGTCCAACTTCTGCCGAGATCTTGGCAGGCCCGTGATGCCCATCGAATATCAGGGCCAAACCTAGCATTGAGTCCACGTCTTGTAACAGGCGGCGTTCCATAAGTATTGCTATCTCCGAAAATCATCAGGTTGGGCATTCTCTTCCACTCTCATAAAATTTTGCTATCCCGGGAAGCAGGATCGGCACGCTACGTTTGGCGGTGGCAGGAGAGGGAACATGCCCCCTCCTGCCCGATATTTCAGTTTTCGATTTCTGCCAGAGGCGGATTGCAGCAAATACTGAAGCGCAGCCCCTTCACGTTTGCACCATGTGCAAGGATCATATTGGGGCTCATCAGTGGGAAAATGATTCGATCGTGGATCATCTCCGTGGCCGCCTCAGACCATAGTTTTTCTATCTCATAAGGCGTGGAGGCCGCAAGCGCCTGCACCTTTCGCTCATTTGCCCGAGGGTTGAGGATCGATGGATCGTTTTCTCCACCTGCGCGATGCGCCCAGACCGAGCCTTCCTGCATACCGAAGATATCAACGTACTGCGACGAGCCGAAGAAATCTGGCGAATAGTAGACTGCTGTTAGCGGAATATGATCGCCGTTGGCCGCTTCGCGCCAATTGGCAACCGGCATCGGCTTCAGTTCAAGAATAACGTCGATCTTTGCCAAGTCCTGCTGTATTTTTTGCATCATCACATTGAAATCAACTCCGAACATTCTCTGATCCGGATAGATGGCTTCCAAGGTGAAACCATCACCCAAACCCGCCGCTGCAAGTATTTTCTTGGCTTTCTCCGGGTCGTAAATCGGCAGCGGGTGCCCGTCGGCACCCGGAAAGCCGGGCGGGATCGGGGCGGACAGAAGACGTCCAGCACCACCAAGTGTGAAGTCGATTAGCGCGGTGCGATCCACGGCCATAGAGATTGCTTCACGCACTTCGGGCGTCAACTTGACTGGCAGATTCTTGGCGCCGGGCGAAATTGCCATATAGATGAAGTTGTAGGATGGAGCCGGTTCAGTCACTATCGAGGTGCCTTCGAATATCTTGGCTGTCTCCGGGTCTATCTGCATTGCGATGTCCACCTCACCGCTTTGCAACATCTGTGCCTGTACAATGGCCTCTGTCACATGCCGCATGATAACTTCTTGCACGGCGGGCTTATTCCGCCAGTAGGCGTCATTGCGTTTCAGGCGAAGCTCCGCGTTTGGCTCGTAGCCGGCCAGAACAAAAGGACCGCTACCAGCAGAACTATTTGAGAACCATTCTTCCGATGAATCCTTCTCGGCCGCGGTTTCATCAGAAATTGCGCCATTCGCAGAGGCTACATCCGAGTTTATGACGGCGAAGAATGACGCAGTGGATTGATTGAGGAATTCCGAGTTTGGTGCGGACAGCTTGATGACAACAGTAGAACTGTCGGGTGTTTCAATCGCCACTATCGGATCGGCCAGATAGGATCCGTTTGCTTTCAGGTTGCGTAGCCTTTCATATGACCATTTTACGTCTTTCGCTTCGACGGGCGAGCCATCAGAAATTTGGCGGCCTTGTCCAGCGTAAATGTAAACTCGGTCTGATCGGCATTTACTTTCCAACTTGTGGCCAGCAGAGGGATGATCCTGTTGCTTGCATCAAGCGTTACAAGCTGCTCGTATACGGAAGTATTGTAAGTCTGGCATGTATCGCACCAGGAGCGTACCGGATCGAGGGAATTTACATCCAGATCGCGCGCGATGACCAAAGGCCTCTCCTGCGCGTATGCTGGTGACATGAATAGGTAGAATACGGCAGCTGCGGTAGTAAGTACCGATGTCGCTGCTCTCGATCTGATTTTCTCTCGTTTCATTATCTATCCTCCTGTTGATTTTTATCGTCAATCGCCCTTCAATTTTAGCCAATCCGAATTGGCATTCGGAACCTTGTGGAAGCAAAAATACGGGAATAGCTTCAACACCACACGGCGAGTGCGGGCTTGCCTCTGAGATCCAGCACTCCTACGCCGCAGTGCTTCCCACGGCAGAAGCAATGCTTCGGCAGGCTTAGGTGATGGCCTTATTGACGATTTTCCGTGATGCCACGAACGACGTCACGCTGACCTTGACACAGAGCTTTTGTTCCGGTGCGACATTTTCTGGTCTCCGTGGGAGACTTCGAAGTAGCCCGGCAAAGCTGATACTCTTAAAAGTGGAATTTAGTTTTGATTCTGTAGGAGATACTAGGTTGCGTTTCCACCCCACGCAACAGCATTCTTTCTTTGTCTTGAACGGTCGTTGAAAATCAGACTGAACATTGAAATAAGCGTGAAAATACAGAATATTATGCGATTCCCGCTGAAAGGACGGGAGCGGCCTATCAGCCGTATCGGCGATCCGTCAACGCACACCGGCGATCAATCGCTCCGGGCTACCCCGGCGGGTTTGGCTAGATCGTGCCACAGGAAGCCGCCGATGCTGGTGCGCGCGGTGCTGGCGAACAAGATGGCGCGGATCGTCTGGGCGCTGATGGCAAGCGGTCGCATCTACCAGTCTCCAACCGCGGCGGTATAGGCCGTCCGTGGGTCGCGAGGGCGCGACGGTCCTGAGACGGGTCGGGAGACCCAGGGTGCAACAAAGTGCTGTCGAGCGCACGGCTTTGATCTGAACCCGACCCGCGGACACCATAGGAGCCGCCGCATGGAGATGGCGACAACCGGGGGCGTCTGGCCTCCACGGTTTGACGTTCTTGTGTGAGGGTATCACGGCAGGGGCTCCATGAACTACTCCCCGAGGATCGGACAGTGACGAAAGCTACGATCTGACGTTCGCTCCGTCTTCGAGCACGAGGAGATCAGAGGCAGGAACGACTGTGCAGGGTTCGCTACGGTGCAGGTATGCCAGTACTTTCGGACAAAGCTCTGTCTCCGTCTCGCTTCTTGGCGGGGCATAAGCCCGAAGATTTCTGTTGCAGTCAAAGGTGAGTGCAACGTAGCTTGCAGTTCTGATAATCGGAATTATATTTCATAAATTGAAGCCTACTTGAGAAGGACGGCAGATGGCGCAACACACACCGCTTTCCCCATCGGCCCCGTGGTTCCGGCTCGAGGTCGGGCCAGAGGACTGGCAGGCGCAGGACCCTGCCGATCTGGTGCATTGGTATGCACAGATGCTGCTGATCCGCCGGTTCGAGGAAAAGCTTCTCGAACTGGAGAAGACAGGTCTTATCCACGGCCCGGCCCATGCCAGCATCGGGCAAGAGGCCGGGGCGGTCGGCGCCCTGTCTGTGCTGACCGCCGGCGACAGCATCAACGGCACGCATCGGGCGCATCATCAGGTACTGCTGAAGCTCATGAACGCGGTGACGCCCGCGGGGTTCGATGTTCGGTCCGACGCCTTTACACCCGAAATGGACGACGCCCTGCGTCGCTTTCTGGCTGAAATCATGGGCCTTGCACCCGGCTATTGCGGCGGACGTGGCGGGTCGATGCACATGCGCCACGCGCCATCGGGCATCCTTGGCAGTTCGGCCATCGTCGGCGGCAACCTGCCCCATGCGGTGGGCTATGCGCTGGCCGACAAGATGCTGGAGCGCGATCAGGTCTCGGTTGCGTTCTTCGGCGATGGCGCGGCACAGAACGGCGCCACCTATGAGGCGATGAACATCGCGGCCGCCCAAAGCCTGCCGGTGATCTTTTTCGTCGAGAACAACCTCTATGCCGTCGCCACCCATATCGCGGAGGTGACGCGCGAGGTCCGCATGGCCTCTCGCGGGGCGATGCTCGGCATCCCCGCGATCGAGGTCGACGGCATGGACATGGTTGCCGTCCACCGCGCCATGACCGAGGCGCGCCGCATCATCGCCACCGATGGCGGCCCCGTGGTGGTCGAGGCGCTGCTTTATCGTCATCTGCACCAGTCGGGCGGCCGCCCGGGCAGCGACTTCGGCTATCGCAGCCCCGAGGAAGAGGCGGCGTGGCTGGCGCGCGACCCACTGACCACCACGGCGGCGCGGCTGACCGATATGGGCCTTGTCGAGGCTGCCGGGCTGGAGCGGATCGACGCGGCCATGACCGGGCGCGTTGCCGCAGCTGCGGCTACCCTGACCGAGACAGTGCCGGGCGGCAATGCCCTTCGCATCCCCGACGCGCTGTGGCCCGACCCCGCCTCGTGCGATACGGGTATTCTGGGCGATCTGTCCGAACTTGCCGGCGCACGGATGCTGGACCATGCCGATCTGCCCGGTGTCGTGACCGAGCGGGCCAAATTCGTCACCGTCGCCTCGGAAACGCTGGCCGCGGCGATGGACCGTGACCCCCGCATCATCGTCATGGGCGAGGATGTGCATCAGCTGCGCGGCGGCGTCTCGGGCTTTACCAGGGGCGCATTGGAGCGCTGGCCGGGCCGTGTCCTGCCGATGCCGATTGCCGAAAACGGCTTTACCGGCGTGGCGCTTGGCGCGGCGCTGAACGGGCTTCGGCCAGTGGTGGAAATCATGTTCGGCGATTTCTGCTTTACCGCCGCCGATCAGATCGCGCATGGCGTCAGCAAGGTGCGGCACATGTTCGGATCGGGCTTTCCGGTGCCTCTGGTGATGCGGGTGCGGGTATCGCCGCATACCGGCTATGGCTCGCAACATTCGGGCGATCCTTCGGCGCTGTTTGCGATGTTTCCGGGCTGGCGCATCGTCTCTCCCACGACGGCGCATGACTATATCGGGCTGATGAACGCCGCACTGACCTGCGACGATCCGGTCGTCATCATCGAACATACCGAGTTCTATCAGCGTGAATTCGAGGTGCCTGCGGGCGACCGCAGCTTCTGCATCCCCTTTGGGCGCGCCCATGTCGTGCGGCAAGGGGGCGCCTGCACGGTGCTGGCAACCTCGGTCATGGTGGGCCACGCGCTGCGCGCCGCCGCCGATACCGGCATCGACGCCGAGGTGATCGACCTGCGAAATCTGGATATGCACGGCATCGACTGGGACTGCATCGGCACATCCATCGCCCGCACCGGCCGCGTGATCATCGCTGAACAAACCGCGCGCGGCCTGTCGATGGGGGCAACCTGGGCCGATGGGATCCAGAGCCGCTTTTTCGACAGCCTTGATCACGAGATCCTGCGCGTGACCGGCGGCCTGGCCTCACCCACCGTCTCGGCGGTGTTGAACCGCGCGGCGCTGGCCGGGGCGGATGATATTGCCGGTGCGCTGCGCCGGATCACCGGGGCGGATGAAACGCCCCACCCGACAGCCTGAAGCAATGGACCGGTCATGACCAGAACGCTTGCCAATTCCCGCGACACCGCCTTGCTGCACCGCGCCGCGCGCGTGATCCCGAACGGCATTTGGGGCCATATGGCCACCCGCGCCATCGCCCCCGGCTATCCGCAGTTCTTTTCCCGCGCCGAGGGCTGCCGGGTCTGGGATGCCGATGGCAATGAGTATCTGGATTTCATGTGTGCCTGGGGTCCGAACATCCTGGGCTACCGCCATCCCAAGGTCGACGGGGCCGCGCTGGCGCAGCTCGCGCGGGTCGACAGCGGCAATGGCCCGACCGAGGTGCTGGTCGATCTGGCCGAGCGACTGACCGCAGCGCTGGATCACGCCGACTGGTGCCTGTTCCAGAAGAACGGCACCGATGCGACGACGGCCTGCGTCACCATCGCCCGCTCAGCGACCGGGCGGCGCAAGATCATCATGGCGCGCGGCGCCTATCATGGCGCGGTGCCGTGGTGCTCGCCCTCGGTCATCGGCGTCACGGCCGAGGACCGCGCCCACCTGATTGCCTTTGACTGGGGCGATCTGGCCGACCTTGACCGCGCCGTGGCCGAAGCCGGTGAGGATCTGGCCGGCATCATCCTGACCGCCTTTCGCCACGACGTGGGCCGCGATCAGGCGCTGCCCTCGGCCGGGTTCCTGCAAGCTGCCCGCGCCGCCTGCGACCGGAGCGGGGCAATGCTGATCCTTGATGATGTGCGGGCCGGATTCCGGCTGGACCTGCGCGGCAGTTGGGCTCCCTATGGGGTTAAGCCCGACCTTGCGGCCTATTCCAAGGCCATCGCGAACGGCTGGCCGCTTGCGGCAGTGGCGGGGGCAGAGCGCGCGCGCAAGGGGGCGGAGCAGATCTTTACCACCGGCTCGTTCTGGTACGGGGCGGCAGCGATGGCGGCAGGGGTGGCGACCCTGACCTTGCTTGCGGAAACCGATGCGCTGTCGCACATCGCCGTTATGGGCCAGCGTCTGCGTACGGGGCTGGACGCCGCTGCTGCACGCCACGGCTATCAGCTGCGCCAAACCGGGCCGGTACAGATGCCGATGGTGCTGGTCGAGGGCGACGTGGATCTGCGGATCGGCAATGCGCTGTGCCTGGCGGCCTTGCGCCACGGCGTCTACCTGCACCCCAAGCACAACATGTTCCTCTGCGCCGCGCATGGCCCGTCCGAGATCGACCGCGCCGTCGAGGCCGTGGATGCGGCCTTTGCCGATATCGCCGCTGCAGGGCTGGAGCCTGCGTAGGAACGGCCGGGGACCGACGGGCGGGCGGAGAGGCCTCCGCCCACCCCGATGGCTCAGCCGGACGGGCGGATGTCGGCCCAGTTCGGCGGCGTCACCACGAAGAACCCGCAGGTGGCGCCTTTGGATTTGTAGCGCAGCGGCACGTCTTTCGGCAGCCAGATCATGTCGCCCGGTTGCAGGAAATTGTCCTTGCCGTCGATCTCGATGGAAAAGCTTTCCTCGACGCTGTGGCAGATCCAGACCTCATCATACCATTGCGTGAAGGGGATGTCGCAGTCGCGGAACCAGACGGTCCCGGCAGCGAGGCTTGCGCCGTCCTTGTCGTCAATCTGCGGATGGGTGGAGCTGCCGCGCGGGGTCCAGTTCTGCCGGAGGTCCGAGAAACGGCACAGCTTTGGCTGGGTCATTGAGTTCTCCCTTAAGTCTCAAGCTTTGTCAGTTGCAAGGATCTGGCCGGCAGCAGCTTCGCCGGCGGCGAGGGCGCCCTCCATATAGCCGCGGAACTCGGTCGCCATATGCGTCCCCGCCCAGTGGATCGGGCCGACCGGCGCGCGCAGCCCGGCGCCGTAATGGGTCAACTGCCCCGGAATCAGGAAAGGGCTTGATGCGCCGGCAGACCACTCCTCATCGGCCCAGACCTGAAGGTGGAACTCCTGCGGTTCCAGCGCCTCGGACCCCAGCGCCTGCGCCAGCAACCCCAGCACCGCCTTGCGCCGGGCATCGCCCTCCAGCGGATCGACCCTGAGCGCTGCCTTGCCGGAAAACAGCGCGATCAGCACACCGGGGCCAGGCTCGGCGCCGCCGATGTCCAGCACCGCCGTCACCGAGCCACTGGTCGAGATCACGCGACCGCTCAGCCCCTTCTTGCGCCAGAACGGCTTGTCATAAGCGATCACGGCCTTGGTGTTGCGGCCATTCGGGAACCGCTGGTGCAACAACCGCCGCGCGGCGGGCAGCGCCGGGGAAAAGGCGATCTGCTGGATCATCGCGGGCGCGCAGGCAAAGACCAGTCGCGCCGCTTCAAAGCGGGTGGTGTCGGTTTCGACCACGACACCGCTGCCCGACCATTCGACGCGGCGTGCAGGGCTGGCAAGGAACACGTCGCCCGCCAGATCGCCCGCCATGCCTTCGGACACCGCCTGCGAGCCCCACATATGTTCCGACATGCCGCCGGTCTCCATATCGGACATGAAGCGCGGACCACCGCAGCCACGTAGCTTTTGCAACAGCTCCAGTGCCGAGACCTCTTCAGGCATCACGCCGTAATAGGCGCCGGGAAGGCGCAGCAGCGCATTGCGCGCGAGACCCGGTGGCAGCATCTCGCGCACCCAGCTATCGTAGGTCATCAGATCCAGCTTTGCCGCAAGTTCACCCTCCCAAGGGTTGGCGGGCAAGGCGTCAAAGGTTTGATAAAGCTTGTCAAAAGCCTTGGTGTATTCGGCGAAATCGGCCTCGCTCATGCCTGGGATCGTGGTCAGCGGGCCACGGAAGGTCTTGTCGTCGTGAATGCAGACCTGCTCTCCGGCGGTGAACTGCCGGATCAGCGGCACCGAATAGCGCCGGATCAGGGTGCAGATCCGGGTGTGCTTCTGCGACACCCATTGTCCACCGAGGTCAATACGCCGTCCCAACCACGGACTTTGCGGCGAAAGGGTCAGCCCGCCGACGCGGTCACGCGCCTCGATCACGGCGACGGATTGGCCCGCCTCTTTCAGGGTCAGCGCAGCGTAAAGCCCGGACAGGCCAGCGCCGATCACGACGGTATCCCGCCTGATGACAGTCTTCATAACGGTTTCTTTCGATGAGGTCAGAGACTGCGGAGAGGAAGCGATCCCCCCCCCGCAGAGACGAGGCACGGTCATTCGGCCCAGTTCAGCTCCTGCAACACAAGGTTGCAACACGAGGAAATCCGGGCTCCCTGCAATTTGGGATTGGAGACCAAGATCGTATCTGGCGCCACAATCGGCAGGATGATGTTGTCTTGCGCCATTATGTCGGCCAGTTCCTTGAAGGCCGCTTCGCTCTCCGCGCCCGAAGTCGACAGCGCACGCTTGAGGACCGCATCTACGCCCGGACGGGCCAGAGTGGGATCATTGGCGCCACCCGCACGCCGATACCACGTTGTGCCGTCCATCATGCCGAAATACAGGAAGTACTGCGACGAACCGTAGAAATCCGGCACGAAGAACACTGCCGTCATCGGGATGCCGTCGCCGTTCACCCGTTCACGCCAGATCGGGAATTCCAGCGGCTCCAGTGTCAGCTCGATACCGACGGCACGGAGATCCATCTGGATCTTCTGCATCATCAGGTTGAAATCGACGCCATACTGCCGGACGTTCGGAAATGCGGCCTGAAGCGTGAAGCCATCCGCCCCGCCGCCCTCGGCCAAAAGCTTGCGCGCGAGATCGGGGTCATAGGCCGGCGGCTCATGCCCCGCTCCGCCCGGAAAATCGACCGGCACCGGAGAGCCGAGCCGGTGACCCTTACCCTCGACCGTCATTTCGATAAGCGCATCATAGTCGATGGCATGGGCGATCGCCTCGCGCAGCTTGGCATTCATCGGCAAGGCCTGTCCCTTGGCACCGGGTGCCAGTGCGACATAGACCAGCGCCTGCGACGGTAGCGACGAAACCGCCAGACTGGTATCCTGAACCTGCGCCACTGTCAGCGCATCGACCTGCATTGCCAGATCGGCGCCGCCGGTCTGGACCATTTGCAGTTGGCCCGCTGCATCCTTGCTTTGCAACAGCACCACGCCCGAGATGGCGGGAGCCTCGCCCCACCAAGCGTCATTCCGTTTCAAACGCAGGCTTTCACCCGGCGAGTAGCTTTCCAACACAAAGGGACCAGCACCGGCAGAATTGGCCAGAAGCCAGGCCTCGGCAGTATCGGCGGTGTCCGTGGTCTCATCCGACAGCCCGCCGTGTTCGGCTACCACATCCGAATTCATAATGCCCATATAGGGCGCCGACAGGATGCCCAGCAGTTCGGAATTGGCCTCTTTCAGCGTGATCTTGACGGTCTGTGCATCAGGCGCTTCGATGCTGTCGACGCTGGCCAACAGATAGCTTCCGCCGGCGTTGGTGCGGCGCACCCGGTCCAGTGACCAGACCACGTCCTTGGCCTCAACCGGGCTGCCATCGGAAAAGGCGGCATCCTTACGCAGGATAAAGGTGAATTGCTTCTGCTCAGAGTCGGCTTGCCAGCTTTCGGCCAGCATCGGAACGATGGTGCGCCCGTCCTTGTCCAGATCGACCAGCCTTGCATAAACCGCGCTCAGATAAATCTGGCAGGTGTCGCAAAAGGACCGTGCCGGATCGAGCGAGTTCAGATCCATGTCGCGCGCGATGATCACATCCCGCCCATCCTGCGCCAGTGCCGGCGCCTGGACGCCGGCACTGGCCATCAAGGCCAGCGCCGACAGTCCCATTTTCAACCCACTTACGGATAACCTTTTGATCATGATGCCTTCTCCCTGTTCGCCTTCGGACGTATCGCCGAAATTTCCGCTCCTCCATCATCCGACAGTCACACACAGAGACTATGCATGAGCCGCCAGGAAGATTGCATTTCCCGCCAAATCCACGCAGGATTTGAGCGCTGCCGCCAAAGGATCGGAGAGGGCCGTGCCAAGCTACCGAATCGCGATTCTTTGCGTGGGCGAGGTGTCGCTGCACACGGCCTTGCTGGCCGCAGAACCGTTCCGCGCGGTGAACCGACTGAGCCCCTGCAATCAGTTTGAAATCGAATTTCTTGGACAGGGCAACGAGCCGCTGAAGACCATGATCGGCATCCCGCTTCCGGCCCGACCGATGGCCTTGGCAGAGCCACCCTTCGATCTGATCTTTGTGCTGGCCTGCTATGAAACCGTCGATATAGACCGCACCACCCTGTTCGCCTGGCTGCGCGTCATGCGCCAGAAAGGGGCGATGATCGCCGGGCTGGATCTTGCACCGCTGCTGATGGCCGAGGCCGGACTTCTTGGAAACAGGCAGGTGACCTCCCACACGACCACGCGTGACGCTTTTGCGGAACGGCATCCTCATGTCCGGGTGTGCGATGCGCTTTTCATCATAGATCGCAACATCGCCACCTGCGCCGGGCAGATTGCCACGTTGGACCTTTCCATGACGCTGCTGCGGCGCGTCGTCAGCACTGCAATGTACAAGGCAGTGCAAGATGAGCTGGTCTATACGCCGCGCGAAGGAAACCCAGAGGGTCAGGCGAGCCCTGTAACACCGGATGAGTCAATGGCGGATCGCCTATTGGCCGGAGCGCAATCGCTCATGCACGCCCATATCGAAGACCCCCTGCCTATCACAGAAATTGCAAGGCAGGTCGGGTCGAGCGAGCGGGAATTGCAGCGTCGTTTTCAGCGCAGGCTGGGTCGCAGCCCGGCCGATTTCTATCGCGATCTGCGTCTTCGCAAGGCGATGGACCTGTTGCAGTATTCCAGCCTGACCATCCGCGAGATCGGGATTGCAACCGGCTTTGCCGATCCTTCGGCCTTTTATCGCGGATTCCGAAATCGTTTTGGCAAGGGTCCGCAGGACTGGCGCAGTTCCTTCAATGCGGAGCCGTCCTTTCCGAACGGTCGCAGGGTCGGCTTCGTCAGTTGAACACCCCGGCGCCGGCACGTTGACAAAACGTCACGCTGCGGTCAGCCGCTGCCATTCCTCGCCCCACTCCATCACCCGATGCCCGTCGGAGATTTCCCGCCAAACCCGCTTGGCCGGGACGTAATCGACAGATCTCACCGGGCTGCGAATCTCAAGCTCAGGCAGCCGACGCTCTTGCAGGCGGCGATCGGGGTCCACGATGGGCACCGCCGAAAGCAAGCGCCTGGTATAGGGGTGCTGCGGATTGGAAAAGATCGCATCGCGCGGCCCGATCTCGACAATCTCGCCAAGGAACATCACCGCGACCCGGTGGCTGACCCGTTCCACCACCGCCATGTCATGGCTGATGAACAGATAGGACAGCCCCAGCCGTTCCTGCAACCGCAGCAGCAGATTGACCACCTGCGCCTTGACCGACACATCCAGCGCCGAGACCGATTCATCCGCCACGATCACCTTCGGCTCCAGCGTAAGCGCGCGGGCGATACAGATCCGTTGCCGCTGCCCGCCCGAGAATTCATGCGGATAACGGTCGAGCATGTCGCCCGACAATCCGACTTCGACCATCAGCGCCTCGGCCTTGGCGCGTGCTGTCCGGGAATCGGTCAGGCCGTTGACGATCAGCGGCTCTGCGATTGCTTCGCCGACCCGCATCCTTGGGTTCAGGCTGGCAAAGGGATCCTGAAAGATCATCTGCAACTTCTGCCGCTTTTCGCGCAGCGCCTGGGGCGAAAGGTTCGTCAGTTCCTGCCCTTGCAGCAGAACCTGCCCTGCGCTTGGCTCGACCAGACGCATGATCGACCGGCCCGTCGTCGATTTGCCGCAACCGGATTCGCCCACCAGCGACAGGGTTTCGCCCTGAGCCAACGTGAAGGATACATTCTCGACAGCATGGACCCGCGCCGCCAACCGGCCCAGCACCCCCCGGCGCACGTCGAAGCGGGTCGAGAGGCCACGCACCTCCAGCACCGGCGCAGGCGCCGCCGGCAGGTCCGAGGTCATCATGTCCGACCCGGCAATCCCGGTATCGGGGTCGATCGTGGGAAAGAACGCCGGGAGACTGCGGCCCGTCATCGAGCCCAGCCGCGGCACCGCCGCCAGCAGGGAGCGGGTATAGTTATGGCCAGGCTGGCGGAAGATACGCTCTGTCCGGTCACATTCGACCGCATCGCCGCGGAACATGACCAATGTGCGGTCGGCCACTTCGGCAACCACCCCCATGTCATGCGTGATGAACATCACGCCCATACCTTCTTCCTGCTGCAAGGTCTTGATCAGGTCCAGAATCTGCGCCTGGATCGTCACATCCAATGCGGTCGTCGGCTCATCCGCGATCAGCAGCTTTGGCTCGCAGGCCAGCGCCATGGCGATCATCACCCGCTGCCGCATCCCGCCCGAATAATTGTGCGGGAAATCCGAAAGGCGTGAGGCAGCCGAAGGGATTCGCACCTTCTCCATGACCCGGATCGCCTCACGCCGTGCTTCGGCCGGGGTCATGTCACGGTGCAGCCGGATCGCCTCGATCAGTTGGTCCCCGATGGTCATCACCGGGTTGAGGCTGGTCATCGGCTCCTGGAAGATCATCGCGATTTCATCACCGCGGATTTTCCGCATTTCGCTACCGGAGAGCTCCAGAAGGTTGCGGCCGCCAAATTCGATCCGCCCGGTTTGCCGCACCGAATGGCGGGCATGAAGGCCCATCACCGACAGCGCAGTCACGCTTTTCCCGGAACCGGATTCCCCCACGACTGCCAGAGTTTCACGCGGTCTGATGTCGAATGAAATATCGCGCAGCACGCTTTTCCAGTCATCACCGGCGCGGAATGACACGGACAGATCGCGGACGGAAAGCAGTGGTTCGGTCATTCTCTCTATCCCTGTCAGGCCGGGGCCGGCACGCATTTCTGCGCCGCGGACCCAGGCAACATCCTGTCTCTTCTACAGTCTTGCCTCCCTTGCTTCCGGTGCGAGGCAAGGGTGACAGATTGTCACTTCAGTAAATGAAATTATTTCCCACTTTTCAAGAAGAGAGTGCAGCCCCCCGGAAAACTGTGTCGGCGGGGTCCTGCTCAGACCGCGCTGCGCCAGAGCTCCGACACCAGCCGAAGGGCAAGCGCCGGATGCTCCAGATGCGGCATATGTCCACAGTTCGGCAGACCATGCAGCGCGACATTGCCCGGCAGGCCCCGTGTCGAGGCGAAAGGCAAAACCCGGTCCTCGCGGCCGAAAATCACCCGGACCGGCTGCTCCAGCCCGGCAAGATCCTCACGGATTTGGAAAGCCTGTGTGCCATCCGGAAAGAAGGTCGCGGCAAAGGCCCCCATAGCGGCAGTCAGATCCTCATCCTCGCGGGCCTTGACCACGGCCTGCACGAAGGCGGTGCTGATGACGCGCGGATCCTGCACCAGATGTTCCAGCCAGGGCCGCAGGCTTTGCGGCTGCTTCGCCCGCAGGACACCTCCGATGAAATCCCGGTCGATCTGCGGATGCAGCCCCGCCGGGGCAAAGAGACACAACCCGCGCACATCCACCCCGCGACGGCTGGCGATCCGCGCCGCGACGGCGCCGCCAAAGGAATGGCCGACAAGAACGCAAGACCCGACCCCTTCGGTGGCTAACGTAGCCTCGACACATGCCGCAACTGCGTCGATATCTCCCGGAATCGCCTGCGGAGACGCACCATGCCCCGGCAGATCAAGCGCAAACGCAGGCCAGTCCGGACGCGCGCCCGCCAGCAGACCGCGCCAGTTGTTCAGATCACCGCTGAATCCATGCAAAAACACGACCGGAACTCCCTGGCCCCGCCGGAGCCAGATCCCGTGCAGCCGTGCGGTCGCTTGCGGGCCCGATACAAGTGCGGGCGATGGTATCTTTGGCTGGGTCGGTGCGGCGGCCAGCCGTTCCATCTCGGCCATCACATCGCTGCGCTGCACCCGCCCGCGCGGGCCGGTGCCGGAGACCCCGGTAAGACTGATCCCGTTTTCGCGCGCAAGACGCCGGGCCAACGGCGTGGGGTTTGGCCTGGTCCTGCCGCTGCCGATCGGATTTGCCGCCATCGTTTCCGGCTCTGCGATGGCAGGGTACCGGGTTTCGCGCGAACCGTCGGCGGCTACCGGCCGAGGCGCAGCATCCTGCTCCTCCCCGACCAGAATCCGCGCCACGGGATTGCCGACCTCAACCTGCACCCCCTCGGCAACGAGGCCCCGCAGGATTCCCGCGGCAGGCGCCTCGACCTCGACCGCCGCCTTGTCATTCTCGATCTCGAACAGCACCTGGCCCGCGGAAACGATTGCGCCTTCTTCAACCAGCCAGCGCGAGATCGTGCCGACCGACATTTCGAGACTGACCTTGGGGTATAACACGGAAACAGGCATTGCAGCGTCCTTCGGAAGAGCGACGGTCCAGCAACCCGGCCTTTCCGCAGCCGGGTTGCTGGGCGGTCATGGGAGCGGGGGTGGTTCTGCCGTGCCGTTCAGGCGAGCACGCAGACGTTCGACAGTGCGGACAAGATCGGGGCCGATCCGCTCCAGACAATGTTCTTTCGGCAGCACATCGACAATGCCGCCGCAAGTGATCGCCACAAGGGGCGACCCGTCGGTAGGCCGAAATGCGAGGCCCACCGCATTGATATAGCTGAACCAACTGCCAAAGACGCTGACAAAGCCCAGTTTTCTATAGGAGTCCTCGGCCTCGGCCACCAGATCGCGGATCCTGCCGGCTTGATCGGGATGGGCCTCGACCATCTGCCCGATCAATGCGGCACGGGGCTCGGGCTTCATCTCGACCAGATAGGCAAGTCCCATCGCGGTATTCCAGATCGGCAGGCGCGAGCCGACATTCAGCCGCAGCGACACCGGCGCAAGCGAGCGGCAACTGGCAAGATAGACCATTTCCGACCCATCCCTTGTGCCAAGCGCCGCCGCCACCCCGCTGCGGTCGGCCAGCTCCTGCATCAGCGGCACCGCCATATGCACCACGGCCGAAGAGCTGAGCGCGGTATAGCCCAGACAGACAGTCGCCGGACCGATGCTGTAGCGGCCAAGCTGCTCGTTGTAGTGCAGGTAGCCAAGCTTGATCAGCGTTGCGGTCAGGCGGGAGATCGTCGCTTTTGGCAGGCCGGTGCGGTCGATCAGATCCTGATTGCCCAAGGTGCTGTCCCCTGCACCAAAGGCGCGGAGGATCTCAAGCCCGCGGGTCAGCGTCGCAGCGGTCCCGCCGCTGTCCGTGGCTTCGTTCGAGGTCTGTCTCTTGCGCATGGCGCCCCTGTCCTTCCCGGAAAAATGTCACAGCTCCATGGCGGTGACTGAAATGAAATTCCGGTTCATGTTGCCGGGCATGTCTGGCTTGTCAACAAGAGGTCGAACGGGCCACCCGCCTGCCCCAAAGGCGCGAAGGAGAGCGGCTCTTCCGTAGGTCTGTGCATCATGATGCCCCGCTGCCCGATGTTTTCAGGCCAAGGAAATCGGCCACCATATCCGGCTGCGGTCGCAGCATCTCTGCCCCCGAGACGATCCGGCAGCCGCAGGCCTGCGCCGCGACCAGAAGGGCCGTGCGCGCGGGAGAGATCACGACTTCGGCCACGGTCATGTCCGGGCGCAGCCAGCCCGGCGGCACGGGCAGCGGTTCCCCGGCCTTCATGCCAAGCGCAGTGCCGTTGATCAGAAGATCGCAGACCGGCAGTGGATCATTGGCGGTGATCGCCAAAACCTCGCAATCCGGCACAGCATCCTGCACATCGCGCGCAAGGGCGGCGGCCTTGCCATGATCGCGGTTCAGGATCCGCAACTTGCCAAGCCCGGCATCGGCCAGCGCAAAGGCGATGGCCCGCGCCACACCCCCTGCCCCAGCCAAAACAGCGCTTTGCCCTGCAACCTCCACATGCTGGCCGCGCAACCCCGCAAGGAAGCCCGCGCCATCGGTATTGGTGCCGGTCAGGCGGCCATCCGCGTCGCGGCGGACGAAGTTTACCGCGCCGGCCCGTCTTGCCCCCAGCGTGACATCGTCAAGATGCGCGATGACGGCAATCTTGTGCGGGATCGTGATCCCCAGCCCGGCGACATTTCGCATATGCCGCACCGCGTCGATCATCCGGCCCAGATCGGCAGGCGCAACATGCAAAGGCACGATCGCCGCGTCCAGGCCAAGCTCTGCAAAGCGCGCGTTGATCAGTGCGCTGCCCCGGATATGGGCCACCGGATCGGCAAGCATCAGCAGGATCGCGGTCTGGCCCGTGATTTGGCCTGCGATCTGGCTGGCGGTCGCTTGCGGTGTTGTGATCTTGCTGCTCATGCCAACACCATCAGCCTTTGCGGGTCACAAACCGCGTTTCCAGATAGGCTTCGATCGCTTCCGATCCGCCCTCGGTCCCGTGGCCGCTGTCCTTCAGGCCGCCGAAGGGTACTTCGGGCAGCGCAAGGCCCAGATGGTTGATCGTCAGCATCCCCGCCTCGATCTCATTGCCAAGCCGCGTCGCCGTGGCGGTGTCCGCCGTATAGGCATAGGCCGCGAGACCAAAGGGAAGCCGGTTGGCCTCGCGGATCGCCTCGTCCAGCGTCTTGAAACGGTTGATCACCGCGACCGGACCGAAGGGTTCTTCGTTCATGATCCGCGCTGTCTGCGGCACATCGGCCAGCACCGTCGGCTCGAAAAACCAGCCTTCATTGCCGATCCGCCGTCCGCCTGTCGTCAGCCGCGCACCTTTTTCAACCGCATCCGCGATCAGCGCCTCCAGTGCGGGGATGCGGCGTTCGTTCGACAGCGGCCCCATATCGGTGTCCGGGTCCATGCCGTCCCCCACCTTCAGCCCGGCCGCATAGGCGGTGAAGCGTTCGGTAAAAGCCGCGTGCAGATCGTCCTGCACCAGAAACCGCGTCGGTGAGACACAGACCTGGCCCGCATTGCGGAACTTGTGCTGGGCAATCTGCGGCACCGCGACATCAAGATCGGCATCCGCCGCCACGATCACCGGCGCATGTCCGCCCAGCTCCATCGTCGCCCGTTTCATATGCAGCCCGGCCAAAGCGGCAAGCTGCTTGCCCACCGGGGTCGAGCCGGTGAAGGAGATCTTGCGGATCACCGGATGGGCGATGAGATATTCGGAAATCTCGGCCGGGACGCCGTAGACCAGATTCACCACACCCGCGGGAACGCCCGCATCGGCAAAGGCGCGGATCAGCTCGGCGGGCGAGGCCGGGGTTTCCTCGGGCGCCTTGACGATGATCGAGCAGCCAGCCGCCAGCGCCGCAGACAGCTTTCTCACCACCTGATTGATCGGGAAATTCCACGGCGTGAAGGCGGCAACCGGCCCGACCGGCCCCTTCATCGTAAGTTGCAGCACATCGGGGCTGCGCGACGGGATCACCTGGCCATAGGTTCGCTGACCCTCGCCCGCGAACCAGTCGATCACATCGGAAGCCGCCGCAATCTCGGCCCTTGCCTGGGCAAGGGGCTTGCCATTTTCGCGCACCATCAGAACGGCGACATTATCGGCACGATCCCGCAGCAGTTGGGCCGCGCGTCGCATGATCTTGCCGCGCTCAAAGGCAGGGGTGTTTCGCCAAGTCTGAAAGCCACGCGCAACCGCCACAAGCGCCGCGTCAAGATCCGCGCGCGCGGCATGGGCCACGCTGCCGATCTCGCGCCCGGTTGCCGGGTTGATCACCGGGATCGTCCGCCCGCCAGTGCCAGGCTGCCACTGGCCATCAATGAACAGGAGGGTATCGCTGCGCGTCATCAGATTGCTCCGTCCGTCGGATTTGCTGGCCTTGCGGCCAGAAACATCGGCCCGCCCTTGCCGCGCGGAAAGCCGTAGCCATGCACTTCGACCAGATCTATCGCGCCTGGCCCGCTTGCGATTCCCTCCTCAAGGATCAGACGGCCCTCGTCCGCCATCGCCTCCAGCAGGCGGGCCACGATCACATCGGCCGAAAGCGTCCGTTCAGGCCCGCGCACCAGTGGGGCAATCAGGTCGCGGACAGCCTCTGACGGCAGCGGATCGCGGCTGCCCGGCGCATAGTCATACCAGCCCCCGCCCGTTTTCTGCCCCTTGCGACCGGCCTGCACCAGAAGATCGCCGGGGGTGGGCGGAACATCCTCGCCCCGCGCCCGCGCGGCTTCGCGGTGCAGCCAGGAGATGTCGAGCCCGGCCAGATCCTGCATCTCGAACGGACCCATCGCGTAGCCAAAGCCACGCAATGCGGCGTCGATCTGAGCACAGGAAACGCCGTACAGCACCATCTCTTCGGCCTCCTGACGGTAACGGCGCAGGATGCGATTGCCGATGAAGCCATCACAGATCCCCGAGCGGACGGGAACCTTGCCCAGCCTGCGGGCAAGATCGAAGGCCGCGGCCAGAACCTCTGGTGCCGTATCGGGAAGCGGGATGATCTCCAGCAGTTTCATCACATGGGCGGGGCTGAAGAAATGCAGCCCGACAAGCCGGTCGGACGAAGCCAGTCCTTCGGCGATCAGCCTGGGGTCGATATAGGAGGTATTGGTCGCAAGGATCGCATCGGCACGACAGACCGCAGTCAGCGCCGCAAAGACCGCACGCTTGACGCCCAGATCCTCGAACACCGCTTCGATCACCAGATCTGCACCTGACAGCGCATCATAGCCGGTGACGGGGGTGATGCCTGCCATCCGTGCCGCCACATCGGCCTGACTGATCAGCCCGCGTTTCGCGGCGGCGGTGAAGATGCCAAGCAGGCTGTCCATCGCACGGGACAGTGCCGCCTCGTCGCGTTCCACCAGCACGACCGGCAGTCCGGCATTCCGCAGCGCGGCAACGATGCCCGTTCCCATGGTGCCGCCACCAACCACCCCGGCCGAAGCAATGGGGCGCGGTTCAATGCCGCGCAGATCGGCAGGTTTGGGTGCCGCACGCTCGGCGAAGAAGAGATAGCGCAAGGCCGCGGATTCCGTGCCGGCCTTCAGCCGTAGGAAACTCTCGCGTTCCTGGACGAGGCCCTTCTCAAATCCGTGTTCGACCCCAAAGCGCAACGCCTCCATTGCAAGACCCGGAGCCTGAAGCCCCTTGGCGGAACGGGTGATCCTCGTGCGGGCGGCCTCCCAGAAGGCGGCACCCGGATCGGCGACATCCCGATCCCGCGCCAGCGTTGCGGGCGGTGCCGAAAGCGTCTCGCGGGCGAAAGCCACCGCACCATCGACCAGATCACCCTCGATCACCCGGTCCAGCAGCCCCGCTGCCAGGGCGGCGGCATTGTCGAGAACGCGGTTTTCGGCCACCACCGGCAGCGCGGCTTCGGCCCCGATCAGCCGCGCCAGACGTTGCGTGCCGCCTGATCCGGGGATGATCCCCAGATTGATCTCGGGCAGACCGAAGCGGCTGCCAGGCGCCGCGACCCGATAGCGGCAGGCCAGGGCGACCTCGACCCCGCCGCCCAGTGTCATCCCGTGCATCGCCACCGTCCAGGGCTTCGTCGCAGCCTCGATCCGCGCCAGCAGATCGGGCAACAGCGGCGGTTCTGGCGGGCGATCGAACTCGGCAATATCCGCGCCCCCGATGAAAAGCTTGCCAGCCCCGGTCAGGACCACCGCCCGGAGCGCCGTATCGCTTTCGATCCGGGCCGCGATGTCCCACAACTCCTGCCGGATTGCATGGCTCACCGCGTTGACCGGCGGGTTGTCGATAGTCACGACCGCAATGCCACCGTGGTTTTCGAGCTGGATACCCATGTCGGGCCTCTCTCCTGTTCCGCGCAGCTTTCAGGCCGATGCCGTTGCCGACTTGGTTTCTTCCGGTTCCGTCCGGCTTTCCCGGATGCCGATGATGCCGGCTTTGGCCAGCGTCTCGATCCGAGATCGGTCGATCCCAAGAACCCGGCCCAGCACGGCCTGCGTATCCTCGCCCAGCAGCGGCGGCGCCTTGGGTACAAGGCCCTTTTGCGCGGCAAGCCCCTGAGCCGGAGCCACAAGCCGGACCTCGCCCAACTCCGGATGCTGCAAGATCTGGATCAGGCCGCGTTCATTGGCGCTGGCGGCATTCAGGGCTTCGGCGATGGATTTGACCTTGCCCGCCGGCACGCTGGCCGCATGGCAGGCCGCCAGCCAGTCTTCGGTTCCCCGCCCGCGCAGGATTCCGGCAAGTTCGGCCAGCAATGGCTCCCGGTTCAGTGCGCGCTGATGCGAGGTGACAAAACGCGGGTCCGATACCAGATCCGGGCGGTCTATGACCTGGGTGCAGAAATCCTGGAACATCCGGTCATTTCCAACGGCAAGGGCAAAGGTGCCGTCCGCCGTGTCAAAGACCTGATAGGGTACCACGGTCGGGTGGGCATTGCCGAAACGCCGCGGCTCGGCCCCTGCGTTCAGATAGCCGGTGCCGACGTTGATCAGCATGTTCAGCGTGGTCTCAAGCAGGGCAACGTCGATATACTGACCAAGCCCGGTCTCGCGCCGCTGGTAGAGCGCGGCCAGAATCGACTGTGTGGCAACCATGCCGCCCACCACATCGGCAAAGGCCACGCCCAGCCGGGTGGGAGGACCGTCTTCCTGCCCCGTGATCGACATCATGCCGCTTTCGGCCTGCATCACGAAATCATAGCCCGGCCGGTCACTTTCCGGCCCGGTCTGGCCATAGCCCGAGATCGAGCAGTAGACGATACCGGGATTGATCTTGCGGATGTCCTCATAGCCGATCCCCAGTCGGTCAACGGTTCCGGCGCGGAAGTTCTCGACCACCACATCTGCCTTCGCGGCAAGATCCAGCACGATCTGCCGCCCCTCTGGCGCCTTCAGATCGACCGCGATCGAATGCTTCCCGCGATTGGCGCAGAGGTAATAGGTGCTGATGCCCTTGTAGTTCGGCACCGACCAGGCGCGGGTGTCGTCGCCACCCTTCACATTCTCGATCTTCCAGATCTCGGCCCCCAGATCGCCCAGCGACATCGTTGCCCAAGGCCCGGCCAGCACGCGCGACAGATCCAGCACGCGGATTCCCTCCAGCGGCAGTTTCCGGTGTGTCATCTCTCTCTCCCTTGCCGGGAGGCAGACATGCCTCCCGCCTCGCTCCCTGTCACGGCGCTGAATGCCGGCCCGGTCCCGCGTTCAGCGCGACCGGGGATCGAAGTAGTCGTGCAATCCGTCACCGATGAAGTTGAAGCCCAGCACGATGGTCAGGATGGCCAACCCCGGCCCAAGCGCGATCCACCAGGAATAGAATTGCGCCGCCCCGTCCGAGATCATCGAGCCCCATTCCGGTGTCGGTGGCGTCGCACCCAGCCCGATGAAGGACAGCGAGGCCGCCAGCAGGATCACCTGGCCCAGATCCATCGTTGCGCTGATCAGGACCGGGGTCCAGCACAGCGGCAGGATGTGGCGGCGCAGGACGCGGCCCTTGCCGGCGCCGATGGCGATGGCAGCCTCGACATGTTCGCGCTCGCGCACCTCCAGCACCTGGGCGCGCATCAGCCGCGCGTAGACGGGCCACCAGACGATGACCATCGCAATCGCCGCATTCCACAGCCCCGTCCCCAACGAGGCGGCGACGGCCATCGCCAGCAACATGGGCGGAAAGGATAGGGTGACATCGACCAGCCGCATGACCACCGCACCGAAAAGGCCGCCGAAATATCCAGCCAGCGCGCCAAGCGTCGCCCCGATCGATACCGCGATCGCCACGACCACTATGGCAAGTGGAATCGAATGAAGCGCCCCGTGCAGGGTGCGACTCAGCACATCGCGGCCAAGCGCATCGGTGCCAAGCCAATGGTCCCAGTTTGGCGGTTGCAGACGGCGCCCCACCATGTCGAGCGGGGCGTATGAGGTCATCAAGGGGGCGGCAACCGTCGCTATGCCCCAGAACAGGACAATCGCGATTCCGATGGCAAGCGGAACGGTCAGCCAGCGCGGGCGGCGGAAGCGGCGGCGGGAAGCGATGAGCGTGGTCATGTCCTAGCTCAGCCTCACGCGCGGGTTGGCGATCACATAGGCGATGTCTGTCAGAAGATTGGTGATCAGAAAGACGATCCCGCCAACGATGGTCACCCCGATAATCGCTGGAAAATCCAGCCCTCGCGCGGCATCAACGGCGTAGGACCCCATCCCCGGCCAGGAAAAGATCGTCTCGGTCAGAACGGCTCCGGTCAGGAGATAGGCGAAGGAATAGCCGATCACCGTCAGGGTCGGCACCATCGTGTTCCGCAGCGCATGGCGCACCACCACGCGGAATTCACTGGCCCCTTTGGCGCGGGCGGTACGTATGAAGTCACGGCTCAGGACTTCCAGCATATTGGCGCGCACAAGTCGGGAGATGGAGCCGGCCACCGCCCAGCCCAGCACGAAAGCGGGCAGGATCAGATGCCAGAGCACGTCGAGGAACAGCCTGAAATTCCCCGCAAGCAGAGTATCAACCGTCATGAACCCGGTTACATGCGGCGGCAGCGTCGCCCTTGGGTCCAGCCGTCCCGGACCGGGCAGCACGCCCCATTGCACCGAGAAGAGATAGAGCAGCGCCAGCCCCATCCAGAACACCGGCACCGAGGAACCGATCAGGGCAAAGATCCGCGACACATGGTCAATCGCCGTGTTGTGAAAACTTGCCGCCAGAACCCCAAGCGTGATTCCAATCGCCGAGGCCACGATGATCGCCGCGATCACCAGTTCCATCGTTGCGGGCAGGCGGTGGAATACATCCTGCGCCACCGGGCGACGGGTGATGAAAGACGTACCCATATCGCCGGTGGCAAGGTTGCTGACATAGATGACGTAGCGCTCGGGCAGGCTTCGATCCAGACCCCAGCGGGCCTTGGCCGCCGCGACCACTTCGGGATTGTTCATCTGCCGTTCCGACACGATCGAGGCAAGCTGGTCCCCCTTGGTCACGGTCGTCAGCAGGAAGGCCAGCGTCACCACCCCCAGGATCAGGAACGGCATCGCGGCCAGACGGCGCAGGATGTAGCGGATCACAAGATTTTCCCTCCTGTTGGTATCGCCGCCCTGGTGCGGTCTGACGCTGTTCGTGATGAACGCCATCCGGCGCCGGTCGAAGATGATGCCGAGTATTCACGCAGGATCAGGGCTAGTCAATATAATTGAAATTATATTCCACTATTTTTCACTCTGCTGGCCATAGCTGCGATAGCTCAGATGCACCTCTGCCAGTTCTGCCGCAGAAAGCAGCGCGGGCTCTCCGGCGGCGCAGGCCAGAAGATATTGCTTTGCCAGCATTTCCAGTTTGTCGCTGCGCCCCATTGCGGCGGTCATGTCCCGGCCCAGCGTCACCGCCCCGTGATTAGCCATCAAACAGGCACAGGCCTTGTCGCCAAGCGCCGCAATCACCGTTGCGGACAGCGCGGGGCTGCCGAAACAGGCATAGGTGGCGCAGGGGATCTCATCGCAGCCAAAGCCGGCGATCATGTAGTGAAAGGGCGGAATCGCCCGGCGCAGGGCAGACAGGGCGGTGGCATGGTCGGAATGGGTATGGACCACCGCTCCCGCATCGGGGCGCCGCGCATAGATGCGGGCATGGATCTGCCATTCGGAAGAGGGACGCCAGCGCCCCTCCCAGGTTCCGTCCAGATCCATCGCCACCATCTGATCTGGCTCCAGCGCCTCGGGCAGGATGCCGGTTGGCGTGATCAACATACCTCCGTCGATCCGCAGGCTGAAGTTGCCGACCGTGCCACGATTGAGCCCAAGCGCAACCGAACGCCGGGCGGCTTCGATCAGGATCTGACGGGGGTCATTGGTCGCGGTCATGGATATCTCCTCAGGAGCTTTTCGCGGCGCGCAGCAGGATCGCATCATCGCCCAGCTTTTCGGGCTTGAGATACAGCCAGCACGGGGATTGGCCCGACCCGTCGGCAAGACATTCACCAGTGCCAAGCGGCCCCTCGGGCAAAGCGCGCAGCCGCCGCAGCCCAAGTGCTGCCACCACCGCGCCCGAGGTCTCGCCTCCGGCCACGCTGAACCTCGCATGGCCCTGCGCGCGCAACCCGGCGGCAACACCCGCAAGCAGCGTCTCGGCGCGCCGGGCTGCCGGAATCGCCCCCAGCCGCGCCTGAACACGCGCAAGATCCGCAACATCGCAGGCCGTCGAAATCGCAAATGGCCTCGCGCCCTGCGCCGCTGCCCAGTCAAGCGCCGCCGCGATCTGGGCCGCCTCATCCCCCGGCGCCAGAAGATCGAGCGACAGGACCGGCTGCTGCTGCGCCAGAACCGCCAGTTGGCGCATCACGACCGGGCCAGTGCTGCCCGCCAGTGTGACGACCGCACCACCCGGAGCACGCGGAAGCGCGGGGGCCGCAGGGCTGCCCTTGGCGTGATGCAGCCCCAGCGCAACGATCAGCGGGTCGCTGGCCACCACCGGCAGGCCGGTCGCAATGGCCTGCAAGGCGGCTTGCGCGACATCGCCGTCGTCGCTGGTGTCGAAAAGCACATGACCCACCCCTTCCGCCGCCAAAGCCTCAAGCGCAGCACGGGTCGCGGCTTCGCCTGCCACCAAGGTCAGATGCGGGATCAACCGGACCGGCTGCGGGGTCTGATGTCCCAGAAAGCGGACGAGGTCCGGGTCCTCCATCGGGGTCAGCGGATCGAACCGCTTGATCGAGTCTGTGACCAGACGGTTGCGGTAGAACAGATAGCCCTGATGCACCGTCGCGCCAAACCGCGGGAACCCGGCGCTCAGCAGAACCGGGCGGCGACCCGCGCGCGCGGCAAGATGGTCTGCCACCGGGCCGATGTTCCCCTCGGCAGTCGAATCGAAACTGGCGCAGGCCTTGTAGGCAAGCTGGCGGCAGCCCGCCCGTCCCAGCGCATCGCAGGCGGCCGAGACCTCTGCCAGCGCATCGGCCACCGGAACCGTGCGGCTGCGCGCAGCGATCATCAACACCGGGGCCGTCTCTGGCCCGACAGCCTCCGCCACCGGGAACACCGGACAGCAGACACCTGCCGTTTCCAACAGCGCCGCCACCATGACGGCGCCCGTGAAATCATCTGCAATCACCCCCAGGCCGGGGCCGGATGCTTGTGCTGCCCCGCTCATCTTCCGGCACACATCTCACGCGCGATGATGATCTGCTGGATCTGCGATGTGCCTTCATACAACCGGAACAGCCGTACATCGCGGTAAAAGTGTTCCACCGCGAAATCCTGAATATAGCCCGATCCGCCATGGATCTGCACCGCGCGATCCGCGACGCGCCCCACCATTTCAGAACAGAACAGCTTGCAGCCGGCGGCCTCGCGGATGATCCGTTCGCCCTTGTCAAAGCGCCTTGCGGTTTCCAGCACCATCGAACGCCCCGCCCAGGTTTCCGTGCCGCTGTCGGCAAGCATGGCCTGGATCAACTGATGCTGAGCAATGGGCTTGCCGAACTGGCTGCGGGTGGTGGCGAAATTCACCGATTCCTCGCAAAGCCGCTCTGCCTGACCCACGCAGATCGAAGCGATGTGCAGCCGCCCGCGGTTGAGCACCTTCATCGCCGTCTTGAAGCCCTGACCCTCGATGCCACCGATTACCGCCTCTGCCGGGATACGGGCATTGTCGAGGATGACATCGCAGGTCTTGGTGCCACGCTGGCCCATCTTGCGGTCGGGTCTCCCGAGCGTGATTCCGGGCGTGTCGGCCGGCACCAGGAAGGCCGTCACGCCGCCCGGCCCCTCCTCGCCCGTGCGCGCCATCAGGGTAAAGACTCCGGCGACCGGCGCATTGGTGATGAAGCGCTTGGTGCCGTTGAGGATATAGTGATCCCCATCGCGCACCGCCATAGTGCGGACCGCCCCCGCATCCGACCCGACATCCGGTTCGGTCAGGGCGAAAGAGCCGATCACCTCCCCCGAGGCCATTCGCGGCAGCCAATAGCGCTTTTGCGCCTCGGTTCCATCGACGATGATCCCTTGCGAGCCGATCCCATTATTGGTGCCGAAGACCGAGCGGAAGGCGGCAGAGGTGCGGCCCAGCTCAAAGCCGATGATCACCTCTTCCTCCATCGTCAGGCCCAGTCCGCCATAATCTTCGGGGATCGACATCCCGAACAGCCCGAGCGCGCGCATCTCGTCAATCAGCGAAGGTGGGATCGCGTTCTCTTCCTCGACCCTGGCTTCGGCGGGGATCAGGCGTTCGTCTACAAAACGGCGCACCGTATCCACAAGGCTGGCCAGCAAGTCCGGCTCTCTGATCATGGCGTCTTCTCCCTGGGTCAGGCCCGAAGAATCTTCTTGCCCCTCGCAGAGTCGCACAGCATAGCTTCAGCATCAACACAAAACGGAATTTTGTTTCACTATTTATCACAATGTCCTGCAATGACCCATCTGAGGTTGCTCCGGCGATCCTTTGCGCCGAGATCGGCCGCAGCAGCATCGCGCGCGGAAAACATGACCTCGATGCAGTCCGGCATGACGGTCGACCGGATAATCCGCTTTCGGTCGATACGAAGCCGTGCTCTGTGGTAACATTCAACGGGATCTTGCCGCAGGGCGAGCCAGTTTCTGCCCCGGAGGGCATAGCATATGTTCGGATTGACCGCCCTTGAACTGGCCCGGATCCAGTTCGGCTTCACCATCTCTTTCCACATCATTTTCCCGGCGATCACCATCGGACTGGCCAGCTATCTGGCCGTGCTGGAAGGGTTGTGGCTGTGGAAGAAAGACACGGTCTACCGCGATCTCTACCATTTCTGGTCCAAGATCTTCGCGGTCAACTTCGCCATGGGCGTCGTTTCGGGGCTGGTGATGGCCTATCAGTTCGGCACGAACTGGAGCTATTTTTCCTCCTTCGCCGGATCGGTTACCGGGCCGTTGCTGGCCTATGAGGTACTGACCGCCTTCTTTCTTGAGGCGGGTTTCCTTGGCGTCATGCTCTTTGGCTGGCATCGGGTCGGGCCGGGGCTGCATTTCTTCGCAACCGTCATGGTCGCCATCGGCACGCTGATCTCGGCCACCTGGATTCTGGCCTCGAACAGCTGGATGCAGACACCGCAGGGGATCGAGATCATCAATGATGTCGTCGTGCCGGTGAACTGGTTCGAGGTGATCTTCAACCCCTCCTTCCCCTACCGGCTTGCCCATATGGTGACGGCGGCCTTCCTTGCCACCGCGCTTTTCGTTGGCGCCTCGGGAGCCTGGCATCTCCTGAAAGGCGACAACAATCCCCGTGTGTGCAAGATGTTCTCGATGGCGATGTGGATGCTGCTGGTTGTGGCGCCCTTGCAGGCCTTCATCGGCGACCAGCACGGGCTGAACACGCTGAAGCATCAGCCCGCGAAGATCGCCGCGATGGAAGGGCATTGGGAAAATACCCCCGGCGAGGGCGTTCCGCTGATCCTGTTCGCCTGGCCCGATCAGGCGGCGGAGAAGAACCATTTCGAGATTGCGATCCCGAACCTTTCAAGCCTGATCCTGACCCATAGCCTTGACGGGCAATTCCCCGGCCTGAAGGCGTTCGCGCCCGAAGACCGCCCGCCGGTCGCCGTGGTGTTCTGGACCTTCCGCATCATGGTCGGGCTTGGCCTGCTGATGATCACGCTTGGCCTCTGGGCAGTCTGGCGACGCTGGCGCGGCACGCTTTATGAAGGACGCTGGCTGCACCGCTTCGCGCTTGTCATGGGGCCGACCGGGCTGATCGCCATTCTGGCGGGCTGGTATACGACCGAAATCGGCCGCCAGCCCTGGGTGATCTATGGAGTGATGCGGACCAAAGACGCGGTTTCCGACCACTCCGCCCTGACCATGAGCGTGATGCTCATCGTCTTCATCATTGCCTATTTCTTCGTCTTCGGCATCGGCACGAGCTATATGCTGAAACTCGTCGGCAAAGGCCCCGAGGCGGGCGAGGAAGACCCCGCGACCGATAATGACGATCCCGGTCAGAGCCCGGCGCGGCCGCTCTCTGCCGCCCCTGACCTCAACAAGGAGGCATGAGCCATGGGCATTGATCTTCCCATCGTCTGGGCCTGCATCATCGCCTTCGGCCTGATGATGTATGTCATCATGGACGGGTTCGATCTGGGGATCGGCATCCTGTTTCCGTTCATCAAAGACCGCACCGACCGCGATGTCATGGTCAATACAGTCGCCCCGGTCTGGGACGGCAACGAAACCTGGCTGGTCCTGGGCGGGGCAGGGCTGATGGCGGCCTTTCCGCTGGCCTATTCGGTGATCCTGACAGCGCTATACATTCCGCTGGCCTTGATGCTGCTGGGGCTGATCTGGCGCGGCGTGGCGTTCGAGTTCCGCTTCAAGGCCGATGAGCATCACAAGCCGTTCTGGGACATCGCCTTCATGGGCGGCTCGATCGTGGCGACCTTCTTTCAGGGCGTCTCGCTTGGCGCCTTCCTCAACGGGTTCGAGGTCGAGGGCGTGCGCTATATGGGCGGCGCGATGGATTGGCTGACGCCCTTTGCCTTGTTCACCGGGCTGGGGCTTCTGGTGGCCTATGCGCTGCTGGGTGCGACCTGGCTGATCATCAAGACCGAAGGACCGCTCCATGACAGGCTGGTGACGCTGGCGAGGCCTCTGATGCTGGTCTTGCTGGCGGTGATCGCGGTGGTCAGCCTCTGGACGCCGCTGGCGCATCAGCAGGTGGCGGATCGGTGGTTCACACTGCCGAACCTCTTCTTCTTCGCGCCGGTGCCGGGCCTTGTTGCGCTGACTGCCTTCCTGCTTCTGCGTAGCCTGCGGACGGGGGATCCGGGGCCTGCACCCTTTGTCCTGACGCTGTTCCTGCTGTTTCTGGGCTATACCGGCCTTGGGATCAGCATGTTCCCCTATATCATCCCGCCCGCGATCACCTTGCGCGAGGCCGCCGCGCCACCGGAAAGCATGGGCTTTGCGCTGGTCGGCGCGCTGCTGATCATCCCGGTGATCCTGGCCTATACCGCCTGGTCCTATTACGTCTTCCGCGGCAAGGTACGGGCAGGCGACGGGTATCACTGATGAAACGCATGGTGATCGACCGGAAATCCGACGCGCCGGACTCCTGGATGAAGCGGATCGGCTGGCTTGTGCTGATCTGGGGGCTGAGCGTGCTGGCGCTCGGGCTGGTTGCCTATGGCTTCCGCTTCGTGATGAAGGCGGCTGGCCTGAGCCTCTGAGTGGACCCGCAAGGAGAAGGCCCCGATCAAACCGAGGCCTTCTCCTTTGAACTTCAATACCCGCCACGGATCAGGTCGCGGAATGTCGCCATCAGGATATCGGTCTCCTCCGGGAGGGGGAGCTGCTGATCCGAAGCCCCTTGCGGGTCCGTCGCGTGTCGATGAAACCCGGCGCCAGCGCCTTGCCGGAAACGTCAATCGACCGCAGGCCCGAATAGCTGCCGAAGACCCGGCCCTCTTCATCACCAGATCGGCGGGGGTGATACCCCGGCCATCGGCTATTCCACCACCTGCATTCCCAATCGTGTCAGCGTCCGCCGCTCCACCATCAGGACGAGATAGTAGAAAGCGACCGACAGCAGAACCGAGACCGAGGCGACGGTCCAGATCATCCCATAGTCCAGATAGCCGCGCGACTGGTTCAGAAGGTTGCCAAGCCCGGTGCCGGTGGCAAGCCATTCGGCGATCATCACCCCGAGAAGGGCGCGTGGAACGGTCAGGCGCGTTGCGGCGAAAAGATAGGGGAGGGCGGCAGGGATCGAGACCATCCGCAGCTCTTTCCATGCCGATGCGCCATAGGCCCGCGGCAGGTCCAGCACCGATTGCGGGACACGCTGGAGACCTTGCATCAGAAGCACGAAGGCCGGAAAGAAGGTCACCGAAATGGTGATCCACAGCGTCACGGAGATCCCGCGACCCAGCATCAGCACCAGCAGGGGTGTCAGCGCCACCAGAGGCATGGTCTGCGTCACCAGCGCGATCGGCATGAAAGCGCGGATGAAACCGGGCATCATCCGGGACGAGATCGCCAGCAGGAAGGCAAAGCCAAGCCCCGCCACCATGCCAAGCGCGGTGATCGGCAGCGTCTGCATCAGGGCTGCCCCCAGCTTGGCCCGCGCCACCGCCGAGGTATCGGCGATGAAAAGATAGTCGACCACGCCCCATGGCGTTTTGGCGATCATCTCGGGAACGCCGGACAGGCGGATGAAGGCCCACCACAGGATGAAGGGCAAGGCTGCCGCGCCCAGAGCCAGCGCGATCTTCAGTGCCAGCGGGGCATTCGCATCGCCGTCTCCGGGGGGCAGGGCGGTGTTCAGCGTAACCGAGCGGGTCGATCCCAGAACCCGCGCAGAGATCAGCGCGAAGACGGCGTAGCTGAGGCCGGCGATCAGCGTTGCCATCAGGCCGATGCCCCAGAGCCGGGCCGGATCTCCCCGTCCCAGAGACCCCAGAAGATAGGTGCCAAGACCCCAGCGACCGCCTCCGCCAAACTCGGCCAGAATGGCGCCAAGGACGGCGTTCGGCGCGGCGATGCGTAGGCCGCCAAGGATGTCGGGGATGGCCCCGCGCAGGCGAACCAGCTTCATAACCAGCCAGTCGCCGCCGCCATAGGCCCGCACCACATCGGCGGATCGGCTGTCATATTGCGACAGGCCCACCACTGTGGCGGTCATGGTGACGAAATACACGCCAAGGGCAGCCAGCACCACGCGCGGCGCAATGCCCTGTAGCGTCAGCACAAGGATCGGCGCGATGGCGATGGCGGGCAAGGCGAAGACGGCGATGTTCACTCCGCGCGCCAGTCTTTGCAGCCGGGGAAACAGCACGAACAGGACGCCCGCCATGATGGCCAGCGCGTTACCGATCAGAAAGCCAAGCGTCGAGGACCAGACCGTTGCCGCCGCGTGGCCCGGATAGTCGGCCCGGTCGAGCCAGAACCGGGCGAGGATGGCGCTGACGGGGGGCAGGGCGCCGCCCGCCACCAGTTTCAGCTGGCCGATGACCTCCCATGCTGCCAGGAGCACCAGCAGGTTGCGTAGCGCCGGGCTGCGCCAGAAGCTCCGGTCACTGGCCATGCAGCACCCTTGCAATCCGGTCGGTCATCTCGTGAAACTCCGGCGTGGAATACAACTCGTCGCTGCGGGGCCGGGGAAAGGGGATCTCGATCACCTCGACCACGCGGCCGGGATTGGCGTGCATGACCACCACATAGTCGGCAAGAAATACCGCCTCGTCGATGCCATGGGTCACCAGAAGCGCGGTGGATTTGGTCTCAAGCCAGATGCGTTGCAATTCGACGTTCATCTGCCGCCGCCGGATCTGGTCCAATGCTCCGAAGGGCTCGTCCATGAACAGCACCTCGGGGGAGGTGATCAGGGAGCGCGCGATGGAGACGCGCTGCCGCATCCCGCCCGAAAGCTGGCCGGGCAGCGCGGCCTCATAGCCTTTCAGACCCACCAGTTCGATCAGATTGGCGATCTCGTGGCTGTAATGTGCCGGATCGCGCCCCAGCACCTCCAGAGGCAGCGCTATATTGCGTGTCACTGTCCGCCAGGGCAGCAGCGCCGCATCCTGAAAGGCGACGCCGGTGATCCCGCTTGCGGTCGCGGTCGCGGGGGCTTGCCCCGCGATCCGCACTTCACCCGCATCGTAGTCTTCCAGCCCCAAGGCAACCCGCATAGCGGTGGACTTGCCGCAGCCCGAGGGGCCGATCAGCGCGGTGAAGGACCCCGGAGGACAATCCAGATTCATGTCCTTCAAGGCGACGACATCAGCCCCGCGGCCGCGGTAAGTCTTGCTGACGCCACGAAGTGAGATGCCCGGAACCCCTGCCATCAGATTTCCGCAAGCAGGGTGGTGTCGAACATGTCGCGGGTGCCGGTGATGCCCACAGCCGCCAGTGCCTTGATGTTCTTCTCGATATCCTCCTCGGACATCGAGAAGATGCCGTCCGGCGTGTCGATCAGCGGCTTCTGCGCGGTGTTGAAGAAGACCTCGTTTTCGATGCTGCGACCTGTGCCGGCAAACCATGTGCTTTCCCACTGCGGCGGGTAAAGCGCAGGATCGGCCAGGTTTTCAGCCCAGGCCTTGCGGCTGGCGCGCAGCCAGGAGACCAGTTCCTTGCGCTTGGTCGCAAGCGTTTCCTCGGTCACCACAACGGTGTCGTTATAGAGCGTCACACCGTGGTCGTAGAGCAGGAAGGAATGTGCCTCTTCGCCCAGCTGGCCGATGGTGAAGGGAACGTTGGTGGTGAAATCAAGGCTGGCGTCGATCTCGCCCTTGACCAGCGGCGTGGGGTCATAGGCGTAGGGTACGATGTTGACCTGCGCCTTGTCGATGCCGTTCAGGGCCAGAAGCGCCTCGATCGTCACGATGTTCACCGGCGGCACGGCGATGGTCTTGCCCACCAGATCGGCCGGTGCGTTGATCGGGTTCTTCTTCAGAGAGACCACGCCGATGGGGTTCTTCTGATACTGAGTCCCGATGATCTTGAACTTGGCGCCCTGTTCGGAAATCGCCCGGATCGTGGTGTCGGGCGTGGTCAGCGTCAGGTCCGCCCGCCCTGCAATGATGGAGCTTTCGGGGATCACATCCGGCCCGCCCGGCAGATAGGTCAGCTCCAGCCCTTCCCCGGCATAGTAACCCTTGTCCATGCCAAGGAAGTAGCCGGAGAATTCAGCATCGTTGATCCATGCCGCCTGCATGGTGAAGGGAGTTGCCGCCCGCGCCATGCGGGGCAGGGTCAGGGCTGCGCCCGCCAGTGCCGCCGTTTGCAGAAAGCCGCGACGTCCAATCGTCAGTGCCATTCAAACCTCCTGTTGTCTTGATTGCTTTTATATTCAGGTCGCAGGCGCCAGGCCCTGCATCGCCCGCAATTCCTGCAACGGCGGGGTCTGCTCGATCTGCTTCGGTTCCAGAAGATCCCAGATCACCCCATGGGGCCGCTTGGCCCGGCGATCGACGGTGTGCAGCCCGCCCGGGGTGGCGATGTTATCAACCAGAATGTCGGTCGGGCTTGGGTGCAGCTTCTCATGCACCACCTGGCAGTCGTGGACCACGGCCACGACCGGAGTGTCCTCGCCCACAAGGCCAAGGTCGGTGAACATGCCCCATTCCAGATCGAAGAAGCCATGGCCCTTGCCAAAGCG
>JAPUEK010000091.1:0-1553 GCA_027492585.1 Paracoccaceae bacterium | reverse complement strand
GGTCGGTGAACATGCCCCATTCCAGATCGAAGAAGCCATGGCCCTTGCCAAAGCGCACACCATCCACCGAGACGGCCGAGGCCCCGGTCACAAGGAAGTCGATCCTGCCCTTCTTCGCCACCTCTTCCAGGCTGATCGGGCGGCCGAAATGCTCCATCCCGTCCAGCCATGCGGCGTAGAGTTCATGCCCTTTCGGAACCGATCCCGGCTCGATGTAGAGAAAGCCGCGATAGATGCCATAGGTCGACATGAAGAAGGGTTTGCCCATCTCGATCAGGGCGCGGCGGATCTCGACCAGGCAGTTGTCGGGGGTGATGAAGAGGAACTCGGCACTCTTGAAGGCTTCCATGTCCAGCACGCGCTGGTTGGCAATCTCGGAGCCCTCGAAATCCGGGATGACCTCGGAAAAGTTCTTGTCAAAGCGTGTGTCGGGGCGCGCCACATCCTTCAGCTTGCCCCAGATCTGCTGCCGGATGATGTTTGATTTCGACACGCTGCATCCTTACTGTTTCAGAGTGGTGTTTCAGTGTTCCGAAGAAATGTTCCCATGTTTCAAAATCATGAAACTACGGTTTCATCCTGTCAAAAGAAAAATTAAGTATCTGGAAAGGCAATATAAATGTCTACCCGACTTGCCTTGCGTATCCAGGAAAGCCTCGACCGGCTGACCAGGAGTGAGCAGAAACTGGCTGCGGTGATTCTGGACAGGCCTGGGCTGATTGAAACACATACTGCAACAGAGCTTGCCGGAATCGCCGATGTGTCGAAGGCCACCGCGGCGCGGTTCTTCCGCGCTTTGGGGTATACCGATTTCGAGGAGGTCAAGCTTCAGGCGCGCGAAGAGCGCAACCGGACGCAACCCTACAGCTATTCGGTTGAGGCCTCGGGCAGCACCGTCCTCGGCCGCAAGATCGGCGAGCATCTCGACCTGGAACTGGTCAACATCACCCGCACTTTCGAGGAGATGCATCCCGATGCCTTGCGTCAGGCCGCGCAGCTGATTGCCGATGCACCGCGGCTTTGGTTCCTTGGTCTGGGCGCAGATGCCTGGCTTGCACACTATGGCCGGGGTTTGTTCGCCCGGCTGCGTCCCAATGTTCATGCCGTCGGGATCACAAGTGGCGGCGTGGCCGAAGATCTGGCGATGATGGGACCGCGCGACGTGATGGTGGTGCTGGCACAGGGGCCGCAACCGCGAGAGCTGAAGGCGATCCTTTCTTACGCCAAGACCACGCGGGCCAACATCATCCTGTTGACCGACCACGGGAATCTGGCGCAGGCCAAGCGGTTCTCGGACCTCGCGCTGCGCTGTCATGTCTCAAGCTATGGGTCGATCCCCAGCTATACGACACTGGTCAGCGTCCTTCGTCTGATGGCGATTTCGCATATCGGGTTGGTGGGCGACACGGCCCTGCAACGCGCCAGCCTGATCGACGACATCAACGAAGAGTTGGACATTCTGGGCTAGGGCGGAGGCGGACAACGTTACTCCTCGGCGGCCAGATGTGGTTCGGTTTATCTGAACAGGTTCTGGGCGTTTTCTAAGTGGTTTT
>JAPUEK010000090.1 GCA_027492585.1 Paracoccaceae bacterium | reverse complement strand
CAAGCTTTCTGCGTGAAACCCTGCTTGACGCCCGGCAGATCCGGTCTTCGGAAGATGCGTTCGTCGATGATCTCTTTTCGGCGGCGCCGCTGCATGGGGCGCCCCTGATCGCCGCCAAGGTGCCGCGCGCCTATCTGGATCTCAATCGCGCGCCCGATGAGCTGGACCCTGCCGTGATCGAGGGAATCGCGCGTGCGCCGCACAACCCGCGCGTCTCCTCCGGTCTGGGGGTGATTCCCCGTGTGGTGGCGGGGGGGAGGGCGATCTATCGCGGCAAGCTGCCGCTCTCGGAGGCGGAGGCGCGGATCACCCGCTGCTGGCATCCCTATCACCGCGCCCTGCGCGAACTGGTGGAGACGACGCACGCCCGTTTCGGCGAGGCGCTGCTGATCGACTGCCATTCGATGCCGCATGAGGCGATCGAGGGGCATACCCGCCCCGGTTCCTCCCGGCCGGAAGTCGTGCTCGGCGACCGTTTCGGCGCCGCGGCGGGGCGGGAGGTGATGGACCGGGTGGAGGCTGCCTTTGCCTCCGCCGGTCTGCGGGTTGCCCGCAACACCCCCTTCGCCGGGGCGTTCATCACCCAGAGCTATGGCCGCCCGAGCGGCCGCCGCCATGTCATCCAGGTGGAGATCGACCGCGCGCTTTACATGGATGAGGCGCGGATCGCACCGCTGCCGGGGTTCGCGGCCTTCCGGGAGCTTCTCTCCGGTGTGGTGGCGGAGATCGCGGGGCAGGCAAGGGTGCTGCCGCTCGCGGCGGAATAGGCCCGCCCGGCGCTTGACAGGACCGGGGGGCCGCGCCCACTCTGCCGCTTCCTGCAACCCGGAGCCTCGTGTCATGCGCCCTCTGCTCTCTGCGGCCTTTGCCGTTCTTGCCCTCTCGCTGCCCGCCCATGCCGAGGATCGCTGGCTGTCGATCCCCGAGGCCCCGCCGATGCCCGCCCCGGCAAGCACCGGCAAGGCGCCGGTCAACGGCATCGAGATGTATTACGCCACCTACGGCGCGGGCGATCCGGTGCTGCTGATCCATGGCGGATTGGGGAATGCCGATATCTGGTCCAATCAGGTCGCCGATCTGATGAAGGACCATCTGGTGATCGTTGCCGACAGCCGTGGTCATGGCCGTTCCACCCGGACGGAGGAACCCTTTGGCTATGACCTGATGGCCTCCGATTATCTCGCGCTGCTCGACTATCTCAAGATCGACAAGGTGGATCTGGTCGGCTGGTCCGATGGCGGCATCATCGGGCTGGACATTGCCATGTCGCATCCCGAGCGGCTCGACCATCTTTTCGCGCAGGCTGCCAACATCACCACCGATGGCGTCGATCCCAAGGTCGGTGAAAATGCCGTCTTCAGTGCCTATATCGAGCGGATGGCGGGTGACTATGTGAAGTTGTCGCCGACGCCGGACCAGTTCGATTCCTTCGTCGCCCAGATCTCCGGGATGTGGGCCTCGCAACCGAACTGGAGCGACGATCAGGTCAAGGCGATCACCGTGCCGACCGCCGTGGTCACAGGCGAATATGACGAGGCGGTCCTGCGCGCCCATACCGAAAAGATCGCCAGCCTCATCCCCGGCGCCAAGCTGGTGATCCTGCCGCAGGTGAGCCATTTCGCCATGCTGCAGGCACCGGAGGACTATACCGCCGCCGTCCGCGCCTTCATCGACAACTGAGCAAGGCTTCGGGTGGAGCGTTTCTAGTGGCGCTCCACTCCGTCAATCCGGTCGCGCAGGGCGATCATGGCGCGGAAGACCCGCCTGATCTGCCGCCAGAGCAGGAAGACCATCGGCCCGAGCACCAGCACGGCTACGGCCAGGATCAGAAGCGTGCTGGCTATGGTGTCGAAGGTGGGAAACATGGGGGCCTCCGGGCCGTGATGGCGGATCATAGCCGGGATTGCGGGGAAGAACAGTCTCTGACTTGGCGGGAACGCTTGGGCTGGCCTAGCGCAATGCCCGCCCCTTCAGGATCGCATCCTTGCCGAACTTCGCGCGGATCGCATCCGTTGCCCGCTCCGCCGCCGCCCGTTTTGCGGCTCCGGGATCCAGCAGGTCGCGGCTGAGGTCCGCCTCCGTTTCCGGCGCGAGATCGGAAATCCCGACGCCGATCAGCCGGAAGGGGCCGCCCTTGCCCGCCTGATCCAGCAGCTCGCGGGCGGCGCGGTAGATGCGGTCGCCAAGCTGCGTCGGATCGGTCAGGCTGTGCCGCCGGCTGATCAGCTGGAAATCGCTGCGCTTGAGTTTCAGCGTCACCGTGCGGCCGGACAGGTGCTTGGCCTTGGCGCGATCCGCCACCTGCTCCGCCAGCCGCCAGAGATGGCCGTCGAGAAGGTCCGGGTCTGAAGTATCCTCGAAAAAGGTCGTCTCCTTGGAGATCGACTTCAGCTTTTCCTCCCGGTTCACCCGCCGCATGTCCAGCCCCCGCGCCAGATGCCAGAGCCGCTCGCCCATGGAGCCGAACCGGGCCGAAAGATCGGCCTTCTCCCACCCCAGAAGATCGTCGATGGTCCGGATGCCGGCCTTTTCCAGAGCCGTCTGGGTTGCAGTCCCCACCCCCCAGATGATCCGCACCGGCTTCGGGCGCAGGAAAGCCTCCGTTTCCGCCCGCCCGATCACCGAAAAGCCGCGCGGCTTGTCGAGATCGGAGGCGATCTTGGCCAGAAACTTGTTGTGCGACAGCCCGACCGAGCCTGAAAGGCCCAGCTCCGTCTCCATCCGCCGCACAAGCCCCGCCAGAAGCACCGCCGGCGGCGCCCCATGCAGCCGCGCCGTGCCGGTCAGGTCCAGAAAGGCCTCGTCCAGTGACAGGGGCTCGATGGCCGGGGTCAGCACCTCCATCATGGCGCGGATGGCGCGGCTCGCCTCGACATAGGCGGCAAAGCGCGGCTTCACCACCACCGCCTGCGGGCAGAGCTTCATCGCCTGGAACATCGGCATCGCAGAGCGCACCCCATGGATGCGGGCGATGTAGCAGCAGGTGGAAACCACCCCGCGCTGCCCGCCGCCGACGATCACCGGATGATCGCGCAGCTCCGGGTTGTCGCGTTTCTCGACCGAGGCATAGAAGGCGTCGCAATCCATATGGGCGATGGACAGGCTGTTCAGTTCCGCATGGGCCAGTATCCGCGGTGAGCGGCACTTCGGGCAGCGCGCACCGGCATCGAACTCGGTCAGGCAATCGCGGCAGAGGGCGGGCATGGAGGTCTCGGGGCGCCAGGATTGGCGAAGACTACCGGAAAGACCATGGAAGCGCCACCTGAAGACGGGGGAGGCCGGCAAGTATGATCTGCCCCGGAATATGGCTTTGGGCCATATCAGAGACTATTTCGGCCCGGATGCCCCCACCCCCGCCGGATTATGTGGCAACGGGCCGCGCGCCTTTCTTTCGCAGCAAGGCGGAACCCGTCGGATGCCGGAAGCGGCGAAACGGCAGGAAGTGAGGAACACAAAGCCCTGTTTGGGCCATATCAGAGACTGTTTTTGTCTCTTTCCCGGCGCCCTCCGATGGCTCCTCCGCACCCTTGCGCCGCGCCCCCGACTTGCATGACCGGCAGAAACCCGTCAGGTTAACGCATCTGCCGCGCCATTTGATCAGAGGAGATTTTCATGCAGCCCGAACAATTCCTGGGTGGCAATGCCGTCTATCTGGCGATTGCCGTCTTCGTCATCCTGTGCATTTTCCTCGGGGTGCGGATCGTGCCGCAATCCGAAAAGCATGTCGTGGAACGCTTCGGCCGCCTGCGCGCCGTGCTCGGGCCGGGGATCAACTTCGTCGTCCCCTTTCTTGACCGCGTGCGCCACAAGATCTCCATCCTCGAACGCCAGCTCCCGACCGCGCAACAGGATGCCATCACCACCGACAACGTGCTGGTGAAGGTCGAAACCTCGGTCTTCTACCGCATCACCGAGCCGGAAAAGACCGTCTATCGGATCAAGGATGTCGATGCCGCCATCGCCACCACCGTCGCGGGGATCGTGCGCTCCGAGATCGGCAAGATGGAGCTGGATCAGGTGCAGTCCAACCGCAACGAGCTGACCGCCAACATCCGCGAGCATGTGCGCGACATGGTGGAGGCCTGGGGGATCGAGGTGACGCGGGCCGAAATCCTTGACGTGAGCCTCGATGAGGCGACGCGCCATGCCATGCTCCAGCAGCTCAATGCCGAACGCGCCCGCCGCGCGCAGGTGACGGAGGCCGAGGGCAAGAAGCGCTCCGTCGAGCTGAACGCCGATGCCGAGCTTTATGCCGCCGAGCAGGAGGCCAAGGCCCGCCGCGTTCTGGCCGATGCCGAGGCCTATGCCACCTCCACCATCGCCGCCGCGATCAAGGAAAACGGCATCGAGGCGGCCCAGTATCAGGTGGCGCTGAAACAGGTGGAGGCGCTGACCGCCGTGGGGCAGGGCGCCGGCAAGCAGACGATCATCGTTCCGGCGCAGGCGCTCGACGCCTTCGGCGATGCCTTCAAGATGCTGAAAGGACGGGGCTGAGATGTGGAATGTCTGGTGGGTCTGGATCGTCGCGGGCTTCGCCCTCGGTGTGCTGGAGGTTCTGGCCCCCGGCTACATCTTCCTCGGCTTCGCCATCGGGGCGGTGGTGACGGGGGTGCTCGTGGGTCTCGGCGTGATCGGCGGGGCGCTGCCGGCGCTGCTGCTGGTCTTCGCCGTGGCCTCGGTCGGCGCCTGGCTCGTGCTGCGCGCCACGATGGGGGTGCGCGAGGGGCAGGTGAAGGTCTGGGACAAGGATATCAATGACTAGTTTCGTGGGGGCCAAGGCCGCGCTCTTCTGCAACGGCCGGGTGCTGACCTACCTGCGCGATGACCGCCCCGACCTGCCCTTCGCCGGCCTCTGGGATCTGCCCGGCGGCGGCAGGGAGGGCGAGGAAACCCCCGCCGCCTGCCTCCTGCGCGAAGTCGAGGAGGAGTTCGCCCTCCGCCTTCCCGAAAGCCGCCTGATCTGGCGCGGCGAATTCCCCTCGATGCTCGATCCCGATCGCAGGTCGTGGTTCTTCGCCGGAGACCTCCTCCCCGAGGAACCTGCCGCGATCCGCTTCGGCGATGAAGGCCAGTGCTGGCAGATGATGCCGCTGCAAGACTGGCTCAGCCACGGACAGGCCGTTCCCGAAATGCAGCGCCGCACCCGCCTCGCCCTCTCTTCCCCATCCCCTGTGCAGAAATATCCTGGGGGTCCGGGGGCAAGGCCCCCGGCGCCCGGCGCCTGAGCACGCCCGCCTGAACTCAGGCTTGCGCCCCGACGATCTCGGTCCGGAACCCGGCCGGCAGGGTCGCCTCCAGCAGCTCCAGATCGGCCGAGCAGTCGCAATACTGCGCCACCATCCCCGGCGGGATCACGAAGGCATCGCCCGCAACCAGTTCCCGCTCCGGCTGGCCCTCGGCCTTCAGCACCATCCGCCCCTCCAGGACGAAGGTGAAATGGATGTCCGTGTCATGGCGCGTCGCGGGCGGCGGGGTTCCGTCATGCCGGGCGATCTGGATGTTCGCCACGCCCTTCGTCCCTGCGGCAATCCCGGTATCGCGGCAGGTGAAACCGGGGATGCGGAAGGGCTGCCAGACGGCCTTGTCCTTCACATGATGGACGAACCGCTGCCCCTGCCATTCGCGTGCGGGATCGCCGAAGCCGTTCGGCAGGGTGAAATCGTGGTCGATGGTGGTGATGTGCTCCGCCGGCACCCCCAGCTCGACCACCTCGATGTTCGGCGAGGCATGGCAGACCCGGTGCCGGATCTCCGGCGGCTGGATCACGCAATCCCCCGCGGAGAGGCGCATCATCTCCGTCCCCTGATCCTCGTAGAGCACATCCACCCAGCCCCGGTAGCAGTAGATCAGCTGAAAGCCGACCGTGTGGTAATGCACCATGTCCGGCACCGGCCCCCCGTCGGGGATGCGGATGTGGCTGGCGATGATCGACCCGCCGAGCCGCGAGGGGATCAGGTCCCGGTACTGCATCCCCGCCCGCCCGATCACCCAGGGCGCTTCGTCCCGCAACCGCCGCACGGCGAATTCGTGGACGGTCTCGGGCTGCACCACCTTGGGCGACAGCGGCACCACCTCGATCACCGTGCCGTTCGGCGCGGTCATGAGGCTCTGGCCCCCTGCGAAGTCCTGCGGATTGTCGGTCAGGATGCGGAGCCGGCCCGGCGGCACCTGCGCGCCCTTCTCTATCCGCACCCGCAGCCCATGGCCGGAGAGCGAGGCGACCGAGGGGCTGTCGGCGGGAAATATGTTTTCCAGCCGCATCCCGAGGGTCTTCGTGTAAAACGGCAGGTCGTTCCGCAGCTCTTGGGTGGGCAGCAGCACTTCGGCGAGGATGTCAGCGGGCATCGGGCAGGTCCTTGGCAAGAGGGTGAGGGGCATCGGCGGAAGAGGTGACGAGAAACTCCGCCTCCCCGCCCGGCAGGGTCAGATAGGCATGGGGCTGGGCGGCGTCGAAATAGAGACTGTCGCCGGTGTCGAGCCGCAACGGCTCATAGGCTTCGGAGCAGAAAAGCAGCGGGCCGCGCAGCACGAAGACATGCTCCTCCCCCTCATGCGCCAGAAGCCCGCCGACCTCTTCGAGGCGGCTGGCACGGGTGCGGTTCAGGAAGGGGTGCATGGCCTTGTGGCGCAGATCGCCGTTGAGGAGCCGCGCCGAAAGCCGGGGGGTGGTGAAGGTTGCCCCCTCTCCCGCGCGGGTGACGGACCGGACGCCGGGGCGCAGCGTGGCCGTTTCCGTCGAGAAGAAACTGCCGATGTCAGTGCCGAGCTTGCGGGCGAGGGCATATAGATGCGGGGCGGAGACTTCCGACTGCCCGGTTTCGATCCGCGACATGGTGGCCTCGGAGACGCCGGTATCCCCTGCCAGCTCCGCGAGGGAGAGGCGGCGTTCAAGGCGCAGGGCGCGGATTCGGGGGCCGATCTGGGGTTTCATGGGCCTATATTGCAAGTATCTTGCAAATTTGCAAGAGAATTGTCGGGCCGTGAGCTACTGAGCAGGAAAGGACATGAGCGCGCATGACAGCGCGCGCCGCCGCTCGCTGGTGCTACGGCGCCCTTTCCTTCATCCACTGTGCATAAATATCCTGCGGGGTTTGCCACCGGCTCCGCCACCGCTTCGAGGGGCCGGTGGCATGGCGGAGGGGTGCAAAACCCCTCCGGCGCCAGCCACGAGGCGCAACGCCCCCAAATGCCGATCAAGCCGGGAGCAAACCCGCCTTCAGCGCCAGAAGCCCCTCGCGGTAGCTCGGATAGAGAAGCTCCGCCCCGATCCCCTTGATCTTGTCATTCCGCACCCGGCGCGATTCCAGATAGAAGCTGCGGGCGAGCGGGGTCATCTGCGCCTCTTCGAACGGCACCGCCGGCGGCTCCGGCAGGCCGAGAAGTTCCGCCGCATAGGACAGCACATCTTCCGCCGGCGCGGGCAGGTCATCGCAGAGGTTGTAGATCGCTCCGGGATCGGGCCGGGCGATCGAGGCCAGAAGGCAGCGGGCGATATCCTCGACATGGATACGGGAAAAGACCTGACCCGCCTTAATGATCCGCCGGGCGCTGCCGTCGCGCACTTTCTCGAAGGGGCCGCGACCGGGGCCATAGATGCCGGCCAGCCGGAAGATATGGGCCGGAAGGCCAAGCGCCAGCCATTGCCGCTCCGCCAGAACCCGTTCGACCGCGCGCGCCGAACCGGGGTTGAGCGGGCTTTCCTCATCGACCCAATCGCCCTGACGGTCGCCGTAAACGGCGGTTGTCGAGAGATAGCCGACCCATTGCGGGCGCGCGGTGGCAATTCCGGCGCGGTCGAGGCGCAGGAACGGGTCGCCCTCCGCCCCTGGTGCTGCGGAGATCAGGATATGCGTAGCCTCTGCCAGAGCGGGGCCGAGCGGCGCGGGCAGCACCAGCGGCTCCACCCCGGCGGCGCTCAGGGCGGGGGCCTTGGCGGCATCGCGGGTGGTGCCGATCACCCGCCAGCCCTGCGGGATCAGTTGGCGGGAGAGGGCGGCGGCCGAGTAGCCATGGCCAAGGCAGAGGAGCGTGTTCATGGCCGCAGTATCTCCGCCCCGCGCGGCAGGGGCAAGGGCGGCCCGTCCGGCCCTGCGCCGTCATGAACACGTCACTTGCACCGGAGCCGCGGTTCCGGTTTAGATGCCCGATCAAACGGAAGGCCCCCGATGCACGACGATCTCATCCCGGTTCTGACCCCGGACCAGCACGCCCCCGAAGCCTTCACCGATGCCGCTGCCGCCGTGGCCCGGCTTGAGGCGCTTTATGCCGAGGCGACGGGTTTTCTCGCCCGCCATTTCAGCGAGGCGGTGACGGGGCATCGGCCGCGGGCGCGGGTCCGGGCCTTCTACCCGGAAATCCGCCTGACGGTGACGAGCCATGCCAAGGTGGACAGCCGCCTGTCCTTCGGCCATGTCGCCGGCCCCGGCACCTATGCGACGACCGTGACGCAGCCGGAACTCTTCCGCGCCTATCTGACCCAGCAGCTCGGCCTCCTGATGGAGAACCACGGGGTTCCGGTGCAGATCGGCCTTTCCTCCACGCCGATTCCGGTGCATTTCGCCGTGGCGGGCAATCCCAATGTCTCGGTCCCGCAGGAGGGCGTGCTGGAGTTCTCGCTCCGCGATGTCTTCGACGTGCCGGATCTGGCGACCACCAATGACGATATCGTCAACGGCACCCGCACCCATAACGACGATGGTTCCGCCCCGCTGGCGCCCTTCACCGCGCAACGGGTGGATTACAGCCTCGCCCGGCTCAGCCATTACACGGCGACCGACCCGACCCATTTCCAGAACCACGTTCTCTTCACCAACTACCAGTTCTATGTGGAGGAGTTCGAGGCCTTCGCCCGCGCCGCGCTCGGCGATCCGGCCTTGGGTTACACCAGCTTCGTCGCCACCGGAAATCAGGAGATCACCACGGCGGATGGGGTGATCCTGCCCTATGGCAAGACCCCGCAGATGCCGACCTATCACCTCAAGCGCGCCGACGGAAACGGGATCACGCTTGTCAACATCGGGGTCGGGCCGTCGAACGCCAAGACCGCGACCGACCATATCGCGGTGCTGCGTCCGCACGCCTGGCTGATGGTCGGCCATTGCGCCGGCCTTCGGAACAGCCAGAGCCTCGGCGATTTCTGCCTCGCCCATGCCTATCTGCGTGAGGATCACGTCCTTGACGACGACCTGCCGATCTGGGTGCCGATCCCCGCGCTCGCAGAGATCCAGATCGCCCTGCAGGAGGCGGTGGCCGAGGTCACCCAGCTTGACGGCTATGAGCTGAAGCGGATCATGCGGACCGGCACGGTGGCCACCATCGACAACCGCAACTGGGAACTGCGGGACCAGTCCGGCCCGGTGCGGCGGCTCAGCCAGTCGCGCGCCATCGCGCTCGACATGGAAAGCGCCACGATCGCGGCCAACGGCTTCCGCTTCCGGGTGCCTTACGGAACGCTGCTTTGCGTCTCCGACAAGCCGCTGCACGGCGAGCTGAAACTGCCCGGCATGGCCAGCGAGTTCTACAAGACCCAGGTCTCGCGCCATCTTATGATCGGTGTGCGCGCTATGGAGCGGCTGCGCGACATGCCGGTCTCGCGCATCCACAGCCGGAAGCTGCGGTCCTTCGAGGAGACGGCTTTCCTTTAACGTCAGGAAAACCAGCAAAACAAGGCGAAAGGGCTTGCCTTGCCGCCCGAAAACATGGGAAGCCGCTGCATCCGCCAATTGGCACAGCAAAGGCCCCCTGATCGAAGGGGCCGCAACGAAGGATAGAGAAATGTCCAAACCGATGACCAAGACCCAGCTTCTGGCCGCCATGTCCGACGCCATGGGCGCCGACAAGAAGACTGCGGGCGCCGCTCTGGATGCCATCGCCGCCATCGTCGCGCGCGAAGTGGCTGCCGGGGGCGCCGTGACCCTTCCCGGCCTTGGCAAAGTCGTCTGCCGCGCCCGCCCGGAACGTCAGGTCCGCAATCCGGCGACGGGCGAAATGGTGACGAAAGCCGCCGACAAGCAGGTGAAATTCGCCATCGCCAAGGCGCTGAAGGATTCCGTCAACGCCTGAGGCGTCGCGGTTTCGCAAAAGGGGCGCCGGAGCCCGCATGAAAAGGTCGCTCTCGGGCGGCCTTTTTGATTGGAGCTCTGCCGGAAAGGGTCGGCTGCGGCCGTTTCGTCACTGTTATCGCCGGAACCGGCACCCCGGCGCAGGGAGGCGCATCCTGAAAGTCGATCTGACCTCCACCCTGATGGGCGTCGCCTTTGCCCTGATGTGGTCTTCCGCCTTCACGACCGGGCGGATCATCGTGGCCGGTGCGCCGCCATTGATGGCCCTGTCATTGCGTTTCCTGATCTCCGGGCTGCTCGCGGCCCTGGTGGCGCGGCTTCTGGGCCAAAGCTGGCGCCTGTCGCGCGGGCAGGCGCGATCGGTGCTGATCTTCGGCCTTTGCCAGAACGCGCTTTACCTCGGGCTGAACTTTCTGGCGCTGCAATGGGTGGAAGCCTCGCTGACCTCGATCATCGCCTCCGCCATGCCGCTCATCGTGGCGCTGCTCGGCTGGGCGAGAGGAGAGAAAGTGTCACTATACGGCGCTTTGGGACTGATACTGGGCTTCGCCGGAGTGGCGATGATCATGGGCGGCAGGCTCAGCGGCGGGGCTGATCCTTTGGGCATCGTCTTCTGCATTGGCGGGGCGGTCGCCCTCGCGGTCGCCACGCTGACGGTGCGCGGCGCCTCTTCCGGGGGCAACCTCCTGATGATCGTCGGCTTGCAGATGCTGGTGGGATCAGTCGCGCTTGGCCTCGTTTCAGCCATATCAGAGACTATTTCGATCCGGCCGGGTCTGCCGCTCGTCCTTGCCTTCGCCTATCAGATACTCGTGCCGGGGCTGGCGGCAACGGTCCTGTGGTTCTCTCTGGTGGGACGGGTCGGGGCGGTGAAGGCCTCCGCCTTCCATTTCCTCAACCCGTTCTTCGGCGTGCTGATCGCGGCTGCCCTTCTGGGGGAACGGATCACCCCGCTCGACATGATCGGGGTGGCCGTGGCGGCGGCGGGCATCCTCGTGGTGCAACTGGCACGACGGCCCGCCGCCTGAGCCTCAGGCGGCCTTGGCGCGTGCTTCCGCGTCCTCGGCCAGCACTTTCAGACGGGCAGGGCGTGCCTTGCACCGCTCCACCCAGTCGCGGATCAGCGGATCATCGGGGGTTGACTCCTCGAACCAGGCGTAGGGGGAATGGACCAGCACATCGGCCGCGCTGAAGGTCTCGCCCAGAAGCCAGGGGCCTTTCTTCAGCGCCGCCCGGATGCGGTCTGCCGCTTCGGCGTGACCACGGAAGGTTGCGGTCAGCGAGGGGTGGGTGGTCTGGGTGAATTCGAAGATCAGAACCGGCTCGAACACGCCCTGATACCAGCTCAGCCAGGTGATGTAATCGCCCCAGGCCGGGGTGCCGACCGCGGGCGCGAGGCTGGAGGGAAAGAGCGTGGTCAGATAGAGCATGACCGCCCCCCGTTCCGTGATGACATGGCCCTCGTGGAGAAGCGCCGGCGCCTTGCCCTCCGGATGCGGGTTCGCCGGATCGCGGTCGCCGGTGCCATCCACGCGGGAAATATTCACATGGCGGATGGTCAGCTTGTCCCGGATGCCCATCTCTTCGATGAGGGTGGCGATCACCGAGGAGCGCGAGTGCGGGGCGTGGAAGAAGGTGAGCATTTCAGTCTCCGTTGTGTTTTTCGATGGGGCCTTTATGCTGGTCTCCTCCTGCCAGAAACCGTCAGGATGAAATGGCCAAGTCCGACCGTCTTTTCCGTCTTCTGACCGCGCTGCGGATGCTGCCGCAGCCGGTGACGGCTGCCCGGCTCGCGGAAGAGATGGGCGTGTCGGAGCGCACGCTCTACCGCGACATCGAGGCGTTGCGGGCAGGCGGGGCGCTGATCGACGGGGCGGCGGGGCTTGGCTACACGCTGACCGAGGACCCCGCCCTGCCGCCGCAGATGTTCACCCGGCTGGAGGTGGAGGCCCTGGTGCTCGGTCTGGCCGAGGTGCGGATGGCGGGCGATCCGGCTCTGGCCCGCGCGGCGGAGGCGGCCATGGCCAAGATCACCGCCAGCCTGCCGGAGCGGGTGCAGCGGCAGGCGATCCATGCCGTCAGCCAGACCTATCGCTATGAAAAGCGTCCCCCGGCGCCGGAACATCTCGGCCTGATCCGCGAGGCCTGCTGGGAGGAGAGGGCGCTCGATATCGGCTATCTCGACAATGACGGGCGGGTGACGCAGCGGCGCATCTGGCCGCTGTCGGTGGTCTTTCTGGACCGGGCGCTGATGTGTCTGGCCTTCTGCTGCCTGCGGCAGGATTTCCGCCGCTTCAAGCTTCATCAGATGCGATCCGTCAGCCTGTCGGACGAGTTCTTCCGGCCTCGTCGCGTGCCGCTCCTGCGGGAGTTTCTGGTGCAGATCAAAGGTGGGTCCGCGGTGCGGCGGGCCTGAGGGCGCCCTGAGGTCGGTCTGCTGCCCGGCCTGACAGGTGCTGCGGGTTCTGCCCGCTGTCCGGTGGGGAGGCAGGGGCAGAGATATATTCCCTGCCGCTGTCCGCCAGAAAGGACCGGCTAGTTTCCGCTGCCGAGGATCTCCCTCAAAAGATCCTCCACCGGGTCGCGGCGGGGCTGTTGCTGGCCGCCCATGGCCTCGTCCAGGGTCTGCTCCGTGCCGGGTTGGGTCGGACGCAGGCCGGCATTGGGGTCCGGCTCCGTATACTGGGGCTGCGGCGGCACGCGGGGTTCCGGCACGATCATCGGCAATTCGTTGACCGGCAGACCGTCGTTGATCCGCACCATGACCTCATGCCAGATCTCTGCCGGAAGCCCGCCGCCGGTGACACCTTTCAGCGGCGTGTTGTCGTCATAGCCCATCCAGACGCCCGCGACGTAATCGGCGGTGAAGCCGATGAACCAGGCGTCGCGCCCCGCCGTGGTGGTGCCGGTCTTGCCTGCCGCCGGCCGGTCGAGCCGGGCGCGGGTGCCGGTTCCATGCTCCACCACCTGGCTCATCATATAGGTGAGAAGCTCGGCCGCTTCCTGGCTGATCACCCGTTCCCCGATGCCGCCACCGGCGCCCATCAGGGGCTCCTGCTCGCCTTTCAGCTTCAGCTCGCGCATCCCGTAGGGGGTCACCGAGGAGCCGCCGTTGAGGATGCCGGCATAGGCGCCCGTCATCTCGATCAGCGTCGATTCCGATGCGCCAAGCGCGAGGGCCGGCCCGGCGGCCAGATCGCTCTCGATGCCGAATTCCGAGGCGACCTTGCGGACCAGATCGCGGCCGACCGCCTCCGACACGCGCACCGCGGGGATGTTTCGGCTTTCCTCAAGCGCCTTGGTCAGGGTGATCAGTCCCTTGAACTCCCCGTCGTAGTTCTTCGGCGTCCAGGGACCGGAACCGGGAATGTTGATGGTCAGCGGCGTGTCCTCGACGAAATCCGACGGACTCCAGCCGAGGTCGAGCGCCGCCGCATAGACGAAGGGCTTGAAGGAGGAGCCGGTCTGCCGCAGCGCCTGCGTCGCGCGATTGAAGGACCCCGCCGCCTCGGTCTTGCGCCCGCCGACCATGGCACGCACCGCGCCATCCGCGCTCATCACCACGATGGCGGCCTGGGCATTGGAGCCGCTCTTGAGCTTGTTCTCGAAGACCCAGGCAAGCGCCTCTTCCGAGGCTTTCTGCATCCGCTGGTCCAGCGTGGTCTTGATCACCACATCCTCGGTGGTCTCGGAGGTGAGGAAGGCCGGCGCCGCCTCCATCACCCAGTCGGCGAAGAAGCCGCCGGATTTGGTCTGGGCCGCTTCGGAAAGCTGGGCGGGATGGGCGCGGGCATTCTCTGCCTCCGCCTTGGTCAGATAGCCTTGTTCCTCCATCAGCGTAATGATGACGCTGGCGCGGTCCTGTGCGCGCTTGAGGTTGTTGGTGGGCGCGTATTTCGACGGGGCCTTCAGCAGGCCCGCCAGCATTGCCGCCTGCGCGGGCGCGAGGTCATTGGCCGAGGTGCCGAAATAGCGCTGCGCCGCCGCCTCGAAACCGCGCGCACCCGCGCCGAGGTAGGCGCGGTTGAAATAGATGGTCAGGATTTCGGCCTTGGAATACTTGGCCTCCATCGCCATGGCATAGGGGATCTCCTTGATCTTCCGCCAGACGCCGCCGCCCCGGCAATCGTCCTCATAGGCGGCTTCGGATTTCCATTGGGTCGGATCATAGGGAACGCCGAGACACAGGAGCTTGGCGACCTGTTGGGTGATCGTCGAGCCGCCGTTGCCCTCCAGCGGCCCGCGCCCCTCCGCCATGTTGATGCGGATGGCGCTGAGGATGCCGCGCGGGGAGATGCCGAAATGCCGGTAGAAGCGTTTGTCCTCGGTCGCCACGACCGCGTGGAGCAGGTAGGGAGAAACGGTGTCGGAGGTGATCTGGCCGCCGAACGTCTCCCCCCGCCAGGCGAAGACGGTATCGTTGCGGTCCAGCAGCGTGACCGAGCCGCGCGCGCGTCCGTCGAGCAGGGCGGTCACATCGGGCAGTTGAGCGTAGAAATAGAAGATCGCACAGCCGAGGATCAGCGCCCCGACCGCAAGACTGCGCCAGACGGTCCCCCAGACCAGCCGCCAGATGAAATGGACAAATCCGCCGATCAGCCCGCGCTGCCTTTGCGGTACGCGCCGTTTCGGGGCGGGCTTGCGGGGCGGCGGCGTGCTGCGCCCGCCGGAGCCTGACCCGCCGGCCGTGCTTCTGGCGGCACCATAGCGCTTGTCCGCCACCAGAGGGCCTTGCCCCCTGCCTGATCCCGCACCCGTACGTGCCATGCCTGCCCGATCCGCTGTTTCGCTACTTCTTTTGCCACAATCTAACCCGTCCTGTTTGGAAAGCGAAGCGTCGGTGGCGGCGATTCGCCTATTGTGACAGCCTGTTTTTTGTGCATTGCCGATTAATTGTGCGGCAGTCGTCCCGTTCTGGCCGCATCGCTCCTGCGTCTGCCTGCCGAAAACTTGTGCTGCACCTGCGAAGGCCGCCTGATCGCAGTCGAGGGCCGGGATGGGTCCAGGGACAAGGAAAGGGGTGCGTCGTGAAGATGATCATTGCCGCCATCAAACCCTACAAGCTCGACGAGGTGCGCGAAGCGCTGACCACGATCGGGGTGCGGGGCATGATGGTCACCGAGATCAAGGGGTTCGGCACGCAGTCGGGCCATACGGAAATCTACCGCGGAGCCGAATATGCCGTGAACTTCGTGCCGAAGATGCGGCTGGAGATCGTGGTCGGCGACAGCATGGTCGATACGGTGGTGGAAACCATTTCTAAGACCGCCCGCACGGGCAAGATCGGCGACGGCAAGATCTTCGTGATCGACGTGGCGAGCGCGCTGCGCGTCCGCACCGGCGAAACCGATGACGATGCGCTGTGATCGGCAAGGGAAGGGAAAAGAGATGTTGAAGAAATACGGACTTGCCGGGCTGAGCCTTCTGGCCGCCCTTCCGGCACTGGCGCAGGAAGCCACCACCGAAGCTGCCGCCACCGCGACCGAGGCTGCCGCCCCGATCATGGACAAGGGCGACGTGGCCTGGATGATGATCTCCGCCGTTCTGGTGCTGTTCATGACGCTCCCCGGCCTTGCGCTGTTCTATGGCGGCCTCGTGCGGTCGAAGAACATGCTGTCGGTGCTGATGCAGACCACGCTCATCGCCTGCATGGTGATGATCATCTGGGTCGTCTACGGATATTCCGTGACCTTCGGCGGCGGTACCTCGCCCTACTGGGGCGGCACGGCGAAGCTCTTCCTCGCCGGTGTCACGCCTGACAGCATGGCCGCGACCTTCTCGGCGGGCTATGTGATCCCCGAATTCGTGTTCATCGCCTTCCAGATGACCTTCGCGGCCATCACCCCGGCGCTGATCATCGGCGCCTTCGCCGAGCGCATCAAGTTCAAGGCGGTCCTGCTGTTCTCCGCGCTCTGGGTCACCTTCGTCTACTTCCCGATCGCCCACATGGTCTGGGATGCCAACGGGCTGATCTTCGGCATGGGCGCGATCGACTTCGCCGGTGGCACCGTGGTTCACATCAACGCCGGTGTTGCGGCTCTGGTCGGCTGCCTCGTGATCGGCAAGCGTGTCGGCCTCGGCAAGGAGAACATGGCGCCTCATTCCATGGTCATGACCATGATCGGCGCCTCGATGCTGTGGGTCGGCTGGTTCGGCTTCAACGTCGGCTCCAACCTCGAAGCCAATGGCGGCGCGGGTCTGGCGATGTTCAACACCTTCGTGGCGACGGCTTCCGCTGCGCTCGTGTGGTCGCTGATCGAGGGCGTGCAGCGCGGCAAGGCTTCGATGCTGGGTGCGGCCTCGGGCATGGTGGCGGGTCTTGTGGCCATCACCCCGGCTTGCGGCACGGTCGGCCCGATCGGCGCGATTGTCCTCGGCGCGATTGCGGCGGCGGTCTGCTTCTTCTTCGTCACCGTGGTGAAGAACAAGCTCAAGTATGACGACAGCCTCGACGTGTTCGGTGTCCATGGCATCGGCGGGATCATCGGCGCCATCGGCACCGGCATCTTCTCGGCCGGCAGCCTCGGCGGCGTGAAGGGCGACGACTATGGCATCGCGGCCCAGACCTGGATCCAGATCCAAGCGGTCGCCATCACCATCGTCTGGTCGGCGGTCATCTCCTTCCTCCTCTACAAGATCGTCGACATGGTTGTCGGTCTGCGGGTGGACAATGACACCGAGCGTCAGGGCCTCGATCTGACCTCGCATGGCGAACAGGCCTATCACGGCTGAAGACGGCCCCGGCGCGACCTCCTCCCGCGCCGGGGATCAAATGGAAACGGCCCGCGGGTTTCTCCCCCCGCGGGCCGTTTTCTTTTGCGTCAGAGGGTCGGTGTCAGCCCATGACCTTGGCAATCGCCGCTGCCAGCACCGGCACGGTTTTCGCGTTCAGCCCGGCGATGTTGATGCGGCTGTCGCCGACCATGTAGATGCCATGCTCCTCACGCAGCACGTTCACCTGCGCTTCGGTCAGGCCGAGACGCGAGAACATGCCGCGATGCGTCGCCACGAAATCGAAGCGGTCGGAATTGGTGGCCCGGCGCAGCTCGTCGGCAAGGCTTTGGCGCAGGGTCAGCATGTTCAGCCGCACCTCCTCCAGCTCCGCCTTCCAGTCGGCGCGCAGCGCCTCATCCTCAAGGATCATCGTCACCAGCCGCGCGCCGTGATCGGGCGGGAAGGAGTAGTTCTGCCGGTTGAGGAAGTTCAGGTTGCCCTGCACGACCGCCTTGCGATCCGGCGAGGTGAGCGCGATCAGGATACCCGTCCGCTCCCGGTAGATGCCGAAGTTCTTGGAGCAGGAGGCGGCGATCAGCACCTCCGGGAAGGAGGCCGCGACCAGACGGGTCGCCGCCGCATCCTCCTCCAGCCCATCGCCGAAGCCCTGATAGGCGAGATCGACAAACGGCACCGCGCCCTTGGCGGCCAGCAGTTTCACCACCTGCGCCCATTGATCGAGCGTCAGGTTCGCGCCGGTCGGGTTGTGGCAGCAGCCATGGAGCAGAACCGCATCCCCGGCCTTCACCCCCTCCAGATCGGCCATCAGACCGGCGAAATCGACGCCGCGCGTGGCCGCGTCGAAATAGCGGTATTCGGCCATCTTCATACCGAGATATTTGATGATCGAGGGGTGGTTCGGCCAGGTCGGCGCCGAAACCCAGACGGTGGCCTGCGGCGCGGCGAGCTTCACCAGTTCGAGCGCCTGACGGATCGCCCCGGTTCCGCCCGGCGTCGCCACCGAAGCGGCGCGATCCGCATAGCCCTCACCCAGGATCATCCCGACCATGGCGGCGTTATAGGCGGGCTCTCCGGCAAGGCCGGTGTAGGTCTTGGTCTTTTCGACCTCCCACAGCTTCTTCTCGGCGGCCTTGACGGCGCGCATCACCGGGGTCAGCCCGGTCGCGTCCTTGTAGACGCCGACGCCGAGGTCGATCTTGTCGGTCCGCGGGTCGTCGCGGAACATGGCGATCAGTTGCAGGATCTTGTCCTGGGGTTGCGGGTTCAGTGCTTCCAGCATCGTGTTTGTCCTAGTTTTGCAGGCCGGCGCCTGCGGGTCCTTTTGCGACCGCGAGGTCGTCATACATGCCCCATTCCGCCCAGGAGCCGTCGTAAAGCGCGTGATTGCGGTGGCCGATCCGTTCGAGCGCGAGGCTCAGGACCGCTGCCGTCACCCCGGACCCGCAGGAGGTGATCGCGGGTTTGGTCAGATCCACCCCCGCCGCCTCGAAGACGGCGCGCAGTTCTGCCGGGGGTTTCATGGTTCCGTCACCGTTGAGCATGGTGGCGAAAGGCACGTTCTTCGCCCCCGGAATATGGCCGGAGCGCAGGCCGGGCCGCGGCTCGGACACCTCGCCGCGAAAGCGGGGGGCGGAACGGGCGTCGATGATCTCCGCCTCGCCGAGTTTCGCGGCATGGGCCACCTGCGTCACATCCTTCACCAGATGGTTCTGGCGGGAGACGGTGATGTGGCGATCCTTGACGATGGGCGGCATGTCTTCGATCTCGCGGCCCTCGGCCCGCCATTTCGGCAGGCCGCCATCCAGCACGGCGACATCGGTTTTGCCCATCAGCCGGAAGGTCCACCACACCCGTGCAGCGGAAAACAGCCCCGCGCCGTCATAGATCACCACCTGATGCCCGTCGCCTACGCCCATCGCCCGCATCCGGCTGATGAACTTCTCGGGTGGCGGCGCCATATGCGGCAGGGAGGAGCGGCTGTCGGTGATCTCTTCGATGTCGAAAAAGCGCGCACCGGGGATATGGGCGGCCTGATACTCCGCCTTCGCATCGCGGCCGGCATCGGGCAGATACCAGCTCGCATCCAGCACCCGCAGGTCAGGGTCCTTCAGATGGGCGGCAAGCCATTCGGTCGAAACGAGGGTTTTGGGATCATTGGCGAGGGTCATCTGCGGCTCCGCTCGGGGGATGCCCTCCCCTAGCGCCAAGCGGGTTTTGCTGCAAGGGCGGCGGATTTGCGAAGCAATAAAATTGCGCGGCAGATCGCCCGCAGCCCCGCCTTCATCCTGCACCTGAACGGGCGCCTCTTCTCCCCCTGGCGTCAGGCCGGAGAAACGGCGCGGTCCCGGCAGGGGTGGACAGTCCGGGGTTGCCCGAACGGGCTTGGGGCGGAGGCATGACGGCCCCCGCCCCGAAGGTCTTACTTCTTCATCATGTTCTTGATGACGCCGACGATGGCCATCAGCACGCCACCACCAACGCCGCCCGAAGCCAGCGAAGCGATGATCGAGGCGATGTCCGTGCCGCCGCCGGCCGCCGCCGCAGCCCCGGCGCCGCCGAGCGCGCCCAGGATCTGGCCGCCGCCAAGGCCACCCACAGCCCCGGCGACGGAATTCAGCAGCGGGCCGAGGTTGAGGTTTTTCAACACCCCACCCGCCACGTTGCCGCCGACGACACCGGCGATCAACTGGATGATCAGGTTCATGTCCATGATACTCGTCCTTCCCTACCAAGCCTGCCTGTTCGCGGTCAGGCGTTTTTCCGGCTCTATCATGGACCCTGCGGCCCTTGGCCGGATAGGGGGAATTCTGCCGGAAATTCAGCAGTCCGGCAACAAAATCTGGTAGGCTTCAGAGGTTGCCCTTCAATCCCTGCTTCAGGAGCCGGGACTTTTGCCGGTCCCAGTCGCGCTTGGCCGAGGTCTCGCGCTTGTCGGCGAGCTTCTTGCCCTTGGCGACGCCCAGCTTGATCTTCACGATGCCGCGGTCGTTGAAATACATCCTGATCGGCACGATGGTCATGCCTTCGCGCCCGACCGCGTTCCAGAGCCGGCTCATTTCCTTCTTCGACACCAGCAGCTTGCGGTGCCGCCGCTCCTCATGGCCGAAGGTCTTGGCCTGAAGGTAGGGGGCGATGTAGCTGTTGATCAGCCACAGCTCCCCCCCCTCGATGGAGGCGTAGCTTTCCGCGATGTTGGACCCGCCCTGCCGCAGGCTTTTCACCTCGGAGCCGAGCAGCATGATCCCCGCCTCCAGATCGGATTCGATGGCATAATCGAAACGCGCCCGGCGGTTCTCAGCGATCAGTTTGGAGTTGGGGTCGGAATGTTTCAACATGATCCCCCCGAGATAGGCGAGGGCAGGGGCGGAGTCCAGAAGGGCAGCGGTTCAGCCCGCCAGCCGGGCGGCGCGTGTCAGCAGAAAGGCACGGGCGGCGGCACGGTCGAGGCAGGGGAAAAAGCTGTTCTCCGGATAGCGCCCCGCCCCGTCCGCCCGGCCGGGACAGTGCAGCAGTACGCCGGAATGGGCATAGATCGCTTCCTCGTCGGCGAAAAGCGGGGTGATGACCTCGATCCGGTCGCGGCAGGGCGTGCGGGTGACACCCTCCAGCCCGCAGAGCGCCATGGCCGGCACTAGCACGAAGGGCGCGCCACCGAGGGCCGGATCGTCGAGCGTATCCATCACAAGATGCTGGCCGGGCAGCAGGGTCATGTCGGAACAGGCGTCGAAGCTGCCGCCGGGCAGGTGGATCAGCGGCGTCTCCGTTTCCGGGCGCAGCCATTGGCGGTCCACCGCCGCCACCCGCGCCAGCCCGCCGTCAAGTGTCTGCACCCGGTCGCCGGGGGCGAGGCTTTCCACGCTCTGCCAGCCGGAGCCGGTTTCCACCAGCGTTCCGGCGGCAAGACCGCAGGTGACGGGGGCAAGGAAGCGGTCCAGCACCGGGGTAAAACGGCTGCTGCGGGTGAAGTCCTTGAGGAACATGGCGGCTCTCCGGTTGGGGTTTCTTTACGCTTGTGGCGGCTCTGACCGCCTTGCGCCCAAGAAGCACCCGAATTTCGCCATTTTCCCGACAAGCTTGCGGCGGGACGCGGGCATTGGTGGCCATGTGGAAACGACAACCGGGCAGATGCGCCGACATGCATCGAAACCGACACGCATTAGTCTTTCATTAAGCAACAATCCCCGAATCATCCCCAGACCGGACGCGGCTCCCCCTCTCCATTTTCTGTCTGAAAATATCCTCCATCGCCCCCCCGAGGGGTGCAGAACCCCTCCAAGGGTCGATGGGGGCGCAACGTCGACCGGCGCTCAGCCCTGCCGCCGCCGCTGCCCCGCCAGCAGGATCACCCCGCAACCGACGATGATGGCCGAGCCGATCAGGGTCGCGGCATCCGGGCGCTCTCCGAACACGGTGATTCCGAAGATCATGGCGAACAGAAGCCGGGTGTAGCGGAAGGGGGTGACGACGCCGACCTCCCCCGTCCGCATCGCGGTGGTCAGCGCCGCATAGCCGCTGATCCCGAAGACCGCCGCCCCGCAAAGCTTGGCCCAGGTCGCGGGCTCCGGCCAATGCGCCCCGCCGGAGACGGCAAGGATGATCGCCCCGGAAACCGTCAGCATCACGAAACCCGCCACCCCAAGCTGCGCGTTCGACAGGGCCGGGGGCGCGGCCCGCGTCGCCAGATCCCGCCCGGCAAAGCCCAGAAGCCCGACGACGGCGAGGAGCGACAGCGCGTCGAACCCCTCCAGCCCCGGCCGTAGGATCACCAGCACCCCGACGAAGCCTAAAAGGATGATGCCCCAGCGTTGCCAGCCGACCCTTTCCCCAAAGATCAGCGCCGCGCCGAGCACAACCACCAGCGGCGAGGCCTGCAGGATCGCCGAGGCAATGGAGATCGGGGTCAGCGCAATCGCAAGCGCGTAGAAGAGGCGCCCGGTGATCTCGAATCCCGACCGTACGGCCATGGTCCGCGACAGGAGCGCGCGGGGAAAGGGGCGCTCCCCCCGCCGCAGGGCGAGTGCCGCGAAGGTGGCTATGCCGATCGGTCCCATGATCAGGATGGCAAGGCCGATGGGGATCTGCTGCGCGGCGGATTTGAGGAACATGTCCTCCACCGCGAAACCCGCCATGGAGGCGGTCATCCAGAGGCTGCCGCGCAGATTGTCGGTAAGGGGCAAGGCACCGATCCTTCGTTTCCCGCGGAAAACCCGCACCGACTGTCTCGCAAGGCGCGCCGGTCTCCGCAAGCCTTGCCGAAGCCGCGCTTCGGCCCGGCGTCCCGCAGGCCGCCATTCGGGACACAGCGGCGCGCAAGGCTACGCCCCCTTTGGCGGCAGGACAGACCGCGCCTCCTGACCCCACCCGCTTGCCGGCCGGGGGGTTGTCGCCGCGAAAGGGCGGGAGGGAAGATATTCTCCCGGCGCCGATCCCCATTCTGCCGGCGGAGAACCACGGCAGGAAGGACCGAGGGTCCGAAAACGCAGGCCCGGCGCAGCTAAGGCGGCGATGCGGGACCGTCCCGCTCCCTCTGCGGTCTGGCCATATCCGCGCTGTTCCACATCTGCACGGAGAGAAGGCGGCAGCGACGGGGCTTCAGGCTCAAGCCGGGTGGCTCGGCCGCAACGATGGCAATGGCCCATGAAAAAGCCGGGCGTTCCGGCCCGGCTTCTGTCGGTTTCCCTCTGCTTCGCCGCCCGCCCAAAAAGGCGGACCGGGCAGCCCGGCCGTCCGGCGCTCAGATCAGCCCGGCGTGCTGCATCGCGGCCTTGATGCGGGCCTTGGTGCCATCGGTCAGGGCAAGAAGCGGAAGGCGCACCTCCTCCGTGCATTTGCCGAGCAGCGACAGGCCGTATTTTGCCCCGGCCAGCCCCGGCTCAAGGAAGATCGCCTCATGCAGCGGCATCAGACGGTCCTGATATTCCAGCGCCTTGGCGTAATCGCCCGCCAGCGTCGCCGCTTGGAATTCGGCGCAGAGGCGCGGCGCCACGTTCGCCGTGACCGAGATGCACCCCACCCCGCCATGGGCGTTGAAGCCGAGCGCCGTCGCATCCTCGCCCGAAAGCTGGATGAACTCCGGCCCGCAGGTGATGCGTTGCTGCGAGGGACGGGCGAGGTTCGCCGTGGCATCCTTGACGCCGATGATGCGCGGCAGCTTGGCCAGCTCGCCCATGGTGGCGGGCAGCATGTCCACGACCGAGCGGGCGGGGATGTTGTAGATGATGATCGGCAGGTTGCAGCAGTCGTGCAGCGCGGTGAAATGCGCCACCAGCCCGGCTTGCGTCGGCCTGTTGTAATAGGGGGTCACGACAAGCGCCGCATCCGCGCCGACCTTCTCGGCAAAGCGGATCAGGCTGATGCCTTCCACCGTGTTGTTGGAGCCGGCGCCCGCAATCACCGGCACCCGGCCTGCGGCGGTTTTCACCACGGTTTCGATGACCGTCTGGTGTTCCTCATGGCTCAGCGTCGGGCTTTCGCCGGTGGTGCCGACCGGAACCAGCCCGGTGGAGCCCTCGGCGATCTGCCACTCGACAAGGTGTTTGAGCGTATCGAGATCCAGCTCGCCGTTCTTGAACGGCGTCACCAGGGCTGGAATGGACCCTTTGATCATGACACGTCTCCTTGAGGATGGGCGCTTTGCCCGGTTGCAAACGCGCCCTCCTTATCCGGCTGGCGACAGCTTGCCAAGCTTTGCCGACGGCTCCGGCCTCACGCGCTGTTGGGTTGTGGGGCGCGCGCGGCTCTGGCAGATTCCGGGCATGAGATTTCTGAACACCCTGTCCCGCATTGCCGCGCTGATCCTGCCGCTTCTTCTGGGCGCCCAGCCGGGCCATGCCGACGAGGCCGGGGCGCTGAAGGCGGCGCTCGCGCTTGCGGCGGCGAAGGATTGGCCGGGGGCGGCTGCTGCGGCGCAGGGGGCGGGAACCATCGGCGCCGACATCATCGAATGGCAGCGCCTGCGGGTGGGCGGCGAGGGCCGGCTCGGCGATTACGAATCCTTCCTCGCCCGCCGCGCCGACTGGCCGGGTCTGCAACTCCTGAAGGAGAAGGGGGAGGAGGCTGTTGCCCGCTCCACCGAACCGGCGCGGGTCATCGGCTATTTCGGCACGGCAAAGCCCCGGACGGCGACCGGAGCGATTGCGCTCATCAAGGCGCTGATGGCAGCGGGCAGGCCGGGCGATGCGGAGGCGGAGGCCTATCGCGCCTGGGCCGTGCTGCGCTTCACCCCCGAGGAGGAGACCACGCTCCTGTCGCTTCAGGGCGAGGCGCTGTCCATCGCCCATGAGGTGCGGCTCGACAACCTCCTGTGGGACGGGCGCAGCGGCGAGGCGCGGCGGATGCTGCCCCGCGTCGGCCCGGACTGGCGCGCGCTTGGCGCCGCGCGCATCGCCCTGCGCGAGATGGAGCCGAACGCCCCCGCCCTTGTCGATGCGGTGCCGAAGTCGCTCGCCGCCGATCCGGGGCTGGCCTATGAACGTTTCGTCTGGCGGATGCGGAAGGATCGCTATGACGATGCCGCGGCGCTGATCCTCGCCACCAGCGACAGTGCCGCCCATCTGGGCCGGCCGGAGCTGTGGGCCGACCGCCGCGCGCTGTTGGCGCGGCGGCTGATGCGGACCGGACAGCCGGAGCTGGCCTACAAGATTGCCGCCGCGCACCGGCTGGAGGGTGGCACGGATTATGCCGATCTGGAGTTCCTGTCGGGTTTCATCGCCCTGCGGAAGCTGGGCGACCCGCAACGGGCGCTCAAACACTTCAACCATCTGAAGAATGCCGTTGCGACGCCGATTTCGCTGGCGCGGGGAGATTACTGGATCGCCCGCGCGCGGGAAGCGGCGGGCGATGCCGCCGGGGCCAAGGCCGCCTACCAGAGCGCCGCACGCTATCAGACGGCCTATTACGGGCTTCTGGCGGCGGAAAAGCTCGGCCTGCCGCTCGATCCCGCGCTCGTCTCGGTGGGGGAGGCGGGGCCGGGCTGGAAGACCTCTTCCTTCGCCAGTTCCTCGGTTCTGGCGGCGGGGCGGCTTCTGGCCTCCGCCGGGGATCGGACGCTGGCGAAGCGGTTCTTCCTCCACCTCGCAGAGGGGCTCGATGCCAAGGGGCTGGAGCAGCTTTCCGATCTCGCCCTGCGGATGGATGAGCCTCATATCGCGGTTGTGGTCGCCAAGGCGGCGGCGGAGCGCGGGCTGATCCTGCCGCGCGCCTATTATCCGGTGCCGGACATGGTGCCGGAGGGGTTGTCGGTCAGCCGTGCGCTCGCCCTTGCCATCTCGCGGCGCGAAAGCGAGTTCGATCCGGCGGCGCAGAGCAAGGCCGGCGCCCGCGGTCTGATGCAGCTTCTGCCGGAGACGGCGGAGCGGATGGCCAGGAAGCTCGGCCTCGTTCCCGGCACTGGCAAGCTGACCACCGATCCCGCCTACAACGTCGCCGTCGGCTCGGCCTATCTCGCGCAGATGGCGGAGGAATTCGGGCCGGCCGTGGCGCTCATCGCCTCGGGTTACAATGCCGGGCCGGGTCGCCCGCGCCAGTGGATCGCCGATCTCGGCGATCCGCGGCAGGGTGATGTGGTGGATTGGGTGGAAAGCATCCCCTTCACCGAAACCCGGACCTATGTGATGCGGGTCGTCGAAGGCGTGGTGATCTACCGCGCGCGGCTCAAGGGCCAATCCGGCCCGGTGCGGATCACCGCGGAACTGACGGGGCGATAGGCCCCTTCGCCTTGATGCGCTGCCGCCAGAGGGTGAAGAGCCCCGCCAGCACCACCATCACCGCCCCGATGGCGACATTGACCCGCAGCGTCTCGCCGAAGAAGACGAGGCCAAGCACGGAAATGAACACCAGTTGCAGATAGGCAAAGGGCTGCACCGCGCTCGCCTCCGCCACCTCATAGGCGCGGATCAGCAGCCAATGGGCAAGGCAGGCGACCGCGCAGAGCGCCAGCATCCAGCCCCAGTCCGGCAGCGACATGCTCTGCCAGTGCCAGAGACCGGGCGGCGTCATTGCAAGGGCGCCGACCATCCCCGTCCAGAAGAAACTGACCGAAGCCGCATCGGACCGCGCCACATAGCGCGTCAGAAGCCCGTAGACCGCGAAGAGCAGGGCGGCGAGCAGCGGCACCAGAGCCCAGGGGGAGAACACCCCGTAACCCGGTTGCAGGATGATCAGCACGCCGACAAAGCCGATTCCGATGGCCGTCCAGCGGCGCCAGCCCACCTTCTCGCCCAGCACGGGACCGGAGAGCGCGGCGACCAGCAGCGGATAGCAGGTGAAGACGGCATGGGTCTCGATCAGGCCGAGCCTGATGAAGGCCACGACCATGATGCAGACCTCGGCGATCAGCAGCAGCCCCCGCGTCGCCTGGATGACCGGATAGCGCGTTTTTACCGCCGCCCGCAGCCCGCCCGGCGACCGCGCCGCCAAAGCCATGACGAAGGCGGCGAAGAACCAGAAGCGGATCATCACCACCATGTAGATGTTGTAGGTTGATCCCAGATGCCGCGAGATCCCGTCCTGAAGCGCAAAGATCAGCGTCGTCGCCACCATCAGCCAGATGCCGAGCCGGGTGTTCTGTTCAGCCATGGGCGGTCTCCTCGCGGCTGCGGTCCTGCCAGAGCGCATAAAGCCCCGCCGCGATGATCAGCGCCATGCCGAGCGCCACGGCGGGGGCCAGGGTCTCGCCGTAGATGGTGATGCCGATGACCGAGACGAAGGCGATCTGAAGATAGGCGAAGGGCTGCACCGCGCTCGCCTCCGCCGCCTCGTAGCATTTCAGCAAAAGCCAGTGCGAGAAAACCGAAATCGCCGCGTAAAGACCGAGGAGGCCGAGGTCGATCCCTTCGATCGGCTGCCAGTGCGGCAGGCCGATTCCGGTCATCAGCACGGCCCCGATCACGCCCGGCCAGAAGAAGGCGGGGAAGGTCGGCTCGTCGCGGGTCGTCAGCCGGGTCAGCACCGAATAGACGGCGAAGAGGATTGCCGAGGCAAGCGGCAGCAGCGCGGGCCAGGAGAAGACCCCCGAACCGGGCCGCAGCACGATCAGCACGCCGGCCATCCCGGCCCCGACCGCCGCCCAGCGTTTCCAGCTTATCCGCTCGCCCAGCACCGGGCCGGAGAGGGCCACGACCAGCAGCGGGCAGATGGCGAAGACCGCATGGCTCTCGATCAGTCCGATCAGCGTATAGCCCCAGACGATGATGCAGATCTCCGACACCAGCAGCACCGAACGGACCAGATGCGCCCAGATCCGGTCGGAGCGGATGGCGGCGCGGATGCCTTCGGGGCGGCGCAGCGCCAGAAACAGCACGAAGCCCGCAAAGACCCAGTAGCGGACCATCACCACCATCAGCGTGTTGTAATTCCCGGCGAGGTGGCGGGAAAAGCCATCCTGCGTGGCGAAGGCCGCGACGGCGGCGATCATCAGCAGGATGCCCTTGCGATTGGATCTGCTCATGCCAGCATCCCCGTGGTCATATGGCGCTTGCGTCCGTGACCGGGGGCTCGGGCAACGGAAAACCCCGCCGCCTCAAGGCTGCGCCGGACATGGCCGGCGGCGGTATAGGTGGCAAAGCTGCCTCCGGGAGCGGTGTGGCGGGCGACCTCCGCCATCAGCTCGGGCGACCAGAGCTCGGGGTTCTTCGCCGGGGAGAACCCGTCGAGAAACCAGGCCTCCGCCGCGCCCTGCCAGCCGGCCAAGGTCTCGCGCGCATCGCCGAGGATCACCTCGACCTCGACGGGGCCAAGTGCGAACCGCCGCGCCCCCGCAGCCCAGGCCTCCAGGAACGGCCCCGCAACCGCAAGCGCCTCCGGGAAATGGGCAAGCGCGCGGGCGATCTCTTCCGCCGTCAGCGGAAAGGCCTCGAAGCTGGTGAAACGGACCGGCATCTCCCCCGCCGCGATCCGCAGCGCCAGAAGGTTCAGCCCGGTGCCGAAGCCCAGCTCCGCCACCTGAAAGCCGGGACGCAGCCGCTCGGCCAGGCGGTTGCCGGCCAGAAAGACATGGCGCGTCTCCGCCAGCCCGTCGTTCAGCGAGAAATAAGGGTCGTCAAAGCGCCGCGACACCGGGATGACGCCCTCGCGCCAGTCCAAGCCGCTGCGGTCCTGACCGCTGCCCCGACCGCTGCCCTGTTCGCCGCCCGACATTTGCAGTATCCCCGTCGCCGAGCGCCCCCGACCGGGGCGGACCATGGGCAAGGGCGTGGGGAATGGCAAGGGTCGATCTGACGGTCAGAGGCGGTGGCGTGACCGGCCTCGGCGTGGCCTGGGAGGCGGCGCGGCGCGGCGCCCGTGTCCGTCTGATCGAATGGGAGCGCATCGGCGCCGGGGCCAGCGGCGGTCTCGTCGGCGCGCTGTCCCCCCATGTGCCGGAGGGGTGGAACCCCAAGAAGGCCTTCCAGCTCGACAGCCTTCTCATGGCCGAAGACTGGTGGCGCGGGGTGGAGGCGGCCTCGGGCCTCTCCTCGGGCTATGCGCGGCTCGGCCGGCTGCAACCCCTCGCCGATGCCGAAGCCGTGGCGCTCGCCCGACAGCGGGCGGAGGGGGCGGAGACCCTCTGGCAGGGCCGGGCGGAATGGCGGGTGATCCCTTCGGGCGCTTCGCCCTGGGAACCCGCCTCTCCCTCGGGCTGGCTCGTCCATGACACGCTGAGCGCGCGGCTCCACCCCCGCATGGCGCTCGCCGCCCTGAGCGAAGCGATCCGGGCGAAAGGCGGCGAAGTCCTCCTCGGCCGGGAGGAGACGGAAGACCCGGCAGACAGTCCGGTGGTCTGGGCCACCGGAACGGCAGGGCTGGAGGCGCTGAGCCGGGATCTCGGCCGCAAGATCGGGGATGGCGTCAAGGGCCAGGCCCTGTCCCTCGCCTTCCCCGCCGAGGACCTGCCCCAGCTTTTCACCGAGGGGTTGCACATCATCCCCCATGCCGACGGCACCGTGGCCATCGGCTCCACCTCCGAATACCAGTGGCAGGACGCCCAAGCGGTCGATGACCAGCTCGACGCGCTCCACGCCCGCGCCATTGCCGCCCTTCCCGTCCTTGCGGAGGCGCCCGTCACCGCCCGTTGGGCCGGCCTGCGTCCGCGCGCCAGAAGCCGCGCGCCGCTCGTCGGTCCCTGGCCCGGCCGCCCCGGCACCTTCGTCGCCAATGGCGGTTTCAAGATCGGCTTCGGCATGGCGCCGAAACTCGCCGCCACCCTCGTCGATCTGATCCTCGAAGGCCGCGACACCATCCCCGAGGGCTTCCGTCTCTGACCCCGCCCTTTCTTCTCTTCTCAAATATCCCCGCCGGAGGCACCCGGCTTTTCCGCCCGGCGACAGGCGGCAGGACTTGAGCCATCCCCCGAAACCGGGCATGTAACACCATGACCGAGGAAGCCCGCCCCAGCCCCCCCCTGCGCCGCACCGAACGCTCCCTGCCGATCGCACTTCTGCGCGCCCGAGAAACCGTCATGGCCCCGATCCGCGAGATGCTGGCCACCTCCGGCATCAACGAGCAGAAATGGCGGGTGCTGCGTGTCCTTCAGGAACGCGGGCCTTCGGAGCTGACCCTTGTTGCCAAGGACGCCTGCCTCCTGCTGCCGAGCCTCACCCGCATCATCCGCGCCATGGAGGAAGAGGGCCTGATCACCCGGCAGAGCGACCCCGAAGACCGCCGCAAGGCCATCGCTGCCATCACCCCGGAAGGCGAACGGCTCATCCGCGATCACAGCCGCGAAAGTGCGGCGATCTTCGCGCGGCTGGAACGCGACTTCGGGCGCGAGAGGCTCGAAACCCTTCTCGACCTTCTTGAAGGGCTGCAGAAACTGAACCTCTCCGCCCCGACAGCCGCATCCGGCGATCAGTAGCGCGCATCCTCCAGCCCGCAGAAGGCATCGACCGGGCTGACGGAGTTCCATGGCGCCCGGCCCAGCAGGCACTCCACCACCGCCTCCTGCATGGTCTCCATTGTCGCATAGGCGTTGATGACACAGGGCATCCGGGGCGCGTCGTAAAGGTAATAGGGATAGCCGAAGGAGATCAGCGCCACCGGCATCTCATGCCAGTAGCGTTCCATCGCCGCGTTGAAGTTCCCGGCGATCTTCGCCCAGTCGAGGAAGATCCGCCCCCGCGTCAGCAAGGTCTCCTCGCCGAAAAGATAGAGCATCAGGTCGAACTCCGCCGGGTCCGGGGTGATCCCCGGCGCCAGCATCGTGACCTCGAACCCCTCCGCCCGCAGCCTCTCGGGCAGGGAGAAAGGGAGCGGCTCGGCAAAGAAGGGCTGCACGATCCCGCCCGAAGCGATCAGCACCCGCCGGTGCTTCACGGGCGACAGCGGCAAAAGCCCCTTCACATCCTTCACCAGCGTCGGCGCGCGGGCGGTGATGGCGCGCGCCTCGGCGCGATCCGCCGCCTTGCCGATCTGCGCCCGGCTCTCGGCCATCGGCACCGGCGCCGCCCGATGCAACCCGAGCGCCGCCTTCAGACCCAGCACACGCAGGAGCGCCGTCTCCAGCCGTGCCGCCGAAATCCGGCCATCGGCGATCGCCGCGCGGATCAGCGCCAGATCCGCCTCCGGATCGGGGGAGAAGAGGATCAGGTCGCAGCCGTTCTCGATCACCTGCGGCAGCATCTCCGCCCGCGGCCCCCAGGCGCCGAAGCCTGCCATCGGCGTCGCATCCGACACGATCAGCCCGTTGAAGCCGAGCCTGCCGCGCAGGAGATCCTCGTTCAGTAGCCGGCTGACTGAGGCCGGGCGGAACGCCTCCAGCCCCGCCCCGGGATCGAGCGTACGGACGAAGGCCGGAAAGGCGATATGCGCCGACATGACCGACAGCACCCCGGCCCCGATGGCGGCGCGGTAAAGCGCGCCATGGCTCGCCTCCCAGTCTTCAAGGCTCAGGGGATTGATCGTGGTGACGAGATGCTGGTCGCGGTCGTCATGGCCCTCGCCCGGCCAGTGCTTCACCGTGGCCGCGATGCCATGGGCCTGAAAGACCTCGATCTGGCTCAGCGCATGGCGCGCGATCCGGCCCATGTCGGAGCCGAAGCCGCGGGTGGCGACGATGGGCGAGCGGAAGGCGGCGTTGATGTCGAGAACCGGGGTGAAGGACCAGTTGATCCCGACCGCCCGCGCCTCCTCCGCCATGATCCGCGCGATGCTGCGACTGGCCTGCACATCGTCGATGGCGGCAAGGGCGAGGGGGTTCGGCACCTCGGTTCCGAAACCGAGGCTCATCCGCGAGCCCTCAAGATCTGCACTGACCAGCAGCGGCACCCGCGCCTGCGCCCGTGCCGCATCCATGAACCCCGCCTCATAGTCGAAATCGGGGGTGAAGAAGCGGGTGATCCCCGCCGGGTGCAGCCGCGCCAGCCGCTCCAGTTCCCCCTCGTCGCGCCCCATGGAGATATGGACGAAAAGCTGACCCGCCCTCTCCTCCTCCGAAAGCCCGGCGAGCGTTTGCTCCACCCAGACGATGCCGGCATCGTCAAGATGGAACGGGGCGGCGCGCAGGAACTCGGGGTCGGGCATGATCGGAGCCTTTCAAAACGGGACCCCCGCAGGAAACCGCGAAACGCCGCGCCCTGCAAGCACGGCCAGATCCTGTCCTGCTCCGCTGGCTGCAAGGCCGGACGCTCCGCGGGGGATATTTGGAAAGAGAAGAAAGCCCTTTCACATTGGCTCAAATATCCCCGCCGGAGGCTTCCACCCCTTCCGCAGGCGCAAGCCCGGCAGGCTCTGCACGGGCGCAGGGGCGCTGTGCGACCACGCTGCCTTTCCGGCGCCGGGGCTTGCCCCTATGTTCTGGCCTTGTTGGAACGGAAGGACAGCTCATGCCCGTGATCGAACTTGGTCTTGATACCTTTGGCGATGTGACGCTCGGCGCCGATGGCCAGCCGAAACCCATGGATGCGGTCCTGCGCGATGTGGTGGCCGAGGCGGTGCTGGCCGATGCGGTCGGGGTCGATTTCATCGGCCTTGGCGAGCATCACCGTCCCGATTTCGCCATCTCCTCCCCCGAGATCCTGCTGGGCGCCATCGCCGGGCAGACCTCGCGCATCAAGCTCGGCACCGCCGTCACCGTTCTGTCCTCGGACGATCCGGTGCGGGTGTTCCAGCGGTTCTCGACGCTCAATGCCATTTCGAGCGGCCGGGCGGAGGTGATCCTCGGCCGGGGCAGCTTCACCGAAAGCTATCCGCTCTTCGGCTATGCGCTTGAGGATTACGATGTGCTGTTCGAGGAAAAGCTCGACCTCTTCGCCAAACTCGCGCGGGAGCCGAAAGTGACCTGGAGCGGCCAGACCCGCAGCGGCCTGAAGGATCAGGTGGTCTATCCGCCGCTCGGGGCCGAAGGGATGGGCGTCTGGGTCGGGGTCGGCGGCAGCCCGGAATCGGTGGTGCGTGTCGTCCGGCAGGACCTGCAACTGATGCTGGCCATCATCGGCGGCGATCCGCGCCGGTTTGCGCCCTATGTCGATCTCTATCAGCGCGCCTGCGCCGAGCTGAAGCGCCCGGTCCGCCCGATCGGCATCCATTCCCCCGGCTTCGTCGCCGCCACCGATGAAGAGGCGCGCGAAGCGCTCTGGCCGCATTACCAGACCATGTTCGGCCGTCTCGGCCGCGAGCGCGGCTGGCCGCCGGTCACCAAGGAGCGGTTCATCGACGAGGTGGAGCATGGCTCGCTCTATGTCGGCTCGCCGGAGACCGTGGCCCGCAAGATCGCCGCGGCGGTGAAGGATCTGGGCGTGCAGCGCTTCGACATGAAATATGCGACCGGACCGATGCCGCATGGGCAGCTTCTGGAGTGCATCCGGCTTTACGGGGAACTGGTCATCCCCATGGTGCGCGAGATCCTCGCAGTGTGAGTGACTGGCTTGACCCTCCGGTCCGGGCGGGGAAGGATGGCTCCATGAGCGCCTTTCCCCGACCCGACACCCCGCCGGAGATCCTTTCCCTCTGGCAGAACGACCCCGCCCCTCTGGCCCTCGGCATCCGGCTGCTGCGGGCGCGCGGCGGGGAATCGGAACTGGCGCTGAGCGTCGGGGCCGCGCATGGCAACATCCACGGGCTTTGCCATGGTGGCGTGATCTTCACCCTGGCCGATACGGCCATGGGGTTTGCGGCCCTTTCCGGCGGTGCGGACGGAGAGACGGTGACCGCCCTCACCCAGAGCGCCACGATCAACTTCCTGTCTCCGGCACGGGCGGGGGAGGAGCTTGTGGCGCGCGCGGTGCTTGCCGGCCGTCACGGGCGCAGCGCGCTTTACGATGTGACCGTTGTTGCGTCGGAGGGCCGTCAGGTTGCCCTGATGCGGGCGCAGGCCCGCTTTCTGCTTCCCAGAGGCTGACAGTTCACATCTGCGCCATTACAATGCCAGAATTCCGGGGCCTAAACGGCAGAACCCCTGTTTTGCTGCCATGACCGGCCCGAGTGTGATTCATGATCCTTATGCGCGACCTGACACCCCCCCGTGACACGCTTGATCCGATCGAGATCGCCTCGCGCGACGAGATAGAGGCGCTCCAGCTTCAGCGCCTGCGCGCCACGGTCGCCCATGCCTATGCCAATGTTCCCCATTATCGCGCGGCGCTCGATGCCATCGGCTTTCAGCCGGGCGACCTCAGAAGCCTCGCCGATCTGCGCCATCTGCCCTTTACCACCAAGGCCGATCTGCGGGCGAATTATCCCTTCGGCCTGCTCGCGGTCCCGAGAGAGAAGGTGCTGCGGCTCCATGCCTCCTCCGGGTCCACAGGCAAGCCGACGGTGGTGGGCTATACCGCCCGCGATCTCGACACCTGGTCCGACCTGATGGCGCGGTCGCTGCGCGCCTGCGGGACCCGACCGGGGGATGTGGTGCATGTGGCCTATGGCTACGGGCTTTTCACCGGGGGCCTCGGTTTCCATTACGGGGCGGAGCGGCTCGGCTGCACGGTGGTTCCGGTTTCGGGCGGGATGACCCATCGGCAGGTCAATCTGATCGAGGATTTCGGCGCGCAGACCATGGCCTGCACCCCGTCCTACATGCTGTCGATCCTGGACGAATACCGCGCGCAGGGCCGCGATCCGCGGCTTTCGCCGCTGAAGGTCGGCGTGTTCGGCGGGGAGCCCTGGACCAATGCCATGCGGGCCGAGATCGAGAGCGCCTTCGACATCCATGCGCTCGATTCCTACGGCCTGTCGGAGGTGATCGGCCCCGGTGTCGCGGTGGAATGTGTGGAGACGAAGGACGGGCTGACCCTGTGGGAGGATCACTTCCTCGCCGAAGTGGTGGACCCGGAGACGGGCGAGATCCTTCCCGACGGGCAGGTGGGCGAGCTGGTCCTGACCTCGCTCACCAAGGAGGCGCTGCCGATCCTGCGCTACCGCACCCGCGATCTGACCCGGCTCCTGCCCGGCACGGCCCGGTCGATGCGGCGGATCGAAAAGGTCATGGGCCGCTGCGACGACATGATCATCCTGCGCGGGGTCAATGTCTTCCCGAGCCAGATCGAGGAGCAGATCCTCGCGCTTCCCGGCCTTGCGCTGCATTTCCAGTTGGAGCTGCGGCGCGAAGGGCGGCTCGATGCGATGGTCGTGGCCGTGGAAACCGCCGAACCTGCCGATACGGAGGCGCGGACGCGGCTGGGGCAGCAGCTGCAAAAACGGGTCAAGCAGATGCTCGGCATCACGGTGGAGGCGCGGGTCGGCAACCCCGGCGACGTGCCGCGCTCGCAAGGCAAGGCGGTGCGGATCGTGGACAACCGCCCGAAGGGGTAGCGGGGGCTTGAGAGGCGGCTGTCCCTCAGCGAGGGAAGCGCCATTTGGCGCATCCCGTTTGCGGAGGCTGGTCGGGAAGCCCTGGGTTTTGACATGCGGAGCGGCTGCGCCCCGCTGCGGCCCCGGAGGGGTTTTGCACCTCTCCGCCATGCCTCCGGTCCCTTGAACCGATCGCGGAACCGGCGACAGATCCCGCAGGATATTTCCGACAGAAGATGAAGGGCGGAGGGTGGCGCCCCCGGTCTGAATGTGCAGTGGTTCTAGAGCAGAACCTGCGCCTCGGCCCGGCCTCTGCCCATCCCGGCAAAGGCAAAGGTCATGCCCGCCGAAGGATGCGCCGCACGCCGGGCCGCATCCATCCCGTCGAAGGCAGAGGTGCAGAACAGCGTCTCCAGCCCCTCGCCGCCGAAGGCCGGGCAGGTCGCCTGAGGCGCGTCCACGGTGACGGAAGACAGAAGGTTCCCGTCCGGGGCATAGCAATTCACCCGCGCGCCGTTCCAGAAGGCCAGCCAGAGCCGCCCCTCGGCATCCGTCACCGCCCCGTCGGGTTCCGGCACATGGCCGGTGTGATCGAGGAACAGCTCGGGCTGCCCCAGCGGCCAGCCCTCCGCATCCAGAGCCACCCGCATCGTCTGCCGCGTTGCGCTGTCGCTGAAATAGGCGGTGCGGCCATCCGGTGCGAAGCAGAGCGAATTCGGGATCGAGATGTTCGGGTAGAGCTTCCGCAGCTCTCCCTTGTAGAAGCGGTAGATCGCCCCCGCACCGCGCTGCGCCTTCTTGCCCATCGTGCCGATCCAGAAACCGCCAAAGGGGTCCGCCCGGCCGTCGTTGGATCGGGTCTCGGGCTTGTCCGCCTCCAGGGCAGCAAGGGGCTGCACGGCCGACGTATCGAGGTTGAAGCGGTAAAGTCCGGTTTCCGAGGCGATCAGCAGTTCTGCCGCGCCGACCCATCCGGCCGCCGAGACCCGCTCGCCAAAGGCCCATTCCAGCGGCGTCTCCCCCTGCCGGGACAGGAGCTTGTTGTTCAGGATGTCGAACCAGAAGAATTGCCTGCGGAGCGGATGCCAGAGCGGGCCTTCGCCAAGGGTGCAGGCGCGGCTGTCGTAGATCATGGGGTGGTCCCTTCTGCGGCGGCATCATAGGCGGCGACAATGGCCGCAGCGCGGGTGGCGATTTCGGGCAGCGACAGCCCCGGCGTATACAGCGCCGTGCCGATGCCGAATCCGTTCGCCCCGGCCTTGATCCATTGTCCGAAATTCGACGGTCCCGCGCCACCGACGGCATAGACCTGACAACCCTTCGGCAGCACCGCCCGGATCGCCTTCACCCCCTCCGGCCCGATCAGGGAGGCGGGGAAGATCTTCAGCCCGTCCGCCCCGGCCTTCAGCGCGCCGAAACATTCGGTCGGGGTCATCACCCCCGGCCAGCTTTGCAGGCCGAGCGCCTTGGTCTCGGTGATCACCCCGGCATCGAAATTGGGCGAGACGATCAGCTGTCCGCCCGCCGCCGCCACCTCCCGCACCGCTTCCGGCGTCAGGACGGTGCCGGCGCCGATCTCCGCCTCCTCTCCGAAGGCCCTGGCCATGGCGCCGATGGAGACGAGCGGATCGGGAGAGTTCAGCGGCACCTCGATCCGCGTGATCCCGGCGGCGATCAGCGCCCCGGCGGCAGGCAGGGCCTCGGCCGGGGTGATGCCGCGCAGGATGGCGATCAGGGGACGGTGGGTCATGTCAGATCCTTCGTTTGGGCGCGGAAGCCGGGGCGCCGCGGGCCGCCACAAGTCCTGCCAGCGTGCAGGCGGAGGCGTCAAGGCTGCGCGCGCCTACCCCCTGGGCCGCAAGCGCGCGGGCATAGGTTCCGGCCAGACGACTGGCGCCGATGAGCGCCACCTCCTGACCGAGCCAATAGCCTTTGGTCGCTGCAAGCTCGGCCCCGATCAGCAGCCCCGAAAGCCGCGACCGAGCCGCTTCGGCGGAAAGCCCGGCGATCAGCCCCTCGGCCCGCAAGGAAAAGAGCCGCGCGCTCAGCCGGTCCGCGTGGGCGATCCCCTCGGCCACCCCTGCGTCGAAAGCAGTCTCGTCCCAGCCTTCGCCCGCCATGCCGTGCCGCAGCACCGAGGCGGTGGAGAGCAGCGCGAACAGCTCTCCCGTCATGCAGCTTTGAAAGCCCACCACCTCCCCCGCCGAGATCCGCGCCCATTTGGAGTGGGTGCCGGGCAGACAGAGGACGCCATCGAACTCGGGCATCAGCATCAGCGCCCCGGCGATCTGGGTCTCCTCGCCGCGCATTACATCGGCGGGGCGGGACTGCATCAGACCCGGCACGATATGGACGCTTATGCGGGGGTCATGGGTGGCAACCGCCTCCAGTTCTCCGGCGGCAACGGGCGGGCAGGGGGTGGCGCGATAGGGGGCCTCCTGCCAGCCCTGGCGCGCGCCGACCATGCCGCAGGCGATCACCGGCGTCACCCGCCCTGCGGGCAGCCACGGCCCGATCAGCCGCAGAAGCGCGGGCTCGAAGCCCGCCCGGTCGAGCTTGCCCATGCCGTCGCCGGAGCCGGCCTCGGCCAGCGGCCCTTCCGCCCCCATGGCCCAGACCCGCAGATTGGAGGTCCCCCAATCCGCCGCGATCCAGTCCAATGCCGTGATCGGCCCTTTGCTCATCTCATGAAGTTCCATTATTTGAAACTAAGTCTTGCATATTGGAAATCATGCGCGGCAAGATCCTGCCTGTCAAGATCGGCATGGGGGCGGCATGGAAGCGGAAGGCACGGTCGGCAAGGCGCTCGATGTGCTGGAGCAGGTGGCGGCGGCCGGCCGGCCGGTGCGCTTTGCCGAACTGCTGGCGACGAGCCCCTATCCCAAGGCGACGCTCTACCGGCTCTTGCAGACGCTGGTGGCGCAGGGACTGGTGGCGCAGGACGAGGGAGGCCGCTATGCGCTCGGCCTGCGGCTGGTGCGGCTTGCCCATGCCGCCTGGGCGCAAAGCTCTCTCGCGCCGATCGCGCGGCCCTGGCTCGACGCGCTTGCGGCGGAGACGGGCGAGACGATCCATCTGGCGCAACTCGATCAGGGGCAGGTGGTCTATGTCGACAAGCGCAACGCCGCCCGCCCGGTGGAAATGTTCGCCCAGACCGGCAAGGTCGGCCCGGCCTATTGCACCGGGGTCGGCAAGGCGATGCTGGCCCATCTGCCGGAAGAGGCCCTGCTGCGCGCGTTGGAGCGGCAATCCTTCCACCGCTTCACCCCGCAGACCCTGACCACCCCCGCCGCCCTGCGTGCCGAGCTGGCGAGTATCAGGGAGGCAGGCCATGCGCTCGACCGGGAGGAGCATGAGCCGGGCATCATCTGTTGCGCCGTGCCGATCCTGAGCCGCAGCGGACGGGGGATCGGTGCGCTGTCCCTGACCTCGACCACGGCGCGCAGCACGCTGGAGCGACTGGAGGCGGCGGCAGACCGGCTGCGCGCGGCGGCGGCGGCGATTGGCACGGCGGCGGAGCCCTGGGGGTTTCCGGGGTAAGGCTGCGACTTTCGGCAAGCGGCCGGGGGCGCTTCGCCCCCCGGACCCCCAGAGGATATTTGCAAAGAGAAGAAATCAGGACTTCAGGAAATGACGCCCTGCCCCGAGCCAACGGAGCAGGGAATCTTCTCCTCTTGCGGCCATCGGGATCCCTCCCTGTTCCGCAAATCCAGGATGGCGATTCTGGGTTAATACTTCGTTTCTTCTCTTCTCAAATATCCTCTGGGGGTCCGGGGGGCGAAGCGCCCCCGGCCTTGGCCGCCCGCGCTTCGGCCAGATCCATCTGCCGCTGGCGCTCGCGGAATCGCTCCCTGTCTGTCGCGTCATATTCGTCCACGCAGGCCGGGCAGCAGGCTCCCCGCTCATAGGCGGGGTGCTGTTTGTCCTCGGCGGTGATCGGGCGGCGGCAGGCGTGGCAGGTTTCATACCCGCCGGGGACCAGCCCATGCCCGACCGAGACGCGGCCATCGAAGACATAGCATTGTCCTTGCCAGAGGCTCTGCTCCTCCGGGATCTCCTCCAGATACTTCAGGATGCCGCCCTTCAGGTGATAGACCTCGCTCACCCCCTGGCCGAGGAGGTAGTTCGTCGATTTCTCGCAGCGGATGCCGCCGGTGCAGAACATGGCGATGCGCTTGCCGGCGAAGCGGCCGCGGTTTTCCTGCCACCAGCCGGGGAAGTCGCGGAAGCTGCGCGTCTCCGGATCGACCGCCCCGGCGAAGCTGCCGATGGCCACCTCGTAATCGTTGCGGGTGTCGATCACCGCCACCTCGGGGTCGGAGATCAGCGCGTTCCAGTCCTGCGGCGCGACATGGGTGCCGGTGCGGGCCAGAGGGTCCACATCCGGCTGGCCCATGGTGACGATCTCGCGCTTCAGCTTCACTTTCAGGCGCCCGAAGGGCATCGCCCCGGCATGGCTTTCCTTGTGCTCCAGCCCTTCGCAGCCCGGCAGGGCGCGCAGATGGGCCAGCACCGCCGCAATCGCCTCCGGCTGCCCGGCGATCGTGCCATTCACCCCCTCACGCGCGAGGAGGATCGAGCCTTTGACCCCCTTCCCCTCGCACAGCGCCAGAAGCGGTGCGCGCAGGGTGGCGGGATCGTCGAAGCGGGTGAAGTGGTAAAGTGCGGCAATGGTCAGCATGGCAAAGCGCTAGGCCAAAGCCGTCCGCCCGGCAAGGGGCCGCGCTGTCACAGCCGATTGACCGGAGGCCCCCTGCGCCCTACCCATGGGCAAACCGGAACGGAGACCGCCATGCGCCCTGCCACCGAAGCCCTCATCGTCATCGACGTCCAGAATGATTTCTGCCCCGGTGGCGCGCTTGCCGTGGCGGGTGGAGACGAGATCATTCCCCGCATAAACGCGCTCATGCGCGAATTCCGGGTGGTGGTGCTGACCCAGGACTGGCATCCGGCGGACCATGCGAGCTTTGCCGCCAATCATCCGGGCGCCGCGCCTTTTTCTGTCACGGAGATGGACTACGGCCCGCAGGTGCTCTGGCCGACCCATTGCGTGCAGGGCAGCCCGGGGGCGGAGTTCCATCCCGGCCTCGCCACCGATCCCGCGCAGCTTGTCGTCCGCAAGGGTTTCCGCGCCGCCATCGACAGCTATTCCGCCTTCTTCGAGAACGACCACCGCACGCCCACCGGGCTCGAAGGCTATCTGCGGACGAGAGGGGTGGAGCGGCTGGTGCTTGCCGGGCTCGCCACCGATTTCTGCGTCGCCTATTCGGCGCTCGATGCCGCAAGGCTCGGCTTCGGGGTGACACTGCTCGAAGGGGCCTGCCGGGCCATCGACCTCAACGGCTCTCTGGCAGAGGCGCGGGCAAAGACCCTCGCCGCCGGGGTGATCTGGGCCGCCTGATCCGGGCGTGATCCTGCTTACCGCGCCTTAACCCTTTGGCCCTAGCTTTGCCCCTGCGGCAAGCGAAGGGGAAAGGGATGACCGAAGGCGTCGGCAGCGCCATGCAGATCTTTCTGGAGAGGAACAGTCCCGGCGGGCTGTTCCTGCGCTATGCGCGGGGCCGCACCCGGGATTTTCTGGCGCGGCAGGTGATGACCGGGGTGGGGGCGGCGACGCTGGCAGCCCTCGGGGCGCCATGGATGGGGGTTGCCGCCGTGCTGATGGCCGTGGGCGGGGAAGCTGTCGATTGCCTGCTCCTCCATCACCTCCTGCACCGGCAACGGACCGATGCGCTTGCCCGGCGGATGGCGGCGATCACGGCAGCGGTGCAGGGCCTGACCATCGCCGCCTGCGTCACGCTCTGCTGGCGCTTCATCCCCGTGGCGGAGGCGCGGATCTTCGCCGCCGCCTTTCTCATGGCTGCCGTGATCAATGCCGGCCTCGTGCGTCGCCATTTCCCCGAAGGCACCCACGCCCGCATCGCCGTTTATGCCATGACCGGGGCGGGGATGCTCGGCTACGATCTGTGGGAGAATCTGGAGCATCCGGTTCCCGGCGAATGGTTCTTCCTCCTCGCCATGCTGATCATCGCCTATACGGCCACCCTGTTCATCAGTGCCGTCGAAAAGGGTCAGGCGGAGCGGGTGCGCTTCGAGCGCGCCCTGCTGGAGGAGCAGTCGGCGCTCAGGACGGCGCAATCCCGTCTTTCAGAGGCGGCACGCAAGGCGGAACGGCTGGCGCTCGTCGCCCGGCACGCCAATGACAGCGTGATCTTCACCCGCCCCGACGGCCGCATCGAATGGGTGAACGAGGCCTTTACCCGAACCACCGGCTACAGTTTTGCCGAAGCGGTCGGCCAGATCCCGAGCGCCCTGCTCGACGCGCCGGACACTTCGGCCGATGCGCTCGCCACGCTGCGCCGCGCCCAGCAGGAAGGGCGGCCTTGCCGGCTGGAACTCCGCAACCGGAGGCGGGACGGCCAGCTCATCTGGATGGAGGTGTCGATGACCCCGGTGCTGCGCCCCGACGGCAGCCCGGAGGTCTTCATCGCCGTGGAACGTGACGTGACGGAAGCCAAGGCCCATGCCGCGGAGCTTGCCAAGGCCCGGCAGGAGGCGGAGGCGGCCGCGCAGGCAAAATCGCAGTTTCTGGCCACGATGAGCCATGAGATCCGCACGCCGATGAACGGGGTGATCGGCGTGGCGGAGCTCTTGGAGGATACCAAGCTCGACCGGACGCAGCGCCAGTATACCGGCACGATCATCGATTCTGCCCGTGCGCTGCTGACGGTGATCAACGATGTGCTCGACCTGTCGAAGCTCCAGGCGGGCAAGGCCGAACTGCGGGCGGAGCCCTTTGCCGTGGCCGATTGCCTGACCGGCGCGTTCGACCTGCTGCGTCCGACGGCGCGGGCCAAGGGCATCACCCTTTCGGCCGAGATTCCGGCGCACCTGCCGCGCCACCGGGGCGATGCCGGACGGCTGCGGCAGATCCTGCTGAACCTCATCGGCAATGCGGTGAAATTCACCGCCGAGGGCCAGGTGAGCGCAGTTCTGGGAATTCATCCGGAAGCGCCTCCGTCCGCCGGGGGGAAAGCCGGGGTCGAGGCGGGGGAGGCGCCGGACATTCTGCGGATCGCCATTGCGGATACCGGCATCGGCATCGCGGCGGACCGGATCGGCCATGTCTTCGAAAGCTTCACCCAGGCCGATCCGGGCATCTCGCGGCAGTTCGGTGGCACGGGGTTGGGGCTGACCATTTCCCGCCTTCTGGCGCAGCAGATGGGCGGTGACATCGAGGTGGCTTCGGTGCTGGGTCAAGGCTCGGTCTTCACCCTGACCATCCGCCTCAGCCGCGTTGCGGAAACACCGCTTCCGGCGGAACCTGCCCGCGCGCCTGTTCCCGAAACCCGGCTCCATGTGCTTCTGGCCGAGGACAACCGCACCAACCGTCTCATCGCCCGAAAACTGCTCGAACGCTCGGTCGCAACACTGGCCGAGGCGGCGAATGGCCGGAGTGCTGTGGACATGTATCGCGCCAAGCCGCCCGATCTGGTGCTTATGGATGTCTCCATGCCGGAAATGGACGGGCTGGAGGCAACCCGCGCCATCCGCGCCCATGAGGCGGCCTCGGGTCTGCGGCATTGCCCGATCCATGCGCTGACCGCCTATTCCTCCGCCGATCAGGAAGCGGCCTGTCTTGAGGCAGGGCTGGACGGGGTGCTGACCAAACCCCTCGCGCGGGCGGAGCTTTACGCCCTTCTCACCCGCATCGCCGCAGAGAGGGATCATTTTGACCTTTCCCCCGGACTTGCCTTAGATGAGGCGGAAGAGGGAGGGTCGCCATGGTCGATATCGCCACAAGGGTCCACAACCACAATTGGAAAATCGACCCGATCGTGAGATCGCTGATCGACACGGACTTTTACAAGCTGCTGATGTGTCAGTCGATTTTCCGCAACAAGCCGGAAACGACGGTGGAGTTCTCGTTGATCAACCGCTCCTCCAGAGTGCGGCTCGCCGAGCTGATCGACGAGGGGGAGCTGCGCGAACAGCTCGATCACGTCCGCTCGCTTAGTCTGACGCGCGGCGAAAGCACCTGGCTGCGCGGCAACACCTTCTACGGCAAGCGCCAGATGTTCCGCCCCGATTTCATGGAATGGTTCGAGGGGATGCGCCTGCCCGCCTACCATCTCGAAAAGCGCGACGGCCAATATGAGCTGACCTTCGAGGGCCGCTGGCCGGAGGTGATGCTCTGGGAAATCCCCGCGCTCGCCGTGCTGATGGAGCTGCGGAGCCGGGCGGTTCTTGGCAAGCTCGGCAAGTTCGAGCTGCAGGTGCTTTACGCCCGCGCCATGACGCGGCTGTGGGAAAAGATCGAACGGCTGCGCCAGATCGACGGGCTCAAGATCGCCGATTTCGGCACGCGCCGCCGCCATTCCTTCCTCTGGCAGGACTGGTGCGTGCAGGCCATGCAGGAAGGGCTCGGGGCGAAATTCACCGGCACCTCCAACTGCCGGATCGCCATGCGCCGCGACATCGAGGCGATCGGCACCAATGCCCATGAGCTGCCGATGGTCTATTCGGCGCTCGCCAATTCCGATGCGGAGCTGGCGCAGGCGCCCTATCAGGTGCTCGCCGACTGGCATGAGGAGCATGACGGCAACCTGCGGATCATGCTGCCCGACACCTATGGGACCGAAGGGTTTCTCCGCAATGCGCCCGACTGGCTGGCAAGCTGGACCGGCATCCGCATCGACAGCGGCGATCCGGCGGCGGGGGCGGAAACCGCGATCCGCTGGTGGAAGGAACGCGGCGAGGACCCGCGCTCGAAGCTCGTCATCTTCTCCGATGGGCTGGATGTGGAGGAGATCGAGCGGCTCTATGCCCAGTTCAACGGCCGGGTGAAGGTCAGTTTCGGCTGGGGAACGATGCTCACGAACGACTTCCGCGGCCTCGTGCCGGGCGACGGGCTGGCGCCCTTCAGCCTCGTCTGCAAGGCGGTTTCGGCCAATGGCCGCCCGACGGTGAAGCTGTCGGACAACCCGAACAAGGCCATGGGACCGGCGGACGAGATCGCGCGTTACAAGCGCGTCTTCGGCGTCGGCAAGCAAGTCGCGCAGGAGGTTCAGGTCTAACCCCGGCCCTTAGATCGCCCCCCCTTTCATCTTGCCTCAAATATCCTGCGGGGTTTGCCACTGGCTCCGCCACCGGTTCAAGGGGCCGGTGGCATGGCGGAGGGGTGCAAAATCCCTCCGGCGCCTGCATCAGGCGCACCACCCGCCAAATCTCTCAGACCCCGAGCCGTTTCGCCCAAGCCACCAGCCGGGCGATCTGGCGCCGATGCACCGGGTCGTCGGGCGCCAGCCGGGGCATGGTCCAGCCGACCGAGGCGCAGCAGCGGGCGAGGATGAACAGCTCTACCCCCTCCACATCGGCGGCGCGGCTCTCCGCATAGCCCGCGATCAGCGCATCGCGGATCTCGGGGTAATGTGGCTCGGAGAGATCCTGGCTCAGCGCCGTGCCGAGATCGTAAAGCCGGAAGCCGAAACCGGAATCGTCGAAGTCGATCAGCGAAAGCGCCTCCCCCGCGACCAGCACATTCTCGCGCAGGACATCGGCATGGATCGGGCCGAAATCGCGCGGCTCGGCCAGCCTCTCGCGCAGGAAGGCGCGGGTGCGGCTGAGAAGCGCGGCCTCTTCGGGGCTGGCGGCGGGATGGTCCCAGAACCGGCCCCAGAAGGGGGTTTCGCCGGCAAATCCATCGGCATCCCAGCGGGGGCGGATGAAATCGGCGGGCAGGGTCAGCCTGTCGGTGGCCCTGTGCATCCCGGCCAGAAGCCGCCCGAGCGCCTGATGCAGACGCAGCAGTTCCGGCAGGGGCCGGGTGAACGGCACCCCGGCCTGACCGAGCGGCTCCCCCTCGACCCAGGCGATCGCCGAAGCCAGACGCCCGGTCGAAAGCCGCTCCAGCAGCGCGCCAGAGCGGGAGGGCAGGGCCGCGGCCACCGCCACCCCTTCGGCGGCAAGGGCGGCGCACCACCACAGCTCCGACCGGATCGCGGCGGGTTCCTGATAGCCCGCCCGGTGCAGGCGAAGGGCCGCGCGCCCCTTAGGCAGGGCCATCTCATAGACCGCGTTTTCCCGCTCATGGATCAGGCGCAGCACCCGGCCACCCCAAAGGGCTGTGGCTTCCTCGGCAAGGGTCATTCCTCTTCCCCCGGTTTGCCGCGCAGGGCTTTCACCTCGCCGCGCAGGGCCTTGGCCGCAATGCGCCGCCGCTGGCTGCCGAGCGTCGGCTTGGTGGCGATCCGCCGCTTCGGCGCCACGAGCGCGGCACGGATCATCTCGGCAAGCCGCTCCCGCGCCAATTCCCGGTTGCGGGCCTGACTGCGGGTTTCCTCGGCCTGCAGCACGATGGCGCCTTCCAGTGTCCACCGCCGCCCGGCGATCTTCTTCAGTCGTGCCTTGACGGCGGGGGTCAGATGCGGCGACCGCTCCGCCTCGAAGCGCAGCTCGACCGCGGTGGAGACCTTGTTGACGTTCTGCCCCCCCGGCCCGGAGGCGCGGACGAAGCTTTCCGTGAGTTCCCAATCGGCGAGAAACAGGGTTTCGGTGATCCACAGCATAGACAAAATCTGCCCCGGCAGGGGGCGCTCCACAAGGGGGCGGGCCATGTGGCCCGGCCAAAAAGAGAAAGGGCTGCCGGTGTGCGGCAACCCTTCCCGAGTTCAAGGAGATGGGGTCAGTTAGGTGATCACCCCAATCAGTGGTTTGTTGCCCAGGGGACTGCCCCTAGAAAACACCCCCCATGACTGTCCCGACACGCTTCTCCAATATCACTCTAGACACTGGATCACCTCCTTTCAAATGGTTGCCGATAGGGGGAGCGTGACACAGATTTTGTGTTTGTCAAAAGTTTTTACGCAAGCTTTGCAGCATACTTTGCGATGGCAAGGCGAAATGGCAACAGTGCCAGAAGATCTATCAGAAGCTTGACCATCCAATCCGCCAGACCGAGCGAAACCCACAAGGGAACCTCCGCCCCAAAGCCGAGGAGCGGCACCGGAACCCCGGCCCAGGACACGTCATTGGCGGGCTCCAGCCAGATCAGCGTGGCCGAGAAGGCGACGCTGAAGAAGATCAGCGTATCGGCGGTCGAGCCGAGCAGGGTGGACAGGAACGGCGCCCGCCACCAGGCGGAACGGCGCAGCCGGTCGAAGAGCGTCACGTCGAGAAGCTGGCCGACCAGAAAGGCGAGACCGGAGCCGAGCGCGACCCGCAGCGTCACGAGCGGCCCGAATTCCCCCATGATCTGCGTGCCGATGGCCGAGCAGACAAGCCCCACGGCAAAGCCCGCCAGCACCACCCGGCGCGCGGCCTGAACCCCCTGAAAGCGGTTCACGAGGTCGGAGACGAGGAAGGCGAAGGGGTAGCTGAACGCCCCCCAGGTGAGCCATTGCCCGATCGGATACTGGACGAGGATGTTGGAGGCCACGACGATGATGGCCATGGCAAGGCTGCCAGGAAGAAGCGTTTTCATATCGGTTCCGTTTTTTACAAGGTCGCGGAGACTTGGTTGGATGGGGACCCGAGGCGGGATCGCCTTTGGGACACGCGGATTTACCGCCGGGGGCGCGCAAGGTCAACGTCCGGCCGTCCCGCTCCGTCCCGGCTCAGTCCGGCAGGCGGTATTCCACGATGGAGGTGACGAGCAGCGGGCTGAAATTGTCGTCCGAGATCATGGTGGCGGTCAGATGCCCGTCACCGTCCCGCCAGACCGACAGCCCTTCGAGATTGTCGTAGAGCCCGCTCGCCGTCTCGATCAGCACCTCCTCGGCGTGAAGCGTCTTGCCCATCTCGAACCGCCGCAGCCGCGAGCCGAAGCCGGCAAGGCCGAGAAACCGCCGCTCCAGCACATAGAGCCGACCGTCAGGACCGACATCGGCATCGACGACCAGAAAGCCGCCGGACCGGGAGATGCTCAGCTCCTTGTCCCACACGCCCTTGCGGAAGCGGTAGACGGGGAAGGGTTTGCGCTCCCCGCCGGAGCGTTCGGGGATGGTGTAAAGCACGCCCTGCCGGTCGATGGCGAGGGTTTCGAGCGCGGAATTCCTCTGCATCCGGGCAAAATCCGGGTGTTCGGGCAGGTTCTCGGCTGACCCGTCGAGCCGCCGGTAGCGCAGCACGCGGGCCGCACCTTCGAAGGAGATGTAGGTGGTGCCATCGGCGGCGACCGCCATGCCCTCGCTGTCGTTGCGGCCATGGGCCAGCGGTTCCTCACCCAGACCCTTCAGCAGCGCCACCCTGCTGGCCGAAATCCCCTTGATCCGGCCTTTCTCGTCGCGGGTGAAGATCCCGGTCAGGTAGCCGCCGCGATCCGAAAGGGCGGTAAAGGTCTTGCCGTCCGCCGAGACATGAATGGCAGAAAACCCGCCAAAGAGCGGATCGTCCGGCATGGACCAGACACGTTTGCCAAGAAAGCCGGGCTGCGGGGTCGGGGCGGCGCTGCCTTGCAGGCCGCCCAGCAGCACGACCCCGAGGCTTACCGCGAGGAAAGCACGGCGGCGCATTGGGCGGGCAGATCGGCCATGGTGAATTCGCGGGGGCCTTTCTTGCGCTTCACAGGCTTTTCGTCTTTCGGTTTCTTGGTCGGCTTCGGCGGGTTGAGGTAATCCGTCACCCACCAGTTCAGCGTCTCGTCACAGCCGTCGCCGCCCTTGGACAGCTCCGAGACCGAGGGCTTCTGCGTCTCGCAAAGCCGCGCGCCCTTGGGGCATTTCAGCCGCACATGCATATGGGTGTCATGGCCCGCCTCGGGCCGGATCTTCTGAAGCCATTTCTTGTCGGCGGGGGTGGCGGTCTTGCACATCTCGATCTTCACCGCCGCGGCGATGAAGATGCGGTCCACCCGCGGGTCCGAAGCTGCCGCCTTCAGCAGCGCCCGGTGGCGTTTCGTCCAGTTGGCGGTGACGGAGCGCTGATCGGCCGACCGGACCGGGATGGAGGAAATCTCCTCGCGTTCCTTCACGCTCAGGTCAAGCCGCTTGGGCGGCAGCATCCAGATATCGGCATCAAGCCCGATCTGGTGGCTGGCATGGCCGGAGGTCATCGGCCCGCCGCGCGGCTGGCCCATGTCGCCGATGTAGAGCCCGGCCCAGCCGATCTCCCTGGCCTGACGGCTCAGATCCTCCAGAAACTCCACCAGCACCGGCTGGCCGAAATTCCGGTGCCGCGACAGGCGCATGGCCTGCCAGGTCGGCCCGCTTTCCGGCAGTTCCACCAGCCCCGCGCCACAACCGCGCGCATAGCTGCCGATCGCCATCGGGTCCTGCTGCGATGGCATCTGGGCCGCGCCGAAGAGCTTGTTGGCAAGCTCCTCCGCACCGGCCGGAAGCGGCGCGGCCAGCGCCAGACAGAGCAGCAGTTTCCGGATCATACCTGTTCGCCTCTTGGTTTGACCCAGAGTAGCAGAATGAGGCCGATCAGAAAGAGCCCGATCAGCGGCGAAATGCCGATGCGCTGCGATCCGCTCGCATGGGTGGCAAGGGCGATCAGCGCGGGCGACAGAAAGCTCGCCACCTTGCCGGAAAGCGCGAAAAGCCCGAAGGCCTCGGTCGCGCGCTCGGGTGTGGTGTGCCGCACCATCATCGTGCGCGAGGCGGCCTGCACCGTGCCGCCCGCCGCGCCGATCAGCGCCCCGCAGATGTAGAAGAGCACATCCGGTGCCGAGGAGGCCGGGTCCATGGCGATGCCCCAGACGCTTTCGCGCGTCATGCCGACGATGATCAGGCAGACCAGCATCAGCACGAGAATCGAGGTGGCGATCACCGGCTTCGGCCCATAGCGCCGGTCGGCGCGTCCACCGACCCAGCTTGCCACCATGGCCGTCACCGCCCCGAGGATGCCGAAGGTGCCGATCTGGATGATCGACCAGCCGAGAACCCCGGAGGCATAGACCCCGCCGAACCCGTAAAGCGCGTTGAGCGCGTCGCGGTAGAAGAGCGAGGAGGCGAGATAGGCCGACAGGCTCTTGCGGTAACGCAGGCTCTTCAGGAGGTCGATCAGGCTGCCGATGGCCGCGCCGATGTTCAGCGGCCGCGCTTCGGTCTTCGGCTCCTTCACCCAGAGGAAGAAGGGGATCATGAAGACCACATACCAGATTGCGGTGAACGGCCCCACGGCCCGCGTTCCCTCCCGCGCCTCCACATCGAGACCGAGGATCGGGTCGATGCCGAGAAGGGTTTTCCCGGTCGTGGCGTTTTCCGCGAGGAAAAGCAGCATCAGGATCAGCGCCAGCAGCCCGCCCAGATAGCCGAAGGCAAAGCCCGAGCCGGAGATGGCGCCCAATTCGTCGTGATCCGACAACGAGGGCATCAGCGCATTGGTGAAGATCGTGGCGAATTCCATCCCGATGAAGCCCAGTCCGAACCAGGCGACCGCCCAGAAGAGCATGTCCTGCTCCCCCCCCGGCGCAACATACCAGAGCATCCAGGACCCGGCGACATAGAAGGCGGAGAAGATCCAGACCCAGATCAGCCGCCGCCCGGTTCCGTCTGCAATCGCCCCCAGAATCGGCGCCAGCACCGCGATGACCACCGAGGCGAGCGCCAGCCCCCAGCCCCAATAGGCCTGCGCCGCGGCCTTTGCGGCCTCCTCCTCCAGCCCCGCGCCCATGTAGTAGCCGCGGGCGACTTCGGCGAAATAGGGGCCGAAGATGAAGGTCAGGAGAAGCGTGTTGTAGGGCTGACTGGCCCAGTCGAAGAAGTACCAGCCCCAGATGCGCTGCCGTGGCGTTGCCATTCCCGTCCCCCTGCGGTTTTGTTTGGCGCGATCAAGCCTGAAATCGCGCATCCGCGCAAGCAAAGGCTGATGGGCGCGCATTGCGCCACCCTGCCATCGGTTTGTTCGGGGTCATGCCTCCGCCGCCCGCTCGGCCGGGGTATGGTGCAGATCGGGGCGGAAGGAGCCTGACAGGTCCGCCAGCAGCCCCGGCGCAACAGGGCAACCCGCCCAGGATCTCGGGCCACGATCACCTCTTCCGGAACCTGCCCATCCCCTGTGCTCAAATATCCCCGCCGGAGGCATCCCCGCTGTCCACCGGCGCGGCATCCCAGAATGAGCCGGCCCCGGCGCACAGGGACAAACCATGGCGACACGTCCTGAAGCGGCCCGGCCGGACTTCAAAGACGCGAGCTCACCGCGCCGGCGGCCAGATCCGTCCCGCATCGGCCGCGATCCAGTCCCGCACCCATTGCGGCAGTTCCGGGCTCTCCTCCGGCTGGCCGAGGGCGCGCAGCACCGCCGATGGCGCCACCAGCCCGGCCTTGGAGATGAAGCCCGACCGCAGCAGCATGGCGGAGGTACATTCCTCCCCGCGCCAGAAGCTCTGCTCCAGATAGACGAAGCGGGCATCCCAGCCGATCACCCGGCTGACCTGCGTCAGCTTGGTGAAGAGCGTGACCCGGCGGCGGTAGCGGGTGGAATTGCCCGCCACGGTGATCCCCCAGCGGTTTTCGCGCGCCACCCGGTGAAACCCCATCCGCCGCGCCATCGGGATGCGGCCCAGATCGAACAGCGTCAGCGTCCGCCCGTTGTTCAGCTCCCGCCACGGGTCGATATCCTGCGGCCAGACCCGGTGCGTACTCACATGCGGCTCAAGGATGGTCAGTGGCGCCGCGTTGCGGAACTTCCACAATTCCTTGAACATGCGGATATAGGGATACATCGCAACCTCCGGTCTTTGCCGTCTTCAACGCCCGCTTTGCGCTCGCGTCAAGCGGAACGCCACGGCAAGCCGCCTTGCCCTTTCGGGGTCTCCGCGTTACCTCTGCCACAAGACCTAGTGGCCGGAGCCCCCATGACCCCTTTCCTTGAGATCCTGTTGCTGATCCTCGACATCGTGAAATGGGTGGTGCTCGCCCATGTGATCATGAGCTGGCTGATCAATTTCCAGGTGCTGAACCTGCGCCAGCCGCTCGTCCAGCAGATCTGGCTCGGCCTGAACCGGGTGATGGAGCCGGTCTTCGCCCAGGTCCGCCGGGTGCTGCCGGTGACGGCGGGCATCGACTTCGCGCCGCTCGTGGTGCTGGTCGGCGTCTATGCGCTGCGGATCGTGGTGATGAACAACCTCTACGGCTGAGGGACGCCGCCCCGCCCTTCCCTTCCGCTCCTGAAACCCGGACCCATGGCCCTGCCGAAAGACCTTCTTGCCTCCGTTTTCGGCTTCCCCGGCTTTCGTCCGGGGCAGGAGGAGATCGTGGAAGCGGTGCTTTCAGGCCGCAACACGCTGGCCATCATGCCGACGGGGGGCGGCAAGTCGCTCTGTTTCCAGCTCCCCGCCCTCTGCCGCGAAGGGGTAACGGTGGTCATCTCTCCCCTGATCGCGCTGATGCGGGATCAGGTCCGAGCCCTGCGTGCGGCGGGGGTGGAGGCGGGGGCGCTCACCTCCGGCAATACCGGGGAGGAGACGGAGGAGGTCTTTGCCGCGCTCGATCAGGGCCGGCTGAAGCTTCTTTACATGGCGCCGGAGCGGCTCGCCTCCGCGGCGACCCTGCCGATGCTGCGCCGGATCAACTGCACGCTGATCGCCGTGGACGAGGCGCATTGCGTCAGCCAGTGGGGCCATGATTTCCGCCCCGATTATCTGCGGATCGGCGAGTTGCGCCGCAGCCTCGATGTGCCGCTCGCCGCCTTCACCGCCACGGCGGATGAGGAAACCCGCGCCGAGATCGTCACCCGGCTTTTCGGCGGCACTCCCCCGGCAAGCTTCCTGCGCGGCTTCGACCGCCCGAACATCCACCTCGCCTTCGCGGTGAAGGACAAGCCGCGCGACCAGATCCTCGCCTTCGCCGCCGCCCGCAAGGGCCAGTCCGGCATCGCCTATTGCGGCACCCGCGCCAAGACCGAGACGCTGGCCCAGGCCCTGCGCGAGGCCGGCCATTCCGCCTGCTTCTACCACGGCGGGATGGAGGCGGAGGAACGGCGCCGGGTGGAAATCCGCTTCCAGCAGGAAGACGGCCTGATCGTCGTGGCGACGGTCGCCTTCGGGATGGGCATCGACAAGCCGGATATCCGCTGGGTCGCCCATGCCGATCTGCCGAAGTCGATCGAGGGCTATTATCAGGAGATCGGCCGTGCCGGCCGCGACGGGGCGGCGGCGGAAACGCTGACGCTCTATGGTCCCGACGACATCCGCCTGCGCCGCAGCCAGATCGACGAGGGGATCGCCCCGCCCGAACGCAAGGCCGCCGACCATGGCCGGCTCAATGCGCTTCTCGGGCTGGCGGAGGCGATGCGCTGCCGTCGCCAGGTGCTTCTGGGCTATTTCAGCGAGGCGGCGGAGCCTTGCGGAAACTGCGACCTCTGCGACCGCCCGGTGCAGGTCTTCGATGCCACGGATGCGGTGCGGAAAGCGCTTTCGGCGATCCTGCGGACCGGGGAGTGGTTCGGCTCCGGCCATCTGATCGACATCCTGACCGGCACCGCGACCGAAAAGGTGCGCGAGCGCGGCCATGACCAGCTGCCGACCTTCGCCGTCGGCAAGGATCTGTCGAAACCGGCTTGGGGGGCGGTCTTCCGGCAGATGATGGGCCGTGATCTGGTCCGCCCCGACCCCGAACGCCACGGCGCCCTGCGGATGACCGAAGCCGCCCGCCCTATCCTGCGCGGCGAGGAGGCGGTGACGCTGCGCCGGGACACGGTGGACCGCGCCACGCCGCGCTATGCGGTGAAAACCCTTGTGGCGGAGGAGGATGCGAGCCTTCTCTCCGCGCTCAAGGCCAAGCGCCGCGCTTTGGCCGAGGCGGCGGGCGTCCCGGCCTATGTGGTCTTCGCCGACCGCACCCTGATCGAGATGGCCGAGCGCCGTCCGCAGACCCCGGACGAGATGATGGGCATCACCGGGGTCGGTGCCAAAAAGCTGGAAAGCTACGGCGCAGCCTTTCTGGAGGTGATCACCGGCACCGCCGCCGCCCCGCAGCACCCCGCCCGCCGCAAGCTGGCCGGGCGCGATGCGGGTCAGATCTTTGACCGGCTTTCAGACCTTCAGGTGCAACTGATGCGCGGCGCCGATGGCACCGGCAAACCGCTCAGCCTGTCGTCGAACACCCTGCGCCGCATCGCCGAGGCCCGCCCGACCAGCCTGTCGGAGCTGGACCGGGTGGGCGACCTCGGCCCTGCAAAGCTCGACCGCTTTGGCGCGGCCTTTCTCGAAGCCCTGCTCGACGGCTGAGCCGACAGGGCAGCCGCCTTCCCCGACCAGTACTCAGCCCCGGGGAGGCAATGCTCTGACCTGCCCTTTCATCTTGCCTCAAATATCCTGCGGGGAGGTCCGGAGGGGTGCAAAACCCCTCCGGCGCCCGACCGGGGCGCAGCATCCGCCAAATGGCACCCCCCGGCGCGATTGCAATTCCGGCCCTCTGGCTCTATCTGACGGAGGACTGCCCATCCTTGACGACGGGATTGCCCGAGACCCCGCCCGAGACCCCGGAAGGCTCCGCATGAACTGGATTTCCAACTACGTCCGCCCGAAGATCAACTCGCTCTTCTCCCGCCGTGAAGTGCCGGAGAACCTCTGGACGAAATGCCCCGAATGCGGGACCATGCTGTTCCACCGGGAACTGGCGGCCAACCTGAACGTCTGCACCTCCTGCGATCACCATATGGCGATCAGCCCGCGGGACCGTTTCACGGCCCTGTTCGACGGCGGCGTCTTCGTCGAGGTGAAGGTGCCGGAGCCGGTGGTGGACCCGCTCCATTTCCGCGACCAGAAGAAATATCCCGACCGTCTCAAGGCCGCCCAGAAGGCGACCGGCGAGAAGGAGGCGATGCTGGTGGCCGAGGGCGAGATGGGCCGCACCCCGATCGTCGCCGTGGGCCAGGATTTCAGCTTCATGGCCGGTTCCATGGGCATGTTTGTCGGCAATGCGATCATCGCGGCGGCGGAACGGGCGGTGAAACTGAAGCGGCCGCTGATCCTCTTTTCCGCCGCGGGGGGCGCGCGGATGCAGGAAGGCATCCTGAGCCTCATGCAGATGCCGCGCACCACGGTCGCGGTGCAGATGCTCAAGGAAGCCAACCTGCCCTATGTCGTCGTGCTGACCCATCCGACGACGGGCGGGGTTACCGCCTCCTATGCGATGCTCGGGGATGTGCAGATCGCCGAGCCCAATGCCCTGATCTGCTTTGCCGGGCCGCGGGTGATCGAGCAGACGATCCGCGAGAAGCTGCCCGAGGGTTTCCAGCGGGCGGAATATCTGCTCGACCACGGGATGCTCGACCGGGTGACGCATCGCAAGAACCTGCGCGAGGAACTGATCACCATCGTCCGGATGCTGACGGGGCAAAGCCCGGCGGTGAAGGGTGATCTGCCCGCCCCCGGCGTGCCGCTGCCCGCCGAGGCTAGGGAGTGACCTCCTCCGACCTCGTTCTGGAACGGATGATGACCTTGCACCCCAAGGTCATCGACCTGACGCTTGACCGCGTGCATCGCCTGCTGGCTGCGCTCGGCCATCCCGAAAAGCGTCTGCCGCCGGTGATCCATATCGCCGGGACCAATGGCAAGGGCTCCACCCAGGCGATGATCCGCGCGGGTCTGGAGGCCGGGGGAAGCCTTGTCCATGCCTATACCTCGCCGCATCTGGCACGGTTTCACGAACGCATCCGGCTGGCGGGGGAGCTGATCACCGAGCCGGCGCTGACCGCTCTGCTCGATGAATGTGTCGAGGCCAACGGCCCGGACGAGATCACCTTTTTCGAGATCACCACCTGCGCGGCCTTCCTCGCCTTCGCGCGGGTGCCGGCGGACCATACCCTGCTGGAGGTCGGTCTCGGCGGCAGGCTGGATGCGACCAATGTGGTGGAGCGCCCGGCGCTGACCGTGATCACCCCGGTTTCCATCGACCACCAGCAATATCTGGGGGAGACCCTGCCGGAGATCGCCGGAGAGAAGGCCGGCATCCTGAAGCGCGGCGTGCCGGTGATCGTCGGTCCGCAGGAGCCGGAAGGGCTTGCCGTGATCGAGGCGCGGGCAGCGCGGCTCGGCGCGCCGGTTCTGGCCTATGGCCAGCACTGGCATGTCGCGGAGGAGCGCGGACGGCTCGTCTTTCAGGATGAAAACGGGTTGCTGGACCTGCCGTTGCCGAATCTGCCCGGCCCCTTCCAGATCCAGAATGCGGGGGCTGCGATTGCGGCGCTGCGCGCGCTCGGCAAGGGGGAGGCCGCCTGCGAGGCTGCCGTCACCCGCGCCTTCTGGCCCGCCCGGATGCAGCGCCTGCGGACCGGCCCCCTGGTGGAACTCGCGCCCCAGGTGGAGCTCTGGCTCGACGGCGGCCACAATCCGGCCGGCGGGGCGGCCGTTGCCGCAACCCTCGCCCGGATGCCGGAGCGCGAGACCCATCTCATCTGCGGGATGCTGAACACCAAGGATGTCCGCGGCTATATGGAGCCGCTCGCCGGGCAGGTGACGCGTCTTCATGCCGTCTCGATCCCCGGCGAGAAGAATACGCTGCCGGCGGAGATGACCCGCGACGCCGCCCTGAGCGCCGGGATGGACGCGGTGACCGCCCCCTCCGTCGCCGGGGCTCTGGCCGGGATCGCCGCCAGATCGCCGGAGGCTCGGGTGCTGATCTGCGGTTCGCTTTATCTTGCGGGATCGGTGCTGCGGGAGAACGGCTAGGGGGCTTTGCCCCCTCGGCCTGCGGCCTCACCCCCAGGATATTTCCGAAGAGAAGAAAGGGCTTGCGCGCGGCGCGCCAAAATGAGGCCGCATTTCTGCGGCAGATCGGGCAGGACTCTGCTCAGGAACCGCCATGGTCGATCTGTCGCCCCGGGAGTTGTCCTTGCCCGCGAGCCCGTGCCGTGTGGCGGTGCTGGTGGATGGCGACAATGTGCCGTTTGCACAGATGGCCCAGTTGGAAGCATTTGCTGAGCGCAAGGGAGAAATTGTTATCCGACAGGTTTTCGGGGACTTTTCACGGAACCCTGGCTGGGCGAACGACACATGCTATTTCCACATTCACTGCACGACGACCGCGGGCAAGAACCGTGCCGACATGTACCTGATCCTCGCGGCCATGGAACTGGCCTATCGCAATCAGGCGGCGCATTTCATCGTCGTGTCAGATGATGCCGACTTCGAGCCGCTGATCGCGCATCTGCGGCTCAATGGCTTTGGCGCCGAGCGGATCGGAAAGGTCAAACCTCCGCCTGTTCTGGAGAACATGGCGAAAGAGGCCAGTGCCGCGAAGGTGAAGTCGGCTCCGAAGCCACTTGGGTCTCTGTCAAAGACGGATATGGAGATCAGAGATGCGATTCTGGCGGCAGGAGAGACCAAGAGGGTTGCCGTGCAGCGTCTTGGCAGCTTGATGGGGCAAAAGCGGATCAGTGCAAAATCAACTGGTTCCGCAAACTGGTCGAAGTATCTGGCAAAGCACTCCAACCTCTACAGGCTTGAAGGGCAGGCCAACGCGCGAACCGTCCTTTGGCTCGGCTCTACCCCCGCACCCCATACCGCGCCATGAACATCTCCACGGCGCCGTCGATCACCTTTTGGGGGTCGCGGGTGGGGGCGCCGAAGATCAGGCTGTCGTGCAGATCGGCCTTGCACAGGACCGCGAACTGGGTGGCGGCAAGCTCGATGTCGTCGATGGCCAGCTCGCCCTTCTGCACGGCACAGCGCAGGAATTCGGCGATGCGTCCCTGCACCAGTTTCGGGCCGGACTCATAGAACTCCTGCGCGAGAGCGGGGAAGCTCTCGGATTCCGCCACGGCGATGCGGAAGATCCGCTGCCCGAATTCCGAGGTCAGGAAGGCGATGATCTTTTCCGCCGCGATCCGCAGGATCGCATCGACGGGCAGGGAATCATCCACCAGAGCCACGGCTTCATCGGCCTGTCGGCGACATTCCGCCGTCGCAATTTCCATGAACAGCAGCCGCTTGTCGGGGAAATAGGCGTAGAGCGTCGCCTTGGAGACCCCCGCCTCCCGCGCGATGTCATCGACGGAGGCGCGCTCGAACCCGTCGCGCAGAAAGACGGTCCGGGCGCCCTCCAGCACCTGGTCGAACTTGCGGCCTCTGACGATCAATTGGGGTTTTGCGGTCATCACATCCTCTGGCCCCACCGTAATCGCTGCGCCGGGGCCGGGCAAGTCTGTGCTCAACGGGTCTTGCAGGCGCTCGTGGTGAGGTCAGCGGGCGAGGTGCAGGACTGGGTGGCGGGGGCAGGATCGGGCCAGCTCAGGTTCGGCGGAAGCACATCGACGCTGAGAGCGGCGGCGGGGCCGGCGAGGAGCGTTGCGAGCAGGAGGGCGGGGGTGAAGCGGGTCATGTCAATCTCCATCTGAACCGTTCAGTTCAGATATAAATGAACCGATGAGTTCAGATTCGCAAGGGCAAAATGAACTGCGGTGTTCAAAATTTTCCGCATCGCCATTTCCGGCGGACCGCAGTACTTAGAATCATTCCAAATATGAGTCTGAAATGATTCCCACCATCTCCGCCCGGCGCCGGTTTGCAGACCTCTCCGAACAGGAAATCCTGGCGCTCGCCATTTCCTCGGAGGAGGACGATGCGCGCATATACCGTCATTACGCCGAGAGGCTGCGTGGCGAATACCCCGCCTCGGCGGCCGTTTTCGAAGGCATGGCGGCAGAAGAGGACGGCCACCGCCAAAGGCTCATTGACCTGCATGTGCAACGGTTCGGCACGGTGATCCCCCTTCTGCGGCGGGAGCATGTGGCTGGCGGGCTGGCGCGCGGCCCGGTCTGGCTGAAGGAAACGATGGGGCTGGAGGCGATCCGAGCCGAGGCTCGGGGGATGGAGCGCCGCGCGGCAGAGTTCTATCTGCGGGCGGCGGGCCGGGTCGCGGATGCGGCGACCCGGCGGCTTCTGGGTGATCTTGCGGCGGCGGAGGCCGGGCATGTGCAGATTGCAGAGGGGCTGGAAACGCAACATCTGGGAGAGGGCGCAAAGGCCGAGGAGGACGGTGCTGCCCGCCGCCAGTTCATCCTGACCTGGGTGCAGCCGGGGCTCGCAGGGTTGATGGATGGCTCCGTCTCCACCCTCGCTCCGATCTTCGCCACGGCCTTTGCCACGCAGAACACCTGGACGACCTTTCTTGTCGGGCTGGCGGCTTCGGTGGGGGCGGGGATCTCCATGGGTTTCACCGAGGCCGCGCATGATGACGGGGTGATCTCCGGTCGGGGCAGCCCGTGGAAACGGGGACTGGCGAGCGGGGTGATGACGGCGCTCGGCGGGCTTGGCCATGCGCTGCCCTATCTGATCCCGGAGTTCTGGACGGCGACGACCCTTGCGATGCTGGTGGTCTTCGTCGAACTCTGGGCCATCGCCTGGATCCAGAACCGCTATATGGAAACCCCCTTCCTGCGCGCAGCCCTGCAGGTGGTGCTTGGCGGGGCTCTGGTCTTTGCCGCAGGGGTGCTGATCGGTGGCGGTTGAGTCTTGGCGCCATGCGGTCCGCTGCGGCAGGTCCGGAAGCCTCCGGCGGGGATATTTGAGAAGAGAAGAAAGCCCTTTCAGCTTTGCCTGACTATCCCCCGGAGCGGCCTTAGAGGGCGGCGGCGCGGGTGTTTTCGGGCTTTCGCACGGCAGGGCCTTGCCCCGCGCGGCGGTGCGTGAGACGTAGGGCTCATGCTCGCCATCTTCCTCAAGACCCTGCCGTTCTTTGCCGTGATCGGTCTCGGGTATCTGGCCGGGCGGTTCCGGGTCTTTACCGCCGAGGGGACGGCCTATCTCACGAAATTCGTCTTCTATTTCGCGCTTTCGGCGATGCTCTTCGGCTTTGCGGCACATCTCGATCTGGCGGCGATCTTTTCCTGGCGCTTCGTCTGGGCCTATTTCCTCGCCTCGCTGCTGATCTGGCTGCTGGTCGCCGGGGTGGCGCTTCTGCGCGGGGCGAAGGCGGAAGAGGCGGTGTTCGAGGCCCATGCCGCCATCACCGGAAACCTCGGTTTCCTCGGGATTCCGATGCTGGTTCTGTTGCTGGGCAAAGAGGCGGTCGGGCCGGTTCTGCTGGTCCTGGCCGTTGATCTGCTTGTCTTTTCCTCGGCTCTGACGCTCCTTGTCACCGGGTTGCGGGAGGCGCGGATGAGCCTTGCGATCTTCCGGGTTCTGGCGGTCGGGCTGCTGTCCAACCCGATGATCGTCTCGGTTCTGCTCGGCATCCTCTGGGGGATGACCGGCTGGAACTTGCCGGGGCCGGTCAATGAATTCCTGACCCTTCTCGGGGCGGCGGCGACGCCTTGCGCGCTTTTTGCCATCGGGGCCTCGCTGGTCGGGCGTTCGGCGGAGCGGGTGGAGGTGGCGGTCTGGCTGACCTTCGCCAAGCTGGTGCTGCATCCCGGAGCCGTGGCCTTGTCTGCGCTCTGGCTTTTCGGGGTGGAGCCCTATGCGGCGGGGGTGATGATCGCCGCGGCGGCTTTGCCGGTGGCGGGCAATGTCTTCATTCTGGCGCAGCATTACCGGGTTGCGCCGCAGCGGATTTCGACCGCTATTCTCATCTCGACGGCGGTTTCGGTGCTGACCGTGACCGGCGTGATCGCCTTGGTGGAGGGCTTATGAAAACGATATCGGAAAACCGGACTTTTGGCGGTGTGCAAGGGGTTTACAGCCATGCCTCGCAGGCGACGGGGGGCGAGATGACCTTCGGGCTCTTCCTGCCGGAGGAAGCGGAAAATGGGGCTGTTCCCGTGCTTTGGTATCTTTCCGGCCTGACCTGCACCCATGAGAATGCCATGGTCAAGGCCGGCGCGCAAAGGTGGGCGGCGGAGGCGGGGGTGGCTTTGGTCTTCCCCGACACCAGCCCGCGCGGTGAAGGGGTTGCCGATGACGGCGCCTATGATCTGGGGCAGGGGGCGGGGTTTTACGTCAACGCGACCCAGACCCCATGGGCGCCGCATTTCCGCATGTGGGATTATGTGACGGAGGAGCTGCCGCATCTTCTCTTCAGTGCCTTCCCGCTGGCCGAAGAGGCGCAGGCGATCACCGGGCATTCGATGGGCGGGCATGGAGCCTTGACGATCGCCATGTCCTTTCCGGGACGGTTCTGCAGCGTCTCGGCCTTTGCGCCGATCTGCAATCCCAGTGCAAGTGACTGGGGACGCAAGCAATTTTCGGCCTATCTCGGCACGGACGAAAGCCTTTGGGCGCCGCATGATGCGACGCTTCTGATGCGGAAGCGGGGTTTTGACGGGCCGATGCTGATTGATCAGGGGACGAGCGACCAGTTCCTCGACCTGTTGAAGCCCGAGGCCCTTGCCGGGGCCATGGCGGAGCGGCGGCAGGGCGGCACCTTCCGGATGCAGAAAGGCTATGATCACAGCTACTTCTTCGTCTCGACCTTCATGGAGGAGCATATCGCCTTCCATGCGGCGGCGCTTCATGCCTGAGGTTGCAGCTTGAGCGGCACATTCGCCCGTGGCATGTTTCGCCGCAAGGGCGGCAGGATGGGAAACGGGATGCGGGGAATTCGGGCGATTGCGGTTGCGCTGCTGCTGGCTTCCGGCGCGGCGCCGGGTTTCGCGGGCGGGGCGGAGGATCAGGTGCTGAGCCTGATCAACAAGGCGCGGGCCGCAAAGGGTTGTGGTGCGCTTGTCATGAACGACAAGCTGTCGGCAGCAGCGCGGGGTCATGCCTCGGCCATGGCGAAGCAGAATTTCTTCAGCCATACCGGCAAGGACGGCAGCCGGTTCAGCGGGCGCATCAAGGCGCAGGGGTACAGCTATCAGACGGCGGCGGAGAATATCGGCGCCGGCTACAAATCGCCCGAAGCGGCGGTGAAGGGCTGGATGGCGAGCAGCGGCCACCGCAGGAACATTCTCAACTGCCGGATGACGGAAACGGGAATTGCCATGGTTTATCAGGCGGATGACCAGCCGATCAAAGGCAATCCCTATGCGTTGCACTACTACTGGGTTCAGGTCTTTGCCAAACCCTGAGACCCCGCAAACCCCGATCCGGACCCGCATCTTCATCGACGCCGATGCCTGCCCGGTCAAGGCCGAGGCGGAGCGGGTGGCGACCCGGCATGGGGTGCGGATGATCCTCGTGTCCAACGGCGGCATCCGTCCATCGGCCAACCCCTTGGTAGAAAGCGTTTTTGTGGCCGATGGCCCGGATGAGGCCGACAAATGGATCGCGGCGGAGGCGGGGCCGGGGGATGTCGTCGTGACCGGGGATATTCCCCTGGCGGCGAAATGCGTGGCAGCGGGGGCGAAGGTCGTCAAGCACAATGGCGAGGAGCTGACGCCGGCCAATATCGGCAATGTGCTGGCGACGCGCGATCTGATGCAGGACCTGCGCTCTGCCGATCCGTTCCGGCAGGGGGGCGGGCGGCCCTTTTCCAAAACCGACCGGAGCCGGTTTCTGGAGGTGCTGGAGCGGGTGGTGCGTGCGGCGAAGGCCATTGCCGCTTAAGCCTCTGGGAACGCTGGATTAACGGGGCCTCTTGCGGGTTTCGGCCCCTATGCGTCGCGTCCTTTCCCCGTCTTCTCCCTGTATTCGGTCTGTATGCTTTCTGTAGTTACAGATGCTGCGGTGCGGCGGGTTAACCCGTTTCGCCGACTCACCCGCAGTCCGCCCGAACAGCCGCCCAAGTTTTGATCATTTCCGCCGCAGGTGTCGCGGGCGGAACAGAATTCCGGCAGGCGGCGATGTGAACTGGCGCGATGCCGAAGCTTTCGAGACTCTCCCTCCGATCCGTCCTGCCCGCCCGCCAGAGCCTTGCGGGCAAGCGCCCCGCAACCGGCATCCTCTTTGCCCTTGGCGGCGGCGTGGTGCTTTCGGTCAACGATCTGGCGATCAAGGCGCTGTCGGGCAGCTATGCGCTGCATCAGGTCATCCTGATCCGGGCCTTCGTCGGCATGGCGATCGTGCTGGGAGTGATCTGGTATTCCGGCACCGGCTTTCGCCAGTTGCGGACCCGCAGGCCGAAGGACCATCTGATCCGCGTTTCCATCGTGATGGTGTCGAACGTCACCTATTTCCTCGGCCTTGCCGCCATGCCGCTGGCCGATGCGGTGGCGACGGCCTTCATCGCGCCGCTTCTGGTGACGCTGATGTCGGCGGTGATCCTTGGCGAGCATGTTGGGCCACGGCGCTGGGCGGCGGTGGCGGTGGGCATGGTGGGCGTGGTGGTCATGGTGCGGCCGGGGGCGGGGGTGATCCAGCCGGCGGCGATCCTCGTGCTGATTTCGGCGCTGTGCTATGCGGGCAGCCATATGATGACCCGGCGGATGCGCGGCACCGAAAGCGCCATGACGCTGAATTTCTTCGTGCAGGTCGGGTTCATCGCGGTTTCCGCCTCCATGGGGCTCTGGGTCGGGGACGGGCATCTTTCGGGCTCCTCCGACCCGTCGCTGGCCTTCCTGTTCCGGCCCTGGGTCTGGCCGCCGGTGGGGGACTGGTGGGCCTTTGTGGCGACCGGCATGGCGGTCGGCATCGGCGGGCTGATGATGAGCCAGGCCTACCGGACGACAGAGGCCTCGCTGGTGGCGCCCTTTGAATATATCGGGATGCCGATGGCGATCTTCTGGGGCGTGGTGGTCTTCGGCACCTGGCCGGATCATCAGGCCTGGGTGGGGATTGCGCTCATCTGCGGGGCGGGGCTTTATACGCTCTGGCGCGAGACGGTCAGACGGAAGGTGGTGGATGTTGCAGCCCCAAGCGGTGATCTTTGATATCGGCAATGTGCTGACCACCTGGAACCCGGAGGCCTTCTATGACCGGGAGATCGGGAAGGCGCGGCGGCAGGCCCTGTTCGCGGCGGTCGATCTGCACGGGATGAACGAGGGGCTGGATGCGGGCGCGCCCTTCCGCGAGACGGTCTACGGCTTTGCCGGGGCGAACCCGGATTGGGCGGCGGAGATCCGGCTATGGCATGACCGCTGGATCGAACTGGCGACGCCGCTGATCGACGGGTCGATCCGGTTGCAGCGGGCGCTGCGGGCCAAGGGGGTGCCGGTTTTCGCCCTGTCGAACGCGAGCCAGCACACCTTTGCGGCCTCGCAGGCCGAACTGCCGTTCCTGCGGGAGTTCGACAGGTCCTATATCTCGGGCGCGTTGGGGGTGATGAAGCCCGATCCGCGCATCTACGAGATCGTCGAGGAGGATTGCGGGCTGCCGCCGGAAAGCCTGCTGTTCGCCGATGACCGGGCGGACAATATCACCGCGGCGGCCCGCAGGGGCTGGCGGACGCATCAGTTTGAAAGCTGGCAGGGCTGGGCGGCGCGGCTGGTCGCCGAGGGGCTGTTGACGCAAGAGGAGGCGGGGCTGTGAGCATCGAGATCGTCGGAAAAGAGGCGGAGGCGCATCTGAACTGGGCGGGGCTCTGCGAGGCCCTGGAGGCCGGGCATCGCCTGCCGCGGGCGGAGATCGCGGATCTGTTCCTCTATCGCGGCAAGGATACGCTTCTGGACCGTGCCGCCTGGATCGACGGGCTGGGGTCGCTCGTCAAGGTCGCCACGGTCTGCCCCGGCAATGGCGCGGTGGGGCTGCCGAGCGTGAACGGCGCGGTCACGCTTTTCAACGACAGGACCGGGGTGCTGGAGGCGCTGGTCGATTTCCATCTGGTGACGAAGTGGAAGACGGCGGGGGACAGTCTGCTTGCCGCCTCCAGGCTGGCGCGCAAGGACAGCCGGGAGATCCTGATCGTCGGCGCGGGGGCGGTGGCGCGGTCGATGGTGGAGGCCTATTCGGCGCTTTTCCCGGACCCGCGCTTCACCATCTGGAGCCGCAGCCGGGAGAGTGCGGCGGCGCTGGGCCTGCCGGTGGCGGAGGATCTGGAGGCGGTGGTCGGCCGTGCGGATGTGATCTGCACCTGCACCATGGCGACCAGCCCGGTGCTGCGCGGCGACTGGCTGCGGCCGGGGCAGCATCTGGATCTGATCGGCGCCTATACCCCCTCGATGCGGGAGGTGGATGACCGCGCGATGCAGCGGGCGAGCGTTTTCGTCGATTCCCGTGCGACGACGGTGCATCATATCGGCGAGATCATCGACCCGATCGCCTCCGGCGCGATCCGGGAGGAGGACATCCGCGCCGATTTCTACGATCTGGCCTCGGGCGGCTTCTGCCGCCGCTCGGCGGAGGAGATCACCATCGCCAAGAACGGCGGGGGCGCGCATCTGGACCTGATGACGGCGGCCTATATCCTGGCGATGTGGCGGCAGCGCTAGATGGCGCCACGCCCCTGGCAGCGCAGCGCGCGGACCGATCTTCGGATCTGGGGCATCCTTCTGGCCGGCATCGCCTTCTTTGCCACCGGGGTCATGGTGGACCCGATGAAGAACTGCGATGCGGCGGGCGATTGTGCGCCCTGGCTGGTGCCGGTGGCGAAATGGCTCGGCGCGGGGGCGATGCTGATCGCGGCGGGCCAGCTCTGGGTCAATCCGCGCCGGGGCAGCCGGATCGACCCGGAGACCGGCGATCTGATCTGGTGGCAGCGGCGCAGCCTCGGCCATGCCGGGGTCGGGGGCCGCATCCACCCTTCGCGCATCGGGGCCATCCGCATCCTGCGGCGCGGCGAAAGCGCGGATGAGGTCCATCTTTACGATCTCGACGGGGAGCGGCAGTTCTGGTTCGACGCCGAGGTGATCCCCTGGCGGCAGGAGGCCTGGGCGCGGAGCCTTGCCGCCGGCTGGCCGCAGATCCGGGTGGAGGTGGTGGACTAGGGCCGATCGGCAGGCGGCGCGCGCCGGGCCGGTCGCCGGAGGGGTTTTGCACCCCTCCGGACCTCCCCGCAGGATATTTGAGGCAAGATGAAAGGGGCGCAGGGGTTTGCGCCGCCCGCTCCGGAGGTCGGTCTGCCCTGGGATGGCGGGCTGTGCGGGGGCGGGGCGCTAGAAGGCGACCTGATCGCCGCCTTTCAGGCCGAGCATCTCGCGGGCCTCGTCGGGGGTGGCGATTTCGCAGCCGAGGTCCTCGACGATGCGGCGGATTTTCGTGACCTGCTGGGCGTTGCTTTCCGCAAGCTTGCCGCGCGACAGGAAGAGGCTGTCCTCCAGCCCGACCCGCAGATTGCCGCCCATCTGGCTTGCCGTGGTCGCCAGCCCCATCTGCGCGCCGCCCGCGCCGAGCACCGACCAGCGGTAATCCTCGCCGAAGAGCCGGTCGGCAGTGCGCTTCATGAAGATGAGATTGTCGACCTCCGGCCCGATGCCGCCGAGGATGCCGAAGATGAACTGGATGAAGATCGGCGCCTTGAAGAGCCCGATATCCATGCAGAAGCGCAGGTTGTAGAGATGGCCCACATCGTAGCATTCATGTTCGAACTTGATGTGGTGCGGGGCGAGGGCCGCCGCCACCGTCCCGATGTCGCGGAAGGTATTGCGGAAGATGTAGGTGTCGGAATTCTCGACATAGTCCTTCTCCCAGTCGAATTTCCAGCTGTCGTAGCGCTTGGCCAGCGGATGGAAGGAGAAGTTCATCGACCCCATGTTGAGGCTGCACATTTCCGGGGAGAAGCGCAGGGCCGGGGCGATGCGGTCCTCGATGGTGTTCTTGAGGCTGCCGCCGGTCGAGAGGTTCACCACCGCGCCGGTCGCCTGCTTGATCCGTGGCAGGAAGGCCGCGAAATCCGACGGCTCGATGGAGACGCCGCCATCCGCCGGGCGGCGGGCGTGGAGGTGGAGGATCGAGGCCCCGGCCTCTGCCGCCGCGATGGCCTGGGCGGCGATGTCGTCGGGGGTGTAGGGCAGGGCGTCCGACATGGTGGGGGTGTGGATGGCCCCGGTGATGGCGCAGGTGATGATGGTCCTGGGTTTGCGGGCCATGGCGGCTCCTTACGGGTTCGGGCCGCGCACGCGGCGGGAGAGGGGGAAGAGTTCCAGCCCCCAGCGGGCGCGGATCAGCCCCCAGAGGCCCTGCGGCGCCTTCAGCATGGTGACGATGGCCACGATGCCGAGGGCGATGAGGTAGTAGGAGCCGAGATCGGCCATCGTCTCGCGCAGGAGGAAGAACAGGAGCGTGCCGAGGATCGGGCCTTCGAGCGTGCCGATGCCGCCGATCACGACGATGAAGATGACGAAGGCCGTCCAGTCGTTGGAGGAAAAGGCGCTGTCGGGGGAGATCCGCAGCTTTTGCAGGCCGATGAGGGCGCCGATCAGCGCGGTGAGCCCGGCCGTGACGATATAGACGGAGAATTTCGTCCACCAGATGTCGATGCCGAGGCTGCGGGCGGCGAGTTCGTTGTCGCGGATGGCGGTGAGGGCGAGGCCGCGGCGGGAGCGCAGGATGAGGAAGACCGCGCCCAGCACCAGCACGACCGCGCCGAGGGCGAGCCAGTAGGACAGCGCCTCGCGCAGGGGGCGGGTGGCGGCGATGGACTTCACCACCTCGGGCGCGAGGCTGATGCCGGAGCCGCCGCCGAGGCTGGTGGTCTGGGCGGCGAAGAGGCGGAAGACCTCGGCGATCACCCAGCTTCCGATGGCGAAATAGGCGCCGCGCAGGCGGAAGATCAGGGCGGCCACCGGCACGGCAAGCAGGAGGCCGATGACCCCGGCGAGGGGGACGGCCCAGAGGATCGGCACGTCGGCGAGCATGGCCAGCCCGAAGGCCGCATAGGCGCCGAGCCCGACATAGGCCTGCTGTCCGACGGAGACGAGGCCGGCATAGCCTGCCAGCAGGTTCCAGAGCGTGGCGAGGGCGAGATAGAGGCAGAATTCTCCCATCAGCCGCAGGCCGAAGCTGCCGGCCCACCACGGGGCGGCGATCAGCACGGGCAGCAGGATCAGGGCCGCGATCCCGGCGAGGCGGGAGGCGGGGGTGGCGCGGGAGACCTGAAGGCCGGCGGGGGGCGTGGTCATGCGGGACATGTCGGGGCTCATCCGTCGATCCTCGGGAACAGGCCGCGCGGGCGGATGGCAAGGATCAGCAGGAACACCAGATGCCCGGTGAGGATCTGCCAGCCCGGCGAGATCTGCGCGCCGAGGTTCTGGCTGACGCCGAGGATGATGCCGCCCGCCAGGGTTCCCCAGAGGTTGCCGAGCCCGCCGATGATCACCGCCTCGAAGCCGAAGATCAGCCGGGAGCCGCCGCCCGCCGGGTCGAAGGCGGTGCGGATGCCGAGGAACACGCCGGCCAGAGCCGTGACCGCCAGCGACAGCCCCATGGCGAGGCCGAAGACATGGGCCTTGTTCAGCCCCATGAGCTGCGCGATGTCCTGCCGGTCGGAGGTGGCGCGGAAGGCGCGGCCAAGGGCGGTGCGGTAGAACATCCATTGCAGCCCGGCGATCACCAGAACTGCGGTGGCGAACATCAGCAGCGGCAGGACACCTATGGCCAGCGGCCCGACCGTCAGGCTCGCGGTTTCGAGCGGTCCGGCCTGAAGCTTTTGCGGATCGGCGGTATAGACCTCCAGCAGGGCGTTCTGCAGGATCACCGACAGGCCGAAGGTCACCAGAAGCGGCGGGAGGATGTCGTCGCCGAGAGTGCGGTTCAGCACCAGCCGTTGCAGGGCGTAGCCGAGCCCGCCCATCACCGGCACCACCACCAGCAGCGCCAGCAGCGGATGCAGGCCGAGCGCCGTCGTCACGGACAGCCCGAGATAGGCCGCCAGCACGATGAGGTCGCCGTGCGCGATGTTCACCAGCCGCATGACCCCGAAGATCAGCGACAGCCCCGCCGCGAAGAGCGCGTAGAGCCCTCCGAGCAGCGTGCCTTGCAGGATGGCGTTGATCCAGTCCATCTCAGACTCCGAAATAGGCGGCGGCAATCGCCTCGCGGGTGATGTCGGCGGAGCGTCCTTCGAGCGAGACGCGCCCCTCTTGCAGGCAGTAGAGCCGCTCGGAAACCGATTGGGCCTTGGCGATGTCCTGTTCGACGATGACGGCGGCCATGCCCTCGCCGGTGATGCCGGGCAGGGCCTCGTAGATCTGGCGGATGACGATGGGGGCGAGGCCGAGGCTGATCTCGTCCATCAGGATCAGCTCCGGGTTGGACATGAGCGCGCGGCCGATGGCCACCATCTGCTGCTGCCCGCCGGACAGGGCGGTGCCGGGGAAGGCGCGCCGCTCCTTCAGGACGGGGAAGAGCGCATAGACCGCCGCCAGATCCCAGGGTCCCTTGCGGCCGAGCTGGCCGCCGATGATCAGGTTTTCCTCGACCGAGAGGGAAGGGAAGAGAAGCCGCCCTTCCGGCACCAGGGCGATGCCGGTGGCCGCGATCTCGTCGGCGCGGAGCCGGGCGAGGGGGCGGCCCTTGAAGCGCACCTCCCCCGCCTGCCGGATGAGGCCGGTTATGGCGCGCATGAGGGTGGTCTTGCCCGCGCCGTTCGCCCCGATGACGGCGACCACCTCTCCCGGCTGGACGTGGAGCGACAGGCCGTAGAGCGCCTGGAAATCGCCGTAGAAGGCGGAAAGCCCGGAGACGGAGAGGAGGGGATCAGGCATCGGCTTCGATCCCCAGATAGATCTCGCGCACCTCGCGGCTGGCCATGATCGCCTTCGGTTCCCCCTCGGCGATCAGCTTGCCGAAGTTGATGACGATGAGCCGGTCCACCACGGCCAGCAGCGCATGGACGACATGCTCGATCCAGACGATGGAGACGCCGGTGCCGCGCAGGTCCCGGATGGTGGCGACGAGGGCATGACATTCGCTTTCGGTGAGCCCGCCGGCGATCTCGTCGAGGAGAAGCACCTTCGGACGGGCGCAGAGGGCGCGGGCCAGTTCCAGCCGCTTGCGCTCAAGGAGCGTCAGGGTCCGGGCGAGGTGATTGGCCTTCGCCAGGAGGCCGGTGCGGGCCAGCACCTCAAGGCCGGTGGCCTCCGCGGTGGTTCCCGCCTCGCCGGCGCCCTGCGTGGCGGCGACGAGGCAATTCTCGAAGACCGTCATGCCGCCGAAGGGCTGCGGCACCTGAAAGCTGCGGGCGATGCCGAGCCGGCAGCGGTTTGCGGCGGAAAGCCGCGTCACGTCCTGACCGGCAAAGATCACCCGCCCGCTGTTCGGCGCGATCGTCCCGGTCACGAGATTGAACATGGAGGTCTTGCCCGCGCCGTTCGGCCCGATGACGCCAAGCGCCTCGCCCTCGGCGAGCGACCAGCTCTGGCTGTCGGCGACCGTGATGGCGCCGTAGCGTTTCGAGACCTGCTGAAGTTCCAGGATCGCGGCCAAGGCGGCCTCCTTCGCGGCAAGGGGGGCGCGGCCGAAAGCCGCCCGCGCCGGAGGGATCAGAGCAGCGCCAGCTCTCCGGTCAGCCCGATCTCGGGGGCGGAGGCATTGGCGACGATCTTCAGATCTAGCCCCGCCGCATCCTTCTGCCATTGGCCGGCGACGAGCGGGGTCTTTGTCACGTTCTTGACCGGGCCTTTGGACCAGTTCACCGGGCCGACGATGGTTTGCATGTCGGTCGCCGCAATCGCCGCGACGATGGCGGCGGGGTCTTCCAGATCCTCGGCGCGGGAGACGACATTGGCCACCACCTCGAAAAGCGCGTGCTTGAAGCCGATGGGCTGGGTCCAGGGCCGGCCGGTGGCGGCCGTATAGCCCTCCGCCAGATCCTTGGAGGAGGCCCCGGTCAGCGAGGAGGAGAAGGGATGGTGCGGCGACCACCAGACCTCGGACGACAGGCCGGGACCGCGATCGCCCAGCCCCTCGATCACCGAGGGGAAGAGCAGCGCCTTGCCGATCGTCACCACTTTCGGGGTGAAGCCCTGCTGGGCGGCCTGCGACCAGAAGGTGCCGAAATCCGGCGGGATCATGTTGCCGGTGACGATCTCGCAACCGGCGGCCTTGAAGGCCGCGATCTGGGCGGAGAAATCGTTGTTCATCGGCTGGTAGCGGCCGGGATCGACGAGGCTATAGCCTGCGGCGGCAAGCGGTTTCGGCAGGCCGAGTTCAGCATCGCCCCAGGCATTGCCATCGGCGTCATTGGGGAAGAGCCCGCCGACGGTCCTGGCCACCCCGGCCTTGCCCCAGAGGTCGAGGAAGGCCGCGATCACATCCTCCAGCCCCCAGAAGAAGTGGTAGGTGTTCTCGAACCCGGTGTCGGGCTTGCCGCCGCGCCCGAAGAAATAGGGCTGCCAGGGGCAATCGGTGGTGATGCAGGGGACACCGTTGATCTCCGCCTGATCGGAGACCGGATTAACGGTATCGGGGGTCGAGGCGGCGACGAGGATGTCGACCTCCTCCGACAGGATCAGTTCGGAGGCGACCTCCGCGGCGCGGTTGGGGTTGGACTGGCTGTCGCGCGACACGATCTCCACCGCCCAGGACTTGCCGTTGTTCTCGATCCCGGCGCCGAATTTCCCGGTGATGGCTTGCAGGATGTAGTCATCCGCTTCGGCGAAACCGGCGAGCGGGCCGGATTTCGGGCTGACATGGCCGACCTTGAGGGTCGGCACATCGGCATAGGCGCGGGTCGAGGTCAGGATCGCGGGGGCGGCGAGAAGCGAGGCCGCCCCGCCTAGAAATCCGCGCCGTGTCGTTGGCTTCATTGGTCTTCCTCCCTTGAAGGCGGGTCTTGCGCCCGCCGGTCATCCGTTCAGAATCGTCTCCAGGGCGATGAGATGTTTCACCACTTTTTCACGGAGTGCAGCCGCCTCCTCACGGCTCCATGCGTGAAATCCCTGCCCGGTCTTCATGCCCAGCTTCCCCTCTGCCACCAGGCGTTGCAGATAGGGTGAGGGTCCGGGCCGGTGTTCGAGATCGGCCAGGACCGTTTCGTGGATGTCGAGCGTGAGGTCGGTGCCGACGAGATCGGCATTCTCCAGCGGGCCGAGCACGGCAAGCCGGCGCCCGAAGCAGGCTTTCACTACCGTATCGACAGCCGCCGCGTCGCAGGTGCCGCGTTCGACAAGGCTGACCGCCTCGCGCCAGAGCGCATGTTGCAGGCGGTTGCCGATGAAGCCCGGCACGTCCTTTTCGACGCGGACCGGGGTTTTTCCGGCATCCGCAAGCAGCGCCATGGTCGCCGACATCGCCGGTTCGCCGGTGTCGGCGGTGCGGATCACCTCGACCAGCGGGATCAGATGCGGCGGGTTCCACCAATGGGTGCCGAGCGCGCGGCTCCTGTCGCGCAGGCCCGACATGATTTCGGTGATCGGCATGACGGAGGTGTTGGAGGCGAGGATGGCGCTTGCGGGGGCCGCGGCCTCCACCTCGGCGAAGATCGCCTGTTTGAGGGGCATCTTTTCCGGGGCCGCCTCGAAGACGAAGGCGGCGTTGTGGACGGCGCCGGGGATGGTGTCGCAGATCTCGATCTTTTTCAGGATCGCGGCGATGCGGGTCTCCCCCTCGCCGAACAGGCGCAGGCTTTCGGCGATGCGGCCGGAGACGGCGGCGCGGGCCTCCGCCACGGGATCGGTGATCGCCACATACTGCCCGGCGCGGGCGAGGGTGAGCGCGATGCCATGGCCCATGAGCCCCGCCCCGATCACCGCGATCTGCTGGTTCTTCATCGTCTCAACCCGCCGTATAGCCGCCGTCGGCATAAAGGATATGCCCGGTATAGAAATCCGACGCGCGCGACGCGAGGAAGAGGAGCGGCCCGGCGAGATCCTCCGGCTCGCCCAGCCGGCCCTTCGGCACGCGGGAGAGGAAGCCGGCGCGGACGGCCTTGGCGTTCTCCGTTTCCTCGAACATCCAGGCGGTGAGGGGGGAGCGGAACACGGTCGGCGCGATGGCATTGACGGTGATGCCGGTCGGGCCAAGCTCGCAGCCGAGCGCCTTCGTCATCCCGTCCACCGCCGCCTTGGAGGCGCAATAGGCGGTGTAGCCGGCCGGATGGCCGAGAAGCCCGCGGGCGGAGGAGACCAGAACGATCTTGCCGCCGGACCGGCCCGCCGCATCCGGGCCTTGCGCCCTCATCTGCCGGGTTGCCGCCCGCGCCAGAAGCCAGCTTTGCGTGACATTGGCATCCATGACCGAAAGGAAGGTTTCCGGCGCCATGTCCTCGATCTTCGCCACCTTGTTCATGCCGGAGGCGATGACGAGGATGTCGAGCCGCCCGAAGGCCGCAACCGCCGCCGCCACCATGGCGTCGCAGGCGGCTTCGCTGTCGGGGCGGGCGTTGATCTCCACCACTTCGGCACCGCCGGCGCGGCATTCTCCGGCGATTTCCGCCAGCTCGGCGGCCTTGCCCGCGGCGAGCACGAGGCGGCAGCCGGCCCCGGCGAGCACCCGTGCCGCCACCGCGCCAAAGGCGCCGGAGGCCCCGGTGATCAGGGCGACCCGGCCTTGCACATCGAACATTGTCAGCGGATCGGGAAGGGTCATGGTCTGGCTCATGCTCTGGCGGCGGGGGGATAGGGGATGACGACCAGCATCTTGCAGATGTGGTTGGAGCGGTTGGTGATTTCCCGGATCTCGCCGGGGGGGATGGTGCAGCTGTCGAGCGGGCCGAGCACGGTTTCCACCCCGCCGGAACGCACCGTCATCTCCCCTTCGAGCACCAGATAGACCTTCTCGAAGGGGGTGGAATCCGGTCCCGCCCCGCCGCCGGGCAGGAATTGCGAGAGGCCGAGCCACTGGTTCTGCGGCCCCCCGTCCTCGAAGCCCTGAAGGCGGAGGCCGAGCACCCCGCGATGGTTCGGCGCCTCATAGGGACGCGCCTCGGCAAACCGCTTGACCAGCATGGCTGACCCTCCCCCCCGATGCGTTCAGAACGTCTCGCCCGCTTCGATCCGGTAGTTCTGCGACGGGTCGATCATGGCGACGAGCCGGATGATGCAGCCGTCGCCCCGGTCCCAGTTCCACGGGAAGAAGGCGAAGGTGCAGCGCTTGCCGGTGACGGCATCGAGATCGCCGCCGACATTCTCGATCCCGAGAATCCCGGCCTTGAAGAGGATCTGGTGGACCGGCTCCCAATCCGGGAAATCGTCCTTCCAGTCGCGGCCGCCGGACCATTCCTTGTATTCCGCCGCGAGATGCGGAAGCAGCGGCCCGTTGCGCTGCGGTCCGATGGCGGTGGCGAGCGGGTGGTCATTGGCCTGGGTGTCGTGGCCGACGACCTTGACGCCTTTCTTCACCATCCATTCCCCCGCCGAAGGCACGAAGCCGGGGCAATAGGCGAAGTAGTCGCCATCCTCGTAATCCTTGTGCCAGCCGGTGTTGATGATCAGCACATCGCCGGGACGGATCGCATGGCCGCAGGCCTTTTCCAGATCCTCGCCGGTGATCGGCTCCCATTTCTTCTTCGGCAGGCTGACGACGATCCCGGTGCCGAAGAAATGCGGCAGCGGCACTTCGTTGATGAAGGGGGTTCCCTGCACCACATGGGCGGGCGCGTCGATATGGGTGGTCGCGTGCATGGTGGTGGTGATGCGTTGAGACAGCACCCCGGATTTCGCCATGTAGTGAATCCGCTCGATCTGGGTATCCTGGAAATAGGGCCAGTTCGGGTTCTGGAACCCGAAGCGGTGGCTGAGGTTGTAGAACTCCAACCCCATGGGGTTGTTGAGATTTTCCTGAAACTCGATCCCGCGGATCTTCACCATGGCAATGCTCCTCCGTTCACCGCCGGGGGCGGTGTTTTCCTGCCTGAACTGTCAGGGTGGCCTCCCCACCTGTCCCGTATATTGGTGCATGTGTTTTACATTGCAGTCAACATGATTCCTGCGATACAGTTTTGGTGTATCGCAATGCGGGACTGGCATCATGACGGGAAAGCTGGCAAACTCGGGTCCGCAAAGAGGGCGGACCATGGACGACAGCGGCGATCGCAACGGATCGAGGAACGGAATTCAGGTGATCGCCCGTGCGGCGGCGGTGCTGCGGGCGCTGAAGGACAGCCCCACGGGCCAGAGCCTTGCCCAGATCGCGCAGGCGGTGGACCTGCCGCGCTCGACCGTGCAGCGGCTGGTGCAGGCGCTCCAGGAGGAGCGGCTGGTCATCTCTTCGGCGCAGGGCGGGGGCATCCGGCTCGGGCCGGAGCTGCACGCCTTGGCGGGGGCGGCGCGCTACAACATCGTGGAGCGGTGCCGCCCGCTTCTCCAGCAGGTGATGGAGGAGACCGGAGAGACGGTGGACCTGTCGGTGCTGCGCGGGGGGCGGATGATCTTTCTCGATCAGGTGCAGGGCAGTCACAGGCTGCGGGCGGTGTCTTCGGTGGGGGAGGTGTTTCCGCTGACGACGACCGCCAACGGCCGCGCCTGCCTGACGCTTCTGTCCGAAAGCGAGGCGATGCAGCTTGCCCAGCAGGAATGGGCGCGGCTCGGGCTGGCCGATGACTGGCCCGCCCTGTCGCGGCGGCTGGCGCTGATCCGGTCCAGCGGGCTGGCGGAGGACCGGGATGCCCATACGGAGGGGATCAGCGCATTGGGCATCGCCTTTACCGATCCGGTCGGCGATCTCCATGCCATTTCGGTGCCGGTGCCGACGCCCCGCTATGACGGCCAGCGGGCGCAGGTGACGCGGGCGCTGACTGCGCTGAAGGCGGAACTGGCGCGGATGTTCGACGGCTGATCCGGCTCAGTCCCGGGGTAGCCCCGCGCTCAGGCGAAGGCGATCTCCACCCGGCCGAAGGGGCCGAAGTCGGCCTCGAAGCGGCTGCCGGGCGGGGCCTCGATCGGGCGGATGAAGCTGCCGGAGAGGATGATCTCCCCCGCCTGCATGCCCATGCCGTAGCGGGCGAGCCGCTCGGTCAGCCACAGGATGCTGGTCACCGGATCGTCGAGCACCCCGGCGCCGAGGCCGGTTTCCTCCACCACCCCGTCCCGTTTGACGATGGCGGGGACGAAGCGCAGGTCGAAGGCCCCGACCGGGTGGCGCTCCGCCCCGAGCACGATCCCGGCATTGGCGGCATTGTCGGAGATGGTGTCGACGATGCTGCGCGCCCGGCCCGTGGCGGGATCGGCGCGCAGGATGCGGGTGTCGAGGATTTCGAGCGCGGGGGCGACGGCGGCGGTCGCGGCGATCACATCCTGCCGCGTCAGCCCCGCGCCGCCGAGCGGGGATTTCAGGAGGAAGGCGATCTCCGCCTCCACCCGCGGCTGGATGAAGCGGCCTGCGGGGATGGTGACGCCGGTTTCAAACAGCATGTCGTCCATGAGGATGCCGCTGTCCGGGGTGGTGATCTTCAGCGCCTCCTGCATGGCGCGGGAAGTGAGGCCGATCTTCCAGCCGATGCCGTGGCGCCCGGCCGCCCGCCTGCGGGCGACGAGGGCGGCCTGGATGGCATAGGCCTCGTCCAGCCCCGCGGCGGGATGGGCGAGGCTGATCAGCCCGCGCTGCCTGCCGGTGATTTCGGCCTGATAAAGGGCTTCAGCCTCTGCGTCGATCTCTTCGGGGGTCATTCGTCCGCCACTCCGTTCGTCAGGGTGCCGATGCCTTCGGCCCGCACCTCCACCACATCGCCGGGCTTCAGCCAGACCGGCGGATCGAAGCGCGCGCCTGCGCCGGTGGGGGTGCCGGTGACGATGATGTCGCCGGGAACCAGCGTGGTGAAGGTGGAGATATAGGCGATCTGGCGGGCGACCGGGAACAGCATCCGCCCGGTGCGGTCGCTCTGGCGGAGTTCGCCGTTCACGCGGGTCTCAAGCGCCACATCGACGATCTGCGCGGGATCGGTGAACGGCACCAGCCACGGCCCGATGGCGCCGGAACCGTCCCAGTTCTTGCCCTGCGTGACGTTGAACTTGGCATGGCGCACCCAGTCGCGGATCGTGCCTTCGTTGCAGAGCGTGAGCGCCGCGATATGGGACAGCGCCTCCGCCTCGGGGATGCGGCGGCCGCCGGTGCCGATGACCACGGCGATCTCGCCTTCGTAGTCGAGTTGCGGGCTTTCCGGCGGGCGGGTCAGCGGGCTTCCCGCGCCGGTGAAGCTGCGCGGAAAGCGCGGGAAGAGCGACATGTTCGGCGGCGCCTCCTGCCCGTCCTTGTATTCGGCATTGCGGTCCGGGAAGTTCACGCCGACGCAGATGATCTTTTCGGGGTCCGGCACCGGGATGTCATAGGTGAACGATCCGTGGGGATGGGTCGCGGCTCTTCCCTCGCCGGCGGCGAGCACCTGCGGGATCGCCCCGGCTTCGATCACATTGCGGAGGGTCCGCCATTGGGGAAACTCCGCCGAGAGGGCGAGGACGCCCCCCGGCGCGGTGACGCCCCAGTGCCGCTGCCCGGCGGCCGTAAAGGTGACAAGGTTCATGGTGCCGCTCATGGTGCGATGATCGGTTGGGCCTTGAGATCGCTGTCGCGGAGCGATGCGCCCTCGAAGACCGATCCCAGTTCGAACCAGGAGCGTGGCGCAGGGGCGCCCCAGAGGGTCTGGCGCTGCGGGTCCTTCAGATCCCATTTGACCGGCTCCAGATCCGGGTCGCAGGTCTGGTAGTCGGAGCAGTAGATCTCCGTCCGGTGGCCGTCCTTGTCGCGGATGTAGAGGAAGAAGGCGTTGGAAATGCCGTGCCGCCCCGGTCCGCGCTCGATATTGGCGAGATAGCCGGAGGTCGCCATCAGGTCGAGCAGGTCGATGATGTTCAGCGGGGTCGGCACCCAGAAGGCGGTGTGGTGCAGGCGCGGCCCGGTGCCGTTGGTGAAGGCGATGTCATGGACACCGCCCTTGCGGTGCATCCACGCCGCCCAGGTGCGGCCGGTTTCCTCGTCGGCGGTATATTCCGTCACCCGGAAGCCCATGTCGCCGTAGAAGGCGACCGAAGCATCCACATCCGGCGAGAAGAGGTTGAAGTGGTCGATGCGGAGCGGCTTCACCCCGCGATAGAGCTTGTACTGCTGATGGATCGGCGGCAGGCGATCCATCTTCGCATAGAATTCCAGCGGTACGCCCCAAGGGTCACGGGTGGCCAGAACCCGGCCCATGAACGGTCGTTCGGTCCATGTCACAGGCAGGCCCCGCGCCGCGAACCAATGCGCGGCGCGGTCGAGGTCCTCTTCCCCCCAGACCTTGAAGCCGAGAACCCCGACCGAGCCTTCCGCCGCCTTCCGCAGGATGAGGCAATGGTGGCCCCGCTCCTCCATCGCGCGCAGATAGATTGTCCCGCTGTCCTCATGCGTGACCTGAAGGCCGAGCGTGTCCACATAATAGCCGCGCGACCAGCCGAGGTCGGTGACCCGCAGTTCCGCATGGGACAGGCGGACGATGTTGAAGGGCGGGGTCAGGTTCGGGGCGGGAATGGGCATGGGGAAGCCTTTCAGGAAAGCGGAAAGATGACATTGGCCTGGCCGGTGCCGGAAGAGGGGAAATACTCTCCGACGATCTCGCCCCGGCCCCGGTAGTCGTCCCAGCCGAGCGCGCCGAAGAGCATGAACGTGTCATGCATCGTGCCTTCGCCGGAACAATGGATGGCGTAGTCGGGCAGCATCCTGAGGAAGGGGGCGATCTCGCCCTTCTCCCAGAGTTCGAGCACGCGCAGGTCGCACTGGCGGTTGAATTCGCGGCTGATGGTGAAGGTGCCGTTGTTGGCCTCGTACAGCTCGTTCTCCCAGATCTTGTGGGAGAGGGAGCCGGAAGCGACGAGGAGCACTTTGGCATCGCTCGCCTCGACTGCGGCGCGGATGGCGGCGCCGAGCCTGCGGGAGGAGTCGAAGCTGTGGACCGTGCAATAGGCCGCGACGGAGACCGCCTTCAGATCGCCTTCGGGGTTCATGTAGCGCAGGGGAACCAGCGTGCCGTATTCCAGATCGAGGGTCGGTACCTGATGGGACAGCGTATGGACGCCGGCCTCCGTCGCCTTGGCGGCGATGAGGTCGCCCAGCGCGGGGTTGCCGGGGTAATCATACTCAAGTCCCTGAATGAACTGGGGAAACTCGTGACTGGTGTAGGTGCCGCAAAACCGGGCGTTGGAATTGACGTGGTAGCCTGCGTTGACCATCCAATGCGTGTCCAGCACCACGATCGTATCGGCGCCGAGCGCACGGGCGCGGCGGGCGATTTCCCGGTGCGCGTCGATGGACGACTGGCGCTTACCCTGCAAGCGGCCGGGCCGTTCGGACAAGAGCATGGTCGGCACATGGCTGACCTTGGCCGTGAGGACGATCTGTCCCATTGCTTCCTCCCTTCGGGGGCCTCCCGCCCCCGGATCAACGCGCGTTTCCTGCGTGCGGTGAGGCGGGTCTCCGGGGCCGTGGTCAGGCCCCGAGCCGCTGGATCTTGTGGTGGCCGAGCGCGAAGGCCACGTTCTTCGTTTCCATGTAGAATTCGAAGGACCAGTCGCCGCCATCGCGCCCGATGCCCGAGGCCTTGACCCCGCCGAAGGGGGTAGGCAGGTGGCGGACGTTTTCGGAGTTCACCCAGATCATCCCGGCCTCCAGCCCCTCGCTGAAGCGCAGGGCGCGGGTCAGGTCATTGGTCCAGACATAGCCGGTGAGGCCGTAGGCGGTGCCATTGGCGATGGACAGCGCCTCGGCCTCATCCCTGAAGGTGAGGGAGGTGAGGAAGGGGCCGAAGACCTCCTCCTGCGCGATCCTCATTTCCGGGGTGGCGTTGGTGAAGAGCGCCGGGCGGATGAACCAGCCGGTCTCGCCGACCCGCGCGCCGCCGGCGGCAAGGGTGGCGCCATCGCTGCGGCCGATGTCCACATATCCCGTCACCTTGTCGAAATGGGTCTTGTGGATCAGCGGCCCGACTTCGGTTTTCGGATCGAGCGGATGGCCGACCTTGATGTTGTTCACCCGCGCGATCAGCTTTTCATGGAAGCTGGCGGCGATGCTCTCCTGCACCAGAAGGCGCGAGGAGGAGGTGCAGCGTTCGCCGTTCAGCGAATAGATCATGAAGATTGCCGCATCGAGGGCGCGGTCGAGATCGGCATCCTCGAAGACCACGACCGGGTTCTTGCCGCCAAGCTCGAAATGGACGCGCTTCAGCGTTTCCGAGCCTTGCCGCATGATCATGCTGCCGGTGCGGCTTTCGCCGACGAAGGCGATGGCCTTGATGTCGGGATGCTCGGTGAGCGCCTTGCCCGCGCCTTCGCCCATGCCGTTGACGAGGTTGAGCACGCCGGGGGGCAGGCCCGCCTCATGGCAGATCTCGGCCAGCAGCCGCGCGGTGAGGGGGGAGAATTCCGCAGGTTTGTGAACGACCGTGCAGCCTGCCGCCAGTGCCGGGGCGATCTTCCAGGTGGAGAGCATGAAGGGCGTGTTCCACGGGGTGATCACGCCGACCGGGCCGATCGGGTGGCGGCTGGTGATGTTCATGTGGCTGCCGGTCGGCAGGCTCTGCCCGTCGCGGGCGCCGGGGGCGAGATCGGCGAAGAAGCGGAAGTTCTCCGCCCCGCGCAGCGCGGCCTTTGACATGAAGCGCCAGGCCTGCCCGGTGTCCCAACACTCGCAAAGGGCGATTTCCTCGGCGCGCTCCTCGATCAGATCGGCGATGCGGTGGAGGATGGCCTTGCGCTTGTCCCCCTCCATCGCGGCCCAGCCGGGGAAGGCGGCCTTGGCGGCTTTGGCGGCGGCGTCGATTTCGGCGGCACCGCCGAGCGCGACTTTGGCGATCAGGCTTTCATCGACGGGGGAGCGGGTTTCGAACCATTCCACCCCGGTCACGTCCTTGCCGCCGATCAGGTTGAGGATTCCGGTCTCGCGGAAGCGGGAAAGATGGATGTCGAGCTTGGCAAGATGGGTGGCAAGGTCGGTCATTGGATCTCTCCCGGCAGGTAGCGGCGGATGGAACTGGTCTTGGGCGAAAGGGCGGGGTCGATGTCGCGCATCTCGAAGCTGAGCATGAAGGAAGAGGTAGCGAGCAGTTCGGCGCAGAAGGCCTCGGCGGCGGCGAAGAGCGCGGCGGTGGCGGCGGCTTTCGCCTCCTCCGTACGGCCGGCGCGCAGGCGGACCGAGATGTCGAGAAAGGCGTGGTCGGGGTTGCCGTCCGCGATCACGACATGGGTGCAGGCGGTGGCACGCAGCCGCAGGCCGGCCAAGGGCAGAACCCCGGTCGCCACCGCCGCATCGCGCAGGGTGCGGCACAGGCCGGCGATATCCAGACGCCCCTCCAGATTGGGGGAATAGTCGATCATCACATGGGGCATCTGCCCGGCTCCCTCTCCCCTGATACTTGCTTTGTTAAGTATTAGGGCAAAGCTGTCAAGGGATTCGTATCGCGGCCTTGCGGGCGGGCGTCGGGAGCGGTCAGGCAGCGGGGTCTTCGCGGAACCAGTCGTGGCAGAGCCAGTTGACCATCGGGCGGCCGTCCTGCGCGATCTCCGGCGCGGAATCATGGATGTTGGTGCGGCCTCCGGTCAGCGGACCCTCGTCGATGAGCGGGCTGTCGGCGAAGAACCCCACGGTCAGCGCGGCGCGGGCGAAGTCGCGGCCCGCTGCGCCGGGATCGTGGCTGAGCGTCAGGAGGATCTGCCGCCCGTCGAGCCGGAGCGCCACGACCTGCGCGGGCAGGCCGCCGTCCTGAAGCCAGCGGAAGCCGTGGAGACTGCTGATCGTCGGGCGCAGGCTTTCGGTGTCGAGCACCAGATCGCCGTGACCGCCCGCGACGCAAAGCCGGATTTCGGCGCCCTCGCGGGCATAGCTGGCGATGTGCAGCGGCAGCCATGGCGTGCCGGAGAGGCACTGGCGGATGGCGCGGCCGTGATACTCGCCAAGAAGCCGCGAGGCTTCGGCCGTCAGATGCACCGGATCTCCGCGCCCCTTGCGGGTGGAGCGGCGGTCAAGGAAATACTTCGGCCCGACGCAGAAGACCCGCCCCGGATGGGCCAGCGCCATGCGAAGCTGGGCGACGGCCACCGGCGGCTCCATCCCGTCCAGCCCCTGTTCGGGGGGAAAGGCGATCCGGGTCTGGTCGGTGAAGACCGGAACCTGCTCCTGCTGGCCGGTGATGCGCGACAGATCCTCCGTCAGCGCGGTTTGCAGCGACAGGAGACGGTCGGCATAGCGGAAGGGATCATCGGGCAGCGCCGCCTCGCCCTGAATGAAGGAGACGACCGGCTGCGCCATCTGCCGGGCATGGGCATCGCAGAACTGGCGGGTGCGGACGGCGGCGCGCAGGAGCCCGGCATATTGGATGCCGTGACCCTGCCCTTCGGAAAGCCGCTTCGGCATCAGCCGCAGCATCGACATGCCGCCGCGCGCATGGTTGGAGGCAACCACGCCGGTTCCGGCGGGCAGGGCGGGCAGAAAGCCCGCGACGGCGGCGGAAACCGGGCTTTCCCCCTGCTCCTCGTGCAGGTCCACCAGCCGGTCGAGATCGGTCGAGGGGAAATGGCAGGGGCCGAAGTCCCGCTTGTCGTATTTCGGGCGCTCGGAGGCTGACATCTGCGCGCCCGCCCCCTCGTTGGCATACATGAGCGCGCGGCCCGCGGCGACGGGAGCGAGGGTCAGCGACTGGTCGCGGCCCTTGTTCATGGCGAGCGACTGGCCGAACATCAGATAGGGCAGGACGGTGGTGATGCCGGAGGCCATCGTCCAGTCGAAGCGCAGATCGACGGAATCGATGGCAAAGCCGCCCTCACCCATGTCATGCAGAACCCGCATCCGGTTCGCGGCGATATCGACGGCCACGGTCGGGTGGAACATCGGGCTGTCGAGTTCGGGCCAGCCGGCGCGGATCACCCGGTTGTCGGCAGAAACCGCGGCCGCCCGGTTGCCGGGAAGCGTCACGGCGACAAAGGGCGCATAGGCGCGGGGCGTCGCTTCGGGCGGGCGCGACTGTTCCCCGCCGGGGGGCGGGTCGAGCTCGACGGGGCGCAGCTTCATGTCCATGGCGGCGCTCCGGTCAGGCTTCGGGGAAGCCGTAGGTTTCGACCAGACGTTCCGGCTCCGTGGTTGCGGCCAGCATCGCCCGGATTGCGGGGCCGGTGGTGAAGGGGAAAACCTCCGCCATCGTCTCATCGCATTTCACCGGGGCGTCGGCGCCGTCTGCCAGTTCGGGGTTGCCGCGCTCCATGGATTTGACCAGCCGCTCATCGGCGCCGCCGCGGTGGACGGTGGCGCCATAGCCCTTGGTGTTGTTCACCCCGTGCTGGGTGAAGTGGTAGCCGACGAAGGTCGGGTCCACATAGCTCGGCACCAGTTGGCCCATCTGCTTGTGCTGCATGTGGAGCGGCGAGCGGAGCATCCCCGGCCCGGCGATCCGGGCCAGGCCCTGCGCGTGATAGGAAATGTGCCGGAAACCGTGGCGCGGGCGCTGCCCGTCGAGAAAGCCGAGCACGCCGTAGGGGTAGCAGACGAGACCGCCGGTATCGACCCGCTCGGCATCGCGGCGCAGACGTTCGATGTAGGTCGCGGGCAGGGCATCGTCATCGTCGAGCCGGAAATGCGCGGAGCGCACCGTTCCGCCCTCGGTGGTTTCCTGCATGAACGGCACGATCAGCCTGGCATAGTCGCGCGACAGGGTGCGGTTCATCCGCACGAAGGAATGACCGGCCACGGCGGCATCGAGCCGGGTCTGGTAGACCTCCGGCATGTCCTCCGAGACCGTCACGAGAAGGGTGAAATCCCTGTCGGTCTGGGCTGCAAGGCTCGGCAGCATCAACTGTTCGAAAAGATGAAACCGGATCGCCATACGCTGGGCGTGCCAGAGCCGCGCCCTCGCATCCGCCTCGTCCGCAATCTCGCGCCCGGTGTCCGAAATCCCATACCAGGAAAATCGGCAATGTCCGAAGATCTGCAACTGCCACCTCAATACTTGTTTTTGTTCTCGTTGCGCCCGGCCGGTCTGCTGCCAACCCTGTGACGTGGTTCAAGAAAACCAAAGAACCCCCCGATCCTGCAAGCGGAAGGGTGCAGATTTTCTGAACTTGTTGCAGATTGCGCTACAATTGCAGCGGGAGCGCGAGGGTCAGCCCGGACGACGATGCGCCCCGAAATGCGGTTCCTTTGGGCGGATGTGGTCGGGGACCGGGATCAGATCGTCGCCGATCTTGGCCTTGGCCTCGGCAAAACGCAGGGCCAGATCCTGCTCGGTGGGCAGGTGCCATTCAGCCGGGCGGTCGAGAAAGCCGAGCCGCAGCAGTTCCGAGCCGAGATGGGCGAAATCCGTGGTGACCTGCGTGGTGGACCAGGACGAATGGCGCCCCATGCCGCGCGAAAAGGCATAGACATCGCCATGCGCCTCGATCACCCGCACCTCGCAGCCGGCGAAGGCGCGGATCTGGTCGGCGATGGCCCAGGCGAAGAATTCCCGCCGCGAGAGGATGGCGACGCGGGCGGTCTCCGGCACCGCCGTCGCCACCACATGCAGCGCCGAGCCATCCACCGCGATCAGCCGGCGGGCGGAGCGGTAGGTGGCGATCTGTTCCTCCAGCGAATGAAACTCGGGGTGGAAGACCAGATAGCCCGCCGCAGCCAGAACCCGTTCGATTTCCTTTTCGAACAGATGGTTGCCCTTCCAGCCGGTCTTGGTGCGCGACACATAGATGTCGCGCGGGGCGGCGTTCGGGGCGATGCGGGCGGTGCTGTCGCGGTAGAAACGGCGCTGCTCGGGCAGGCCGATGAACAGCTCCGGCAGGGTGGAGATGCCTTGGCTTGGCATGTAGAGCGTCTCGATCTCCTCCGGCTCTGCTGTCGTGGCGAGCGGCACATCGGGTCGGAAGATGTCGAAGATCGTCGCGGCATGGCGGGTGAGCGCGGGGCTCTGCTGCGGTTCGGCGTTGAAACGCTGGTAGAAGAGCACGCCTTGCAGCGGGACGCCCTGATCAAGCAGCGCCCGCACCGCCCAGAGCCGCGAGACCGAATAGATCAGCGCATGGCCGAAATGGTGAAAGAGCAGCCCGCCGTAGAGCCAGGCCCCCGCGCGCCGTTTGAGCGGCGGGGCAGGCGGCTCCACCGCAAGCGCCAGATCGCCGTCGGAGGATCGCGTCTGCGCCTCGGCGACCGGCGTTCCATCGGGGCGGAAGGTGCCGCAGCCCTGCCGCAGCCCGCGCATGTCTTCCTCGCGCGGCGGACGTAACAGCGCACCGTTGATCCGCTCGATCCGCGCCTCGGGAAGCCCAAGGGGGAGAACCCCGCTCCATTCCTGCATCTTGCGCCCATCCTGCCCGCAGCGCCTTTCCGGCGCGGCTTGTTTTCTCCTGATTAGAGCATCGGGAGAAGGCAGGTCAATCGCCGGACACGGGCTGCGCCCTCGATCCTTCGGGCCAAGGACAATGTGGAACGCGGCAGTCCCGACAAGCCTGTGCGGCTGATGATCCTGGATACGATTGTTGCGCTGACAACATGGACCGCCAGCGCAGGCCCAAACCCCGATGAAGGCGTCAAGCGGATGTTGGCATACGTTCGCGGGATCTCGGCCATGGGTGCAGTTGTGCATGACCATGCACGACATGCAACAACGGGCCGCTTTGTCCCCGGCAATCATGCCGACGAAGGGCGGCGCGGCGTCCGAGCAGTAGCTTTCGGGGGCACCACACAGAAAGGGAAAATCCGAGCGGCGAGCACTGACCGCCTTATCGACCTGGCCGGTCAAGACGCTGATCAGCCTTCAAGTCTGGGAGTTCTGCGCCAAGGCGATCTGCCTGGAAAACTCAGCCAGAAAGGCCCACGACCCCGCCGGAAGGGCCACCTTTTGGAACAAAAGGCAAGACTTTGTGAAACTTCACAGCGGGTGTGAAATTTCAGAGAGTCTTGCTCTGTTCCCCGTCGGAATCTTAACGAAACCATGGACTTTGGCCAGCCTATTTAACGACGATTGCCATGAGTTTCATTTTCCGATGCGAAGCAGTGACGCCTCCCCCTTCTCGGCGCGGTCCAGCCATGCAACCGGGGGCAAAGTCTTCCGATGTGGAGCACGTGTTCCGATGTCCAGCGCCGCCAGGCCCAGGCCGAGCGCCAACAGGCCACAGACGAAATCAGCCCGCCTTCGAACAGGACCTGGCACATTCCACCAATGCCGCAGCATGAGAATTGCCGATAGACAACCCCACCAGACCGCATTTCCGGCGATCCCGATACAGGCCCTTCCCGACAACCCTGGCCGCCATCAGGAGACGCGAAACCCGCACCCTGTTCGCGCGTGCAACGATCGAAATAGGTGTATGATCCCCTCTTCTTCGCTTTCCAGGCATCTTGCCGACTTCACACCACTCCGTGAGGAAGGCATCGAGCGTCGTTGAGGAAAAGCCAGCCATCCTGTCGTTGAACCGATAGTCCGGGACCAGTAAGCCGTCACCGATCAACCCCCTGAACACATCAATGCTGGTGCCGAGATGGCGCGCGGCATCCCCAGTGTTGAGGAGGCCCTTGAGCATCGGCGCAAGTCTGGCGATCAGGTCGGGATCGACCTCATGGCTGGCGCAGCGCCAGATGCCATGCTGTTCCTTCAGCACCTGGGCGGTGATTTTCAGCCCGATGCCATGCCGCTCGCAGAGGGAGCGCAACGTCTTAGGCTCGACGCCCCGGGTCCTTATGCCGAAAACCTTCTCCTGGCCGGTGAAGCGGAACGTCTCGCCGACATATTCTGCCAGAACCGCGCAGATGGGGCGGTAGGCAGGTTGATCCTTGCGGAAGTAGAACTCGTTGAAAGCCCGGCCGAAAGCATTGTGGTAGTCGTTGCCCAGCCGGCCACGGCCGACGTGCTGGCGCAGGAAGTCCTTGATCGCCGCCGGCCCTCCGACCAGCACCTCTGCCCCGACATGGCCGTGCTCCCGACGCTCGTCAGAAGATATGCCCTTCCAATCGGCCTTGGGACCGCGCATCGCCATCGCCCCGAAGACCTCGGCAGTGTGGACGACAACATCGAGTTGAACTCCGTCGATCCATCGTTCGGTGTGTGCCCCGTCCAGTCTCTCGGCAAGATAGCGTTCCAGCCTGGTGGGCTGGCTTGCCTGCCATGGCATGGCCTGTGCGGCCAGCAGCCTGGGGATCATCGGTGACAAATCCCGATGAACCCGCCCGGTCTTGTGGGGCGAGATCGTGATGAGCCGGATGCCGTGCCCGGCGCAAACATGGTTTGCATCCACCAGCCAGTCCGTCCGCCCGAGACAAGCAGTGCGGAGATCACCATCGGCCAGTCCGTCCAGACAGGCCGGGCAGAACCGGAAGCTGTGCGGGCAGCACTGAACCCTGTTGCGCCGGTCGGCACCCAATTGCAGGCGATGCGGATTGCTGGCGTCGAGGGCACCCTTGGCCAGCGTTTGCGCATCGCAGCCGGTATAGTCCGCCAGGCGCTTCAGGCTGAGAGGATCGCCCATCAGCAGGGCGCGCAGGTCCAGATCGAAGAGATGGGCCAGTTCTGGCAGGCCGGAGAGGCCTGACAGTTTCGCGATGCGATAGCCGTAGGAGGCGATGGTTTCGCGTGGATGCGGTGCAGGAAAGGTCATGTCACCTCCCCCGTTTGCGCCTGACCTGAGGTTCAGCCACGAGGGCCGACCTGCCGGTCTGAACATTGCGAAAGTCCGGAACGATGAAAGGATTCCTGCCGGAGACATCCCCGGTGCGCTCGGCGTAGAAATGCGCGAAATCCTTGACGCTCAAGGCAGCTTCACCAGCCGCGAGGGCACGGGTGATCGCTCCGATGATCAGCTCAACCACGATGCCGAACTGCTCGCGGCCTGCATGGATCAGGCGCGGCACGAACTCCACATCCGCCAGATCCGGTGCCTGTGACAGGCCCGCCAGCTCCGCATAGCGTGTGACCGTGAGGGCGATTTCGTCGCGAGAGTCGAGCTCGGTCACAGGCAGGAAGTGGACGACGAAAAGGCGACGGGACAGCTGCGGATCCTGCATCAGCAGGTCGTGCAGTTCCGGCGTGCCGCTGATCACGAGATTGGTCGGCCAGTCCCGAATCTGCATGAGGCTCTTCAAGGCATTGATGACCGCAGCCTTCTCGACCTCCGAGCCCCGGCCACCGAGCTCCTGCCCCTCATCGAGATGGATCAGCCAGCATTTCCGCAGATGGAGGTGGAAACTGACCAGGTCCCACATGCGTGATGCCGTGGTGTCGCGCAGGATCTGGAAATCCAGAGCATGCAGTATCGCCCTAGCCAGATCCTTCTGGGTTGCGGGTGTCGGCACCCGGATCGAGATCCAGCGGAGTTCGCCAGCCCCGGCATCTGCGGCGTCGAGGCGGCGCAGTATCCGCTGGATCGCGGTGGTCTTGCCGCTGCCGGATTCACCGATGACCGCGATCCCGCGACCTTCCGATGTCAGGCCGAGTTCGAGTTCGGCCTGTCGCTTGTCCATCAGCTTGCGGAAAAGCCGCTGCACCGTGTCGTAGCCCGGATGGGCTAGGAAGTGCCTGCGCAAAGACACTGCCATCTGGGCCGCCTGCCGGGCGGCTGTCCCCTCCTCATTCTTCATCATCGAACCTCCAGCCCTTGCCCTGCATCGGGGGCTCGCCAGCAGGAGGCGCTTCAGGCGGAGATGGATTTTCAGGATCGCCAGCGTCCGGTGCACCGACCTCGACCCCCCCTTCCAGCCAGTTGGACGGCGCCGCAGCTTGCGCCGACGCATCGGACGGCAGGAAGTGCAGGCCCAGGCCAAGCGTCCGCTCCGCCCTGTCGAGTTCTTCTGCAGAGAGCGTCATTCGGCCAAGCTGTGCCGCATTGGCCGCCTCCACCGAGAGCAGTTCAAGGCGGCGCAGACCGTCATGGTAGATCCCGGCGGTCATGGCGGCCTGTTCGCGATTGGCCGCCATGACGGTTTTCGCGAAAGCTGACCACTGGTAGAAAGACACGCCGGAGAGCGCGCCAGACAGATCATATGCCGGATGCCAGATGCCGTTCACCTCGACGGCGATCCAGCCGAGATCCATCTGATCGAACCGAAGGCGCAGCTTGCGCTGGTGGTTGTGCTTGTATGCCTGCCTCAACGCCTCGCAGGAGAAGTCCGCCCCGAACACGCGGACACCGCGTCCGGATATGGTGCGTTCCAGCTCAACCCCGAAGATTGCCCTGCGGTCCATCGCATCGACCGGGGCCGGAAGCCCATATTTTGCGACCAGCCTGTCCCAGCACTGGGCCGGGGACTCTCCACCAAGACCTGCGTGTTGGCGCTGATGGTAGACATCGACGATATAGGTCACGAAAGCGCCCAGCAGGTCTTGCTCGGTCAGTGAAGCCTCGGCCTCGGAGGCATACTCCCCGCGCCGGACTGGATCGGAAAAGGTCCGGCCCCGGAACCGGCTGACGAAATGGGAAGCAAAGGTTCCGAACAGGCGTTCGATGCGCGAGCGCAGCTTTGCGACACCGGCCGGCGGGTTGATCGGGCGGGTGAGCAGTCCGGCGCAAGTGATCTTGAAATCACCGTTGACAAATGCCGATCCCTGATCGGCGGCAAGGGTTTCCGGTCGCCCGCCCTGATGCCACCCGGCACGACACCCGAAGCTCATCGCGATGGATGTCTTGTCGATTGTCGCCATTTCCATTGCCCGGATCGCGGCCTCCGAGGAGGTGGATCTGGACAGCGTGAATCCGACGATGCAGCGGGTCGCACAATCGATGACGACACATACGACAAGCCGCACCGCTTGAAGGATGGCGGCTTCATCTTTCGTCAACTGGTCGAGGAGCCCCGGTTTCGACACCAGGGCGAAAAGATCGATGTCCCATTCGTCGATCTCCACGCGTTCCATCGGCCGAAGGGCCTGAACGCCGTATTCGACGATCGCGAACTTCTTGTTGGCGGCATCGACACCCTCGCGCTGAAGGCAGGTCTCATATGGATCAAGCCGCTTTATGGCTCTGTAGACTGCGGAGCGGGAGGGAACCCGCAACTCGGCCAGTTTCTGGACTGCCCGCTCCCTGTTGAAATCGGCATAGAGGTTCGTGGCGCGTTCGTGGATCTGACTGATGGTCGGCCGGAGCGGCGTCGCGTATTCGGCGAGCAGCTTCTCGAATGCTGCAAGTTCGCCCGGCATCATCCGTTCCCGCCGCCCACATCGATGGGTTGTCGGAACCAGGGACATGATATCGAAGCCGCTTTTCTCGTAGGTTCGCGCCCAGATGAGGACGGTTTTCGCGCAAGGTGGCGTCCGATTGGTCTCGATGCGTCCTGCCCTCTTGCACTGGCCTCTCCGTCGCTGGCGGAGACGGCTTTCTACAGCGGTGATGATAGCCTGGAGGACTTTCGCAACCGATGGTTCATTGCGCCTGGCCAGGCCCGTCTGGTAGCAGGACAGGAGTTCCTCTGCGAATTCACGGCGCCACAGCGCGATGTTGCGCTTGTCATCTGGCAGATCCCGGAAGTGCTCCGGAAACCCGCCGAGATTCCGCTCCGACACCGCGCGGGTTGCGCCACGGGGAATGTACCGAAACCCTGGAGTGCGAAGCAATCTGGTCAGGTCATCATGAGTGATGCTGCGAACGGGATGCGGAGGCTCTGCTGCCGACAGGACGATCCCGCCCGGCTCGCAAGACACGAGACGGTACTGGGCACCATCGATGACGAAGAGGTCTAGAGCGCTGAAGTTTTGCTGTTTCACGATGGCTTCCTCACATCATGATCATGTGCATTAAGGATGGGATCATCGGTGCGCCCAGTTCCCGGGCACGCTCGATCAGAAGCGTGGTCGGCGCATGGGGGACAACCGCGGGGCGCGGGACATCGGCATCGGTGAAGAGCACGACCCGTGTCGCAAAGGAACGGGGTATCTGTGCGGCGATCAGCCTGAGGGTGTCGTCGAACCGCCACTTGCGAACCCGTGCGAGCGGCCGCACCGCGATGGCGAGCCTTTGGCCATCAAGGGTTCTCGCCAGAAAGTCGAAGACATGTGTGGCAGGCCTGCCCCGTCCATCGCGATAGGTGATCGCGGGCGGCTGTGCCTCGATCTCTCGCACGTTGGGGTCCGCGACCAGTTGATCGTGGCAATGCGCCTCCAGCGAAGATTCCAAGCGCTTGATGACCGGCTGCGGCAGGAAAGGTCGATTGTCGACGACCTGCACACGGGAACTCGCCTTCGAGCGCGCCGGAATGGTCCGGCTGGCGAGCGCCAGAACCGGGAAACGGAAGGAAGGATTCATGTCACATCCCTGACAATTGTTCACCTGGCGACCGCCCGGGACTGGGCGATCGCGGCAAAGGCAGGCACAGCAACGCCATCGACACGCGCATGAACGCCGGTCGTTGACATCGAGTGCAGGTTTTGGGATGCTTTGACTCGTCGGGACCAATCGACAAATCAAAGCAGGGCCCCGGGGGTTGACCCTTGGGGTCTTTGTTTTAGGGTGTCATGGTGCCTCCCTGCCTGTAGCGCTCGGGCCAGATTTTCTCGGGCGTGGTGCCGAGCTTCTCGGCTAGCGCTTGTTGGACAGGCTTTGACCGGCGCCTTCCCTGAGATACCAGACTGACAGATGCTGGGCTTATGCCCATCTCTCGGGCCACGGCGCTGAAACTTGAGCCCGCGAGCCTCAGCCGTGCCCGCAGCATTTCATGGCAGTTCTCTTCGATCATGGGGCACCTCCGCACTCTCGCCGAATCACTCAGCCAGTTCGAAGCCCGATCGCTGGGCGCTTCGCGACTCACCATCGCACGGAAAGAATCCGACGGCCAGCAATATTTCCTGCCATCCCATTGATTTACAATGTGTATTTAGATAGAGTCCGCTTCGGCGCCGCGGGATGGCCTCCAAGCAATCTCCTCGACTGAACGCTCAAGCCCCTTCCTCACCGGTGTCAGCGAGGACGAGTTCGCGGTCTGCGGCCGACAGAGAGCGGAATGTTCGCCATTCCGGGCACTACTGTAGCAGCGCTTCGACTTGCCCCACAAAGTCGGCCATCGACATCTCAAGCCCCCCGCACAGCCCGCGAACCGTAGCGAGGCTCGGCTGGTGGTGGCGGCGCTCCAGCAGAGAGATGTAGCGCATGCTGATCGGTATCCGAAGTTGCGGCTTACAAGGGTTACACGAGGCCGCCCTGACAGGCGATGTGGATCGCGACGAGGCCGCCAAGGGTCCTTTGTTGCATGTCCTGCATGGTCATGCACAACTGCGGGAGTGTCAGTTCCCCGGAGTCACGATGCCGCTCTCCCTCAGACTTCGCTTCGTGCCGGGCCGGTATGCCGTTGCCCGCCTTGCCCCCGAAAGCCCTGTCCCCGAATGGGCCTCCGGCCCGGGCTTTTCCGCCATCATCCGCGCAGAGGACGAGCTGACCATCGTATGCCATGAGGACCGCGTTCCCCAAGGGGTGCAGGCTGAAGCCGGATGGGTTTGCCTCAGGACAATCGGGCCTTTCGACTTCCAGGCGACCGGGATCGTCCATTCCCTGATCGCCCCGCTATCATCGAATGGCATTGGTGTTTTCGTCGTCTGCACCTTCGACGGCGAGCATCTGCTGATCGCGGAAAGCGACTGCGGGAAGGCCCGCGACCTGCTTGGCGCAGCAGGCCACGAGTTCCTCGATAAGGCGGAGCGGACATGACCCCTGAGATCACCGTCATTCTCACGGCGCTGGCGATCTATGCGGCGGGGGCCGTCAGCCCGGGGCCGAGCTTCACGCTGATCCTCCGCCTGGCCGCGTCCGGCGCGCGCCCGGCGGCCTTCGGGGCGACCGTCGGCTTCTCCATCGGAGCCGCGACCTATGCTACCCTTGCCATGACCGGCTTCGCACTGGTCATCACGCGCATGGGCTGGCTGATGAGTGCCGTCCAGATCGCCGGGGGATGCTATCTGATTTACATGGGGCTGTCGCCTGGCTCTCGCCGCCGACCGATCCTGCCGCAAGCTCGCTTCGTGCAGACGCCCGCAGCTTCAGTCGCGGGCTGCGCATGGGCCTTCTGGTCGAGCTGGCGAACCCGAAAAGCGTCGCCTTCTTCGTCAGCATCTTCGCGATTGCCGTTCCGGCCGATACGGCGCTTTGGGCGAAGGCGACGATCCTGGCAGGCGGCTTTCTTGTCGATCTTGCTTGGTATGGGTTCGCCGCCACCATGCTTTCGACCCGGCCGGTTCAGAACGTCTACCGACGGTTCGCGGTATGGATAGAGCGCATTCTGGGCACCGTGCTGGCGGGGTTCGGACTCAGGCTCATTTCGGAGAAGGTCCAATGAGGGCGGGGAGCTCGTGCAGAGATGTTGCGCAGGATCGGCCTGCCGAATACCATTCTGCCAACGCTGCAGTCGGCCCATAACCACCACTCAGCTTCGCGAGATGCTGCATAGCCGCACTCTCCAAAGCCGCCCTTCGAGGAGTGAGGAAGCAAAACACGTGGAGGGCATGATAGCGAGCGGACTAAGCTGCCGTTTTCAGGTCCCGTGCGGCCCAGGCACAACGTTGTCCCCGGTCCGGATCGCAAGCTGGAGAGCTGATTGACTGCAGCGCGGCGTGGCACCCGCAGCAACTTGTCGGAGCAGCCGTTCGGGCCAGTTGTTGGCCCCCCCACGCATGAAATTCAGCCGTGTTGACCTGCGTTCGAAAATGGCAGAGATTGGGTATGGCCTTACTCGCAGGCCGGTGTGCCCGCCACGCGAAGCTTTGCAGCGATTTTAACTTCGAACAGCAGACTTCATGCCAATGGTGGGTCTGATTAGCAGCGGGCACCTAGTCGGATCCAGCTTGGACATGGATCATGACAAAGAACGATAAGCTTAAAGCGTTGAAACTTCTGGCGAAGCGTTACGCTAGGGCGACGGGTCAGCCGCAGCACGTGGCGCTAGACTTTGTTGCCAATCGATTGGGCTTTCCTCATTGGAACGCATTGACGGGCAGCGCCAAAGGAGAGTGGACCCCATCCGAAGCACAAGTCGCCGCGATCAAGGCATTTGTGCAGCGCATCACTTCCTACGAGGGCACGGCCTTTGACCATGTATTCGGGGGGCCCGATGCAATCACTCGGGGAGAAGTACGTGGGCATCCATACGCGTTAAAAACGATGCTCGGAGACGTTCATATGGAAGGTGAGGGCTGGCGAATAGTGCTGCCAGAAAACCCCTCGGCCGCCCCTCATGTCGAGATCGACATCAAGCACGCTCAGAACAGTCCGATGAACGATCAAGTGCTGCTTGCAGAGGCGATCGGAATTGCCAAGGACCTGATGCAGAGCGTCAAGGCGAGACGATTTGCCGATTGGCCACGGCGCGCCACAAAACCGGATGCAGAGGGAAAGATCCGCCATCCGTTCTTGGAGATGGAGGAAGCAAACCTCTGGTACTGCCTTCACTGCAACGCAGAAGTCACCGGCCCACAGGTCGCTGGAAACCACTGGCACTGCCCCGGCTGCGGCGCATCACCGATCAACATTTTTCCAGAAGCCTTCTGGCTGGGACCGAACGAGGAAAAGCCAGTACCTGTCCAAGCCCGCGCCGAAGGGCAGGTGATTGAACCCATCGTCTCCATCGTCGATCCGCGGCCAAGACTTGATCTCAACAAGGACCAGGTGACCCATTTGATCCGGGCAGCCCTGTTCGAGGATGCGACCAATGCCGGTGAACGCATGGGAGCGAGTCTGGCGGAAATCTGGGTGGACGACGATCTCGACGTGGTTGTTTCCTTCGAGGATCACTACTGGCCCGAGGAAAAGGAGCCGACAGCTGCGATTGAACTGGCTGCACTGCTTGGGATCGAAATTGACCTTGAAGTCTATTGGTCGGATCCGTTGTTCACATGGCCCGGCTTGGGCACCCTGACCCAGAGCACGGTCGAATACACGCGCATGATGCTCGATGCCTATCGCAGTCACGGCATCGTAGAAGAAAGGGATGGAAACCGATAGCTCCACGGTCTGCGCGGCTTCGACAACCAACTCGCCGGGCATCGGCAGGCGAGAGGCGCCTTCAGCCCGGCGGGCTTCTCCGCCGGGTCTGAGGGTAGACCCGCTCCTCAGAACGGGATCTCGCCGTCGCGGGGGACCAACTCGGGATCTTCGTCCTGCGGCCCATAGCCGCCGGTCGACCTCGACAAATGCTGCTTTGCCGCATTCCCGTAAGCCGACGTTCGACAAGTGCCGCAGAAAATCGTCAGTAGGAAGGTCGGCTCTGCGGGAAAAACGCAGCGTGGCTCAGTTCACGCCGGCCCTGAGGGACGCGCCCAAGACTTACGGTAACTACAGGTGGACGCTCGACATCTCGAGAAAAACTCGAGACAATTAGTGGAATAATGGGGGAGCAGTATTTTGTATGCCGAACATGATTTTCAGCTGCTAGAGGCTCGCACAGCGGACGTCCCGGTAGACATGCCGTGGCGGCGAGATCGGCCGATCATCAATCCACATGCAGTGTTCAGTCAGCAGCAGGCCTCCGTCGGCCAGCAGCGCGAACACATCACCGCGATCATAGGAAAGAACGGGACAGGTAAGTCCCATCTGCTTGGCGCGATTGTGCGAACATTTATCGCTCTCGAGGAACTTCAGTCTGGCAAGCGGTCGACCCTGAAAGATCTACCGCTTGAGCATCTGGAGTACGTGAGCGATGGCGTACAATGCGCACTAACGCAGGACAGGCGACATCGCATAAGTGTGACGATCGACGGCGCAGACGCAACACTGCGCGACTTGCCGCTTCCACAGCGCGTCGTGGCTTTAACCATCAGCCCGTTCGACAAATTTCCGGTGCCAAGAACGCTGGCCCGATCAATCGTGCCGGTCGAAACGTCCATGTATCAGTACCTTGGGCTGCGTGATCGCTTCGGCAAGGCGTCTATCGAGACCCTGCTCTATCGATCTTTGAATAGCCTTTTTGATACGACCGAAAACGAGGCTCTCCGTCGCACGAACATTGGCGCGGTGTTCGACTTTCTTGGCTACAAGCCAACGCTGAACATCATTTACCGACTGCGCGAAACCTCGCGCCTAAGGGACGCGGTCAATCGGCGCTTGAACCTTGGCGAAGCGGTCTTGAACCCCACCCAGCTTCGTGGCGTCGAAGAGGCCCAAAGGACCGGAATCGATGCGCTTGAACTAAGGCATCTGCTGGAAATTGCGTTCGAGCGATCTGTGAAGGGCCGCATCGAAATGCGAGCAGATTTCGAGGCCGGTGGCATTCTCGACGACACTTTTCGGAGGCTTCAGCCGATCAGGCGAGCGGGATTTCTGAATCTGCGAGGCGTAGAGGTTACGCACAAGTCGGGCGTTTCGTCTGATCTGCGCGGAGCTAGCTCCGGAACATTGAGCATGGTGTCCGCCCTGATCGCCCTAGCCTCAGTGATCCGCAACGGAAGTCTCATCCTAATCGATGAGCCAGAACTGAGTCTGCATCCCGAGTGGCAAATCAAATACGTCGATCTGCTGGTGAAAACATTCGCGCGATACCAGGGGTGCCACTTCGTTGTCGCGACGCACTCTCCGTTGGTGATCTCGGAATTGCCGGCGCATGCGGATGTGATCTCCCTCGACAGAGAGAGCTTACCACCGGCGAGCGAACTGAAGGGGCAGTCGGCCGACTTCTTGCTGGCGGAGGCTTTCGGCCTGCCGACGAACGGCAACCTTCATGTCAAAGATCGCATCGTGGAAGCGCTCCGTTTAGTCGCGAACGGCAAAGCGAGGTCCCGAGAATTCAAAGCTACGCTTGAAGACCTTCTCAAGTTTGCGGAGGGGCTCGACGAGGAAGATCCATCGAAGGAGATCATACGCAATCTCCAGGACGTTGCGGATCATGCCGGAAAGGCGGCCGCGGAGTGACCCCTGTCGAGTACACGCCTGAAAACAAGGTGCTGGTTGACGCCTTTGACGCGCTGTTGCCCGAGCAGCAGCTAAAAGAGTACTGGGGCCACGACGACGTCGAGCCGGTTCGCGCGCAGATCAAGGACCACTACATCGCAGAGCAGCAATACGTTTGTGTCTACTGCAACCGCCAGATCGTCACCGCGAACAAGGCACTCTGGGATGCGGAGCACATCATTTCCAGGGCTAAGGCTGCCCGCTTCATGTTTACTCCTGAGAACCTTGCGATCTCTTGTCGCGATTGTAACAACGCTAAGGGAGAGCAAGATGTGCGTACAAGTCATCCTCTGAAGTTCCCCGATACCTCGGCCCACTACCGGATCGCGCACCCGCATTTCGATAAGTATGCGGACCATATCCGCTGGTTCGGTGACATCTGTGCGCCGATATCTGAAAAGGGCGCGCAAACTCTCATTGTTTGCAACCTGACGAGGTTCACCGCAAAGCTTTTAGGCATCGAAGGAAAGCTCGTCGACCCGGGATTTGACAAGCATGTCGGGGACCTCATCAAAGCCAAAACGAAACTTGAGGCGAAAGCGGCGCTCGCTGCGGTGACGGTCTATGTCGAGGACATCCCGCAGGTGTAGATTGGCATGAACAAAATCAAGCAAGGATGCATCATTCTCAAGTCGGCCTAGGAGATGTGGGTGAAATTTGAGCGCCCTGATCCCAGTAATCTCACCGCACCTGTTCAACATCCTACTTGGCGACTTTGTCTCGCAGCTGAACGGCTTTAAAGGGCAGCCGAGCATCGGCAAACGATGCATCGGCTGTCCGTCCACGCACAATGATCAGGCTTCCTCGTCATCGTCCTAGATAATGTTCGAAGGTCCGCTTTGGGGCTCCGAGCAACATGCTGCAGTAGGGCATCTTGCTAGTTTAGGCCGCTCGGCCGTTTCAGCGCCCTCAACCGGGGAAGTCGGCCCTTTGCTGCCGCCCATGCGAGCACCGGTCCACGCCTGCTTCAGACCTTCATTGACCGTTAGCCTCCGGCGAGCGTCATTTCCAAAGCCGACGTCCGCTAATCAAGCGCGACGAAACATTCGAAACGATTTTACTCGACGGGTGCGCGATCCGCGCGAACGCGCCAGCTGGGACCGCTATCGATCTTGAGCCCGTCTAGCTGAAATCCTTCGGTCTTCAGCTGTTCCGCGAACTCGAGCATAGTTCGCTGCGCGCCTGCCCAATTCGCATCGACAAAGAATGGAGCCAACAACGGGTGGACCCTGATGGTGAGATCGAGGAACGGGACTACAAACTCAAGGCCAGCTTGATCCTGTACCCCGGATTCGCGCCCGAAGTTATCCCAGAGGGCTTTACAGGGATCATAGTAAAAGCGCCATGCATCGTCGATCTCAGGGATCTCGATGGGCCTCTTCGGGTCGGACGGAGGATCAATCCAGTGGAAGTGAAGCGCATCGTTGGCGAAGAACGCAAACGAGCCCACATGCAATGTACATGGACTGCCGTTTACGGACACCAGGCGCGTAGCTTGTGCCTTGGCTTTGACACGATCCGCAGAGGATGGTTTGCTCGCACGTCCCTTTGTCTCAAAAGAAAGCCAGTCGCCTGAACCAATTTGCTGGCCAAAGAGATCGGGGCGCGATCGGCCGAGAACCGAGGTCGGGATCGTCGACTTGAAGACGTCCAGATGCAGGAGCCAAGGTGTCGAAAGCAAGCGACTTGAGAACACTTTGCAGAAGGTCATGCCGAGAAAATAGCTGATCGCTCCTTTCTCGGTCGGATCGAGGTTTTTATAGGCACTCGTCCTCCGCAGTCGCGTCGCGGTGGGACCGTATTGCTCAAGAGCCATTCGGACAAGGGATAGGCGGAACATCGCCTCGTGGAAGGAAGCGGCCCCATGAGCAAACACATGGTGCACCGATGGGCGACCGATAGTCAGCGCGGCCCAGAGGATTTCGTCCCATGTCACGGTCAGCTCACTGCTGCCGTTCGCGAGCACACCCGGCGGGAACGCCTCATTCGTGTATGGAAGGCGAAGCAGGTGCGTCCTGGGCCTGATGCTCATCAGGACGACGCCAATGCCAACTGGTAGACATCAAACGCCTTGGCGAACTCGCCGGCCGCTTCGCGACGTCGGAGGTGATCTTTGCTGTAGCAAGTGGGGCGGTCCATCAATCATCTCTCCGTAGTGCCGTCGAAGTTTGTCCCGTCATCAGACCTATGGTCAGCTTGATAGTATGACGGACCAATGCGCAAACAACAGGCACCTCTTCACTTGAAGGATAGTTAGTCAAACAAAGCGAAGTGAACCGTTGGGGTTTCTGTGAATTCCTCGGGCAATGATAGCTGCATCAGCCGGTCGAGCAAGCGCCGCACTTAGGGCGAACAGGTAGGGTTGGTCTGCTAGTTACGAAGTGAAGGAAGCGGGCTATGTTGCCCCACCGGCGTGGTTCGCAGAGATATCCGTCAAAGCCGCCCGGTGTGCAGCTCTAGACGGATGAGCCGAACGGTCAGCCCTTTCGTAGGAGCGGGGTAAAGAGACTTGCCAGCGCCGCATCGTCGAAATCATCGGACTCGCGGCGAGTTGAACGGGTCGAGGGTGAACTGGCAACCGACGTCGATTCCGCGATCTCGTCGATCCGGTCCTTCACCTTCGAAAGGGCGCGATCTAAAGCTTCTTGGGGGATGCTAGCTCGCGATGCAAACTTCTCCAACGTCTTAGCGTGATCCTCCAAAGCTGACTCTGAATCGACGTCGGAGATGGAAGTCTCGATCTCATAAATTTCACGGCGAAGGGCTGCATGTGCGGCATCTTGGATCCGCGGGCTGGCAGCCGGATAGGCGTTCTCTACCGCGTCGAGCATGCCCTCGAACTCGTCAAACGCCATGCCGTGTTCAAGCAGCCTTACAACATCATCTTCGAGGAGGTTTGCTAGGTCTTCGGAAAACGGGAAGTTCGGATAGTAGTCCTCGTCGCGCAGTTTGCCGGTAAGTTCGATGAGCTCGGCGCCTTCCCTCCACGCGCTGTAGCCCGACCAACTTCTGGGCGCAGGTGGGTGCCGTGCGAGTTGCATCATTAATTCGCAGAAATGATCGTCCCCTGTTGCGCTCCACCATGCCAGCAGGAGTTGAAGGCGGCGGACATTGCCCAAGTCGGTAATTGAATAAGAATGCCTGCTCGTTTCCTTCCACGTAGGTAGCTTTGGAAATCGAGTGGCGATCTCGCGAAACGATGACGCCACACGACGTCGCTGCTCAGGAGCGAGGGCTGCAGCATGAACGGATTTCCAGACTTCATCGGCCCAATCTGCGGTTTGCGCTGTGGCCGCACAGTCGACGAGAAGAGAAGCATCTTTCACATAGCCGCTCATATAGTCGCGAAACGAGGGGTTCACATAGGAAGCACGCGTCCCGCGAAGAGTGATAAACCCGCCTTCCAGGATGCGGACGGCTTCCTCGAAATCCTTCGGATCACGAGGCGTGCCGTACTTGGAGCTCAGATCGCCGTGGAGCGCCTCGTACTGCGTGCGAAGCTCGTCAAGTTCCACGCCGTATTCGGAGCAGAAATACATGGTGAGCAGCAGATGCCGACACTTCTCCGGGATGTGCCTGCGATAGGCCGTGTCCCAAATCTGGCTCGGATTATCGAGTGCGGATATGAAGGACGCCGGATAGGTCTTGGGCGTCTGGCCCTGCAGACGGTCTGCGTCCGTCATCCATTCGATAACGCGAGGGTTATAGTTTCGATGGTCAACGATGGATTTGACGGCCCCAGATTCGATCAGCGTGCGAACCAAAGGCATCGGCGTACCGGCGACGATCAGGTGATTATAAAGAATCCTCGCGCGAATGCGGCGAGTGTAGACGCCCACATCGAGAAGGTAGCGGCTGATGTCCAGCCGTTGATCAGAGAGGTGCTCGGAGGCTCGACGCGCCTCCTCGAAAATATAGGCACGAGTGGTGAGGATGAACCGCGCATTGGGTGATGTGCGAACCCGTCGCATAAAGCGCGCCAAATCGGAATCTTTCGCGGCGAGCGCTTGCTCGTCAAGCGCAATCTTCCCGAGGAAATCATCGAACAAGAACACTTGCTTCTTGGCATCGTAGATCGTGCCGAAGCCATCGTCCAAGGCTCGGATCGCGATAAGCTCCCACCCTTCTGCAAGGTAGGTATAGACTAGCATTTCGGCGAGGGTGGTTTTTCCGACGCCAGGAGGCCCCGAAATGATGAGGACGTGCTGGCTCTCCAGAACCGTTTGCGCGACCGGGAAGCTAGGGTTGTGCGCATAGATCCGGGCCTTCGCCTCGATCTCGGATTTGGTGAGGCTGGTGATGGTATGGGCCGCAGCGCGAAGGACGCGCTCAAGCACGGCGGTTCCGGAAAGCCATAACTTGATATGGGATTTCTCGATGTCAGGAAACTTACGGAGTAGCGCATTGAGTTCGCCCGCCCCATGGATGTCACCTTGGGTGTGCAGAGCGGGACCGATCTCGGCGGCGAGTGTTTCCTTGTTCGCCGGCGTCAGACCTCGAGACGTGGCCAAGATGTAGCGGTCGGGGGCAAGCTTATCGATAGCTGCCCGCTCGCTCTTCATCGTCGATTTGAGTTTCGCAAAGGTCGATCCGACCAAGTGCTTGACCTGCAGGATCGTGCTCTTAATCGACGGTGCATGTCGACCGTCAACTCCACCATCAGGTCCAGACGTGAACGCTTCAAACTGGATACCGAGCTCGCGGCCGATTAAGTCGCGGCAGAGGTCTTCGAAGTCGGCTGGCGACAGCGTGGTGAAGTCATACGCCATTGGCACCGCTACCGGAGCTTGGTCCGTCGGCCCGAATGACTAACCTTGGTGAAACAGGACGCGTCGCGTGGAAAAGGGTCACGAAAAAAATGTCAGCGAGGGCGAAGGCGGTCGAGGGGGCGAGTCCTTCTATGGAGCCGACAAACGCAGATCCATCAAAGATCGACTTTCCGTTATCATGTTTGGCTAGGCGCTGGAAGGAGGCGAACATCGCCTCAACGAGTTCATTGCTGCCCTTCCCTGTCACCCCATTGTCGCCGTTCCCGTTCGTCGAGATGCAGTCCCATTCGAGACGGGCGTACTTGCGCGCTATGCTGACATAGATGTCGGGAATGTCGTCGCGCCGACACCGGTAAAACCAGGCATTGATAGCCGGGAGATCGCGCTTGCCGATCACCCGCCAGCACGGATCGGGGATTTCATCGTGGCGCATGATGGATACCAAGGGCTCGTCGCTGATACTAGGGTAGCCGAGTTCGGCGAGCCGCCGACGCCAGAGATTCCAATCCAGCTGGACAGGCTCCGCTTGAGCCTGGCTCGACATCCGAGCGAGTAGCGCAGCATGCGTATTCTCGCCGAAGGCCGCAGCAAGGCCCTCGGTGAGGTGAGCGGATTTCACGTTCGGAAAGGCAGCGCGAAGCAAGCGCTTCACGAACGACAGGTTGGCAGAGGTTAGCCGGAGTACGGCCATGGCACCGTTCCTTCTCATCACCGTCGATCGCCGATTAAACGCCGGCGTCGAGGAAGGACGGGGCGGGACACTTTGGGAGTGAGTTTCGCTTTGACCCGGCGATAGGTCTGGTGGAACAACCGATCACCAGCATCGGCTCAACCAGACTTAAGTGCAAGTGCAAAGTGCACGTTGCCCCCATACATCGCGATGTATGAGCGGCGAAACCGACGAACCGAATCTTACCTGCAAGTTCCCATCCATCATTCCACGGAGGCCGCGACCTGTGCTAGCATGGAACTCGGAGGGAAAGTGCTTACACATATCAAGAGGATCAAAAGCCTCGGCGTGTTTGATAACTACGCCGCGCCGCAGGAGCTGAAGGCATTCGAGCGGTTCAACGTCGTTTACGGCGAGAACGGCTCCGGCAAGACAACCTTTTCACGGCTTCTCGCCTGCCTTCAGTCAGGAGAGCATAAGGATTACCCGCACCTTGAATTCGACGTCGATACGCAATCCGGACCGCTGAGCCATGGCCAGAAGTACGTGCGGAATGTCCGCGTATTCAACAGCGATTTCGTAGAGGCCAACATCGGCCGGTTCGAAGGTCCCCTTCGCCACATCCTGATCTTGGGTGAGGAGAACAAGGTCGTCGCGGAAGAGATCAAGGCCGAGATTGCAACGCGGGACGACCGCACCAAGCGGGTGCAGGATATCGCCGCAGCAGTCACCAAGCTGGAGAGCGAGCGGGGTAAAATCTTTTCAACTATTGCAAAGACCATCGGCGAGGCGACCAGCGGCTCAACCCTTCGCACCTATCGCAAGCCAGATGCCGAGACGGCCTTCGAGAAGCTCACAAGCCCAAAATTACTCAGTGACGCCGAACTGGAGACCCACCGTGCGACCGTCCGCCAGGAGCAGATGCCCGAGGTGGGCAAGCTCAATGTGCCTGGCATCGTCGAAGCTGGCACTGAGAAGACCATCGGCCCGGTGGGTGCCGCTCACGCGTTGGCGCAGCGTTGTAAGGCCCTAACGATACGCTCGGCTTTGTCCGCTGTTATCTCCCGCCTGGCCAGTCATCCGACGATCGCCGCTTGGGTGGAAGAAGGCGTCGGCCTTCACAAAGTCCATACCAGCGAGACATGCGAGTTTTGTTCCCAACCATTGCCGGCCGCCCGGCTTCAGGCGCTGGCGGATCACTTCAGCGTGGAGGATCAACAGCTCAAGGCTGAGATCGACCAAGAGCGTGCATGGCTTGTCAACGTGCTGGAAGCCCTCGACAAGTTCACGCTGCCGGATCGCCTCGCGCTCTATTCGGAGCTTCGAGCTGATTACGATGCCGCCGTGAGCGCCTTCCTGACCGAGCTGGAGGCTGTGAAACAGCGGGTGCTCGCCATCGCTGGCGTGTTGGCCAACAAACTGATGCGGCGAACCGAGGCCTATGACGTCAAGGTGGAGTCAGATGCTGAAGCTCTAAAAGCGGCGCTCACATCAATCGCCGGTGTGATGCAAAGACACGACACCAAGACCGAGGGCTTCGAAGCTGAGAAAATTGCAGCGCGGAACGCGATCGAGGCCCATTACCTCCTGACTATCAAAGATCAGATCGACGAAGTTGCAGATAAGATCACCACCAAGCAGACCGAAGAAAAACTTCTTACGAATGGCGGGGATGGGTTGCCGGACAAGCGGAGCCTAGCCGAGATCACGCAATCGATCACCCAAAAGCAGGCTCAGATATCAAACGAACATAAAGGTGGTGAAGAGCTGGCTGCGTATCTGAAGCAATTCCTGGGCCGCACCGATCTAGCATTCGAAAGCAGCAAGGACGGTTACGTCGTCTTGCGCCGAGGGAAGCCCGCCCGGCGACTAAGTGAGGGGGAGAAGACCGCTATCGCTTTCCTGTATTTTCTCGTCCAGCTGAAGGATCAGGATTTCGACCTGTCAGAAGGAGTGGTCGCCATCGACGACCCGATATCAAGTCTTGATTCAGGTGCAATCTACCAGGCGTTTTCGTTCTTGAAGGTCGCGGCACAAGACGCCAAACAGCTGTTCATTCTAACCCACAATCACGAGTTTTTGCGGCTTGTGATCAACTGGTTCCAGAACCTCCCAGGGGCTCTCAGAAAGCAATGCTCCTACGCGATGGTGCTATGCTCCGAGAGCTCAGAGGGTCGCACCGCCCGTCTTGTCCCTCTCGATCAGCTCCTGATTGACCATGCGACCGAGTACCATTATCTATTTAAGGTGCTTTATACATTTCAAAGCGATGGCTCGATCCTTAGCTGCTACCATATTCCGAACATCGCCCGAAAGGTCCTCGAAACCTTCCTAGACTTTCACATTCCGTCCAAAGACAAGCTGTATCGGAAGCTAGAGAAGATCGAGTTCGATCCCCACAAAAAGACGGCCATTCTCAAGTTCACCAATGACCTATCACACTTCACGGGTAAGGGTTTTGATCCGGCCTTGGTGGCCGAAACGCAGAAGAACACGGCCTACCTTCTGGAGATGATCAAGCATGTTGCGCCCTTGCACTTCGCCGGGTTGGAGGCCCTCATCAAGGGCTGATCTGGCTCGCTCTCGAGTAAGGTTTCTGTGATATGGAAAAGCCGGATGAATATCGAACTTTTCAATTCGACTACGTGAATGGCAAGTTTGCGCGGTGCTGAGTTAAATACAATTTCAGTGGATGTCTTAGTTTGTTGCAGATTTGTGCTGGATAATCGTGGATAGGAACATGAATATGCCAACGAGACCTTGTCTCGCCTCACCAGGAGAAACTTCGGCATGAACTCCCTTGGATGCCAAGTCGTTTAGGCGTCGCATGAATGCATCTAGCAAAGCAAGCTCGGCCTTGGCTAGCTCCTTAGCTGCTGAGGCTGTCATCTTTGTTGCCAGATACTCATTCAACCGGTTGAGATAGCGATCAGCCCCTAGAACTCGCTCCTTCCCGTCTGCGCAAATAACAGGCTCAGTGGTAGGTGGATAGAAATGATCGGCAGCAGCCTTAAGTGCTCGCCGAACCTCTGTGAGAACAAGCGCTCCATCCTCGGATTCGATTGACGATGCCAAGGCAGAAGCCTTCTGTAGCTTCTGATAAACGTCGTTATCCCTCTGCTTGAAGTAGTTATTTACATCATTTTCGACTGCCCATAGAAATGCCTGATTGTGATCCTGCGCCAATATCTGCTTCTCAATTTGGATTGCATAGTTGAGGCATCGGGTTTTCAGCCGTGACTTGATGGTGTTGAGGGCGCCAATACGCAGTCTAATGTTGGCGCGTTCGCGATTGGCGGCATCATGAAACGCGGCCGCATCAAACTGACTTACCCCCAGCGGTGGAGTAAGGTCCTGCAGTGTGCCCTCCCATTGTGCGAGTTCAGCATCGATCTCCCCCGCTGCCACCTTCAAAACTGTCCGGTCTTCCAGATCATTTTCTGATGGAAAGGCGAAGTCCAAGGTGTGCAATTCAAGCCAGCGCTCAAACGAATTCTCGAAGACGTATTTCCCTGCCTCCTCCTTCAAATGGTGAGTGTCGCTGTATATCATGCGGACGACCTCATCCTTATTAGGGTAGAGCTCGCGAAGGAAAAAGGCCGCGTTCAAGTGATCCTGAGCGAATCGCGCAACTCTAAGGCATGCCATCGTCGCCGCTTCGACGTTGTCATTTTCCAAGTGATCGAAGATGCGAGCGATGCTTTTACCGTAGTCCATTCGAGTAGGTTAAAGGCTAATCGGCACGATGGCTAGATGGATATGCCACTCGCCCAGAAGCAGTTCTTTAGTGGCTCGAAGCTGCAACCTTCCCTTCCTTGCATTGCCTGAGGTCGAAATGGCCAGCGGGTTGCTGAGACTAGCTCGAATGCCTTCTCTTTTGATATTGCTCCGGCTGCCACGCCGCGCTGCCGTCAGACCGCTCTCCGCCCCACGCGTGGTCAAACGCAGGCATGTTGCGGATTTGCAGCGGCGTCTTCACGAGTCGGTGCTGTTCCCTTGGATACCCTTCCCGGCAGGCTCCAGCCTCTGCAGCCACTCCCGTAAGCCAGCTTCGATCCTTGCTTCGATATCAGCCATGCGTAGATCATGCTTCAGCGCCAACTGTCGGACCAGTTCCGCGATCCGCGGGTTTCCAGGGCCATAGATCGCCCAGTCATCGATCGCCTGACGGTCCGGATGGCTGGCCATGCCCCGATCTCCCTTGCGATACGTCCGACGCGATAAGGCCCGGGTTGACTCGACCACCTCTGCCACCTGCTACACCTCCAGTACGAACGCCGGGTCGAACCCGGTCTCTTCTCCCGGGTAGCCGCGCTGATTGGTGACGAAGCGGATCGGTCCATGATCACCTGGGCCGGTCCAGGCGTCGCCCTCGTGGCTGTGCCCCCAGATCCAGCTGTGGATGTCATGGGCCTTGATCTCGTCCCAGAGGTCACTCGCGAACCCGGCGCTGAGCGCACGATTCTGGTCGCGGCCGATCTCGCGGGCGGGGTGAACCAACTGCCGCACCGGCAGGTGATGGGTCATGACGACGGTGGGGCCGGGATGTGGTTGCGCCAAAGCATCGAACACCGCAGCCTTCTGTTCCGCATGCAGCGTCAGCATGTCGGCCTTGGTGAAGAGCCGGCCGGGTGCGGTGCGAATGGCATGGTAGTCGTTGAGCAAACGCGGGACGACAGTCCGCGCCAGAGCTTCCAGCCCGGGATAGAGCTTGAAGTCGGTCCACAGCGTAGCGCCGATGATCCACACCCTGGCAATCTCTGTCGAGGCCCCGTGCAGAACACGGATGTCGAGTCCTTCGGCATGGAGGGCGGCAAGCTGGCGGGCTTCCTCGGCGAGAAGTTCCGGCCAGATCGAGCCATAGGCCTCATGGTTGCCCCAGATGACCACGACCGGACAGCCGTATTTGCGCGCCGCCGCAGCCGGGATGTCCAGGTGACGGCCGCGTGTGTGCGTGTCGCCTGCGATCAGAACCCCATCCACAGGCGCGGACAGATCCGGCAGATCGAAGCCGTTCCAGAATTCATCGTGAAGATCGCTCCAGACCAGAAACCGCGCCATTCTACCCGTTCACACAGAAAGTCCCGGGGCGATACCGTAGTCCGCCAGGGCGGAGAGCACCACATCGACCCGGGTGACCCCCAGTTCCTCGGCCTTGCGCATGATCTCGACCTGCACGCTCATCGGGACATGCAGTTCCATCACCGACTCGAAGTCGCTGTCGGGGTTCGCCCGCAGGAACTCCAGCCAGGTGGTCATGCTCTGGATCCGGTCCGCCACCGTGCTCATAGCTTGATGTCCGAGGCCTGGGGTATGGTGTTCAGCTTCTCGTCGATCTGGCGCTTAAAGCTGTCTGTCTGCACCTGTGCCTGCGAGGCACAGATATTGTCGTGGTCGATGCCCATGACGACTTCCTTTCAATGTTACAGGCGGACTACGCCGTCGGCGCGCTTCGGGGGCAGCGGCGATATGGTCCATCGTGGCCGAGAAGCATTCGTTCGGGATCGGCTGTAGCGCCCGGGCGATCAGCGGCCACATGGTGATGCCCGAGGAAGGACCTCGAACCTCGGGGATTTATCCTCCCCGTCGCCAAGGCAGATCGAGGTGCGCTTCGGGCCGCCGACCGATTTTCGCTTGGCGGTCCTCATCTATACCAGCCCTCTGGCATGCGGGGGATCACGTAGCGCAAAAACAGACCGACACCACCGGAGAACAGCATAAAAGGTGAAAGGAGCAGAAAGCCGATCAACCCGTCGAACCAGGTTGTCGAGTAATCCGACGCCACCCATGTGCCAAAGACCATGCCTGCAACGATAAAAAATACCGCCATCCCCAGCATGAAGGTCGACGCCCGCCGCCAGCTCTCGACCGAACGGCCCCACACGCCCCGGACCGCCCTGCAGGCAGGGCAGATGGAAGCCCCGGCGTGGATTTCTGTCATGCAATGCGGACATTGCGATGGCATGGCGGCCTCCTCGATGTCGAATGTATTTTAAAACAGGTAGAGTTAAAAGCGTCGGCGCACAATAGCATTGTGCATGAAGGCCACCCCCAAAAGCCCCCTGCGAGACATCGTGGCGCGCAATATGCGCAGGCTTCGGGCTGAGCGCGGCTGGTCGCAGGAGCATCTGGCGCACGAGTGTGGGTTAAACCGGACCTATCTCAGCGCGGTGGAGCGGTCTGAGCAGAACATCTCCATCGACAACCTCTATCGGGTCGCGCGGGGGCTGGGTGTCGAGGGCTGGATGTTGCTCAAGGGAGACTGATCCCGAATGTCACGGGATGCTGCCGCCTGCGTTGAATCTTGTGGCGGTGACTGTTCGATCATCATGGCTTTAGGATGGCGATCCTCTGCCGGCCCGACCAGCTCCCCATGCTCGTCCAAGATCACGAACATGGCTTTGGACCCGTCGAGGAATCTTCGCTGTTCGATTGTATCGAGTAGCCACAGGGCAAGCGAGGGCGGCAGATGGGCTTCAAACCGTAAGCGACCGCTTGTCCCCAGCAATCATGCCGACGAAGCGCCGCGCTGCGTCCGAGCGGTAGCTTTCCGGGGCACCACATAGAAAGGGAAAATCCGAGCGGCGAGCACTGACCGCCTTATCGACTTAGCCGGTCAAGGCGCTGATCAGCCTTCAAGTCTGGGAGTTCTGCACCAAGGCGATCCGCCCGAAAAACTCAGCCAGAAAGGCCCACGGCCCCGCCGGAAGAGCTGCCTTTTGGAACAAAAGGCAAGACTTTGTGAAACTTCACAGCGCTCGACTTTTTCGCGTGAGTAATTGATTTCATTCGGGAATTTTTTGGTCGGAGCGAGAGGATTCGAACCTCCGACCCCCTGCTCCCGAAGCGCGGGCCTGCCAACTTGGCGTAGCTTTACGCAGCTTGTTTCTTCTTTATTATCAAGCGATTTCAGTTGCTTGGCTCGGATTAACAGCCTTACGCAGTTTGGCGCAGCTTTACCGTTGCTGCTTATCATCTGCTTACGAGGAGCTTTTCGCCCATGCCCGACCCCACCCCGAAACATCGCCCTGTGAAGCTCACGAAGGGCTATGTTGACCGCATCAAGCCCGGCCCGAAAGACGAGTTCCACTGGTGCATTGACCCGAAAGGGTTTGGTGTCCGTGCCAACCCGAGTGGCAGGCTCACCTTCATCGTGCAGGGTCGCCTTGACCCGTCCGCACCCCCGATCCGCATCACCATCGGTCTTTACGGCGTTTTCACCGTCGATCAGGCCCGCGACGTTGCCCGCGAACACCTCCGGTCCATGCGTATGGGGGTGGACCCGCGTGATGTGAGGCGGAAGGACGAGGTGATGAGCGTCACACTCGCCGAGGTCGCCAAAGCCTTCTTCGCCCGTCCGGGGATGCTGAAACCTACCACCCGTGACGAGATGGGCCGCCACCTCAAGACCGCGTTCGACAAATGGCTGACCCGCCCCATTGCGTCGATCACGCCTGCGGACTGCCGCAAGCGCTACGAGGAAATCGCCACGAAGGGTCTGCGGAAGAAGCCTGCCCCCGCGCCGGGCAGCGCTGCCTCGTCATTCAAGATCATTCGCACCCTCATCAACTTTGCGATGGACGAATACCAGACGCAGGACGGCACGCCGATCATCGCCCGCAACCCTGTGGCCATCATCAGGAAGGAATTGGCGGCGCATGAGAGCCGGGTGCGGACCCGACATATCGACCGCCGCGACATTGGCGCATTCTGGCATCTGTTGACCACAGCTCGTCAGAATCCCGCCTTCAGTGCCGACACGCTGGCAGGGCTGGACCTCGTGAAGTTCTTGCTTCTGACCGGAACGCGCCGCAACGAAGGGGCGATGCTGACGTGGGATCGTGTCAACCTCGATGACACCGACCCGGCTAACAACTGGTTCCACCTGCCCGACCCGAAGAACAAGAACCCGGTCTGGCTCCCTTTGTCGTCACAATGTTGCGCTGTCCTCAAGGCCCGGAAAGCTGCCGACGACCGCGCCCCGGTCAAGAGCAGGTTCTGCTTCCCGTCCCGCAGCGCAGCAGGCCATATCAAGGACACCCGCGCCCCGCTGGAACGGTTCAGTGTCGCCATCGGCATGGAACGACTCTCAGCGCACGACCTCCGGCGCAGCTTCGTGACTCTCGGTGTGAAGGCTTGCCGCCTCGACATTGCGAAGCTGGAATTGCTGACGAACCATGTGCCGCAGGGCGTGACCGCCCGCCACTATTTGGAGACTAGCGACCTTCGGGACTATCACCCTGAGGTACAGGCCATCGGTGACTACATCGAGGGCGAGGGCCGGGTTGCTGCGGCGAAGGCCAGCGGTGCCAACGTGGTCACAATGGCACGGCCTGCGTGATCGCCCCGTATCCCCCGAAAAGCGCTGGCTACAGCCGGGGGCTGTGCTTTGCCGCCGTTACCCCTGCGGCGCTGCAAATCGCGGCTGTAGCGCGAGGCTATGCAGCGCGTTCCGTGGGGTGGCCGTGAAATTTACGCCAGCCCGACAGCTCGGCCGTCGCATTGTTGGGATTCCAATTCACGACTAGAGCCAACTGACGCATCAGTTTGCTGGTCGGCGTCTCGCCTTCGGCAAACAATTTGTCCATCGCGTCCCAAACTTGCCGACATTTGGTGCCTTCACGGGGACGCTTGACGCCGTTCCGAATTTCCGGGTTTGCCTCGGTCTCAACGCGAGCATCTTCAATCCGTTCGCGTTCAAGCTGTGCGAGTCGCTTTTCGAGGTTTTCGAGTCTCTGTTCGATAAAATTGGTCGCCACTTGCCTGCCTCCGATTGTCGCGTCGATGCAATCCTACCTGTCCAGTTTGGACATTTTGAGGCGAGATCAAGGCCGTGGACGGTGCGTTTCCTATCCGAGTGCATTTTTCGCTAGCTCGACCTTCAGCAGCTATGCAAAGCTATATATGCCTTCGTTTTGGAGGCCGGGCCCGAACGGGGCGCGCAGCAAGAAGTTCCGTTCCGATATGAGCCGGGAAAACACGAAGGGTGCAAATCCCGGAGGGCCGGACACTCTGCTAAGGGGAGTTCCCTTGGTGCTGGTGACCACAGCTTGATCTGCCTTCAACCGCCAAAGCGCGGTGTCGGCATAGCTGGAGTCATCGCATGTCCAACGCGATTGATCTGGACGACCTTATGTCGAGCAAGGAAGCGGCAACGCTCCTTGGCATCAAGACGAACACACTCGAAATCTGGCGTCATCAGGGTAAGGGACCGCCCTTCCTGAAACTGGGCGACAACCCGCAATCGGCGGTGCGCTATCTGCGCTCGACGGTCGTTGCATGGGCACGCCAGCGGGCATTCAGCAGCACCAGCGCCCACACGGCAGCGGTGAAGGCCAAGCGTCCCGCCGGGGTCACCATCACGCCTGGCGCAATTCCCGGCCCGTGGAACGGCACGAGCGCAGCCAGCAGCCAGCCGCGCGACGCATCCGAATGAAAACGCAGACCTTTTCCAGCGAGCAGGCTTGTCGGCAAGCCTGCGAAAAGCCGCGTCAAGAAAAAGGCCGGGTGCGTGCGGCGCACCCGGCCAGTGAGCAGTCAGATAAGAACAGGTAGACAATGCGTATTATGGGACAGGCCGCTGAGAGCGGCAACGACAACGGGCGCTCGGATACGTTGGAGCCGGGTGACACCGATTGGTTGAGCTACACGGTCACGGACCTTCGGTTCGACTGCTCCGGTCTGATGGCGAAGATCCAAGCGGCAAGCCTGAGGGCGCGTGCCGCGTTGCAGCAGGACATGCAGCAGGCCGTCAGCCGCGAGGTTCAAGACGCAGGTGACGGCGATGCGGGTCTGCAATGGCCGCCGGGTTTCGCCGGTCACATCGCGCGTTACATGCACCAGACCAGCTTCCTGCCAGTGAAGGAAACGGCCATCGTCGCAACACTCGGGTTGTTGGCGGGCGTTTGCGGGCGGGCCTACTGCACCTATACGAAGGCCGACCTGGCGCTTTACCTGATCCTCGTGGCCGAGATCGGCAGCGGCAAGGACGTGATCCACGAGGGCATTCCGATGATGCTGGACCTCTCGCCGCTGAGGGAGGCGAAATATCGCTTCCTCCAGCACACCGAGTTCGTCAGCGGACAGGCGCTGCACACCGCCATCCTTGAAACACCCGGCTTCCTGAACCTTGAAGGCGAGTTCGGCAAGAAGCTGAAGCGCATGGCGAACCCTGCTGACGCCCCCATGCAGCACTTCCGCACAACGCTGCTCAACGCCTACAACAAGACCGAGTTTCAGGGGCGCAGGTCCATGAACGAGGCCAGCACCCTTTCGGGCGTCAGGTATCCGGCGCTGTCGTTCCTTGGCGAAACGACCCCCGGCACGTTTTACGAGGCGCTCACCTCCGACATGATGGAGGACGGCTTCCTCTCGCGTTTCACGGTCATTTTCAGCCAAAGCACCGACCGCGAACCGAACAGCGAGGAAATGCGGTCCGAGCCGCTGGACGAACCCGTGCTGCGATACTGGCAGGCCTTGGTTGACCACGCGCTGCGGCACGGCACCGACCGGGACATGCCGAAGCGCAGCCCTGCGCTGCCGACGCCCGATGCCGAGGAAAAGCTGGAAGGCATCCGGCGCGACTACGATGCAGAGTTGCGCGGTCAGGACGATACCGAACGGCACATGCTGGTGCGGGCGCACCTCAAGGTGATGAAGATCGCGTCCCTGCTGGCAGTCGCGGACAACTACATCGCCCCGAGGGTCAACATCGGCCATGTGGCATGGGCGCACCAGCTTGTCGCAACCGACATCCAGCGTTTCCGGTCCCGCAAGCAGGCCGGGGATGTTGGCAACGACGACCAAGCCCGCGAACGTAAGCTGACCTCGATCCTCAGGGGGTATCTCGCCCATCCGGTGTCGCCGGGCTACAAGGTGCCCGAGGCCATGTGGCGGGTCAGCATCGTGCCGCGCAGCTACATGCAGATCAGGACGCAGCGCCTCTCACCTTTCAATAACCACAGGTCAGGGGCCAGTCGGTCGCTGGATGAAACCGTGCAGTCCATGATCGCCAGCGGCTACCTCATGGAAGTGGACAAGCTCAAGGTGGCGGAACAATACGGCCCGCAGGGGAAGTGTTACCGCATCCTGAAACTTCCGAACTGATGCTGCATCACATGGCAAAGGCGGCGCAACCGCGCCGCCTTGCTAGCTTTGCTATCGTGGGGCTAACCGCTGGTCTGTGAAAATCCCTGCAAATACAATGGCATGTAATAAAAATTAAAAAATTAGTAAGATTAGCCTACCCACACTCGTCATTCGGTAAGTCAGGGAGGCCCCCTGACAAGCGCGGTTTCTGTATGGGTGTAGGCCGAGCGGTTAACCAGCTAATCCCGCTAATTGGCTAATCTCGGTCCAAAAGGTCGAACGTCTTACGCCTCAGCAGGTGCCGTGCCGAAATTTCCCCTTGGCGTGCATCGGGTCTGGTGCGTGGTCATGAGCGCCGACAAGCCGTGCATAAGCCGCGATGATCCCGTCTTAGTCCATTTCGATTTGAAAACTCTCTACTTGCCTCCGTTGAGCGATCCTCCCAGAGATTTGATTTTCGATCCTCGCCTTGTCCTTCGGATTCATCGTGGCAGCGTAGAGGGTTTTCAGCTCCGCAAGCTTTTTCAATTGCCTGTTCGGAAGGTAGGTGCCATCGGCCTTGACGATTACACCAGTTATGTCTGCTGCGGTCCTAATCAAGCTTACCTCCTTCGAGGGTTTTAACCGAAGCCCGCTGCCATGAATCGCCTTTTTTACGTCCCAAATCACACTCTTCCGAACGACATCTCCCGATATAGTAATGTCATCGGCATATAGGCTAAGCTTACACCCTGCACTAGTGACGATTCCTTCAACAGAAAGCCACATTGGTCGATTGCAATAGTAGGCGAGAATTGGGCTGCATGGAGAGCCTTGCGGCAAACACTCGTGAAGCGTGGTCAATCGAACCAAAACGGCTGAAACATCAGGGGAGCAAGCCATGTCGGTGCGGAAGAAACGAGCAACATTGTTGGCCGTGCAACTAGGGAAGTAGTCCGCAACATCGAGCAGCCAGAACGCCTCGCTTCCGACATGGCGAGCTGCATTCTCAACATAGGACTTGCCTTTGACCGGACTGAAAAGAAATTCAGGCGGATGAATGCGCGAAAGCAACGATGCGATTCTCGACTGAACAGCCTTCAGGCGCGGATCGGGAATGTCGATCGGGCGGTAATTGTCTGCGGCACCCTCGCTCGGCGGCTCACGAAGCCATTGGTCTAGCTTTTTATGCTTCCATCTGCGGATATATAGCACCCGCCCAGACGAGAGATGATTTAGAGTCTCAGTCGAGACGCGAAGCAAGCGTGCCAGCTTTGCCCTACTCTTAAGCTTATAGAAGGGGCTATCAGCAAGCTGGTAGCCGGGCTTAGGCGGCATCTTCTGCATCTGATTTTCTCTCGACGAACCTAAGAATGTCGATAACCTTACTCGCTATCTTAGACCTCACTCTTTCGCCTGATTTCGCATTTGGCAGCTCTTCGGCAAAAAACATGATCGCGGAAATGGGTAGTTTAAATGCCTGCGAATACTTTTCTATCAAATCAAGAGAGGGCGTTTTTGTGCCTTTCTCTATTTCAGAGATGTGCGATTTGGATACTCCAAGACGGTCAGCAAGTTCGACTTGCTTCAAATCATGAAACACCCTGATGAGTCTCAGTGCTTCGTTGATCATGGCTAAGTCCCTTTAGCTCGGCAGATTTAGACAGTAGGCGGGCGGCGATTAACCAGGAGACCCGAAGGTCTCCACAAGCCACCGGATTACCCGGTAGATGAGGTAAGCCATCTGAACGATGACCTTCCAAGTGCGCGGATTGCGGAGTTTCCCCCAGAAGCCGCGTCGCCGCCGCCGTCGGTGTGTTTCATCAAAGTGGGCCATTTGCCCTCTCCTTTCTGTTGGCCTCAGGGCCTCACCCACAGCGGATGAAACTAACTGAGGGTCTTCGCCCAACAGAAAACGGAACCCGACGACTTAACCCTTTGCCTAGACGCGATAGCAGTCTTTGCTATCGCGTCTGCTTCGGCCCGCCGCCCGCCCGTCGTCGCCCCTCTCGGGGGGCCTCCGGGCCTCCTGCGGTAGAAGTGGTAGAGGGGTTGCCCCCTCCGCGCTCGGATGAACCGAGCTGAGTTTGAAAGACTTCTTCCGTTTACACATTGTCTAGATAGATCGTCCGGAGAGGAAGATCAAGAAGAAAGTTCGCTTAAAGCGGATATTTTTCTCACAATCGTCGCTTGCGAACTGCATTTCTCTCGACCCGCTGCTCCTGCATATGAAGCCGCGATCTTCGCAAGGCATTGATAGTAAATAATAAAGCTAGCAGACCTATCCCGAGAACAGCTACTGTTGCAGCGCATAGCAAGCCGCAACAGGGAGTTATCAGGTTATGGCCGCGACTGACGAAGAAATTGCCGCTTATCCCATCGACACGCGGGTCAGCTTGGACCTGCATCCGCAGCAGGTCCTTGGGATGCCGGAATACACGTCCGAAACCGAGATCAACTTCCGCGACACGTTCGACGCCTTTGACGCGGCGCTGAAGGCGGTCGGCAAGGTTTACGACGCCAAGGCAGCGGTCGAGGGCGACCCGACGCTGAACCCTGCGGCGAAGCTGCTGAAGGTGGACGACTACGCATCCAACCTGCTGAAGAGCGTGGCTGACAAGATGTATCAGGCGAAACGGTATCACGAGGAGGCCGTTCGCATCATTGAGGCCTCCTTCGCAGAGCCGCTGAAGCAGCGGGCAGCGCACACGATCAGCGTCGAGGTGCGGAGCTACGTCCGGTCGATGGCTGCTACGCCCTCGGGCAAGCCGGGCGATACCGTCAGCCGCCTCGGCTTCCTGATGAATGCCATCCGTGACAGCGATTCCGACACTTTGGCAGCGGTGCTTGGGGCGCCTCCGTTCCTGTCGGGCATCACCCGCGAGGACCAGAAGATCCTTCAGCGCCGCTGGCACGAGGTCAACAATGCGCCCAGCTACCGTAAGTTGCAGGCGCATGAGGCGGGTCTGGCGCTGATGGAGCGCAAAGGCAACCTCGTGTTCACCGCGATGGAAAAGGCGGTCGGCACCATGACTGACCACGCAGGGCGAAAGTTCACGCCTGCCGAACTGCGGGCGCTGCGCGACAAGTCTGCGAAGCAGTTCGCTTCGGTGGGCATGTGACCCGCTCCGCATCCTGATTTGCCCAGTTGATAACAGGTTCGACATGACCGACTACAAAGACGACGATGATGGCACCGCGCCGCTGCACGGTGCTGACGGGCGGTTCCTGCCCGGTCGCAGCGGCAACCCCCGTGGCCGCCCACCCGGCCCGTCGAAACAGCAGAAGCTCCTGACGCGGATGCTGGATGAGGCGAACGACGTTTTGGACGCCACGCTTGCGAAAGCGAAGGAAGGTGACGCCGCCTGCGCGGGGCTGATCCTCGGGCGCATCCTGCCCGTGCTGCGGGCGCAGTCGCAGACCGTCACCTTCGACTTTGACCCGTCCCTGCCCGTGGGGCGGCAGGTCGAACAGGTTCTTGCGGCTATTGCGGCGGGGCAGATCGCACCAGACCTTGGGCAGCAAATCATTTCCGCCATTGGCACCTTGTCCAACGTCCGCGCGACCGAGGAACTGGAAGAACGGCTGGCGCTTCTGGAAGCGAAGGCGATCAACTGATGGCTGTCATCCGAACGAAACGGAACATCGTCTGCGCTCTCGAACCGCTGCCCGAGGACAGGTTTGTCCAGACGCTGCTTGGCACCCCGTCCGGTCAGCGGGTGCTCAGCACCCATCCGATTGCTGACTACGACGCCTCGGTGGCTTGGGCCGTCGCAATGGCGGACCAGATGGCACACGCGATCACAATCATGCCGATCACGACCCAAGAGCACCTGGACGCCAACCGGGAGCGGCTGGCGCGGGGACTTGCCGCCCTCAGCGATCAGGAACGCAATGGGCTGCGACAGGTGGCAATCGCCTCAATGCAGCAGGTGGCGCAGGACAGCCGCGACCCGAAGGTGCGCGGTGACGCACTGACCCTTCTTCACGACATGAGGACCATTCAATGATGCGACCCCAAACGACCCCGAAGGCTGCGCTGGCGATGGGCTCGAACCGCGCCGCAGAGGCGCGTGAACGGCAGGTTGTCGAGCTGATGCAGATCGCCCGCGACAGCGCACAGCGCATCGTGGAACTGACCGAGACCGTGGCCGACCTGACCGACCGGGTGGCGGTGCTGGAAGGCGGGCGCACCTGATGGCGAATGTGCGGGGGATGCTGGCGCGGGTTGCAAGGCTCGAAGCTGCTCGGCAAGCCCCCGCATCACCCATCGTTGCGCTTTATGGCAGCATCGACGCTTTCGGCGCTGATACCGAGGGGTTGGACCAGCGGGACTTTCAGCAGGTGATTGCCGCGCTGCACAGGTGGGAGCGAGATGGCGTTTACGGGCGCTGGCATAACCGTGGCCACAGGGTGCGGGAGCAGGGTCTGTAGGAGTTGCGGGTTTCATTGCCGCCCGCCGACCTAAGGGAACCGTCGGTCGTTAAACGAACGGTCTCAACAGCGGACCCTCCTCCGGGGTCGCGCTGGAGGTGACGCTTCCGAGGCGCCCAGCCAGTGGGGCTTGCCGACTCTCAGCACCCTCGCCGCAAGGCGGGGGTGTTTTCGTCTAACGGCCTATCCTCGTTGAACGAAACGGCGCGGCATGGCACAGATGACATGCGGCGCAGTCAATCCTGCCCGTGAGGCGTGGAAACCTCGATAGCACACAGGCCGGTCAAGAACATCTCTTGGCCGGGTGGTCGTCACGCATGTCCAGGGTTCGCCTAAAGGTGGCGGCGCCCTGTGCTGTGTGCGGGGTTTCCAACACCCGGCTTTGACCCGGACCGCCTCTCAACAACAGCGAGGGGCAGCATATGACGGAAACCACGACACCGCGCCAACGGAGCCAGATCACGGGCAATGCGGGGTTGAACTATGCCTCATGGCAGCTTTCGCGGCGGGGCTGGCATGTCATGCCGACCATCCGCAACGCGCGAGGGTCCGACCTGATCGTCACCGATGCCGACGAGACCGTGTTCTTCGGGGTGCAGTCCAAGGCGCTGAGCAAACGCTGGCCTGTGCCGCTGGGCCTTGATCTCGGCGCGCTGCGGTCGGACTGGTGGGTCATTACGGTCCACGCCAACAGCGACAGCCCTGTCTGCTATGTGCTGCACATCACCGATGTGCGTGGCCTCGCTGGGCAGGACAAGAACGGCGGGAAATGGTGGCTGGACCCGAAGGCCTATGACCGTGACGAGTTTCGGGAGGCTTGGCACAGGCTAGGGGCGGAGGGGTGATTCACCCGAACGGCTCGCGCCGCTTACGATTTGCTTGCGGGATAGGTCTAAGCACAACGCTGCGCCCCGAAGGGTGCTGCTAAGTGCTTGAAATTATGCGGGAAATTGGTCGGAGCGAGAGGATTCGAACCTCCGACCCCCTGCTCCCGAAGCAGGTGCGCTACCAGACTGCGCTACGCTCCGACCGTGGGCGGGGGTTACCGTGCCGCGCGGGTATTTGCAAGGGGGGGCGGAAGGATTCATGCGTCTCCTTCGCGCCCGGCCAGCCCCTCCACCTTGTCGCGCATCCGGCGGCGTTCGGAAAGCCGCAGCCAGAGGCTGATCCGGGGGTAATTGCCGAAGTCGAAACGGGAGCGGGTCTCCAGCACCGGGCGATTGCGGGAGACGGCGGGCTTGTCCTCGCGCAGCACGATGTAGATGCCGGCCAGGATGATGACCCCGGTGCCGATCCCGGTCCAGAGGTCGATCTTTTCCTCGAAGATCAGGAAGCCATAGATCAGCGCCCAGATGATCTGCGAATACTGCATCGGCGCCACGATGATCGCCGGGGCGCGGCGATAGGCGGCAATCACCAGAAGCCCGCCCACGAGCCCCAGAAGCGCCATGCAGCCCAGAAGGCCCAGATGCTCCATCGGGATCGGCACATAGACGAAGGGCAGCGCCAGAGCCATCACCACGAAGTTCGCCACCATCGGATAGAGCATCAGCACGATGGGCCGCTCGTCATGGCCGATCTTGCGGACGATCACCGAGGTCATGGAACCGAGCAGCGCCCCCAGAAGGGCGGCCAGATGGCCGAAGCCCAGATCGGCATCGCCGGGCCGCAGCACGATCAGCACCCCGATCAGCCCGACGACGACGGCAACGCCACGATGCAGGCCGATCTTCTCGCCGAGGATCGGAATGGCCAGAAGGGTGATCAGGATCGGCATGGCGAAGAAGATCGCATAGCATTGCGCCAGCGGCAGTACCGAGAAGGCGTAGAAACCGAAGATGCCGTTCAGCACCGCCGTCGTCGTCCGCAGCGCGGTCCACCAGGGATGCCGGGGGATCAGGTTGCCGTCGGTCCGGTCGCTCATCAGCAGGATGGTGACGAGCGGAAAGCCGAGCAGGCCGGAGAAGAAGATCAGCTGGAAGGGGCTGTAGCTGCTGCCCAGGAACTTCACCAGCACGTCATGGGTGGCATAGACACCGAAGGCGGCCAGCGACAGGAGCGCCCCGCGAAGGTTCGATTGTGCAACGGGCATACACGGGTCCGGGGGGCTGAGGCTTCGGGCTGGCCGCTCCCTACGGCCGTTACCGCAACCATTTTCGCCTGTTCCGCAAGAAGGTTCAAGGGAGCGGGACAGATTTCACCGGCTGCGACAGAAATGTCGGAGCGGCCGAAACGGCTCTTGGATCGCTGCTGCCGAAGTTCGGTGAGCACGGCAAATCTTGTGCTAAGGTGAAGGAATTCAACCAGAGGGGTACTGATTTTGCCGGACCTGATTTACAATGAGAACGAGCAGGAACACAAGAATTTCGCCGATACGCTCGGCGGGCTTCAGGGTCGGGTCGTGAAGGGTATCGTGACCCGAAGCACCGAGCACGCCTATTACATCGGCCTTGAGATTGAAGCCAAATTTCCGGGCTCCAAGACCGGCGGCGAGTACTTCCTGAAATGCGATGCGACGGGGAGCGGCTCTGGCAACAGCCAGCGCAGCAAGAACCGCGTCGTCGTGAAGGTCGATTCGTCGGGCAAGCTGATCGAAAACACGGGCTGGATCTGGCGGCACGACAACCGCGTGGAGAAGATGGGGGCGGGATTCTTTGCAAGGGCGAAGGTGTTCCGCGCCTTTGTCTGATCCCGCCCCCGTCGGCTAGTGCTGCCGAGGCTCAGAGGCCCGCGTCGAGGGCGGCCAGAATGGCATCGCCCATCTGGCTGGTCGAAACCGGGCTGCCACCGGCCGGTCCCATCAGATCGGCGGTGCGGACGCCATCGGCCAGCACCTTTTCCACGGCCTTCTCCACCCGCGTCGCCTCATCGCCGAGGCTGAACGAATAGCGCAGCGCCATGGCGAAGGAGAGGATGCAGGCGATCGGATTGGCCTTGCCTTGCCCGGCGATATCGGGGGCGGAGCCGTGGACCGGCTCATAGAGCGCCTTCGGACGGCCATTGGCCATCGGCAGGCCGAGGCTGGCCGAAGGCAGCATCCCGAGCGAGCCGGTCAGCATCGCCGCCATGTCCGAGAGCAGGTCGCCGAAGAGGTTGTCGGTCACGATCACGTCGAACTGCTTGGGCCAGCGGCAAAGCTGCATGGCGCCAGCGTCGGCATACATATGCGACAGCTCCACATCCGGATATTCCTTGTCGTGGATCTCCTGCACGACATCCCGCCACAGGATGCCGCTTTCCATCACGTTGGCCTTCTCCATCGAGCAGACCTTGTTGCCGCGCTTGCGCGCGAGCTCGAAGGCCGAACGCGCGACGCGGGCGATTTCGCTTTCGGTGTAACGCTGGGTGTTGATGCCCACCCGCTCATTGCCTTCGGTGAAGATGCCGCGCGGTTCGCCGAAATAGACGCCGGAGGTCAGCTCGCGCACGATCATGATGTCGAGGCCCGCGACCACATCCTTCTTCAGGCTGGAGAAATCGGCGAGCGCGTTGAAGCACTGCGCCGGGCGCAGGTTGGAGAAAAGGTCCATCTCCTTCCGCAGCCGCAGGAGCCCGCGCTCCGGCTTCACCGAGAAGTCGAGCTTGTCGTATTTCGGGCCGCCGACGGCACCGAGCAGGACCGCATCCACCTCCTGCGCGCGGGCCATGGTCTCATCCGTCAGGGGGGTGCCATGGGCGTCGTAGGAGCAGCCGCCGACCAGCCCCTCGGACACGTCGAAGGAGATGCCGCGCTTGGTGTCGAACCAGCCGATGATCTTCTTCACTTCGGCCATGACTTCGGGGCCGATGCCGTCGCCGGCAAGGATCAGGAGAGAGGGATTGGCCATGTCAGGCTCCGCTTGTGAAGGGTCGCGGCTGGCCTAGCCAAAGCCGCGCCGGGGGTCAAGCGGAAGGGCGCGCGCGGGGCCGGTGAGGGGCTTGCAGGCCGGTTTTCTGGGGGGAAGGGTGCCTCACGGCGCCAGATCCACCCAGAGCGGGCGGTGACGGGAGGCTGCGGCAAGGGTTGCGGCAAAGGGGTCTCCCTCTGCCGGCCAGAGCACGCCGGAACCTGCCACCTGAAGTCCGGCAGAGGGCAGGATCACCTCCACCCGCAGCCCGCCAAGACCGTCGTATAGGGCGGTGTCGAGTGCGGGATCGCCGGACTGGCCCGCATCCCTGCGCCCCGGCGGGCCACGGGGTTGCGGGTCCTGCAGGGCGGGATGGGAGAGCAGGGTGACCAGCGCCTCCCGCCGTCCCTCCCCATCCGCGGGATCGAGGGTGGTCTGACCGAGGATCACGAAGGGCGGCTCCGGCGGGGCGAAGGGCAGGGCGCCGCCCAGAAGTCGCAGCCAGAAGGCGGTCTCGTCATGGTTGCGGCGGCCGTTGCGATCCTCCGGCCCGTCGAAGACCGGCGGCGTCGCCGCATAGGCGAGCAGGCGCAGGCGGCGCCCGTCGGGCAGGATCACCGGCACCTCCCAATGGCCGCTGGTCGAAAGCCGCTGCACCTGTCGAACCCCGGCATCGCGGTCCGGCATCAGGGTGCCGGGCAGATCGGCCCAGAGGAAATCACTGAAATCACGGGCTTCTTCCTTCGCCAGTGGCAGGCGGGAGAGGATCGCCATCCCCCCTTCCCCGGCGAAGCGACCATAGCCCTGCGCGTCTCGCGGCTCCCCCAGCCGGCCGTTGCCGTCAAGGTCAAGGCCGGTCGCCACCCCGGTGTTGCCGCGCAGGGCCATCTGGTAGGGATAGGGACTGCCCGCCGCCGCCAGCCGCGCGGCAAGGGCCGTCAGCGCTTCCTCCCGCAGGTCGTAGTCGATGCCGGTCAGCAGCAGAACATCGGCATCGAGCCGGGCAATGACCGCCACGCCCGCATCAAGGCGCGGCTCCTCCCCCTTCTGAAGGGCTTGCAGGAGAAGACCGGGGCCGGGGTAATCCAGATCGGCATTATAGGTGGCGATCCGCAGCGGTTCCGCCTGCGCGACCAGCCCGAGAAGCAGGAAAAGAGCCGTCAGGCCGGCGCGTAATGCCGCTCCTCGCCCTGACGGGCGGCGGCGCGGGTCTCGCGGATCATATCCGCCACCCGGCCCATGGCGATGCCACGCATGAAAAGCGAAGCGGGAAGGAAAGCCCATGCCGTCATCGTCCAGATCAGGGTTTGCGGCGAGGTCAGCATCAGCGGCTCGAAGCCGACCGAGGCGATCTTCACCACTGCCGGGATCAAGAATGGCAGCAAGAAGCCTAACGCAATGTTAACGCGCGCATCCCGATTGAGCCGCGCCACGATATCCGCCCCGGCGGTCGGGTCGAAGGTGGGCAGGTTGATCCAGACATTGAAGGCGCGATCCCGAGGGGGCCAGTGGCCGATCTTCACGAGGATCATGAAGATTGCCAGAGAAATCAGGGAGATGAGGTAGGCCATTCCCGCCGCTGTCCGGACGGCGGCGATATGCTGCTCCGTCGCGCCGTCCGCGACCATCAGCGTTGCCAGCCGCACGGGGCTGTAGGGGAAATCCATGGATTTGCCGATCAGCACGCCGACTGCGGTCATCAACTCGCTCAGGGTGGAGGGGGCGATCCGTCCACGCTCGATCACGGTGAGAAAGAAGACCGTGGCGAAAAGCATGAGGAAGCGGGTCCGGTTGAACGGCGGCGCATCGCGGAATTCGACAAGGCTCGGGTAGGTCGCATTGTATTCGGCAAAGGTCAGAAGGCCCGCGAAAAGGGCGACGAGGGCGACCATCTGCTTGGCATCGGTGGTCACGCCCGGCATCAGAGCCGAGGGCGTGGCGACCAGCACCATGATCAGCAATGTCCGCACGAATGCGCCCGTGAGCCGCGTTACCACTGCCCTGCTACCCTTAATCCGGTCGGCCCTGATACGATGCCAGGCCCTTGTTCCGATTATATCCCGCACATTATGGCGGATTGCCTCAATCTTGCCCAATTTGTGCCTTCTTTCGCCGATCTCCGCAACGACAAGGTTAAGAAAACGCAACCATTTGGGCGTTTTGGCGGGAAATGTGTCTCCGTCTTGCATCAAACTTGAGGTAAAAATAAGGCCGCCCCAAGGGCGGCCCCAGATATGGTGGTCGTGGCAGGCTCAGGCCCAAGGGCGCAAAGTCCCGGCCTTTTTCTCGAAAGTGTCGATGGCGCTGACCTTTTCCAGTGTCAGGCCGATGTCGTCGAGACCGTTCAGAAGGCAGTGCTTGCGGTGGCTGTCCACGGTGAAGGGGAAGACCTGCCCGTCGGAGGTGGTGACGGTCTGGGCCTCCAGATCGACGGTCTGACGGGCATTGGCCCCCTTGCGGGCATCGGCCATCAGCACGTCGACCTGTTCTTGCGGCAGGACGATGGGCAGGATGCCGTTCTTGAAGCAGTTGTTGAAGAAGATGTCGGCGAAGCTCGTGGAAATCACGCAGCGGATGCCGAAATCAAGCAGCGCCCAGGGCGCGTGTTCGCGCGAGGAGCCGCAGCCGAAGTTGTCGCCGGCCACGATGATCTCCGCATGGCGGTAGGCGGGCTGGTTCAGCACGAAATCGGGGATCTCGGCGCCGTCCTGCGTATAGCGCATCTCGTCGAACAGGTTCTTGCCGAGGCCGGACCGCTTGATGGTCTTCAGGAACTGCTTCGGGATGATCATGTCGGTGTCGATATTGACCAGCGGCATGGGGGCCGCGATGCCGGTCAGGGTGGTGAACTTGTCCATGGGTCTTCCTTGGGTTTCCGGGCCGGCCACGCCCCTTCGGCCCTGCGGCCGAGGGGCAGGCACGGCTGGGTTATACGGTTTCCGCCATCATCTCGCGCACATCGGTCAGATGACCGGTGATCGCCGCCGCCGCCGCCATCGCGGGGGACAGGAGGTGCGTGCGGCCGCCCCGGCCCTGACGGCCCTCGAAGTTGCGGTTCGACGTGGCCGCGCAACGCTCGCCCGGCGCAAGCTGGTCGGGGTTCATGGCAAGGCACATGGAGCAGCCGGCCAGGCGCCATTCAAAGCCTGCGTCGATGAAGATCTGCGCCAGACCCTCTTCCTCCGCCTGCGCCCGCACGAGGCCGGAACCCGGCACCACCATGGCCCGCAGCCCGTCCTTCTTCTTCTTGCCCTTCAGGATCGCGGCGGCAGCGCGCAGATCCTCGATCCGGCCGTTGGTGCAGGAGCCGATGAACACCGTGTCGATCTTGATGTCCGACAGCTTCTGACCCGGCACGAGGCCCATGTAGTCGAGCGAACGCTGCACCGCCTCCACCTTGCCGCCGGTGAAATCGGCAGGGTTCGGCACGGTGCCGGTGATCGGCAGCACGTCTTCGGGCGAGGTTCCCCAGGTGACGACCGGGGCGATGTCCTCGCCGCGCAGGGTCACAACCTTGTCCCAGTGGGCGCCCTCGTCGGAGAAGAGGGTCTTCCAATAGGATACCGCAGCTTCCCATGCGGCGCCTTTCGGGGCGTGCGGGCGGCCCATGCAATAGGCGAAGGTCTTCTCGTCCGGCGCGATCAGGCCCGCGCGGGCGCCGCCTTCGATCGCCATGTTGCAGACGGTCATGCGGCCTTCCATGGAAAGCTCGCGGATCGCCTGACCGCAGTATTCAATGACATAGCCGGTGCCGCCGGCGGTGCCGGTGGCACCGATGACGGAGAGGGTGATGTCCTTCGCGGTAACGCCGGGGCGGAGCGATCCGGTGATCTCCACCTTCATGTTCTTGCCCTTGCGCTGGATCAGCGTCTGGGTGGCAAGGACATGCTCGACCTCCGAAGTGCCGATACCATGGGCAAGGCTGCCGAAGGCGCCATGGGTGGCGGTATGGCTGTCGCCGCAAACCACGGTCATGCCCGGCAGGGTCCAGCCCTGCTCCGGCCCGACGATATGGACGATGCCCTGACGCACATCGGAGACCGGATAATAGTTGATGCCGAAGTCCTTGGCGTTCTTGTCGAGCGCCTCGACCTGGATGCGGCTTTCCTCGGTCATGGTCGCGGCATTGGCGCGATCCAGTGTGGTCGGCACGTTATGGTCCGGCACGGCGATGGTCTTTTCCGGCGCGCGGACCTTGCGATGGGTCATCCGCAGCCCCTCGAAGGCTTGCGGCGAGGTGACTTCATGCACCAGATGGCGGTCGATATAGAGCAGGCAGGTGCCGTCTTCGGCCTGGTGGACGACGTGATCGTCCCAGATCTTGTCGTAAAGCGTGCGAGCGGTCATGGCTCTTCCTTGCTTCTGGAATGGCGTGAATGGCGAGGAGGGGGCGCAGCCTGATCAGGCGCGCGCAAGAACAGCGCGCGCGGCACCGTAGAACCGCCACGGAAGGCGGTCATGATCGGTGATGTTCAGGAACTTTGTCATTCCGGCTAGATACGCCCGAAACGCCAATGAGGCAAGGCCGTCGCCGGGCGGCGACGGCACGCTTTGGTGAGGCGGGCGGGCGGCCCGCCGCAGCTCAGTAGCCGGCGAACTTGCCGCGGTCGATCTCGCGTTCGCGGCATTCCAGATCGTAGAGGCTGGAGGAGTCTTCCAGATAGGCGCGCTCGCGTGCCTCGCGGGTCAGCGGGCGGGGCAAACGGTCGATCAGGCCGGCCAGAGTGGTGAAAACAGGCGCCAGAGAGAAGCCGCGCGGTTGCGGCAGGGCGCGCAGGGGCGTTTCCGTCAGGAACATCGTCGTCTCCTACAATGTCCTCCCTGCTGACCAATATGCTGCGCTGCGGCATGAAGCGGAAGGGCTCCCGGGGGCGTGGCGCCATGCACGCGGCGCATGGCTTGCACGGCATTATCGGCGGGAACGGCCTGGCGCGCCGGGTCTGGGGCGATTCGGCTTGCGCTGCCGCCGCAGGCCGGATAAGCGCGCGCCCCTGCCGTTGAGATTTCGCCTTCCGGGTGTTAGGCTCACGCAAGACCCGGTGCCGGGGCCTCTGCGGCACGTTTCAAGGAGGACTTGTCCTGTCTCATTCAGACCCAGCGACCGGCTTGCCGGTCGGGCCGCGGGCGGATCGCGTGAGCGCGCCCGCCGAATACACTTCCGAACAGCTTCTGGCGGTCGTGCTGGCATCGGTGGACGATGACAAGGCCGAGGATATCGTGCAGATCGACCTGCGCGGGCGTTCCGATGTGGCCGATTACATGGTGATCTGCTCCGGCCGGTCCACCCGTCAGGTCGCGGCGATCTCCGAGAAGCTGGCCGACAAGCTGAAGCAGGAATTCCGCATTTCGGCCAAGATGGAAGGCAAGGAAACCGGCGACTGGGTGCTGATCGACAGCGGCGATGTGATCGTCCATGTCTTCCGCCCCGAAGTCCGCGACTTCTACCAGCTTGAAAAGATGTGGCTTCCGGCGGGCAGCACCCGCGCCGCACAAGTCTGATGCGGCTGCATCTCTGTGCCGTGGGCCGGCTGCGGTCCGGGCCGGAGCGCGCGCTGATCGACGATTACGCCCAACGGTTCGACCGGACCGGCCGACCGCTCGGCCTCGGGCCGCTCAGCGAGCATGAGGTCGAGGACAAGCGCGGCGGCGGCATGGCGGCCGAGGCGGAGCTTCTGGCCCGCGCCGTGCCGCAGGGCGCGCTTCTGGCGGTGCTGGATGAGCGCGGCAAGGTCCTTTCCAGCCCCGAATTCGCTGCCCAGCTCGCCCGCTGGCGCGATGGCGGACGGCAGGATGTGGCTTTCGTGATCGGGGGCGCGGACGGAATCGACCCCGCGCTCCGTGACCGCGCGGAATTCGCGCTGTCCTTCGGGCGGATGGTCTGGCCGCATGTGCTGGTGCGGGTGATGCTGGCCGAACAGCTTTATCGCGCGGCGACGATTCTGGGCGGCGGCCCCTATCACCGGGCCTGAAGCCGGGGAGGCGTATTGCCGCGCGGGCTTCGCTTTTGCCGCCATCCGCGCTACATCAGGGCCAAGCCCGAGGAGAGCGCCATGATCCACGACCCCATGTTCCTGCTGGTCAGCGTCTCCACGCTGGTCGTGCTCATCATCCTGATGTTCGGAATCGGCAGCTTTGCGAGGGGCGGGGAGTTCAACCGCAAGCACGCCAACCGGATCATGCGCTACCGGATCATCGCGCAGGCGGTGGCGGTCATCATCATCGTCGGCGTGGCCTGGCTTCGCTCGAAATCGGGGAGTTGAGCCATGGTCGTCCTGTCGAAGATCTACACGAAAACCGGCGATGCGGGGCAGACGGCACTCGGCAACGGGGTGCGGGTGGCCAAGAACTCCGCCCGTGTCTCTGCCTATGGGACGGTGGATGAAACCAATGCCACCGTGGGGCTGGCCCGGCTTCATGCGGCGGGGGAGATGGATCTGGCGCTGGCGCGGATCTCCAACGACCTCTTCGATCTGGGGGCCGACCTCTGCACCCCGGACATGGAGAAGGACGCGGAGCTGCCCTACACCCCGCTGCGGATGATCGAGGCGCAGGTGCTGCGGCTGGAACGCGAGATCGACGCGATGAACGCGCGGCTCACCCCGCTCCGCAGCTTCATCCTGCCGGGGGGATCGGCGCTTGCGGCGCAGCTCCACCTCTGCCGCACGGTCTGCCGGCGGGCGGAGCGGCTGACCGTGGAACTCGCCGGGCTGGAATCGGTGAACCCGGCAGCGGTCAAGTACCTCAACCGCTTGTCGGACTGGTTCTTTGTCGCCGGCCGCATCGCCAATGACGATGGTACATCCGATGTCCTCTGGGTGCCGGGCCTGACTCGCGAGACGTGAAACGCGACGTCCGGGCCGTTTTCTCTGTCGCATTTGCTCTGTTACAAGCCGTCCTGACAGGGTAGTTACCCGGCTGAGAGCTTGGGTCTGGCCTTCGGGCCGCGCATGGGAGATTTGCCGATGAAGGTTTTGGTGCCTGTGAAGCGCGTGATCGACTACAACGTGAAGGTTCGCGTGAAAGCGGACGGAAGCGGTGTCGATCTTGCGAATGTGAAGATGTCGATGAACCCGTTTGACGAGATCGCCGTCGAAGAGGCGATCCGCCTGAAGGAAAAAGGCGTTGCGACCGAGGTCGTCGTCGTCTCCATCGGTGTCAAGCAGGCGCAGGAAACCCTGCGGACCGCTCTGGCCATGGGTGCGGACCGCGCGATCCTGATCGAAGCCACCGCCGATGTGCAGACCGATATCGAGCCGCTGGCCGTTGCCAAGCTGTTGGCGGCCGTGGTGAAGGAAGAAGCCCCCGGCCTCGTCCTCGCCGGCAAGCAGGCGATCGACAATGACATGAACGCCACCGGGCAGATGCTCTCGGCGCTGCTCGGCTGGTCGCAGGCGACCTTCGTGTCGGAGCTGAAGATCGAGGGCGACAAGGCCGTCGTCACCCGCGAAGTCGATGGCGGGCTGCAGGTCATCTCGGTGGCCATGCCGACGATCGTGACCGTCGATCTGCGTCTGAACGAGCCGCGCTATGCCTCGCTGCCGAACATCATGAAGGCCAAGGCCAAGCCGCTGGCCGCCAAGACCCCCGCCGATTACGGGGTGGATGTGACGCCGCGCCTGGCCGTGGTGAAGACCGTGGAACCGGCGGGCCGCAAGGCGGGCGTGAAGGTCGGCTCGGTCGATGAGCTGATTGCGAAACTCAAAGACGAAGCGGGGGTGATCTGATGGCCGTTCTCCTGATTGCGGATGTGAACGAGGGGCAGCTCGCCACGGATTCGGTTGCCAAGACCCTGGCCGCCGTCGCCCCGCTCGGCGAAGTGCATGTGCTGGTGGCCGGCACCGGCGGCGATGCGGCGGCTGCCGAGGCGGCGACGCTGGCCGGCGTGTCGAAGGTGCTGTTCGCCGAGGATCACGCCTATTGCCACGGCATGGGCGAGTCGACTGCGGCTCTGGTTGCGGGTCTGGCGGGCGGCTACAGCCACATCGCCGGCGCGGCGACCGCCTTCAACAAGAACGTGCTGCCGCGGGTTGCGGCCCTTCTCGACGTGATGGTGCTGTCGGATGTCACCGGCGTCGTCGATGCCGACACGTTCGAGCGCCCGATCTATGCGGGCAACGCCATCCAGACGGTGAAATCTTCGGATGCGAAAAAGGTCTTCACCGTGCGGACCGCGAGCTTCACCGCTGTCGGCGCCGGCGGCTCGGCTGCGGTCGAGAAGATCGGCGGGCCGGGCGAGGCCGGGCTTTCGGCCTGGGTCGAGGACCGCGTGGCGACCAGCGACCGGCCGGAACTGACCTCTGCCGGGATCGTGGTCTCGGGCGGCCGGGGCGTCGGCTCCAAGGAAAGCTTCGATCTGATCGAGCAGCTTGCCGACAAGCTCGGCGCGGCGGTGGGTGCTTCGCGGGCGGCGGTCGATTCGGGCTATGCGCCGAACGACTGGCAGGTCGGCCAGACCGGCAAGGTCGTGGCGCCGAACCTTTATGTGGCGGTCGGGATTTCCGGGGCGATCCAGCATCTCGCCGGGATGAAGGACAGCAAGGTGATCGTCGCCATCAACAAGGACGAAGAGGCGCCGATCTTCCAGGTCGCCGATTACGGTCTGGTGGGCGATCTCTTCACCGTGGTGCCGGAACTGATCGGCAAGCTTTGAGGGAAGGGGCAGATTGCCCATCCTATGGGGCGCCCCGCGGGGCGCCCTTTTCGTTTCAGAGATAGGGCTGCAGCGCCGTTGCGAGCGCTTCGGCGATCCGCAGATGCGCCGCAGGTCCGGGCAGGCCCGCTGCGGCAGGGGTCTCCATCGGACCGAAGACCATGCCTTCGGCGGTGCGGCTCTGCGCCGGGACCGCCACTTCGACCAGAGCCGCCGCTTCGGGCCGGATCGCCGCCAGCATCTCCGCATCGACCAGCATGGGATCGTGGCTTGTCCGCAGCCGGCTGCCCGGCGCAGGCGGCGCCCCTTCCCCCAGCCAGAGCAGCACGACCGGACAGTGGAGCCGGGACAGCAAGATCTTCATCCGCGTGACCCAGGCGGCGCGCAATTCCTCCGCCAGCACCTCGAACCGATCCGGGGACCGACCGGCGAGGCTGGTCAGCAGATGCCGGGTGAAGTGGAACTCGGTGAAATCCACCTCCCGGAACAGCGACCGCAACAGTGGCGTGGCCCCGAGAAACCGATCATTGCGGCGCGGATGCACGGTGTAATAGCGGTTGCTCAGGTTCTGCGCCCCGGTGATCTGCAAGATCACCGCCTGTGCGCGGGAGGCAAGATCCGCCACCGGCGCTTCGTTCAGATAGACATCCGCCCCAGCGTTGACGCATCCGAGATTGACGACCGGCAGATCCATCGCCTCTTCCAGCAGGACCGGAAACGGCGTCGGCACATATTTCCCATAGGTTTCCGTCCCGCCGAGGCAGGCAATATAGGCCCTGTCGATGTTGCGCCGCGGCCCCCGGAACAGCAGCCGCGACGTGCCATATTGGCACGGAAAATAGTCGAGCGCCCCCGCGCCCGGAAAAGCATAGACCATCACACCCACCCAAACGTCTCACACCCGGCTCCGAGATTGGCTGATTCCCCTTTCCAAAAGGCTAAACCGGGCAATTGGGACAAATTCGCCGCATCCCCCGCAGCCTTGCCCGTGCCGGATTGGTTGCCTATGGTGCCTCGGAAGAAAAAGGAGTGCGGGCATGGATATCCGGTCGGTGGGGATCGTGGGCGCGGGGCAGATGGGCAACGGGATCGCCCATGTCTTTGCGCTCGCAGGCTATGATGTGCTTCTGAACGACATCAGCCGCGAGGGGCTCGACAAGGCCGTGGCGCTGATCGACCGCAATCTGGAACGTCAGGTCGCGCGCGGGAAGGTCTCTGCCGAGGACAAGGCCGCGGCCATGGCGCGCATCCGCACGACGATGACGCTGGCCGATCTCGGCCCGCTCGACCTGATCATCGAGGCGGCGACCGAGCGTGAGCCGGTGAAGCAGAAGATCTTCGACGATCTGCTGCCGCATCTGGCGCCGCATACGATCCTGACCTCGAACACCTCCTCCATCTCCATCACCCGGCTGGCGAGCCGCACGGACCGGCCGGAAAAGTTCATGGGTTTCCACTTCATGAACCCGGTGCCGGTGATGCAGCTTGTGGAGCTGATCCGCGGGATCGCCACCGATGCCCCGACCTATGACACGCTGCTGGCCGTGGTCGGCAAGCTCGGCAAGACGGCCGCGAGTGCCGAGGATTTCCCGGCCTTTATCGTGAACCGCATCCTGATGCCGATGATCAACGAGGCGGTCTATACGCTGTATGAGGGCGTGGGCTCGGTGAAAAGCATCGACGAATCGCTGAAGCTTGGCGCCAATCACCCGATGGGGCCGCTGGAGCTGGCGGATTTCATCGGGCTGGACACCTGCCTTGCCATCATGAACGTGCTGCATGAGGGGCTGGCGGATACGAAATACCGGCCCTGCCCGCTGCTGACGAAATATGTCGAGGCCGGCTGGCTCGGGCGCAAGACCCAGCGGGGCTTCTACGATTACCGCGGGGATGTGCCGGTTCCGACGCGGTAGTTCCCGCCCCAACCCTACCCGCAGGGGCGCGCGCTGTCCGACCGAAGAACGTCTGGTCGCAGGCATCGCCCCTGAACGGCGCCCCTCGCTTCATTTTCTGTCTGAGAATATCACGCGGGGAGGCCCGGAGGGGGCAAACCCCTCTTGCGCCAGACGGGGGGGCTGAGCATCCGCCGAATGATGTCAGCCCTTCGGCTCTTCGCCCAAGGACAGGGTATGCTCCCTGAGCCAGGCGAGGAAACCGCGCGGATTGCCCTCCCACTCCTTGAGCACGGTGGCAGGGATCGGCTCGCCGATGAAGGGACGCTGCGGTTTGAAAAGCGAGCGCTTGATCTCGTAAAGCAGCAGCCCCTGCCGCAGGGTGGCCGACAGCTTGTTGGCGATCTGGTAGGCGCGGGAATTCTGGCCCCGGAAATGGATCGGCAGGATCGTCGCCCCCGACCGCTGGATCATCTTGTGGGTGAAGACGTTCCATTCCGCTTCCACAGCCGGGCCGAAGAAGCCCTGCGAACAGGCGACCTTGCCCGCCGGGAAGAGGATGATCACCCCGCCGCGGCCGAGATGCTCCATGGTCAGGCGGCGCATTTCCAGCCCCAGTTCGCGTGAGTTTTCCTCATGCGGGAAGGGGACGGGGATCATGAATTCCTCGACCTCGGGGATTCCGGTCAGCAAGGACCGGGTGAGGATGCGGAAATCGGAACGCACGCGGTTGATCATCTCGGCCATGATCATGCCATCGACAAGGCCGCTCGGATGGTTGGCGACCACGACCACCGGGCCGGTCTTCGGGATGCGGGCAATCTCCGCATCGGGCGTGTCGATGCGGATGCCCATGTGGCGGATCGCCTTGGGCCAGAAGGGCGCGCCATGCGGGGCGCCGGATTTCTCGAAGCTGCGGATCAGGCGCAGCAGCGTTACCTTGGCGGTGATCCATTCGATCGCGCGGATCGTGCCGGCCTTGAACGGGTTTGTGAAGGTCCCGGCATAGGAGAGCCGGCGCATGTCATACTGGCGGTCGGGTCGCGCTGCGGCCTCGGCGGTCAGGGGGGCGCCTTCTTGATGCGGCGTGTCGGTCACGAAGCCTTTGCCTTCCTCGTCAGTCGCGCTTCAGTGGTCTTCGCCAAAACGGTTCGCCACCAGAGCCTCCAGGGCGTCGGCAAGAGCTTCTGCCTGATTGCCGCTGGTTCTGATCTCAATAGTGGTTCCCCGAGAGGCTGCCAACATCAAAAGCCCCATGATCGAATCGCCGGAAACATCCATGCCATCCTTGGAAACCTCCACCGAGGCATCGAAGCCCTCCACCGTCTCCACGAATTTGGCGGAGGCGCGGGCATGGAGACCCTTTTCATTGACGATCCGCAGGCTCCGTTGGGTCATGGATCAGGCGCCTCCCCCGAGGTCGAGACTGTTGATGTACTTCCGTCCCGCCTCCAGAGCGGCGGAGACGGCCTCGGCCACCGGGAGGTCCCGCGATTTGGCCAGTTTGATCAGCATCGGTAGGTTCGCGCCATAGACAATGCGCCGCTCTGCGCCCGCACAGGCCATCAGCGAGAGATTGGACGGGGAGCCGCCGAACATGTCGGTCACCACCACGACCCCGCTGCCGAGATCGACCGCATCCGCCGCCGCGCAGATTTCGGCCTGCTTGGCGGCGCGGTTGTGGTCATCTTCGATGGCAATGGCACGCATTGCGGGCTGGGGGCCGACGACATGCTCCACCGCCGAGAGATACTCGCGCGCCAGACCGCCATGTGCCACGATCACGATACCGATCAAGCGTTGACCACTCCGGTTGTTCCGTCTGTCCGGCCCTGCGGCGGCGCCGCGACCTTGCGTTCAAGTTCCCGGTGACGTTTTGACACTGGCCAGCCCGCTTCCGCAAGCACATTGCCCAGTTTTTCTGCAACTGCAACAGAACGGTGTTGCCCGCCGGAACAGCCGAAGGCGATGGCGAGATAGGCCTTGCCCTCCTCAAGGCTGGCGGGAAGCAGCATCAGGATCAGATCGCGGATGCGGGTGAAGAATTCCTCGAAGCGCGGATCGGTCTCCACATATTCCGCCACCGCCTTGTCGCGCCCGTCGAGCGGCCGCAACGCCTCCCGCCAATGCGGGTTCTTCAGGAAGCGGCAGTCGAAGATCATGTCCACGCCGCGCGGCAGCCCGCGCTTGTAGCTGAAAGATTGCACAGAAACCGCCATGCGACTGGCCACGCCATTGTCGAACCAGTCCTGGATATCGGCTTTCAGATCATGGGGCGACATCTCGGACGTGTCGATCAGGTGGTCGGCACGGGCGCGGATCGGCGCCAGAAGGTCGATCTCCATCTCCACCCCTTCGCGCGGGGTTTCCGCGCGGGCGAGCGGATGGCGGCGACGGGTCTGGCTGTAGCGCCGGATCAGTTCGGAGGGGTCGCAGTCGAGGTAGAGAAGCTGCAAGCCGACGCGCGGGTCGCGCGTCAGCGTGTCGATCAGTTCGATCAGCGTGGTGGCGTTGAAATCGCGGTTCCTGACATCGAGGCCAAGAGCGATGGGCCGGCCAAGCGGCGGGCCGTCGATCAGCCGCGGCACGAGGCTCAGCGGCAGGTTGTCGATCGCCTCATAGCCGATATCCTCAAGCGCATTGATCGCCGTGGAGCGGCCAGCCCCCGATGGCCCGGTGACAAGCAAAAGCCGGTGTTCCTGCGTCTGATCCTGCGCGTCCAGCAAAGGGTTCTCCATCAGGCGCTGCGGTTGCCTTTGAGATAGCATAGCAGAGCAGCAGAAAAATGGTCACTCTGCGACCGAAGGACAAGGTCGAGTGTCGTTCCCAGTATCGTGACGCTGCGACGCGGCGGAAGGCGGTCGCTCTCCGTCTGCGCGAGATCCACGACGAGGGACAGTGGGACATCGGCAAGGGCGCGCGCGGTCAGCAGACCGATGCCCCGCGCCTCGATCAGGCCGGAGAGAGGTTCCGGTGCGCGGGCGAGAAGCCGATCGCCCTCCCGCCGGATCAGGGTGCGATCATCGGCCACGAGATCCGCGCCAAAGGCCATCAGTTGCAGCGCAAGCGCCGATTTTCCGGCGCCGGAAGGGCCGAGGATGAGGAGGCCTCTGCCATTGACGGCGATGCAGCTTGCGTGCAGCACCGTTCCGGTCGCCGGGGAGGCCTCTGCTCCGCCGGGATCTCTTTCGGGCGTCACACGGGCAGGCCGACGACGAAACGCGCGCCAAGCGGCTCGGAGGTCGGGTCGGCATTGGTCGGACGGATGTTCTCGGCCCAGATCACACCGCCATGCGCTTCCACGATCTGCTTGGAAATCGACAGGCCGAGGCCGGAGTTGTTGCCGAAATGGGTGGCCGGACGGTCGGAGTAGAACCGTTTGAACACCTTGGTCAGCGCCTGTTCCGGGATGCCCGGCCCGGTATCTTCGACGACGACCAGAACCCGGTTTTCCCGGCGGCGCGCCCAGACCCGCACCGCATCGCCATCTTCGCAGAACGAGGTGGCATTGGTGATCAGGTTGACGAAAACCTGCGCCAGCCTGCCTTCCAGGCCATGAATCCGGATCGGTTCGGCCGGGAAGTCCGTGACGAATTCCACGCCCTTCTCCGCCGCCTGCTGGCCGAGATACTCCGACAGGTTGGAAAGGGTTTTCAGAAGGTTGAACTCCTCCTCCTCTTCTTTCACCAGTTCGGAATCGAGCCGGGAGGCGTTGGAGATGTCGCTTACCAGACGGTCGAGCCGCCGCACGTCATGGTCGATCACGTCCAGCAGCTTTTCGCGCTGGTCGTCGCGCTTGGCGACCCGCAAGGTGCCGACCGCTGAGCGCAGAGAGGCGAGCGGGTTCTTGATCTCATGCGCCACATCGGCGGCGAATTGTTCGTTGGCGTCGATGCGGTCGTAAAGCGCGGCCACCATGCCGCGCATCGCCACCGAAAGCCGGCCGATCTCATCGGGGCGGGCGGCCAGATCCGGGATGCGGATGCGTCCGGGCGACATCTTGCGGGCGTCACGGTCGCGGCCGAGCTCCGCCGCCGCCGCCAGATCGGACAGCGGATTGGCGATGGTGGAGGCCAGCACCAGCGACAGGCCGATGGAAACGAGAAGCGCGATCACGAACATCTGGAGCACCTGCTCGCGTTCGTAGCGCACGAGGCGGTCGATCTCCCCGGCGGCAGAGGTCAGGGCAACGACGCCCACGACCTGCCCCGCCTTGCGGACCGGGGTGGCGACGGAGAAAAGCGCCCCGCCATCCTCGCTCCGGCTGGAGTTGACGGCGGTTTCCCCCGCGAGCGCCTGCGCGAACAAGGCGCGCGCCATGCTTTCGCCGCTGATGTCCGGGGTGGCTTCGCGGTCCCGCACCAGAAGGCCGGAGACGGTTTCCCATATGCCGTTCAGGAAATCGGTGATGATCGTGGAGCGGGCCTTGTCCGAGACCGACGTGGTTTCGCGCGCTGCGCCGAGACCCTGCGCCAGAATGGCGCCGCTCCTGTCGAAAAGAAAGACCTCAAGCCCAGGGCCTATGGCCATATCCTTGAAGTCGCGCGGCAATTGGGCGTCCGGCCCGGCCTCCATCACATCGGCGATCAGCTCCGCCTCGGTCACGAGCCCCTGTTCGCGCTGGATCACCAGACTGTCGCGGAACGGGTTCAGGAACAGCACCCCGGCCACCAGCACGACGAGCGCCAGCAGGTTGAAGATGATGATCTTGCGCGCCAGCGGCGAGCGGTTGAGCGAGGCAATCCCGCGCCGCCCGCGCCCCTCGGTCAGGGTCGGGTCCGCGACAGCCTCGGGCGAGACCCAATCCTCGCCCAGAAGCAGTTCACCGGGTTTCGCGGGACGCGCCTCTTTCATGTCGATGTTCGCTGCAAGCGTCATTCTTCGTTGTAACGGTAGCCGATGCCGTAAAGCGTTTCGATGGCGGAGAAATCATCGTCCACCGAGCGCATCTTCTTCCGCAAGCGCTTGATATGGCTGTCGATCGTGCGGTCATCGACATAGACCTGATCGTCATAGGCCACATCCATCAGTTGATCGCGCGACTTCACGAAACCCGGCCGCTGCGCGAGCGCCTGAAGCAGCATGAATTCGGTGACGGTCAGCGACACGTCCTTGCCCTTCCAGGTCACGGAATGGCGCAGCGGGTCCATCCGCAGATTGCCCCGCTCCATGATCTTGGTTTCTTCGGTGACGGCCACCTCCCCCGTGGCGATCGCATCGTTGCGGCGCAGGAGCGCGCGGATGCGTTCGACCAGAAGCCGTTGGGAGAACGGCTTTTTCACATAATCGTCCGCGCCCATGCGAAGGCCCAGAACCTCGTCGATCTCGTCATCCTTGGAGGTGAGGAAGATCACCGGCATCGTGGTTTTCTGCCGGAGCCGCTGGAGAAGATCCATCCCGTCCATCCGCGGCATCTTGATGTCGAGCACCGCCATGTCGGGCATACGCCGGTTGAAGGCATCGAGCGCCGACTGACCGTCATTGAAAGTCTCGACCTCGAACCCCTCGGCTTCAAGAGTCATCGAAACCGACGTCAGGATATTCCTGTCGTCGTCCACAAGGGCGATCCTTGCCATGTTGGGCTTCCCTATGCTGCTCGGCTTGCCTGATTTTTGCCACATGATCCGGTTTCCGCCTGTGGGAATCAACAGGAATGTGCGAATCACCCCTGCTCCCGAGTCCATGAGGGGCCAAATTTCCAAAGGATTGACTAATTTGCCGCAGTTCGGTGAGGTCTCGCCGAATGGTTGCGCTAAAGCGCGGATGGTTGCGCTAACTGTGCCAGCTTGCGCTATTCCAGTGTTTTTCAAAGTGTTATAGCGAACAAACGGGGTGCCTCTCGGAGATTGCGCCCTCCGGCGGTCATTGGCCCGACCGCCTTTCATTGCAGAGAAGGTGCCGCAGGGCGGTGCCGAAAGGGAGCGAGCGAGATGATGACTGGACGTGTGAACCCACGCGCGACTTTGGACACTCAGGGCATCACCGGGCTGGGGAACGTCTATTACAACTCTCTCGAACCCGCTCTGGTCGAAGAGGCGGTGAAGCGCGGCGAGGGCAAACTCGGTCTGGGCGGCGCCTTCCTGTGCTCGACCGGGCAGTTCACCGGGCGCTCTCCCAAGGACAAGTTCGTGGTCCGCACGCCTTTGGTCGAAAACACCATCTGGTGGGAAAACAACGGCGCCATGGCACCGGAGGCCTTCGACCGGCTCTACTCCGACATGCTGGAGCATATGAAGGGGCGCGACTATTTCGTGCAGGATCTGTTCGGCGGCGCCGATCCGGAGCATCGGCTCGATGTGCGGATGGTGACGGAACTGGCTTGGCACGGGCTGTTCATCCGGCACCTGCTGCGCCGGCCGGAGCGGGCGGAGCTGGACAGCTTCACCCCTGACTGGACGATCATCAATTGTCCGTCCTTCATCGCGGATCCGGTTCGCCACGGTTGCCGGACCTCGACGGTGATCGCGCTCAACTTCGACAGAAAGCTGATCCTGATCGGAAATACCGCCTATGCGGGAGAGAACAAGAAGGCGGTGTTCACGCTGCTGAACTACCTGCTGCCGGAAAAGGGCGTGATGGCGATGCATTGCTCGGCCAACCACGCGCCGGGCAAGCTGGACGAGACGGCGGTGTTCTTCGGCCTCTCCGGCACCGGCAAGACCACGCTTTCGGCGGCCCCCGACCGCATCCTGATCGGCGATGACGAGCATGGCTGGTCCGGCAACGGCACCTTCAACTTCGAAGGCGGCTGCTATGCCAAGACCATCAACCTCAATCCCGAGGCGGAGCCGGAGATCTATGCGACCACCCATCGCTTTGCGACGGTGGTGGAGAACATGGTCTTCGATCCCGAGACGCTGGAGCTGGATTTCGCCGACAGCCGCCTGACCGAGAACATGCGCTGCGCCTATCCGCTCGACTATATCTCCAACGCCTCGGCGACGGGCTTGGGCGGGCATCCGAAGAATGTGATCATGCTGACCTGCGACGCTTTCGGGGTGCTGCCGCCGATTGCGCGGCTGACCCCGGCGCAGGCGATGTACCACTTCCTGTCGGGCTTCACCTCCAAGACGGCAGGGACGGAGCGCGGCATCACCGAACCGACGCCGACCTTCTCCACCTGCTTCGGCGCACCCTTCATGCCGCGGCGGCCGGAGGTGTACGGCAAACTGCTGCAGGAAAAGATCGCGCAATATGGCGCGACCTGCTGGCTGGTGAACACCGGCTGGACCGGCGGGGCTTACGGCACCGGCAAGCGGATGCCGATCAGGGCGACGCGCGGGCTTCTGTCGGCGGCGCTGGACGGCTCGCTGGCGGGTGTGCAGTTCCGCAAGGACCCGAATTTCGGCTTCGAGGTGCCGGTGGCGGTGCCGGGTGTGGACGGCAACCTGCTGAACCCGCGCGACACCTGGGCCGACAAGGGGGCTTATGACGCGCAGGCGGCGAAGCTGGTAAAGATGTTCTCGGACAACTTCGGGCAATATGTGCCGTTCATCGACGCGGATGTGAAGGCGGCGGCGATCGGCTGATCGCGGAACTGCGGCTGGCGCCGGGGGGTTTTGCACCCCCCGGTCCCCCCGCAGGATATTTCCGGCAAGATGAAATCAGCCGGCGGTATCAGCCGGTCAGGGCTTGCCGGACGAGGTTGAGGCCGGTCAGCACCAGCAGGCCTTGAGTCCAGCGGCGGAAGCGGCCTTGATCTAGGCGGTCCTGGATGCGGGTTCCAAGGCTTTGGCCGATCAGTGCCGGGATCACGAGGGCGGCGGAGAAGGTGAAGTTCTGGCCGCTCAGCACGCCGGTTCCGAGATGGGCGATCATCAGGGCCACGGCGCCGACGAGAAAGATCACGCCCTGCACGCGGACAGCCTCGGTCTTTTCGGTGCCGATCGAGAGGAGGTAGACCAAGAGCGGCGGCCCCCAGACCCCCGAGATCCCGCCATAAAGCCCGCCGATGGCGCCAAGCAGCCATTCGGCGCGGGTCCTGTGCTCCAGCCGCAGGGCGAGCCGTTTGCCGGCGAGTTGCAGACCGGCGAAGGCGGTGATCGGCAGGCCGAGCAACAGGAGGAAGGCGGGTTTCGGGATCAGATCCACGAACTGCGCCGAGAGCGCCAGAAAGACCAATGTGGCAATCAGGAAGCGCCGGTAAGTCCAGGCGCTGTCCCTGGCGGCGGGCAGGCCCTGCCGGAAGGCCTGCGAGACGTTGGAGACCAGCGTGGGCAGGATCAGCCCGGCGAGGGCGACATGCGGCGGCAGGAAGGCCGAGAAGGCGGAGATCATGACCATCGGCATGGCAAAGCCGATGGCGCCCTTCACGAAGCCTGCGAAGGCGGTGACGGCGACGGCGGCCCAGAAGGCGGTCATGCTCAAATCGGCGGGCAGCATGGTGGACAGAAGGTCCATGATCTCTCCTTTGTCCTTTCCTACGCCAAGGGCGGAACCGGCGCTTGAGGAAAATCATTGAGACATATTACGTCGATTGTCCGGCATTAATCGAAAGTATATTGCGCTGCGGTTGCGAAGGCGCTACCCATTCGCAACCGCAGAATCCCTCCCGGAGACCGAGATGGCCCTTGATGCCCGCCCCCCCGCCGCTTCCCCGCTTCTGGCCGATGTGCTGGTGCTGACGGCAGAGGCGCTGCCGGAGGTCGAGGCGCTTTTTGCCGAAGCGCGGGAGGCGTTGCGGGCGCGGGTCACGGTTGGCGGAAAGATCTCTGCCCCGGCGCTGGAGGAGCACCAGTTCGCCGCCCATTGCCTCTCGTGGCTGGCGACCTATGCCGAGGCTTTGCGCCAGATGCGGGCCTGGGCCGGGCGGCTGGCGGAGGCCGGGCAGTTCGGCGCTATGGAGGGGCTGCTGCTCCAGATCGGCTTCGGCGAATACCTTGCCCAGATCCATGGCGGAATTCCGATGTCCCAGGGGGAGGTCGCGCGCTTGCAGGACCTCGGGATCGCCCCCCGGACGCCGGGGGCGGCGGCGGCTTGTCTTATGGCCCAGGGCAATACCGCTGCCGCCCGCATGGCGCTTGTGGCGCTGATGGCGGACAATCACGGCAGGGCAACCTTCGGCGTGACCGGGCTGGAGGAGGAGCTGGAGATGATCCGCGACCAGTTCCGCCGCTTTGCCGATGAGAAGGTCATCCCGGAAGCCCATGGCTGGCATCTGCGCGATGAGCTGATCCCGATGGAGATCATCGCGGAGCTGGCGGAGATGGGGGTGTTCGGTCTGACCATCCCGGAGGAATTCGGCGGCTTCGGCCTGTCCAAGGCCTCGATGGTCGTGGTCTCGGAGGAGCTGTCGCGCGGCTATATCGGGGTCGGCTCGCTCGGCACCCGGTCGGAGATCGCGGCGGAGCTGATCCTTTGCGGCGGCACGGCGGCGCAGAAGGCGCAATGGCTGCCGAAGCTCGCCTCGGGGGAGATCCTGCCGACGGCGGTTTTCACCGAACCGAACACCGGCTCCGACCTCGGCTCGCTCCGGACGCGGGCGGTGAAGGTCGGGGAGGACTGGCAGGTCACCGGCAACAAGACCTGGATCACCCATGCGGCGCGCACCCATGTCATGACGCTTCTGGCGCGCACCGATCCCGACACCAGCGACTATCGCGGCTTGTCGATGTTTCTGGCCGAGAAGGTGCCGGGGACCGATGCGGAGCCGTTCCCGACCCCCGGCATGACCGGCGGCGAGATCGAGGTGCTCGGCTATCGCGGCATGAAGGAATATGAGCTGGCCTTTGACGGCTTTCAGGTGAAGGGGGAGAACCTTCTGGGCGGCGTGCCGGGGCAGGGGTTCAAGCAGCTCATGCAGACCTTCGAAAGCGCCCGCATCCAGACCGCCGCACGGGCGATCGGGGTGGCGCAGGCGGCGCTGGAGCTCGGCCTGAAATATGCCGAAGACCGCAAGCAGTTCGGCAAGCCCCTGATCGCTTTCCCGCGGGTGGCCGGAAAGCTCGCCATGATGGCGGTGGAGATCATGGTGGCCCGCCAGCTCACCTATTTCAGCGCCTGGCAGAAGGACCACGACAAGCGCTGCGATCTGGAAGCAGGGATGGCCAAGCTTCTCGGCGCCCGCGTCGCCTGGGCGGCGGCGGACAATGCGTTGCAGATCCACGGCGGCAACGGCTTCGCGCTCGAATACCAGATCAGCCGGATTCTTTGCGATGCGCGCATCCTCAACATCTTCGAGGGCGCGGCGGAGATCCAGGCGCAGGTGATCGCGCGGCGCCTGCTGGACTGAGCCTCACCGACCGCCGGTCGCCTGAGCCAGAACACCGCCGCGTGACGGGCGCGGGCTGCCGAGCCTTGGATGCAGCCGGCCCGCGATCAGGAAGGCGCTGCCGAGCCCCACCCCCGCCGCCGCGAAAATCGCCGGAAGCGGCAGCGCCAGCAGCAGAAGCCAGGCCACCCCCGGCGTCACGATGCCCGAGACATCCCGGAAGCTCGAATAGACGGCGGACATCTCCGTCCGTTCCGAGGGTTTGACCGCCATGAGAAAGGGCAGGCCGCCGACCACATCAAGCGCCACGAGAAAGACCGAGGCGACCATGACGAAGCCGACCGTCACCCAGGGCAGGGGCGAGGCGAGGAAGGCCCCGAAGAAGGCCAGCGCGCAGCAGCCGAAAGCCGCGCGGACCGAGACGCGCACCGAGCTGCGCCGCGCCTGGCGCAGCATAAGGGGCGCGATGAACAGGAGCGCATTGGTCAGCGACAGGACCGTGCCGCCCACCTTGTCGCCAAGCCCCGCCTCGACGCAGAAGATTGGCAGGTAGACCACATAGACCCACCATCCGCAGGACCGCATGACGGCAAAGAACCAGCCGGCGATCAGACGCGGCTGGGCGAAGAACCTGCCGAGATAGGCCAGCGGGTTCAGCGCCGGGCTTTTCGCCCGCGCGATCTGCTTGCCATTGCCGAGCCGCAGCACCCAGAAGGTCGTGAGCAAAGCAACCGCGAAAGCTCCGGCGAGAAGGAAGGGCGCCGGCCCCCAATGGCTGTGCAGCCAGACGCCGAGCAGCGGGCCGACAGACCAGGAGGTCGCCGAATAGACCATCTGCAGGGATTGGCTGCGCCCCAGCTCGGCACGGGTGATGTAGTCGAGCACATAGGCGTTGAAGCAGACGAAAGTGGTCGCCGTCGCCATGGCGCTGCACATCACCGAAAGCGGCATCGACCAGGGCGTGCCGACGATCGCCAGGGCCATGCCGACGAAGTAGAGGAGGCATCCTCCGGTATACATCCAGCGGCGCGGGATCTTGCGGGTGGCCCATGGCACCATCAATCCCCAGAACATCGCCACCACTCCGGCGACGAAATAGGCGAGCGAGGTGGATTCGGCGCTGCCGAGCGCCTGATAGACGGCCAGCGGCATGACCGAGATCAGGATGCCGCGCACCGCGGCCTCCAATCCGGCCAGAAGGGCGAAATGCTGCACCTTGGGGGCGGGCGCCTGGGTCAGCGTCAGGGGGAGATCATTCACGGCCATGGGCGCAGCTTCGCGCGGCCGATGGCGCCGATCTGTGCCATCTGCGACGCGGGCAGGCGGGGCCGCGACTTTGTGTCAGCGCGTCCGGGAGAGGAGTTCGACCAGACGGTGCCGCGCCTCGGGCAGGGGGCGCTCGCCAAGCAGAGGCTCCAGCCCCTGCCGCAGGAAATGCCCGGTCAATGCCAGCCCCGCCGCCAGATCCGCGGCCATCGCTGCCGCATCTGTTGGGGGGGAGCCGGTCAGCAGCCCCGGCAAAGGCAAGAGACGCGCGGCCCACTCCCCGGCCCCCGCGCGGCTTACCGCCCGTCCGCTGCGCGGCGAGACATAGACCAGCCCTTCCCGTGCCCCTGTGGCCGCGCAGGAGGTCAGATCGAGACCGAAACCGAGGCTCTCCAGCAAGGCCAGCTCCCAGCGGAGATAGTCCGCCTCCCAGCCCGGAGCCGCCGCGAACTGGTCCAGCAGCGCCATCGTCTGCCGCCAGAATCCCGGATGGGGTTCGCGCTCCGGCAGGGACAGATGCAGGAGCGCGCAGACCGCGTTCAGCCCGGCAAGCGCGCGCCGGTCCGACAGGATCGCCGCACGCGACCGGAGCGGCTCGACGGTGAAACTGCCGAGATGCTCGCCGAGCCGTGCCGACCAGCTGACGGCCACCTGCGTCCCCGGCTGCAAATGCGGCGCCATCCGCCGCGAGGCCCCGCCCCGCACCACGCCGGCATGGCGCCCATGCGCCGCCGTGAATACTTCGATGATCGCGGCACTTTCCCCATGCGGCCGCATGGCGATCAGCGCCCCCTCGTCCTGCCAGTCCATGCGCGGAGTATCGGGGCGAAGCCCGGAAGCGGCAAGGCCCGACACTCCGCCGCTGGCTGGGGCGCCAGATGAAACGGCACCTGCACGCGGAAGGTTGCCCGCGACCAGAACACGGAGCCCCGCGGCGCCTGCCCGGACTTACCTCCCCGAGAGAGGCCAGCCGCCCCGCGGATGCGGCCCGCCTCGTCATACAGGTTCCTGCCCGGACCTCCCCGAGAGAGGCCGCCTGCCCCCTCTCGCACGTCAGCCCTTTCATACTGGCCCAAATATCCCCGCCGGAGGCGCAGCTTTCCTCCTCGCGTTCCCGCTTCCGGAAAGCCCACTTGCCGCCCGCGCCGTGCCAAGGCATCAAGACCCATGACCTCCGAGCGCCCCTTCCTCCCGACCTCGCCGCGCGGCCCCTACGGCCCGCGTCTTGCCGCCCTTGCCGTGGGCTTTCTCGCCATGGCGGCGCTGCGCGCGCAGTTCGATGCGCTGGAGACGGTTCCGGCCCCCGGTCCGAGGCTCTGGTTTCTGGCGCAGTTCTTCACGGTGCTGACCAATCTGCTGGTCGCGGGCCATATGCTCGCCGTGGCCTGGGGCTGGCGGATCGGGGCTGCACGGGCGGCGGGGCTGCTGGTGTCGATCCTGCTCGTCGCTCTTGTCCACCACATGCTTCTGGCCCGGCTCCGGGCGCCGGAGGGGGTGCAGTACTGGGCGGATCTCGGGCTGCATACGGGGGTGCCGCTGGCCATGTTCCTGTGGTGGGCGGGTTTCGCTCCGAAGGAAGTGGCACGCCGCGATGTGGCGGGATGGCTGCTCTGGCCCGTGGCCTATTGCGCCTATGCGCTGATCCGGGGGCTTGTCACCGGGATCTGGCCCTATCCGTTCCTGAACGTGGATGCGATCGGCTGGGGGGCTGTCCTCCTCACCCTCACCGGGATTTTCGCCGCGCTTCTGGCGATCAGCGCCGCGATCTTCTGGCTCGCCGGGCGGCTCCGCCGTTATTCCCGGCTCAACCCCTCCTGATCGAGGAGCGTGCGCCCCGCGCGATCTTCCAGCTCTATCACCCAAAGGTCGGGGTCCCGGGCGCGCTGCCGGGCGAGGGCGGCATCGACCTCGCGCTCCGCCCCCTCGGCCAGCACCACCCAGATGCGCCCGTCCTGCTGGAGGTCATAGCTGCGCTGCCAGGCCCGTGCCTGCCCGTCGAGCGTTGCGACCTTCACCACCACGGCCCCGGCGGTCGGGTCGCCCTTGGCCGTGACATAGGCGGGGATGTCCGCCAGCCGCAGCCGGGCGAGATAGGCCGCCACCCAGAAGTCCGCCGTCAGCCGCGCCATGCCATCCCCCTCACACCGCGGCTCCGATGACAGGCTTCGTCACTTGAGCAGAAGCGGAGCATTTCCTAGGCTGACCGGACAACAGAAAGGCATGACGCATGAGTTCCAGACCCCTCGCCCTCGCGCCCCGGATCACCGCCCTTGTCGGCATGGTGCTGATCTTCCTCTCCGTCGCGGCGGGGTTCGACGCGACCGTGACCTCGATTCTCCAGGTCGCGGGCGGCCTGCTTGGCCTTGGCGGGGTGATCTGGTTCCTCGTCACGCTGCGGCGCAGGGGCTGAACGTCTGGCCCGGAGCCGGCCGGCCTGCGGCAGACTGAGGCGCCGGAGGGATTTTGCACCCCTCCGGATCTCTCCGCAGGGTATTTATCGACAGAAAATGATAAGGGGGGCGGCCCCGCCGGGGCTCTCCGCATCCGGTCCGAGTGACGGTTGGTCCTAATCGCCATCCTTGAAGTCGAGCCCCATTTCCGAATAGCGCTCTGCCTCTTCCAGCCAGTTCGGACGCACCTTCACCTGCAGGAAAAGGTGGACGGTGCGGCCCAGAAACTCCGAAATCTCCGCCCGCGCCGCCTGACCGATGCTCTTGATCGTCTCGCCACCATTGCCGAGCACGATGCCCTTGTGGCCATCGCGGGCGACATAGATGAGCTGGTCGATCCGGGTGGAGCCGTCGGGCTTGTCCTCCCATTTCTCGGTCTCCACGGTAAGCTGATAGGGCAGCTCCTCATGGAGGCGCAGCGTCAGCTTCTCGCGGGTCATCTCGGCGGCGATCATCCGCATCGGCAGATCGGCGATCTGGTCCTCGGGGTAGAACCACGGGCCTTCGGGAAGGGCGCCGGCCAGCCAGTGCTTCAGCTTTTCCACCCCATGACCCTTTTCGGCAGAGATCATGAAAGTCTCGGCAAAGGGGAAGGCCTCATTCATCTTCTGGGCAAGGGCGAGCAGGACTTCGGCCTTCACCCGGTCGATCTTGTTGATGGCGAGGGCGACGGGCTGGCCCTGTGGGATCTGGTCGCGCATCCGGTCGATGATCGCCTCCACCCCTTCGGTCAGGCCGCGATGCGCTTCGATCAGAAGGACGATGATATCGGCATCCGCCGCCCCTCCCCAGGCCGCCTTGACCATGGCGCGGTCGAGCCGGCGGCGCGGGCGGAACAGGCCGGGCGTATCGACGAAGACGATCTGCGCCGCCCCGTCCATGCAGACGCCGCGGATGCGGGTGCGCGTGGTCTGGACCTTGTGGGTGACGATCGACACCTTGGCCCCCACCATGCGGTTCAGCAGCGTGGATTTCCCGGCATTTGGCTCGCCGATCAGGGCGACGAATCCGGCGCGGGTGGCTTCGGGGGTGGCGTGATCCGCCGTCTGTTTGTCAGTCATGGGCGCTCTCCAGCCGGGCCAGCAAGGCCCGTGCCGCCATCTGTTCGGCGGCGCGTTTCGATCCGGCGCGGGCGCTTTCGGCCTCGCCATTGGCAAGTCGGACCTCCACCGTGAAGAACGGCTGGTGGTCGGGGCCTTCGCGGCCGGTTTCGTTATAGCTCGGCGGCGGCATGGCGCGGGCCTGCGCCCATTCCTGAAGGCTGGTCTTGGGATCTCGGGCGTCTTCCTCGACCGCGCCGATCCGGGAGCCCCAGAGCCGCAGGATCAGCGCCTTGGCCGCCTCGAAGCCGCTGTCGAGATAGACGGCGGCGATGATCGCCTCGACCGCATCGCCGAGAAGCGCATCCTTGCGCCGCCCGCCCGACATCATTTCGGACCGGCCGAGTTTCAGCACCTCGCCGAGCCCGATTTCCCGCGCGACCTCGGCGCAGGTTTCCTTGCGGACGAGGGCGTTGAAGCGCGGCGCAAGCTGGCCCTCGCTCGCCTTGCCGTCGGCGCCCAGAAGCGCCTCGGCCATGACGAGGCCGAGCACCCGGTCGCCCAGAAACTCAAGCCGCTGGTTGTCGGGCCGGGTCGCGGAGGAGATCGACGAATGGGTCACCGCCCGCGCCAGAAGCGCGGGCTGGCGGAACGGATGCCCGATGCGCGCCTCGAAGGCCCTGAGATCGGCGGAGAGCCTCACGCGCCCCCTCTCACTTCACCGCTTCGAAGAAGCGGTCCATGCGCCAAGTCCAGAAATACAGCATCGAGCGCCCTGCGGAGGAGAAGATCACCCGGTCCGCCCGGCCGATCAGGTTTTCCGCCGGAACGAAGCCCACCCCGCCCACGGCCTGCGAGAAGCGGCTGTCCTGGCTGTTGTCGCGGTTGTCGCCCATGAAGAAGTAATGCCCCGGCGGCACGGTGAAGACATCGGTGTTGTCGGCAAAGCCGCCGTCCTCGATGTTCAGCACGTCATGCTGACGCCCGCCCGGCAGCGTCTCGATGGAGCGCGGCTTCTGGCAGATGGCGCCGATGCCCACCGGATCGTTGGCGCAGCGCGGCTGGTTGCCCATCGGCCCCTGCGGTTCCTTCACCTCCTCGAAGACGCCATCGGGGGTCTGCGGCACTTCGGCGCCGTTGAGGTAGAGCACACCGTTCTTCATCTGCACGGTATCACCCGGCAGGCCGATCAGGCGCTTCACGAAATCGGAGCCGTTGACCGGATGGCGGAAGACCACCACATCGCCGCGCTCCGGCTCGCTGAAGAGAACCCGGCCGGAAATCGGGCAAAGCGCGAAGGGGCAGGAATATTTGGAATAGCCATAGGCCATCTTGTTGACGAAGACGAAGTCGCCGATCAGCAGCGTGTCCTTCATGGATTCCGAAGGGATCCAGAAGGGCTGGAAGAAGAGGGTGCGGAACACGCCCGCAATGACCAGAGCCCAGAACACCGTCTTGATGGTCTCGACGATGCCGCTTTCGGATTTTGCCTTGCTGGCCATGGATCACGCCTCTTGATGGATCGGGGGCTACATGCGCGCCGGGGGAGCGGGAGTCAAGTTCGGGCGGGTGCGGCGGGCGGAAAGGCGGTGGCCGCAAGGGGCCGCGCCTCGATCACCACGAAGGCCTGCGCCCAGGGGTGATCGTCGGTCAGGGTGACATGGATGACCGCCTCATGCCCCGGCGGGGTCATCTCGGCCAGGCGGGTGGCGGCCCAGCCCGTCACCTGCATCACGGGCTGGCCGGAACGCAGGTTCGTCACGCCCATGTCCTTCCAGGAAATCCCCATCCGCAACCCGGTGCCGAGCGCCTTGGAGCAGGCCTCCTTGGCCGCCCAGCGTTTGGCATAGGTGGCCGCCACCGCGCGCGGGCGGCTTTGCGCCTTGCGCTGTTCGCGTTCGGTGAAAACCCGCTTCAGGAAACGCTCCCCGAAGCGGGCGAGGGTGGCCTCGATCCGCTCGATGTTGCACAGATCGCTGCCGATGCCGAGGATCATGCCTGCCGCAGCGCCGAAGCCAGCAGCAGCGTGGTGACGCCGGAGGAGATCATCTCGATCCCCAGAAGCGTGCCGAGAAGCACCGCTGCCGACATCGGGATATTGGTCAGCACCATGATGCCGAGCAGGATCGACACGGCGCCAGACAGCAGGATGCCCCAGCCGAAGGGCGTGCCGCGCAAGCCGTTCCAGAGCGCCAGCTTGATCAGGCCCGACACGATGAAGGCGATGGCCACCACGGCGGTCAGCGCCACCAGCCCCGCCAGCGGATCGCGCAAGAGCTCCACCCCGATCAGCGCCATCAGCGCCCCGATCAGACCGAGCCAGAGCGCCGATCCCTCGCCACGATGGCGGAAGGCCGCCACGATCTGCAGGATGCCGAGCACCAGAAAGGCCCAGCCTGCGAAAATCTCGATGGTGAGCGAGGCGGGGAAGGGATGGATCAGCGTCAGCACGCCGCCAAGGATCAGCAACACGCCGAGGATCATCAGCCAGTAACGGTTCATTCTAACCTCCACATTGAAAACACGGGGAATCAGGTCGAAAGTTCGGTCGAAGGGCAGGCATCCGCCTCGGATCTCAGCCGCGCGCCTCGTCCATCCGGCGGCGCATTTCCTCGATGGCGGGGCCGAGGCCGAGATAGATCGCCTCGCCGATCAGGAAATGGCCGATGTTCAGCTCCTTCACCTCCGGCATGGCGGCGACGGGCGCGACGTTTTCATAGGTCAGGCCATGGCCGGCGTGAACTTCCAGCCCGAGCGAATAGGCGAGGGCCGCACCGTTGCGAAGGGCGTCGAGCTCCGCCTCCGCCTCGGCCAGATGGCCGTCGGCGTGCAGCTCGGAATAAAGGCCGGTGTGCAGTTCCACCACTGCCGCGCCGATCCGGGCCGAGGCTTCGATCTGGCGCGGATCGTGGCTGATGAACATCGACACCCGGCAGCCGGCGTCGCGCAGGGGCGCGATATAGGCCGCGAGCCGCGCCTCGTCGCCCGCCACATCGAGTCCGCCTTCCGTCGTGCGCTCCTCGCGCTTCTCCGGCACGAGGCAGATGGCATGGGGCTTCAGCCGCAGCGCAATCGCCTGCATCTCGGCGGTCGCGGCACATTCGAAGTTGAGCGGGATTCCGATCCCCGCCATCAGCGCCTCGATATCGGCGTCGCGGATGTGGCGGCGATCCTCGCGCAGATGGGCGGTGATCCCGTCCGCCCCCGCCGCTTCCGCCAGAAGGGCGGCGCGCAGCGGGTCCGGCCAGGCGGCGCCACGGGCATTTCGCACCGTTGCAACATGGTCGATGTTCACGCCGAGGCGTTGCCGGGACGGGGGAGAGGCACTGGTCATCTGATGTTCCTTCTTGCCGCCGATCCGTTGCGGCTCAGGCCACAAGCTTATGGTGCAACCGGCTCAGGGCGCAACGGGGCCTTCGTCATCCCCCGGATGCTCGCTGCGCTGCTTGCGTCGCGCTGCGGCCTCCGCGATCGTCGCACGCAGTTTGCCGCGCCGCTCGCGCCGTTCGTCCGCCTTGGCGGCACGGGCCTTCTGATAGGCCTTCACGATCGGAATAGTGATGTAATAGGCCGCAAGCGACAGGATGATGCCCGGCAACAGGGCGCCGATGAAATACGGCACGTAGATGTCGTGCCAGAAGCGGATCAGCCCGCCCCAATGCATGGTTTCCGGGGTGAAGATCGCCATGAAATTGCGCCACAGGTCGCTGCCGGCATGGGCGAAGGCATTGCCGATGCCCTCGGCGGACAGCGGCATTTCCACCCCCATCAGCCAATGGCCGAGGGTCATGGCAAAGACGGCGAAGAAGGGCGTGGTCAGCGGGTTGGTGTTGAAGGTGCCAAGCAGGGCCGCCAACACATTGCCGCGCATCAGCCGGGCCGCCGCCCATGCCGCGACGAACTGCAAGCCCGGAAGCGGCAGGAACCCCACGAGAAATCCCGCGAAGATCCCGCGGGCGATGCGGTGCGGCTCATCGGGAAGGCGGCTCATCCGGTGGATGACATAGCGCGTCGCCCGGCGGAAGCCACCCTTCGGGTAGACCATCTCGCGCATCCACTCGAGCCAGCCCAGAGGTTCCCGCCGTTTGAATACCACCTTCGCCCGTTCCTTCCTTGCTCCTACTCAGGAGCCTTATTCTGCGGCTTCAGCGTCACATCCCTGTGACGCGAGACCTGTGCAACATCGGTTTCCGCCTCAAGGGCGGTCATGACCATATGCAGATGTTCGACATCCCGCAGGTCCACATCCACGATCAGACGGAAGAAGTCCGGCTTGCGTTCTGTGAACCGCAGATCGGAGATATTGGCCTTCTGCTCCCCGATCAAGGTGCATATCCGACCAAGAACACCCGCATCGTTGGAGATGGTCAATTCCAGAGCGACCGTATTCACCGCCTTGTGACGACCGGCGTGCCAATGCAGATCGACCCAGCGGTTCGGCTGCTCCTCGAATTCCACGAGGGCGGGGCAGTCGATGGCGTGGATCACAACCCCCTGTCCGCGATAGGTGATGCCGACGATCCGCTCCCCCGGCAGGGGCTGGCAGCAGGGCGCGCGGCGGAAGCTCTGGTCAGCGGTCAGGCCTGCGACGGGACGGGCGGCATCCACTTCCTCGGCACCGGGCAGCGCCAGTTCGGGGTAAAGCGTCTCGACCACCTTGCGCGCCGCGATCTCGGCGGAGCCGAGCTGGGCCAGCAATTCGTTCTCGTCCGGCACGCCGAGCATCTTCGCGGCGGTCCGCAGCGCCTTGTCGGAGCATTTCTTGCCGACATGCTCGAAGGCGGAGCGCGCCAGCTCCTGCCCGAGCCGCACGAACCGTCCGCGGTCTTCCTCGCGCAGGGAACGGCGAATCGCCGCCTTGGCCCGGCCGGTCGTCACGATGTCGATCCAGCTCGCCTGCGGGCGCTGCCCCTCGGCGGTGATGATCTCCACCGACTGGCCGTTCTTCAGCCGGGTCCAGAGCGGGACCCGGATGCCGTCCACCTTGGCGGAGACGCAGGAATTGCCGATCCGCGTGTGGATCGCATAGGCGTAGTCCAAGGGCGTCGCCCCGCGCGGAAGCTGGATCACATCCCCCTTCGGCGTGAAGCAGAAGACCTGATCGGAATACATTTCCAATTTGACGTTTTCGAGAAACTCGTCGTGGTCGCCCTGATCGAGCCGCTCCGTCAGGCCCGCGATCCATTTGGCCGGATCGACGGCGAAGGGGTTCTTCGCCCGCACGCCCTCGCGGTAGGACCAATGGGCGGCGACACCGGCCTCGGCGACCTCGTGCATCTCGCGCGTGCGGATCTGCACCTCCACCCGCTTGCCGTCACGGCCCGAAACCGTGGTGTGGATGGAGCGGTAGCCGTTCGATTTCGGCTGGCTGATGTAATCCTTGAACCGCCCCGGCACGGCACGCCAGCGTTGGTGGATCACGCCCAGAATCCGGTAGCAATCGGCGACGGAGCCGCAGATCACCCGGAAGCCGTAGATGTCCGACAGGCGGGAGAAGGCCAGATCCTTCTCCTGCATCTTGCGCCAGATCGAATAGGGCTTCTTGGCCCGGCCATAGACATCGGCGTCGATCTGCACCTTCTCCAACTCGACCCGGATGTCGGCGGTGATCTTGTGGACCACATCGCCCGCCTCGCGCTGCAGGGTCAGGAAGCGGCGGATGATGGAATTGCGCGCCTCGGGGTTCAGCACCTTGAAGGCGAGGTCTTCCAGCTCCTCGCGCATCCACTGCATCCCCATCCGGCCGGCGAGCGGGGCGAAGATCTCCATCGTCTCGCGGGCCTTCTGGGCCTGCTTTTCCGGCTTCATCGACCGGATCGTCCGCATGTTGTGCAGCCGGTCGCCAAGCTTGACGAGGATCACCCGCAGATCCTTCGACATGGCCATGAAGAGCTTGCGGAAATTCTCCGCCTGCTGGCTCTCGGTCGAGGAAAGCTGGAGATTGGTCAGCTTCGTCACGCCATCGACCAGTTCCGCCACCTCCTCGCCGAAGAGGCGGGAGACTTCGGAATAGGTGGATTTGGTATCCTCGATCGTGTCGTGCAGAAGGGCGGTGATGATCGTCGCATCGTCGAGCTGCTGCTCGGTCAGGATGGCGGCAACGGCGACGGGATGGGTGAAATAGGGTTCCCCCGATTTCCGCATCTGGCCGTCATGCATCTGCATCCCATAGGCATAGGCCTTGCGGATCAGATCGGCATTGCAGCGCGGATTGTAATTGCGAACGAGGGCGATGAGGTCTTCAACGTCAATCATCACCGCCCCGCGCCGGCCCTTCGGGCTTCAGAGTTCGCCTTGCGCTTCCATCAGGGCGCGCAGCAGTTTTTCTTCGGACATGTCATCCGTCATCGGGCGGTCGATCTCGCCCGACATCAGAAGCGCCATCTGGTCTTCTTCCGGCTCATCGACCTCGATCTGGGTCTGATGGCTTTCGATCATCCGCTCGCGCAGGACCGAAGCGATCTGCGTCTCCTCGGCGATCTCGCGCAGGGCGACGACCGGATTCTTGTCGTTGTCGCGGTCCACCGTCGGCAGCGAGCCGGACTGGATTTCGCGGGCGCGATGCGAGGCCAGCATCACCAGCTCGAAGCGGTTCGGGACCTTGTCAACGCAATCTTCAACC
>JAPUEK010000089.1 GCA_027492585.1 Paracoccaceae bacterium | reverse complement strand
AGCTCTTCGGTGTATTTCTGCTCGATGTCGTAAAGATCGAACATCAGCGCAAAGGCGAAATCCTTCAGCTCCGCCCGCCGCGCCTCGGGCAGAACCTCCAGCCCGCGCTGATACTTGTAGCCGATGTAATAGCCATGCACCGCCTCGTCGCGGATGATCAGGCGGATCAGATCGGCGGTATTGGTCAGCTTCGCCCGGCTCGACCAGTACATCGGCAGATAGAAACCCGAATAGAACAGGAAGCTTTCCAGGAAGACTGAGGCGATCTTGCGCTTCAACGGGTCGGAACCGGATTTGTATTCCTCCAGCACCAGCCGCGCCTTGGCCTGAAGATGGGGATTTTCCTCCGACCAGCGGAAGGCCTCATCCACCTCCTTGGTCGAGCAGAGCGTCGAGAAGATCGAGGAATAGCTGCGCGCATGGACCGCTTCCATGAAGGCGATGTTGGACAGCACCGCCTCTTCATGCACCGTCACCGCATCGGGCATCATCGCCGGCGCGCCGACGCTGTTCTGGATCGTGTCCAGAAGCGTCAGCCCGGTGAAGACGCGGATCGTCAGTTCCCGCTCCTCCGGCCGCAGCGTCGCCCAGGACTGCACGTCATTCGACAGCGGCACCTTCTCCGGCAGCCAGAAATTCGCCGTCAGCCGGTTCCAGACCTCCAGATCCTTGTCATCCTGCATCCGGTTCCAGTTGATCGCCTTCAGTACCGTTCGCGTCACGGAATCCCTCATGGATCTCTCTGCATAGTTTTACATGAATTGGGATTCTCTCCCGGAAACCTAAACTATCATGCAGGTACTGTGCCGCAAGGCGAATGAAGTCAGTTGTTAGCTATATGAAGTGGAAATCTTGAAATAGTATCCAATATGTTGATTAAATCTTGGACGAGGGGGGCGAACTGGACACCCCCCACGCGATTTACTCAGGTACGAGGATTGGCCACGCCCGCTTTCCGTACGCCGAAGCGTAAAGAATCTGGCCAGTCAAAGTGCATCTGCGCCACGGACGATAGATGTACTTCATGCCAAGCGGGGGCGGAGGAAGTTGATGCTTCACGATTCCACCTCCTTAGTCTTGAGCCAATTCCGAAAACCGGATTGCAAAACCTGAACCTGCGAAGTACCGTGATCTCCTTCGTGAGAGATATCGGTTTCGCTACATCGGTTGAGCTCCGCTTGGCTCTCTATCAGCGGCATCTAGATCATGTGGCGCTCGGGTTGCACCCCGGACGCCACATGATCAGAACTTTTGACACCTGAACTTTTCTCGTGACTTCATTGCAGTCACAACGTGCAGGAGACGCAGCCCTGCACCTCAGTTCCTTCCAGAGCCGTCTGGCGCAGGCGGATGTAGTAGATCGTCTTGATCCCCTTCTTCCAGGCGTAGATCTGCGCCCGGTTGATGTCGCGGGTCGTGGCCTCCGCCGGGAAGAACAGGGTCAGGCTCAGCCCCTGATCCACATGCTCGGTCGCCGCCGCATAGGTGTCGATGATCGCCTCGGGGCCGACCTCATAGGCGTCGCGGTAATAGTCGAGGTTCTCGTTCGACATGAAGGCGGCGGGGTAATAGACGCGGCCGATCTTGCCTTCCTTGCGGATTTCCACCTTGGCCACGATCGGATGGATCGAGGAAGTGGAATTGTTGATGTAGGAAATCGAGCCGGTCGGAGGCACCGCCTGAAGGTTGCGGTTGTAAAGCCCGTGCTCCATCACATCGGCCCTGAGCCGCGCCCAGTCCTCGCGCGTCGGCAGGGTGATCCCGTCGAACACCCGCACCACGTCGGCCAGCTCCGGCAGCCAGTCGCGGCGGGTGTACTTGTCGAAGAACGATCCGTCGGCATAGGTCGACTCCGCGAAGCCCTTGAAGGTCGTGCCGTGCTCCCGTGCCAGCAGGTTCGAGGCGCGGATCGCGTGATAGGCCACGGCGGCGAAATAGACGGAGGTGAACTCCACCCCCTCGGGGCTGCCGTAATGGATACGCTCCCGCGCCAGAAAGCCGTGCAGGTTCATCTGGCCGAGCCCGACCGCATGAGCCTCGTCATTGCCGCGCCGGATCGACGGCACCGCTTCGATGGCCGACATTTCCGACACCGCCGTCAGCGCCCGGATCGAGGTTTCGACGGTGGCGCCGAAATCCGGCCCGTCCATGGTCGCCGCGATGTTCAGGGACCCGAGGTTGCAGGAAATATCCGTGCCGAGATGGGCATAGGACAGGTCCTCGTTGAAGGCCGAGGCCTCGTTGACCTGAAGGATTTCCGAACACAGGTTCGACATGGTGATGCGGCCCGCGATCGGGTTGGCGCGGTTCACCGTATCCTCGAACATGATATAGGGATAACCGCTCTCGAACTGAATCTCGGCAAGGGTCTGGAAGAACTCCCGCGCGTTGATCTTGCGCTTCTTGATGCGCTTGTCGTCCACCATCTCGGCATATTTCTCGGTCACGGAAATCTCCGAGAAGGGCATCCCGTAGACCTTCTCCACGTCATGCGGCGAGAAGAGATACATATCCTCGTTCCGCTTCGCCAGATCGAAGGTCACATCGGGGATGACGACGCCAAGGCTCAGCGTCTTGATGCGGATCTTCTCATCCGCGTTCTCGCGCTTGGTATCGAGGAAGCGCAGGATGTCGGGGTGATGGGCGTTGAGATAAACCGCCCCCGCCCCCTGCCGCGCGCCAAGCTGGTTGGCGTAGGAGAAGCTGTCTTCCAACAGCTTCATCACCGGAATGACGCCGGAGGACTGGTTCTCGATCCCCTTGATCGGCGCCCCCGCCTCGCGCAGGTTGGTCAGCATCAGCGCCACACCCCCGCCGCGCTTGCTGAGTTGCAGGGCGGAGTTGATCGACCGCCCGATGCTTTCCATGTTGTCTTCGAGCCGCAGCAGGAAGCAGGAGATCAGCTCCCCCCGGTTCTTCTTGCCGGCGTTGAGGAAGGTCGGCGTCGCGGGCTGGAACCGGCCCGACAGGATCTCGTCGAGAAACCGCAGCGCCAAGGCCTCATCCCCCCGCGCCAGAGCCAGGGCCACCATCACCACCCGGTCCTCGTAGCGTTCCAGATAGCGCTGCCCGTCGCGGGTCTTCAGCGTGTAGCTGGTGTAGTATTTGAACGCCCCGAGAAAGGTCTGGAAACGGAACTTGCGGGCATAGGCCGCGTCCCAGATCTGGCGGTGGAAGTTGCGCGAATACTGGTCCAGCACCTCCGGCTCGTAATGGCCTTCATCGACCAGATAGCGCAGCTTTTCGTCGAGGTTGTGGAAGAACACCGTGTTCTGGTTGACGTGCTGGAGGAAGTATTGCCGCGCCGCCATGCGATCCGCGTCAAAGCGGATGCGGCCCGCCTCGTCATACAGGTTCAGCATGGCATTCAGGGCGTGGTAATCCAGCTCCGGCTTCACGGCGTCAAGCATTCTGCACTCCAGAAGGTTTCAAGCCCGGCGCGCACGCGGGCGATGTCGGTTTCGCTGCCGGCAAGTTCAAAGCGGTAAAGCACCGGCACCCCGCATTTCGCCGCGATCACATCGCCGGCGATGGCGAAGGTGCGGCCAAAGTTGCGGTTGCCCCCGGCAATGACGCCGCGCAGAAGGGCGCGGCGCTCGGGATCGTTCAGAAAGCGGATGACCTGCTTTGCCACCGCCCCCCGGCCTTCGCCATCGGCATAGGTCGGGGTGATGAGGACGAAGGGCATCTCCGGCTTGGGCAGGGGCGCGTCCGTGCGGATCGGGATACGGCTTGCGGAAAGGCCCAGACGGGCCACGAAGCGCGCTGTGTTCTCCGATGCCGAAGAATAATAGACCAGCCCGCCCATCCGCCTGCACTCAGGACAGGCGGCCGATCATGTCCGGGCGAAAGCCCGCCCAATGCGCGTCACCGGCCACCACCACCGGGGCCTGACGATAGCCCATGGCCACCACCCTCTCCATCGCCGCCTCATCCGCCGTCAGGTCGATCACATGATAGGCGATCCCGCGGGCGTCGAGCGCGCGCGTCGTGGCGGTGCATTGAACGCAAGCGGGTTTGGAGTAAACGGTGATGGTCATGCCTTGTCCCTCGATGTTGTTATGGCTCCGGGGGGAACGGGCAGGGCAGCAATCGGGCAAGACCCGATCCAACCACAGCCCGCGCCCGCCGCGCGGTCGTCGTTTGCGTCACGGCAGGTCTCCTGACTCGCGCCTCGATGCTCGGCTGGCCTTCCCGGTTTCCCAGTGGCCGTTCAGCCTCGCTCCGCGCTTACAGTTGCGGGGGCAGCGCCGGCATTGCACCGGCTTCCCTTTTCACCCCCGAGTCTGTCGGGGGAACCATGACAAGGCGATAAAGACACCATATCTTGATGCGGTCAACGGGTGTAATGGCATTAGTAGGGGGTAACTTCGCCGATCAGGCCGCCGATTGCATCTTTGCCACATCGGTTGGCTGATAGTTCAGGATCGGCGCGAGCCAGCGTTCCGCCTCGGTCAGCGACATGCCCTTGCGGCGGGCATAATCCTCCGCCTGATCGCGTTCGACCTTGGCGACACCGAAGTAATAGGCCTCCGGATGGCCGATATAAAGCCCCGAAACCGAGGAACCGGGCCACATCGCCATGCTTTCGGTCAGCACCACGCCCGTCGCTTTTTCAGCGTCGAGCAAGCGGAACAGCGTCAGCTTTTCGGTGTGGTCGGGCTGGGCAGGATAGCCCGGCGCGGGGCGGATGCCGCGATAGGGCTCGCCGATGAGCTCCGCCGGCTGGAAGGCTTCCTCCGGCGCATAGCCCCAGAACTCCTTGCGGACCCGTTCATGCAGCCGCTCGGCCATGGCCTCGGCAAAGCGGTCGGCAAGCGCCTTGACGAGGATGGAGGAGTAATTGTCATTGGCGCGGTCAAAGCGGGCGGCAATCTCCGCCTCCTCCGGGCCTGCGGTCACGACGAAGCCACCGACCCAATCGGCAACCCCCTCCGGCGCCACGAAATCCGAGAGCGCGACATTGGGCCGGCCTTCGCGTTTCGCATGTTGCTGGCGCAGGGTGTGCAGGCTTGCCAGTTCCTCCTCCCGACCGGCATCTGCAAACAGCCGGATGTCATCGCCCGCGGAATTGGCCGGCCAGAAGCCGACGACGGCGCGCGGGCCGAACCATTTCTCCCCGATGATCCGTTGCAACATCGCCTGCGCGTCGGCGAAAAGCGCGCGCGCCGCCTCCCCCTGTGCCGGATCGTCGAGGATCTTCGGATAGACGCCCTTCAGCTCCCATGTCTGGAAGAAGGGCGTCCAGTCGATATAGCGCGCGATTTCCGCCAGATCCCAGTCATCCACCACCCGCGCACCAGTGAAGGCGGGCGCGGGCGGCGCATAGCCCGCCCAGTCGATCTTCAGCGCATTGGCGCGGGCCGTGGCCAGCGGCAGACGCAGCTTGGCGCGTTCGGCCCGCTCATGCCGCTCCGCCACCTCGGCATATTCGGCGCGGATGCCTTGGGTGAAGCCGGTCCTCTGGCTGTCGGACAGCAGGCTGCCGACCACCCCGACCGCCCGGCTCGCATCCGTCACATAGACCGCCGGGCCGGAATAGCGCGGCGCGATCTTCACGGCCGTATGCACTTTCGACGTGGTGGCCCCGCCGATCAGCAACGGGATCGAAAAGCCTTCACGCTCCATCTCGGCTGCCATATGGACCATCTCGTCCAGAGAGGGCGTGATCAGGCCCGACAGCCCGATGGCATCCACTTTTTCGGCCCGCGCCACCTCAAGGATCTTCTGCGGCGGCACCATCACGCCCAGATCGACGATCTCGTAATTGTTGCAGGCAAGGACAACGCCGACGATGTTCTTGCCGATGTCATGCACATCGCCTTTCACCGTGGCCATCAGGATCTTGCCCGCCGCCTTTTGGCCACCGCCCTTCTCCGCCTCCATATGCGGCAACAGGACCGCGACCGCCTGCTTCATCACCCGTGCCGACTTCACCACCTGCGGCAGGAACATCTTGCCCGCCCCGAAGAGGTCGCCGACCACGTTCATCCCCGCCATCAGCGGCCCTTCGATGACATGGAGCGGACGATCGGCGGCAAGCCGCGCCTCCTCCGTATCCGCCTCGATGAATTCGGTGATGCCGCCCACCAGCGCATGTTCGAGCCGCTTTTCCACCGGCCAGCCGCGCCAGGCGAGGTCGCGGACCTTCTCTTCCCGCGCGCCGCCGCGGAAGCGTTCGGCCACCTCCAGCATCCGCTCGGTCGCATCGGGGCGGCGGTTCAGGACCACATCCTCGCAAGCCGCCCGCAGATCGGGGTCGATCTGGTCAAGGACGGCCAACTGCCCGGCGTTGACGATGCCCATGTCCATTCCCGCCTGAATGGCATGATAGAGGAAGACGGCGTGCATCGCCTCGCGCACGGGTTCGTTGCCGCGAAAGCTGAACGAGAGGTTCGACACCCCGCCCGAGACATGGGCATGGGGCAGGTTGGCCCGGATCCAGCGCGTCGCCTCGATGAAATCCACGCCGTAGTTGTTGTGCTCCTCGATCCCGGTCGCCACGGCGAAGATGTTGGGATCGAAGATGATGTCCTCGGGCGGAAAGCCCATCTCCTCCACGAGGATGCGATAGGCCCGCGCGCAGATCCCGGTCTTGCGGGCGAAAGTATCGGCCTGCCCCTGCTCGTCGAAGGCCATGACGACGACCGCCGCACCATAGGCCATGACCAGTCCGGCATGGTGGCGGAAGGCGGCCTCCCCCTCCTTCAGGCTGATCGAATTGACGACGGGCTTGCCCTGCACGCATTTCAGCCCGGCCTCGATCACCTCCCATTTGGAGCTGTCGATCATCACCGGCACGCGGGCGATATCCGGCTCCGCCGCCACAAGGTTCAGGAATTCGACCATGGCGGCCCGGCTGTCGATCAGTCCCTCGTCCATGTTGATGTCGATGATCTGCGCGCCGTTCCGGACCTGATCGCGCGCGACCTCCAGAGCGGCGGCATAATCGCGGTTGGTGATCAGCTTGCGGAACCGGGCGGAGCCGGTGACATTCGTGCGCTCCCCCACGTTCACGAAGGGGATGTCGGGGGTAAGCACGAAGGGCTCCAGCCCCGAAAGGCGCAGAAGGCGGGTCATGCCGGCACCCTCGGGGCAAAGCCGGCCACGGCCTCGGCAATGGCGCGGATATGCGCGGGCGTGGTGCCGCAGCAACCGCCGACCACGTTCACCAACCCTTCGCGCGCGAAATCCGCCACCTGCGCGGCGGTCTCCTCCGGGCCTTCGTCATATTGGCCGAAGGCATTGGGCAGGCCGGCATTGGGATAAGCGCAGGTGAACGTATCCGCCACGCCCGACAACTCCGCCAGATGCGGCCGCATCGCGGCGGCGCCAAGCGCACAGTTCAGCCCCACGGCAAAGGGCCGCGCATGGGCGACCGAATACCAGAAGGCGGTCGGGGTCTGGCCGGAAAGCGTCCGCCCGGAGGCATCGGTGATCGTGCCGGAAATCATCAGCGGCAGACGCTGGCCAGCCTCCGCGAAAGCCTCCATGCAGGCAAAGATCGTGGCCTTGGCGTTCAGCGTGTCGAAGATCGTCTCGATCAGGATCAGGTCCGCCCCGCCTGCGATCAGCCCGCGCACCTGCTGGCCATAGGCGATCCGCAGGTCGTCGAAGGTGACGGCCCGGTAGCCGGGATCGTTCACATCCGGGCTGAGCGAGGCGGTGCGGTTGGTCGGCCCGACCGCCCCCGCGACAAAGCGGGGCCTGCCGTCGATGGCCGTCGCCCGGTCAAGCGCGCGCCGCACGATCCGCGCGCCCTCCGCGTTGAGATCATGGACCGCTGCCTCCATCCCGTAATCGGCCTGCGCGATGGTCGTGGCCGAAAAGGTGTTCGTCTCCACGATATCCGCCCCGGCCATGGCATAGCGGAAATGGATCTCCTCTATCGCTTCGGGCTGGGTCAGGATCAGCAGGTCGTTGTTGCCCTTCTGCGGATGGTCGGAATGATGGCGGCAGGCGCAGCCGGAGCCTTTGCCGCCGTAATCCTCCTCCGACAGGCCGAGGCCCTGGATCTGCGTTCCCATGGCGCCGTCCAGGATCAGGATGCGCTCCCGCGCGAGGGAGGCAAGCCTGCGGGCGGCACCGGACGGGGGAAGGATGAAGCTGCACATGACCTGAGCCTGACGGGGTTCGGAACGGGAGGCTCCTGATACCCCGAGCGCAACTTGAGGTGAAATTCATGTTTCTCAGAAACATTATGAGGAATATCGAATATCCCGCCCGTTCAATTCCGGCGCCGCCCCATCTGCCAGATGAAGAACACCCCTCCGACCAGCCCGGTGACGACGCCGATGGGCATGTCCTCGGGCGCCATGACCACCCGCGCCACGGCATCGGCCCAGATCAGGAAGATCCCCCCGGCAAAGGCCGAGCCGGGCAGCACGCGGGCGTTGTCGCCCCCGCAGAGAAGCCGCACCAGATGCGGCATCATCAGCCCGACAAAGCCGATCAGCCCGGAGAAAGCCACCATGACCCCGGTGATCAGCGCGGCCACCACGAAGACCGACAGGCGGAAGCGCCCCGGATCGAGCCCGAGCGTCGCCGCCGTCTCATCGCCAAGCGACATGGCGTTGAGCCCCCCCGATTGCGACCAGAGCCACAGCCCGCAGGGCAAAAGAACCGCCAGCGGCCACAGCAGATGCGACCATTGCGCGAGGCCGAGCCCGCCCAGCATCCAGAAGACCACCGTATGCGTGGCCCGCGGATCGCCGAGAAAGATCAGCACATTGGCCCCCGCCATGATCACGAAGCTGACGGAAACGCCGGCCAGCACCAGCCGGTCCGCGCTCGTCGCCCCCGCCATCCGCGCGACGCCGAGAACCAGTATCGTCGCCAAAAGCGCCCCGGCAAAGGCCAGAAGCGGCACGGTCAGAAGCCCGAGGAACATCCCCGTATGCATCAGCGCCAGAATCGCCCCGAAGGCTCCGCCGGAAGAGATGCCCAGCAGATGCGGGTCGGCCAGCGGATTGCGCGTCACCGCCTGAAGCGCCGCGCCGACACCGCCCAGCCCAGCCCCCACCAGCCCCGCCAGCAGCACCCGCGGAAAGCGGATTTCCCAGACGATATTGCCGCGCCCGGTGCTCCAGTCCGGGGTGACGAGGCCGGGGGCGAAATGGTGGAGAGCAATGGCCCAGACCGTGCCGAACGGCACCGGCACCGCCCCCACCGAAACCGCCAGCACGACCGAGGCGGCAAGAACCGCCCCGGCCAGCAGCATCAGACCCAGCTTCACAGCCCTTTCAGCCCCTCGACCAGCGTTTCAACCGCCTTGATGTTGCGCGGGCCGGGCGTCGCCTCGACATAATCCAGCACCACGAAGCGGTCATTCTTCACCGCGTCGATGTTGGCGAACGCGGGATTGCCTTTCATGAAGGCGATCTTCTGCTCGGCGGTCACATCGCCGTAGTTGACAATGACCACCACCTGCGGATTGCGCTCCACCACCGGCTCCCAGCCGATCTCGGCCCAGCTCTTGTCGAGATCCTCCATGATGTTCACACCCCCCGCCGCCTCGATCAGTGCGGTGGGCATGGCATAGGCGCCGGCGGTAAAGGGCTTGTCCTCTCCGGAATCGTAGACGAAGACGCGCGGCGGGGCGGCATGGGCCACATCCTTCGTCACCTCGGCCAGTTGCGCCTTGTAGCCGTCGACGAGCGCCTTGGCCTTCTCCTCCACCCCGAAGATCGTGCCGAGGTTCAGAAGGTCGTCATACATGTCCGCCATGGAGCTTTTGGCTTTCGGCCCGATGTGGATGCAGCTTTCGGTCAGCTCGTAGACCTTGATGCCAAGGGGGGCGAGCGTCTCGGGCGTCACCTCGCCGCCGACCTTCATGCCGTAGTTCCAGCCGGCGAAGAAGAAATCGGCATCCGCCCCGGCGAGCACCTCCTTCGAGGGATATTGCGAGGAAAGCTCCGGCAGTTCCTTCACCCCTTCCCGCATCACCGGATCGAGCGTCTTCCAGCCGGAGATGCCGGTATAGCCGACCATGCGGTCGGCAAGACCCAGGACCAGCATCATCTCGGTCAGGTTCACGTCGTTGGAAATGGCGCGGGTGGGAGCGGCGTCGAAGGTCACGTCGCGGTTGCAGCTTTTCACCGTGACGGGAAAGGCGGCGGCGGCGGTCGCGGACAGAAGCAGAGCCGTGACGGCGAGTTTCAGCATGAGGTCCTCAGGGGTTACAGGTGGAAGGAAAAGCGCGGGGCCGGGCCGGGGCGTTCCAGCCGCGCCTGCACGTCGAAGGCGGCGGCGATGCTGGCCTCGGACAGGGCGGTTTCGGGCGGGCCATCCGCCAGCAGCCGCCCCTGATGCAGAAGAAGGAGCCGCTCGGCAAATTCCGCCGCAAGGCTCAGGTCATGCAGCGTGGCGATCACCGTCAGGCCAAGCCCGCGCAGGAGCGCCAGCAATTCAAGCTGATGGCGGATGTCGAGATGGTTGGTCGGCTCGTCGAGCACGATCACCTGCGGCTCCTGTGCAAGGGCGCGGGCCACCATGACCCGCTGCTTTTCGCCCCCCGAAAGCGTGCCGAAGGGGCGGGTGGCCTTGTCGGCCAGATCCATCCGGGCCAGCGCTGCGTCGATGATCGCCATGTCCGCCTCCCCCGCCGCGGCGAGACCCGCCCCCCAGCGCCGGCGGTGCGGCAGGCGCCCGAGCGCCACGATCTGATGCGCGGTCAGGGCGAAATCGCTCGGCTGTTCCTGAAGCACCACGGCGACGATCCGCGCCGCCTCGCGCCCGTCCATCAGCCAGATATCGCGCCCCATCAGCGCCACCGTGCCGCTGCGGGGCGGCTGATAGCGGTAGATCAGCCGCAGGAGCGAGGATTTCCCGGCACCGTTCGCCCCGCAGATCGCAACGATCTGCCCCTGAGGGATGACAAAGTTGAGCCCGTGCAGGATATCGGGCTGACCGCGCGGCCCCCAGCAGACATCGCGCAGCATGAGAGCGGGAATCGGATCAGGCGCGCTCATTGCAGCACCCCTTCCTGCGTCACGATGATTGCCGCCGGAATCCGCGCCAGCGTCGTCTCGCAGAGCCGGGGCGGGCAATCCGCCCCGCTGCACCAGCCATCGTCGAGCTTTGCGTAAAGCCTCGAAAAGGCGATGAGATCCTCTATCGGCTCATCCGGGTCGATATCGCCGAACAGCCAGGTCGCCTTGCCGGTCGCGCGCCAGGCGACCGTGCAGGGCCGCGAGCAGCCCGCAAGACAGGCGGTTCCGGTCACCTCGAAATCCGCGCCGAGATTGGCGGCGGCGACCGCCGCACGCAGCTTCTTCAGCAGCGCGAAGCCAGGCGCACAGGCGCTGCCGAAATGTTTGCAGGCCTTGCACACCAGAATCTGATGCGGCGTGGATTGCGCCACGGCATAGGGAGGCGTGGCCACAGGCCGACCTTTGTCGTCTTCCATCGAAATCTCCTTTCCGGACGCCCCGCCCGGTGGGTCTTCTTTCGATGGCAGGTCTCCTGACTTCGCGGGTCAACGCTCTCCCCACCTTCCCGGCCTGCTGTCGCTGGCCAGTGGTAACGGGGGTCGCTCACCGCTTACAGTTGCGGGGGCAGTCGGGGATTTGGCACCGGATCGGCACCGCACCACGTTCCCTTTTCACCCGGCCGCGCAAGCTTGGCCAGGAACCATCGCGGGCAGGATCGGGCCAAAGGGGGCGATGGTCAAGGCGGAAAGCGCGGGGATGCTTTCCTGTCGCGGGGTCTCAGGCGCGCAGACTGGCCACCGGCGATTGCCGATAGGCCGCCCAGGCGGGGGCGGCGGCAACAAGGGCTGCGATGACGAGGAGGATGGCGAGGCCGGCAAGATCGCCCGGAGCGATCTCGATCGGCAGATCGAATCCCTGGACCCGCCCGACGGAACGCGACAGCAGGGTCGCCCCGAGCACGCCTCCCAGAAAGCCGAGCGCGATGCCCGCGCAAACAAGGGCGAAAAGCTCCGTCCAGACCAGCAGGAAGATCGCGGGACTTGGCACGCCAAGCGCCCTGAGCGCGCCGATCTGCCGCCTGCGCTGCCCGATATGGACCACTGCGACCAGCAAGAGCGCCGCCGCGACCAGCCCCTGCGCCGCCCCTGCCACCGCCGCCAGAACCTGCCTTGCATCGCCCAGAAGCGCATAAAGCCCGGTCAGGACCTCTGCCGGGAAAACGGCATTGGTGTTTTCCCTCACCCGATACTCCTGCCGCAGCTTGTAGGCATCGGCGATGCTGGCCGGTTTCACCAGAATGGCCGGGATGCCGGGCAGATCCGCCGCCGTCCAGTCTTCACGCAAAGCCGCGTCGGCATCGAAACCGGCGGGCTCCTCATGCTCTTCGTGGTCCGCCTCCCCGGTGCCATGCGCTTCTTCCAACCCATGCACATGCCAGACCGCCTGGATCGGCACGAGGATCGCACGGTCCCAGGGGGTGCCGGTCGGCTGCAACCTCCCCGTGACGCGGTAGCGAACGCCCTCATGGTCATGACCACCGAGCGCGGCTTCGCCATGGCTCGGGACGATCTCCTCTCCGGGGGCGAGCGCCACGGCCGCACCGATCACCGCGTCACCTTCGGCGGCAAAGAGACGGCCCTCGCTCAGCCCGGTGGTGGTGCCGGCAATCAGCCGGGTCGTGGTGCCGACCACCGGATAGCCCTTGTGGAAATCGCCGAAGCCCACCGGCTCCGCCCAAAGCACGCGGGGATCGTCCTGCAAGCCGGCCAGCACCGCACCCGGCACCAGCGGCAGAGCCGCCGGTTGCAGGAAGACGGTGGAAAGGACAAGCTGCGTCTCGCTCCCTCGCGCGCCGATCACCAGATCGAACTTCTCCGAGGCGCGGGCGCTGCCGAGACGCAGGGCGCGCTCCTGGAGGGTGATGCCGATCCCAAGCGCCACGGCCATGGCGATCAGCAGCACCATGATCCCCGATCCGGCCCAGAGCCGCCGCAGATCGGCAAGGATGAAGCGCCCCATCAGCAGGTCTCCGGCATCTGGTCGGCGGTGATGCGGCCGGCGGCCAGCGTCAGCCGCCGCGGCAGACGCCCGATCAGCGCCGGATCATGCGAGACGGCGATCAGGGTCGCCCCCGTCTGCCGCGCGAGCCCGATCAGCAACGCGCCGATGGCCGCGCCATTGACGGCATCAAGACTGGCGGTCGGCTCGTCGGCGACGATCACGCCGGGCCGGCGGAGAAGCGCGCGGGCCACCGCCACACGCTGCATCTCGCCGCGCGACATGGTTTCGATCCGCTGCCCCGGCCGGGCCAGCCCGACCTCCGCCAGAAGATCGCGCGCACGGGCTATCATCGCGGCGTCCGCCACCCGTGCCAACCGGGCGGGCAGCAGCACGTTCTCCAGTGCGGAAAGGCCGGGAAAGAGGTGGAAATCCTGCATGACGAGGCCGATATTCGCCCCCCGCCAACGGTCCCGCGCGCCCTCGGACAGGGTGGCGATGTCGATGCCGTTCCAGACCACCTTGCCGCGCGTCGGACGCTCCAGCCCGGTGATCACATTGACCAGCGTGGACTTGCCCGACCCCGAGGGGCCGGAGATCGCAAGACCGGCCCCGGCAGGCAGGTCGAGCGCCGGGATGCTCAGGGCAGGGGTGTCGAGACCGGGAAAGACCATCTCGATCCCGGTAAGCCGAAGGGACAGCATGGGTTCGGCTCAGACCGCCGCGAAGCGCGCACCGCGCAGGCGGAGCTGGCTGACGAAGCCGGTTTCCGGATCGGTCCAGGAGCCGCGCTCCAGCATCCCGCGCGCCTCGATCCGCTGGTTCGGCTGCGTGAAGGTCTGTTTGCCGTCGAGATAGACGACAAGGATGTTGTCCGGCCAATCCGCATCCGTGGAGCAGAACGGGCAGAGCGCCATCGGAATTTCCGTCAGCACGAAAAAGGCGGCTTCCGCCTTGAGCGGCGGGGCCATGAAGCCCCGGATGCTGATCTCCTGCCCGGTCAGTGTCTTCACCTTGTCGGAAAACTGGAGGCCGAGCGCGCTGAAGGAACTGTAAAGCTCGTCAAAGGTCAGATCCGGCGCGGCGGCGAAAGCCGGACGCAGCGCAACCAGTGAAACGCCAAGGCTCAGACCCGCAAGGCAGGTCCGGCGCGTGAGGTTTGCCTTGATCATCGCATCACTCCTTCGGAAACAGGGAAAGGCCCGCCCGGAAAACCGGACGGGCCAGCGGCAGGGTCACTTCTGCGCGGTGCCGAGCGCGAAGACATCCGCCAGAACCTTGTAGACATCGGACTGTTCCATGTAGCCCTTGAACTCCTCGGCGCCCGGCCCGGTGGCCTGAAGCACCACGTCATCCACGGCGTGAACGGCGGTGTCGTTTTCCTTCGGCAGGTTGCCGGTGCGGAGAACGGCGCCGGGGACATCCTTGTAGGCCTCGTTGGCGACATATTTGCCGTCGGCATCCTGGATCGAGGGCGCGAAGGGGCCATCCAGTTTCGGACGCCAGGTTTCGTAGTAATCCGGGAAGTTCGAGGAGAAGATGGCCAGACGACGGGTCACGTCGATCTTGTCCGGATAGCCGTCCTTGTCTGCGTCGGTGTAGTTCGGGAAGCCCGCATCGTCATAGACGCCGACCTTTTCGCGCATCTCGTCACCCGGCTTTTCATCGTCGATGGTGCCGATCAGGGACACGCCATGCGTGTGGTCGCCGGTCACGACGATCAGCGTATCGGGGTTCTTCGCGGCAAATTCGCGGGCGACGGCCACCACATGATCAAGCTCGATCGTCTCGACCACGGCGCGGTCCCAGTCCATCGGGTGAGACATCTTGTCCACCGAGGCCCCCTCGACCATCAGGAAGAAGCCGTCGGGGTTCTTGGAAAGCTGGTCGAGGGCCACCGTGGTCATGTCCACCAGATCGGGCTGGTCGGGGAACTTGTCGACCGTGCCTTTCTTCAGCTCATGTCGGTCAAGCCAGGTGTCCATGTTGCCGGTATGGAAAAGGCCCAGGATCTTGCCGGTGTTGGTGCCGCTTGCCGCGGTCAGCTCGGCCTTGGTGGTGGCAAGGCTGTAGCCCGCATCGGTGAAGAGCTGGATGTAATCCTTGTCATCCTTGCGCTTGGAGCCGGGGACATCGGATTTCAGGAAATAGGCCGAGCCGCCGCCCAGAACGACATCGGGCTGGACGTTGTACATCATGCCGACGATATCGGCCTTATCGCCGCGCTTGCGGGTGTGGGAGACGACGGCCGCCGGGGTCGCATCCTCGACTTCGGCGGTCGTCACGATGCCGATGGATTTTTTGGTGGTGCGGCGCAGGGCCTCGGCCACGGTTTCGACCTTCGGGTCGTCCTGGCTCGGCGCCGTGCGGTCGGCATAGACGCCCAGCGCGTTCACGCGGGATTTGTGGCCGGTCATGTAGGCCGACATGGTGTTGGCCGAGTCGGTTGCGATGGAATGGGTGGAGGAAGTGCCGATGAAGGCCATGTGGTCGAGATCGTCCATGGCGAGACGGCCATCGGCCTTGCCCTCGGTCATGCCCTTGGACATGATCCGCGCCGCGGTGCGGTGGGCAACCGAAAGACCGTCGCCGACGATGAAGATGATGTTCTTGGCCTTGGCCACCTCGGGGGTCGTGTAGACATCCCAGGTCACCGATTTCGTCTCGTCGCCGGCCTTGACCTCGACGACATATTGGCCGGGCTCCGCCAGGGCCAGATCGCGCAGGATCAGGGCCGAGCCGAGAACCTTGCCCTCTCCGTCCTTCTCCTCGGCGACGAATTCCGCCGGTTTGCCGAAAACCTCGGCGTAGGGCTTCCCGTTCACCAGAACGGCCACATCGGCTTCGCCATGCACCGCGTCCAGTTCGACTTTGAAGTCGAAGGGCGATCTGGCGAGAATCGTCGCGCGGTCGAGCGGGTAGATTTCGGCTGCATGGGCCATGCCGGTCAACATGGTGCTGGCCGCAAGGGCGGTAAGGAGATTACGCATTTTTGCCTCTTGGATACCGTGGAGGAGCGAGGAGCTCTCGGTGATCCTTTAGGCCGCTTGTGTGACACCCCCATGACCCGAGGCCGGTGGCGGAGGTGACTTCGCGTCAGGGCGTATGCAAGGCGGACCTGCCTTCCCGGAGGCGGAGGATCAGCTTGCGATGAAGCGGAAAGCGCGTTGGATCTCGAAGAAATCCGTGGCGTCGAAGGCAACCGCGCGTGGACCGTGCTGTCTGGCACCCGGATACCACGAGCCGCGATAGGCGGCGGAGGGGGTATTGAACTCGATCACCATTTCGAACGGGCCGGTGACGGGCGGCAGGCACTGGCCGGAGATGGAGGTCAGCGCGGCTTCCACCCCGCCGCGGATGGCGGCCCTTGCGCGGGCAGGGGCCAGCGACAGGGCCGAATTGCCGATCCCCCGCAAGGTCGCCACCGTCCCGATACCCGGCACCATCGCGCGGGCATCCCCGCAGATCTCCGCATCCCCCGACAGGAAGACCGACGGCACACCATAGCGGGCGGCACAGAGCGCGTTCATGGTGAATTCCGAGGCCCGCTCGCCGTTCAGCAGCAGGCGCTCGATCCGCAGACTTGTCGTATGGGCAAGCGGGTTCGCCTCGGAACCGGCTTTCGCGTGGTATCCGGTATAGAGGGCGGCGGCGAAGCTTTCGTCCAGCCCGAACATCATCGCATCGGGATGGCCGGACCAGCCCCGCAGAACCTGCACATCATCGGGCAGGCGATCGAGGATCAGGTTGCGCCCGCTGTCATGGGCATCCTTGACCACGATCCCGGTGGCGCCGGCCGCACGCGCGCCTTCGCAGGCGGCGACAACCTCGGCGGTCATCAGCTCCCGGAACTCGGCGTAGGCGGGATGGCTGCGGTCGGCTTCATCCCAATGGGCGATGCCGGCGGTGCCTTCGATATCGGCGGAGAGGAAGACTTTCATCGCGGGTTCTCCTTTGCCCAATCGGCGAGTGAGGGGTAAAGCCTGCCGTTCCGCCCCGGCGTGGCGGGCGCGGCGCAAAGCGCGTTCAGCACCGCTTCCTGCGTTGCCTCGGCAGCGGCGCGGAAGGGAAGGTCGATCAGATTGTCCTCCAGCCGCCACACGGGCTGAAACGGGGCTTCGGACCAATGCGCCACCGGATCGGCGGTGGTGAAGCACAGCGCGACATCGCCGGAGCCATGGCCCCAGAACGCCCCCAGCCGCGCCAGTCCCGCCCCGGCCCGGCGCGCGACCCGCTGAAGCTGCCGGTCGCCGAGCGGCAGATCGGTGGCCAGCAGGACGATGACCGAACCCCGCTCCGGCGCGGCCAGGCTGCGCGGGTCGGGGCGGCGGCCATCCGGCAGGGTCAGGTCGCCCGTCCGCCCGAAATTGGCCAGCACGAGGGCGCCAAGCATGAAATCCCCGTCCCCCACCCGCATCCGGCGCGAGGCGCTGCCGATTCCGGCCTTGAAACCGAAGGCCGTCATGCCCGCCCCCGCACCAACGGCACCCTGCGTCACGGGGCCGCCCCCCGCCGCATCAAGCGCCTCGAAGGCCGTTTGCGGGCTGACGGCAAGCGCCTGAATGTCGCTGATCGCCCCGTCGTTACATTCGCAGACGACGGGATTGACCGTCGAAGTCTCGCGCCCGATCCCAGGGTTGGCAGCGATGGCGCGGCGGATCAGCGCCTCGGTGCAGGCGGCAACGCCGAAGGTGTTGGTCAGCAGGATGGGCGTCTCGATCTGGCCAAGCTCGGCGACCTGCATCAGCCCGGCCGATTTGCCGAAGCCGTTGATCACCTCGACCGCCGCCCTAGGCTTGCGCTGAAAAGGATCGCCGCCATGGGGAAGGAGCGCCGTCACCCCGGTCGCCACCCCCTCCCCGGTCAGGGTGCGATGCCCGACGGCAACGCCCCCGACATCGGTGATCGCATTGAGCGGTCCGGTTTCAAGGCCATTCGGCAGGTCGATCCAGAGACCCAGTTCGCGTGCTGTCGTCATCGTCCCCTCGCGGACCGCCGAAGGCTCGGCGGCTGTCCTTCGTTCATAGCCCGTTCCCGGTCACGAATGACACCCCTCACGGTGGCCGGAGACCGCTTTGCCCTGCGACCTTGCAAAGGGCTTTCGCTATATTCTATCATACACAACGAAACTGGTGTCGATCACGGCGGGGGCCATATGGAGATCCGGTATGTCTGTTCGGAGGCGGATCGCAGGACCGATGAGGTTCTCTCGGCGGTCGCCGCACAAGCCATCGCCGAAGGGATCGTACTGGCCGGAACGGTGCAGCCGGTAGACCGCAGCCAGCCGGGCGAAAAATGCCGCATCGTGATCCGTCTTCTGCCGGAGGGGCCGATCTGCGATGTCAGCATGGATCTGGGACCGGGGGCCACGGGTTGCAGGCTCGACGCGGGGGCATTGGAGCAGGCCATGGTCACTGTGCAGGAGCGCCTGCCGGGTGCTCAGGCCCTGATCGTCAACAAGTTCGGCAAGCAGGAGGCCGCGGGCCGCGGCCTTGTCGCTGCCATCGGGCAGGCCTGCGGGGACGGTCGCCCCGTGCTGGTCGGCGTTGCCCCCGAATGGCGCGAGGCTTTCCTCGCCTTCACCGATGGCAAGGCCCTGCCCCTGCCGGCCGAGGAGGCTCCGGTTCTTGACTGGCTCCGCACGGCCTGTGCCGCAGTCGTCACCTGATCCACCTGACGAAGGGAAACCGATGAAACTCAGCGCAAGAAATGTCCTGCCCGGCACTGTGGTCGAAATCGTCACCGGGGCCGTGACCACCCATGTCCGGCTCGATGTCGGCGGCAGCATCGTCACCGCCTCCATCACCAATGACGCGGTGCGCGAGCTGGGCCTGACGGTCGGCAGCCGCGCCTCGGCGGTGATCAAGGCCTCCGATGTGATGGTCGGGGTTGATGACTGACATCCTTGCCGATCCGCTGCGTCCGCATGAAGAGGCCGTGACCCTGCCCGAAAGCTTCGATGCCGGGATCTGGTTCGTCGGTCGCATCCGCACCCCCTGGACCCGGCGCGAGGAATGTCCGAAACGCGGCGATGCCGAGGCCGGACCGCTCTGCCGGATCGAGATTGCCGAGCCCTGGGTCCCCGCCCTTGCCGGGATCGAGCGGCATCAGACCTTGCAAGTGCTTTACTGGATGCATCTTTCCCGCCGGGATGCCGTCCGCCAGAACCCTCATTTCGACGATGCCTCCACCGGCACCTTCGCGCTCCGCTCTCCGCTGCGCCCCAATCCCATCGCCTCCTCTCTGGTGCGGCTGATCGGGGTGGAAGGCGCCGTCCTGACCGTCCGCGGCCTCGACTGCATCGACGGCACGCCCCTGATTGACCTGAAACCCGAATTCGGAGCCCTGTGGTGCGACACTTCCCCTCCCATGCGCTGAAAGGCGCGATCCTTGCGGCTCTGACCGCCTTTCCGGCTTTTGCCTTCGATGGGCAGACGATCACCGATGCCACCGGCCGCGAGGTTCTGGTGCCGGCGAATCCGGCGCGGGTGTTTGCAGCCGGTCCGCCGGCCTCGACGCTGCTTTACACGCTGAAACCCGAGGCCATGGTCGGCTGGGTGCGCGCACCGAAGAAGGGCGATCTGCCGTTCCTGCTGCCCGCAACGGCGGAACTGCCGGAACTGGGGCGGCTGACCGGCAAGGGCGACACCCTCAACCTTGAGGGGCTTTTGGCGTCTGAACCCGATCTGATCGTGGATTATGGCACGGTCAACGACACCTACAAGGATCTGGCCGCCCGCGTGCAGGAACAGGCCGGTGTGCCTTACGTCCTGATCGACGGCAGCTTCGCCGCCCTGCCGCAGTCGATCCGCGACATGGGCAAGGTTCTGGCCGTGCCGGAGCGGGCCGAGACGCTCGCCGCCTATGCCGAGGCCGCTCTGGCCGAGAACGACGCGCTGCTGGCCGAAATCCCCGAGGATCAGCGCCCGACGGTCTACCTTGCCCGTGGCCCCGAAGGGCTGGAGACGGCCGGCAAAGGCTCCATCAACGCCGAGATCATCGAGCGTGTCGGCGGCCGCAACGTTGCAGAGGTCGAAAGCAAGGGGCTCGCCAATGTCAGCCCGGAACAGGTGCAGGGCTGGGCGCCGGAGGTGATCATCACCATCGACCGCGATTTCGCGGCCAATGTCGGCTCCATGCCGGAATGGCAGGGTGTTCCGGCGGTGAAGAACGGGCGTGTCTATCTTGCCCCCTCCGCCCCCTTCGGCTTCATCGACACGCCGCCTTCGGTCAACCGGCTGATCGGGCTGAAATGGCTGGCGCACAAGCTTTATCCGGACCACGCCAAGGGCGATCTGAAGGCGGATGTGGCGGCGTTCTACGGCCTCTTCTACGGGGTGAAGCCGGATGAGGCGGCGATCACGGCCCTTCTGGGTGGGTGATCGCCGGCGCCTGCCGCTGCTGATGCTGGGGCTGATCGCCGCGCTGCTGGTCGGCGCGGCGGTCGGCCCCTATCCCCTGTCGCTGCGCCAGATAGCCGAGGTCCTGTCCGGCGGGGGAGAGGCGCAGGCACAGACGGTTCTGTGGAACATCCGCCTGCCAAGGGTCTTTGCAGCGGCGCTCGTCGGGGCCGCCTTGTCGGCGGCGGGGGCGGCCTATCAGACGGTGTTCCGCAATCCGCTGGTCTCGCCCGACATCCTCGGCGTTTCTGCCGGGGCGGGGTTCGGCGCGGTGCTGGGCATCCTTCTCGGTCTGCCGGTCATGGCGATCCAGATGGCGGGCTTCGGTGCCGGGATCGGGACGGTGGCGCTGGTGATGCTCCTGTCGCTGTCCCTGCGCGGCGGAGGTCAGGTTCTGGTGCTGGTCCTGTGCGGCATCGCCGTGGGTGCGCTTGCCGGGGCGGGGATTTCGCTGGTCAAGCTGCTGGCCGACCCGGAACAGCAACTGCCCGCCATCACCTTCTGGCTGATGGGCAGTCTTGCCGGGATCAAGCGTCCCGACGTGGCGGCAGCCCTGCCCGCCATCCTGCTCGGACTGGCGCCGCTGATCGCCCTGCGATGGCGCATCGGCATCCTGTCGCTTGGCGATGACGAGGCGCGCTCGATGGGGATCGAGGCGGGGCGGTTGCGGCTTCTGGTCATCGCCTGCGCCACGCTGATGACCTCCGCCTCGGTCGCCATGGCCGGTGTGATCGGCTGGATCGGCCTGATGGTGCCGCATATGGCAAGGCTGATCACCGGGCCGCGCTTCGACCGGCTTTTGCCGGTGGCGATGCTGACCGGGGCGGGCTTCATGGTGCTGGTCGATACCGCCGCCCGCACGATCGCAGTGATGGAGGTGCCGCTGGGCATCCTCACCGCCGTTCTGGGCGCGCCGGTCTTCGTCTGGCTTTTGACGCGCGGGGCGAAGTCATGGGCGGAATGAGCCCTTTGTTGCAGGCACGGGATCTGACGGTCGGGCATGGCGCGAAGCCCATCCTGTCCGGGGTCGGGCTGACGCTGGAGCGGGGCGAGGTGCTCTGCCTGCTCGGCCCGAACGGCGCGGGCAAGACCACGCTCTTCCGTAGCCTGATGGGCCTTCTGCCCGTGCTCGGCGGGGAGGTGCGGTTGCGGGAGGCCGCGCTTCCCACCCTCTCACGGCGCGATATCGCCGCCCGCCTCGCCTATGTGCCGCAGGCTTTGACCACCCCCTTCGCCTTCCGTGCCATCGACCTGATGCTGATGGCCGCCGCGGCCCGGCTCGGCCCCTTTGCCCAACCGGGCCGGGCGGAGCGGGAACGGGCCTTGGCGGCGATGGCGAAGCTTGGCATCGCCGATCTGGCAGAGGCGGAGATCACCCGCCTTTCCGGCGGGCAGCGCCAGATGGTGCTGATCGCGCGGGCCATGGCGCAGGGGGCGGAGGCGGTGGTGATGGACGAGCCGACCGCAAGTCTCGACTTTGCCAACCGCATCCGGGTCGGCCGTGCGATCCGCCAACTGGCCGATGACGGGGCGGGGGTGATCCTGTCCACCCATGACCCCGATCAGGCCGCAGCCCTTGGCGACCGGGCCTTGCTGGTCGGGCGCGGAGGCGCGCTCGCCATGGGAAAAGTGGCGGAAGTCATGACCCCCGCCACCCTGTCAGAGCTCTATGGTATTCCCGTCCGCCGGGAGCTGTTGACGGACGGCGCCCTGCATTTCCGGGGCTAGAAGGTCAGCCCGGTGGTCAGATAGAAGCTCCGGCCCGCCTCCGGGAAGCCTTCGACCAGCTCGTAGTTCTTGTCGAAGATGTTGCGGACCCCGAAGATCACGCTGGCCTTGTCCGTCACCTGCCATTCGACATCGAGGTTCGCCACGCCGAAACCCGCGTTCTTCGTATAGGCCACCTGCGTCGGATCGGTCGGCTGGATCGCCGCATCCGACAGCCGGGAGCTGGAAAGCTGGAGCGAGGGCGCGATCTTCAGCCTGTCGGTCGCCTGCCAGTCGAGCCTCAGCGCCGCGCTGTGCATCGGGGTGTCGGTCGCCTTCAGGCCCGCCCGCACCGGCTCTGCGATCTCGCGGTGCAGATAGGTGTAGCTGGCACTGAGCGCGAGGGTCGGCGAAAGCTCCCAGTCGCCCGCAATCTCGAAGCCGGCATATTTGCCGTCGCCGACGTTCTGGGTCTGCGTCAGGCCCGTGCCGACCGGAACCGACTGCATCATGTCGCTGATGTTGCTGTAAAAGATCGCGGTCTGAACATGGGCCGGGCCGAGATCCCCGTCATAGCCCAGCTCGAAATTCAGCGCCCGTTCCGACTTCAGATCGGGGTTCGGAACAGCGGTGCCGAAGCGCGTCGAATAGCGGTTGAACAGCGTCGGAAAGCGGGTGCGCGACGACAGGCTCGCGTGATAGGTGCCTGCCCCGTCCGGCTCCCAGATCGCCGCCACCTGCCAGTTCACCGCCTCGGTCGAGCCGGTCGGATAGCCGGGCGCGGTCTCCGTCCGGTCCGCCATCAGCACCTTCGCCTTGTCGAAGCTGAGACCGGCCACGATGCTCAGGTCATCGCGGGCGTGCCAGGTGTTTTCAAGCGCGAAGGAATAGGTTTCCTCCTTGCTGACCTTGGCCGGGTCGGGTGTGGTGTTGACGCCGGGGCGCGGAATGTTGGTGGCGCTGTGTTCATCCCGGCGGAAATGCAGCGAGCCTTTCAGCACATCCGTCGCCGACAGATTGCCGCCGATTTCGGCGCTGAGGCCGAGCGCCTTGTCGTCATAGATGCTGTCGAAGGCCCGGTTCACCGTCTGGGTCGAATGGGTGTAATTGTCCCAGGCCGAAAGCGTGTTGTCGAAGGTGTTGTAATAGGCCTTCGTGTTCAGATAGAGGCCTTCGCTGAACTCGGTGTGGGAATAGAACGCAAGGCTGTCGATGTCCCAGACCGGCCAGGACCAGTCGCGCTGATAACTGCTGCCGGGGGGCAGCGGCGTCGGGGTGATGCCGCGCACGGGCTGATCGACGTTGTAGGGGGCGTTCTTCGCGCCGGTCTGGCGGGTGAAGCTCAGCACATATTCGTCGGTATCATTCGGGGTGTAGCCGAATTTCAGATTGAGACGGCTGTCCTCGGTATCCGAATAGCCGCGCAGCCCCGCCGCCTGAACCGGCGTCGGAACGAAATCGCGGGACAGGTAATAGCCATCCGAGGAGCGTTTCAGATAGCTGCCCTGCACGAAGAACAGCTCCTGTTTGGTGCCAAGCGACAGATAGCCGGTCCGCCCGGTGATGGCGCCGGTATTGCCTGCCTCCAAGCCAAGGCGCGCTTCGCCCTCGAAGGCTTTCGTCGGCTGGCGCGTGACGAGGTTGATCGCACCGCCCATGCCGCCCGGCCCGTTCAGAACGGAGACATAGCCCTTCTGGACCTGAATCTCGGCAAGGTCGGGGGTCAGGAAGCGGCCGAAGTCCAGCCGGTTGTCGGCGGGCAGGTAGACGCGGATGCCGTCGATGGACAGCGGCACCTGAAAACGGTCGAAGCCGCGGACGAAGAGGAGCCGCTCGTTCCGGCTGCCACCGCTGTTGCCGGCGATCACGCCCGGCACCACGGAGAGCGCATCGTCGAGCATCTGGCGGTTGGTCCGCAGGATCGTATCGGGGCTGACCGTGCTGCCGGTGCCGCCCTGATCGCTGCGGACGGAGTGCAGGATGATCTTGCCCAGCACGAAGACATCGCTGAGGGCGGGAGTTTCCCGCGCAGTCGCCATGCCGATCCCGAGCGGCAGGATGCAGCCGGCCATCGCCAGCCGTCGAAGCAAACTCATATGCGCCTTCCTTTGTGGTGGGCCGCCGAAGCTGTCACGGCGACGTGATGGAATCGTTATGTTTCATAAAATATAACGAGTCGCAAGACGGGGCTGCCGGGCTCTGGCAGCCAGTTGCGTCGGCAGGGGCCGAAGCTGCTGGCGATGGGCAATGCCGCCGCCGTCGGCGAGGCCTGACCCAGCGCCGCGTTCGGCAACGGGAGCTGCATCTATCCCTGTTTCTTCGACGAAACGCTCTGCAAGGACTGGACCTGTAACGATGGCTTCCCCGCCAGACCGGGCTCGGATGCTGGCTCCATTACATCGCCCTCCGGCCCGATCTGCGGCAGGCCCGTCCTCACGACTGCTGTGGCCGAGGCCCTCCGGGATGAGGCGCCGGAAGCGGGACGGTGAAGACCGATCAGGGCGATGGCTGCGGGACGGTTCCTGACCGGCTGCGGCGGGATGCCTTCCGCCCCGCTCTAAAACCGCTTCGCCGGTCAGAAGACCTTCAGGGGCCGGTTTCCATGCAGCCCTCCGGCCCCGGAAGCAGGCCGTCCTCACCGGAAGGCGAGTGGGCGCCGCCTGCATTGGGGCCACGGAAGCTCAGGCGATCCAGACCATCGCCGATCAGGTCGGCGCACAGAAGGCCTTTCCGCACCACAATATGCCCTGAAGGTCTCCTTGCGCCACGCCCCGTCAAAGCGCCACGGCATCGGAGCACGCCAGTCCAGCGGGAAACCTGCACGAAACACGACAGGGCCGGGACGATCACGTCCTGACCCCGATATTGCCGGGTCCGCAGGCCGGCATTGCGCCAGTTCAGCCCCTCACCGGACAGCGGCACCTTCCCCTGCACCCATTCCAACAGGCCGCCGGTGAGATGATGGCCTGCAACTCACCCCCCATTTTGCTCGGGACGACGGCGCAAGGCTTTTGCGCCGTCGTCCTTGGCCGGGGCCGCGGGAACGGGTTGGCCTCAGGCCGCCTTTGCCGCGCTCAGCGACGCATAGACCGCCGCTTCGAGGTCGAGATAGCCGACGAAAGAGGTCGCGTCGCCGAAGGGCAGGATCTGGGTCGCCCAATAACCGCCGATGCCGTTCTTGCGGTCGATCCAGTAGAAGAGGTTCGCCAGCCCGGCCCAGCCGATGGCTCCTGCCGGGCGGCCGGTCGGGGCTTCGTCCTCATTGGTCATGAAAGTATAGGACCAGCCCTTGTTCAGGCCCGGAAAGAACTCCGCATCGTTCGACAGCGACGGGATCACGCCGGGCAGCATCCCGACCTTGTGACGGCTTTCGAGACCGTTCCGCACCGCCCATTCGACGGTTTCGGCCTTCAGCACCCGACCCTGCGGACCGGCCCCGTCGTTCAGCCACATGCGGATGAACTTCATGTAGTCCCCGACAGTGGAATAAAGGCCGTGACCGCCGCAATCCACCTCCGGCGCATCCGGCAGGGCAAAGCCGTCCATCGGGCTCAGGCTGCCATCCCCGCCGCGGGCGTGGATGGTCGCGGTGCGGTCCTTCATGGATTGGCTGCGGGTGAAACCCACATCCTGCATCCCGAGCGGGTCGAAGATCCGCTCCCGGCACACTTCGCCGAGCCGCTTGCCGCGGATGCCCTCGACCACCTGGCCAACCCAGTCGATGTTGGTGCCATATTCCCAGGCCTCGCCCGGATCGCGCAGCAAGGGCGTCTCGATCGCAGCGCGTGAGCAGGTGACGACGCTCGGCTGGCCGTGCTCCTCGGCCATGCGCCGGTAGTTCTCGTTGAAGAAATCATAGCCGAAGCCGGCGGTGTGCAGCATGAGCTGACGCGTGGTGACATCCGATTTCGGCGCCCGCAGCTTCGGTTGCCCGGCGCTGTCGAAGCCATCGAGCACCTGCAACTTGCCGATGGCCGGGGCATAGTCCTTCGCGGGCGCATCGAGATCCAGCAGCCCCTCTTCGACACATTGCAGCGCGGCGGTTCCGGCCACGGCCTTTGTCGTCGAAAAGATCGCAAAGACCGTATCGAGGCTCATCGCGCCGTCGCCAAGGCGGCGATCCCCGGCAGCGCCCTCCCAGATGTTCTTTTCGCGGTCCGTGACCATGGCGACGACGCCCGGAACCCGTGCCGGACCTTCGGTCACACGTTTCAGAACCGCATCCAGTGCGGCTGACAGATAGGCCATCTTCTCCTCCCTAAGTCGATGGTGGACGGCCAGATTGCGGCCGGAGGCGGCCTGCCGCTATCCGGTCCCGGCAGGGCCTGTCCCGAACCGGCAGGGGAATCCGCTATTTCCGCCCGGTGGCGCGCGCCAGCGTGGCCGAGGGCAGTTCCCCGAACCGCGCGCGATAACGCCCGGCCATGGCGCCGAAATTGGCATAGCCCCAGGCACTGGCGATGGAGGTCACCGTCTCCTCCGGCGCTGCGGCCAGAAGCGCGGCGTTCAGCCCGTCAAGCCGCCTGTCCCGCAGGAAGTCGCGCGGGCTGATGCCCCGGAACCGCTGGAACCCTTCGGAGAGCGTCCGGGCCGAAACCCCGACCTGCCGCGCCACTTCGCCGATGGTCGGCGCCTCCTGCGCCAGGCTGTCCATCAGCAGTTCCGCCTTCCGCACATAATGCGGCGCGGCAGCCCTTGCGCCATCCTGAAGCGCCACGCCCGCGCGTTCCGCCCAGTTGTGCAGAAGGTCGATGCAGAGCATCTCCTCCAGATGCCGGGCCAAGGGTGCTTCCGCGCCGAGGGCGCCTCCCGTCCGGATGGTCTGCGTCAGGTAGCCGAGAAGCGCGTGCCACCGTGACCCCGCCCCGCCAAAACCCGTCCGCCGCGTCCAGAGCCTGTCATCCGGCACGAATCCGAACCAGCGATGCGCCGTCTCGGCGATGACATCGTGGGGAATGGTGAGGTTCAGTTGCAGATGGTCGGGATCGGCCTCCAGCCAGTAATCGGTGCGGCTGCAATCGACGACAAAGCTGTCGCCCACCCCGGTCTCTGCACTCCGGCTCTCCGTCTCCTTGTGGCGCAGCGCGCCGTTGAGCGTGGTCAGGACAAGGATATTGCCCGCCTCCGGATCGAAGCGGTCAAGCTGCACCGGCACCCCATAGGCAAAGCGCGTGACCTTGATCCGCGCCACCTCCGCCCGCTGAAGCGTGGCATTGGGGCGGATCAGCCGACCGGAGGTCCTGACCCGATAGGGCATATAGACCCGCCGGCAGAACTCGTTGACCTCATCCCAGTCCGAGGACGCAGGATGCCCGGCCCCGGTGGGAGCCAGAAGCGGCAGATCCGCGTCGAGCATGTCTCTCCTCCCCTGGCGACCTGCAACTCACCGGATAGTTGCAGGTCATGGACAATTGCCCAAGAGAATTTTCCGGGATGTGGGCCAGATGAACGTCGCATCCCGAGGCGCGATTGCCGGCCCTGCCGGTTCGGCGCATGGATCAAGGACAGGGATTTGCCGTCTTTCCAGGCGTATAACGCCGCATGGAGAACCCTGACCGTTGGCTTGGTAGTTTCAATGGACCACCATGGCCGCCGCGCTCAAGGAATGGCCGGGTCAGGTGTCCCCCCCGCCGGACGGAGTGAACTCGCACATTTCAGCCAAAGATTTCGGGTTTTCGTATGGACCGCACCAGTCGCTCCGTGTGGGCCGCAACTGAGGTTCCCGGAACCCAGCGGCCATGCGCTGTCCCATCCAGTCAATCTCCGCCACCCGTCGTTGACCTGAGGCAGGGTCTCCTTCGACACAGGCTCTGGAAACCTGGGCTGGGGCCGCGTAACTAGCGCAGATCGGCAACTGCCAAACGCTTTGTCAATCAAGGGCGACCATGCGGGATCACGGCGGCAATCTGGATGCGGCGATGGCTCGGTTCGGCGGAACGGGCTGGGTGGATCTGTCCACCGGCATCAACCGTGCGCCCTATCCGGTCCCGGACCTGCCGATCCGCGCATGGACCGATCTGCCGACCCGCAGCGACATGGCCCGGCTTTCTGCTGCCGCCCGAACCGCCTATGGCGCCGGCGGGGCCGTCGTACCGCTTTCGGGTGCGCAGCAGGCGATCCAGCTTCTGCCCCGGCTGATCGCTCCCCGTTCGGCTCCCGCCCTCGCCCGAGTCCTGTCGCCGACCTACAACGAACACGCCGTCTCCCTGACCGCCGCCGGGTGGCGGGTCGAGCAGGTCCCGACCCTTGCAGCACTTGCCGGCGCCGATCTTGCCGTGCTGGTGAACCCGAACAACCCCGACGGGCGCAGCTATGCCCCCGCCGACCTTCTGGCCCTGCGCCGCAAGGTCGGGACGCTCATCGTCGACGAGAGCTTTGCCGATCCGGTGCCGGAGCTGTCGCTGGCCCCGCAGACCGGAGAGCCGGGGTTGTGGGTGCTGCGCTCCTTCGGGAAGTTCTACGGGCTGGCAGGGCTGCGGCTCGGCTTCGCGCTTGGCGCAGAGGCGGAGGCCACAGCACTTGCCGATCTCGCCGGGCCTTGGCCGGTCTGCGGGGCAGCGGTGGAGATCGGCTGCACCGCGCTTGCCGACCGGCCATGGGCGGCGACCACGCGCGCAAGGCTGGCCGAGGATGCCAGACGGCTCGATGCCCTCTCGCCCTGGCCTCTCCTCGGCGGCGGCAGCCTTTTCCGGCTCTACGACACCCCCGATGCGGAGGCGGCACAGGCACATCTTGCCCGCAACCGGGTCTGGAGCCGGATCTTCCCCTGGTCACCGCGTCTCATCCGCCTCGGGCTCCCGGCGGCCGCTGAATGGGGCCAGGTCGAAGCCGCCTTCAGCGCCCTGTAGCTCAGGCCATCTCCGCCAGGCGCGAGTCCAGAAGATGCCCCCGCTCCATCAGGATCGGATAAGCCACCTTGACCAGAAGCGAGTTGATCTCCTTCAGCGCGCGGACCACCTCCAGATGGATGTCGCTGGTGTCTATCGTCTCCGGCGCGCCGGTCCGCAGACGGGCAAGGTGGCGGTCATGGCTTTCCTTCTCCATCCGCCGCAGGATCGCCTTTTCGGCCACCAATTGCCGCGCACTTTCCAGATCGCCGGAGATCAGCACATTGAGCGCGATCTGAAGGTTCGACATGACCCGCGCGTGCAGGGCGTTCATCTCCCCCCAGCCTTCCTTGGAAAAGCGCAGGCGCAGCCGGGCTTTTTCCTCGGCAAGGCTCAGGAGATTCTTGGCGATGATGTCGCCGATGGCCTCGAAGTCGATGGCCAGCCCGGCCAGCTCCAGCCCGTGCCGCGCCTCCTCCTCGGTCAACTGGCCGCGGTTCACCTGCGCGATGAACAGCTTGATGTCGCTGTGACGCCGGTTCACCTCGTCATCCGTGGCGCGGAGACGGGCGATCTGGCGGCTGTCGCCGACCTCCAGCATGTCCATCACCGGGCGCAGCATGGTTTCCACCGTCTCGCCCATCCGCAGCAGCTCCCGCTGCGCGCTTGCAAGGGCGAGCGTGGGGCGCGTGGTTTCCGACCTGTCAAGGGCGCTGCGATAGGGGGCCGCCGCATCCTCCTCCGACGGCACGGGCCAGAGGAGGGCGGTCAGCTTCTCCATCAGGCCCACGAAGGGCAGGGCGGCGAGGAGCAGGCAGAGGTTGAAGACCACATGGAAGTTGACGAGCTGTACCGCCGCCCCGGTGCCGAGCCGCTCCATGGCGTCCGGCACGACTTGCAGCAGCAAAAGCGCCAGCACCGCCGCAACGCCCCGGAAGATCAGGTTGCCGAGCGGGATGCGCCGCGCCGGAAGCCCCGCCCCGCGCGTCAGCCACACCGCCACCACCCCGCCGCCGAGATTGGCGCCAAGCACCATCGGCGCGGCGGCCTCCACCGGCAGCACGCCGCTCGCCGCGAAATTGGCGAAGAGAAGCAGCGTGGCGACCGAGGAATGAAGCCCCCAGGCCAGCAGCGCCGCCATCGCAAAGGCCGTGAGCGGATCGCTTTTCAGATAGGCCGCGACCTGCGGCAGCACCGCGCTTTCGCGCAACGGCTCCGTCGCCTGCCCGACAAGGCGCAGCGACAGCAGGATGAAGGAGATCCCCAGAACGATCCGCCCGATCTGGCGCACCTGGCGGTTCTCGAACTTCAGGAACATCGTTGCCCCGGCGAGCATCAGCACCGGGATCAGCTCGCTGAGGTCAAAGGACAGAAGCTTCACCACGAGCGCCGAGCCGAGATCCGCCCCCAGCAGCGCCGCGATCCCCGCGCCCACGCCGATGATGCCCGAAGCGGCAAAGCCCGCCGCCAGCACCCCGACCGCCGTGGCGCTTTGCAGCACGATGGCAAGCGCGCCCCCGGCCAGAGCCATCCCCGGCGCCCCGCCGCGCGCGCGCCGCATCGCCCCGCGCAGGGCGCCGCCCCAGCTCCGCTCGACCCCGGTGCGGACCATTCGGACCGCCCAGAGCAGCAGCATCACCGCAGCAGCCAGATGCAGCAGGATCAGAAAGGGGTGCATATCGACCGTCTCCGCGCCAGGCGGAATGACCCTGCCGCGCCGGTCCGTTCCGTCATCTTCTTTGTAACAGAATTGTGACGGTTTTTACCGGGCAAGGGAAGCCCCGCTCAGGAGGCGCCCAACCACGACAGCGTGAGGGGTGGCGGAAGGTCAGGGCAGAGCTTCGATCAGCACCGATGCCAGCTTCTGCATATCCGCAGGCGTGCCGATGGACAGGCGAAGCCAGTCGTCCAGCCCGTAATCGTCGCAGGCGCGGATCAGCAGACCGGCCTCCGCAACCTTCCGCACCAGGGCTCCCGCAGAAATCCCGGCATCGGCGGGAACCCGCGCCATCACGAAATTCGTCTGGCTGTCGGGAACCTCATAGCCCGCCTGCCGCAGCCGGTCGGACAGCAGAGTGCGGCCGTCGATCACCGATTGGCGGATGCCCTCCAGCCACACGGGCGTCTCCGGGTTCCGCAGCGCCGCGATCCCCGCCGCCTGCGTCGGGCCGGAGACGTTGCCGATCCCGCGCATGGCGTTCAGCGCATCGGCCATCTCGCGGCACGCCACTCCCCAGCCGATCCGCAGCCCCGCCATGCCCCAGGCCTTGGACAGGGTGCGGGTGGTCAGGACATTCTCCCGCACCTGCGCGAGGTGGAGCGCGGTTGCCGCCGCCTCCAGATCCCCGAACTCCGCATAGGCGCAGTCGAGCACCAGCACCACCTCGGGAGGCAGCGCCTCAACGAGCCGCATCAGCCCCGCGCTGTCCACGCCGCGCCCGGTCGGATTGCCGGGATTGGCGAGATAGATCACACGGGTCCGCGGTGTCACGGCAGCAATCAACGCGTCCACATCGACATCCATCTGACCCACGACCGGGCTTTCGACGTAATCGACCCCCAGCCGCCAGGCGACGATGCGGAACTGCGCGAAGGAGAGGGCGGGGGCGAGAATCTCATCCCCCGGCCGCGCATAGACCCGGCCCACGATATCGAGGATCTCTTCCGATCCGTTGCCCGGCACCACGCAGGCCGGATCGACATTGTAGTAGCCGCCAATCGCCTCCCGCAGCGCCCAGGCGCCGGTATCGGCATAAAGCCGCGCCTCCGCCATGGCCGCGACGGCCGCCGCTTCGGCCCCCGGTGCCGTTCCCCAGGCATTTTCATTGACCGACAGGTTGACGAGCTTCGACTTGTCGATCCCCTCCAGCTTCCGCACGACGGAAATCATGCTGCCGGTCGTCCGGGGTTGCGGTTTGCGGGCCTGTGCCGACATCGAAGCCACCTTCTGTCGCTGCTGACGTTGCCGCCACCTTTTCGAGATTGCCTCGCGGCGTCAATGGTTTTACATATTTAAATGTAGAAATTTCAGAACGATCAAAAGCTGGTGAAAACCCGAATTGCTGATACATCGGGGGAAGTGCCGCCTTTTGGCGGCGCCAGCACCTGCAAGTCCGGGTTACGCCCAAAGTAAAGCCCAAGTAAGGATTCCGATGGCTTCGATCGAACGCAATGTCGGCCTCGCGCGCCAGATCGCCGACAGCCTGCAAAATGACATCATGCAGGGCCGCCTGTCCGTCGAGGCGCGCCTGCCCTCGGAATCCGATCTCGCCGACCGCTTCGGCGTGTCGCAGCCGACGGTGCGCGAGGCGATGAAGATCCTTGCGGCGAAAAAGCTGATCCGGTCGAAGCGCGGACCGCGGGGCGGGGTCTTCGTCAACACCCCCTCGCTGGAGATGGCCGCGCAATCGGTGCATGAAACGACGAACTGGCTGGTTTCGCTCGGCGTCTTCGACCTGACCGATATCGTGGAAACCCGCCGCGCCCTTGGCCGGGTGACGCTGGAACTGGCCTGCCAGCACGCCGGGCCGGAAGACCTTGCGCGGATCGAGGATGCGCTGCTGGCCAGCGACCACCACGAGATTTCGGATGAGGATTTCTGCAGTCTCGAAGTCGCCTTCCATCAGGCGGTGGCCGAGGCCGGGGGCAATGCGGTGATGCGCTTCGTCATGGTCATCGCCAATCAGGCGCTGATCCCGGCGGTCAACATGATCTCTTTCCGCTACCGCGAACGCGATACGGTGGTGGCCTTCCAGCGGCGCATCCTCGATGCGATCCGCGCCCGCGACACGGCGACGGCAACCTCGGCCTATGAGGCGCTGATCGACTATCAGGGCGCGGTCTATGACAGCGCGGTGCAGGCGCGGGCAGCGGCCCATCCTGCCGGATAGGCCGCCGGAGCCGTTCAGTCCAGATCGCGGAAGGGCGCCTCGCGGATGTCGAGGAATTCCTTCAGCGACTTCTCCTTCAGGAGCCGCATCCAGTATTTGCCCTCCTCGCTCGCGTGGAGGATCGCCGTGGTCTCGCGGTTGTAGGTCCAGGAGCTTTCGAGGCCCGCCGTCTGCTGGGCATGATTCAGCGCCGCCTTGGCATATTTGATCGACGCACCGGGCATCCGGGCGCATTTGCGGGCCAGCTTGCGCGCCTCGTCCATCAGTTCGGAGCGCGGCACGGCCTTGTTGACAAGATGGATGCGGGCGGCCTCCGTCCCGTCGATCAGATCGCCGGTATACATCAGGTGCCGGGCATGGATCATCGGCACCGTCCACGGCAGCATGAGCGTCGGCGGGGCGGAGACATGGCGCACCTCCGGCTCCCCCAGCTTCGCCTCTTCGGCGGCGATCGCCATGTCGCAGCACATCATCAGCTCCAGCCCGCCGGCAAGGCAGAAGCCGTTCACCGCGGCGATCACCGGGATCGGCGCCTCGCGGATCAGCCGGAAGCGGCGCATGTTCTCGCCGATGTCGTCGCGCCAGCGGTCGGCATCCATCTCGAAATCCTCGCCGCCAAGGTCGAAGCCCGCCGAAAAGGCGCGTCCGGCCCCGGTCAGCAGCACGGCGCGGATATCGGGATCTTTCACCGCCCGCAGGATCGCCGCCTCAAGCGCATCGCCAAGCGCCTGATTCATCGCGTTCATCTTGTCGGGGCGGTTCATCGTCAGGGTGACGAAGGCATCTTCGGGGTCTTTTTCCCACAGGATCAGGTCTTCGGACATATCAGGCCTCCTCAGCCGATCTCGATCACGGTGCGGCCGCGCAATTGCCCGGCGACGATCTTCTGCGCCAGTTCCGGCAGGTCGGACATGGGCGCGGTCACGGTCAGCGCCGCGAGCTTGTCGCGGTCGAGGTGCTTGTCGAGGAAGTCCCAGGCGCGGGCGCGTTTGGCCTGCGGGACCATCACCGAATCGACCCCGAGAAGCGCCACGCCCCGCAGGATATGCGGCATGACGGTGGCCGGCAGGTCAGCCCCCTGCGCCAGACCGCAGGCCGCAACCGCGCCGCCATAGCGGGTCTGCGCCAGCACATTGGCAAGGGTGGCGCTGCCGACCGCATCGACGGCGGCGGTCCAGCGTTCCGGCTGCAAGGGCTTGCCGGGGGCGGAAAGCTCCGCCCGGTCGAGCAGCGCCGACGCGCCGAGATCGCTCAGAAACCCCTGCTCCGCCGGGCGCCCGGTGGAGGCCGTCACCCGATGCCCCAAGGCCGCGAGCAGGGCCACGGCGACAGAGCCGACGCCCCCCGCCGCCCCCGTCACCAGCACCTCACCCGGCTTTTCCGCCAAAGCGCCGAAATCCTGCAAGGCCAGCACGCAGAGCGCCGCCGTATAGCCCGCCGTACCGATGGCCATGGCCTGCGCCGGGGTGAAGCCATCGGGCAGCCGGGTCAGATGGCCGGGCTTCAGTCGCTGGAACCGCGTATAGGCGCCCCATTCCGTTTCCGACAGGCCCCAGCCGTTGACGATCACCCGGTCGCCCGCCTTCCAGCCCGCATCGCGGGAGGAGACGACGACCCCGGCAAGGTCGATCCCCGCCACCATCGGCAGACGGCGCGCGATCCGGCCCTTGCCGCTGATCGCCAGCCCGTCCTTGTAGTTCACGCTGGAATGGCTGATCTCGACCAGCACCTCGTTGTCAGGCAGGTCCGCAAGCGTCAATTCCTCGAAACCGGCGCGGGGTTTGCCCTCCACATCGCGGATCACCATTGCCCTGAAGCTGTCAGCCATCGCCATTCCTCCTGTCTCGCTGCCATCAAACTCCCCGTTTCCCCGCCGCGACGCAACCTCTATTTTAATATTGGAATATGCATTTGACATGCGGAGCTAACGGCGTAGTCTTTGCCGCAGCCCGCCCCTCCGGTTTGCCCCGGCACAGGCGGGTTGCAATCTCGGATGGGGAGCAGGATGCCAGAGGCGGACGCGGCTGCAACGCGGGCAAAGCCCGCCTCCACTTCGGTCAGCGCCAGCCGCTATGGCCGCGATGCGGGGCGGATTCTGGTGTCCGGCACGCAGGCGCTGATCCGTCTGCTGATCGAGCAGTCGCAGCGCGATAGGGCGGATGGGCTGAAGACGGCGGGTTATGTCTCCGGCTATCGCGGCTCGCCCTTGGCCGGGTTCGACCGCGAGATCGAGAAGGCGGGCCGCGAGCTCGACGGCACCGATATCGTCTTCCAGCCGGGCCTGAACGAAGACCTTGCCGCCACCGCCGTCTGGGGAACGCAGCAGCTCGGCTTTTCCAAAGGCGCGCGCCATGACGGGGTGTTCGCGCTCTGGTATGGCAAGGGGCCGGGGATCGACCGCTCGATGGATGCGATCCGCCATGCCAATGCTGCCGGAACCGCGCCGAAGGGCGGGGTGCTTCTGCTGATGGGCGATGACCATGCGGCAGTTTCCTCCACCCTGCCGCACCAGTCGGAGCATAACCTGATCTCCGCCATGGTGCCGATCCTGTCGCCTGCCGGCGTCGATGAATATGTGGAAATGGGTCTGCACGGCATCGCCATGAGCCGGTTTTCCGGCGCCTGGGTCGGGCTGAAATGCCAGACCGAGATCGTCGAATGTTCCTCCACGCTCGACCTGCCGCCGCGCGACTGGCGGCCTGCCATCCCGGACTTCGCCCTGCCGCCGGACGGGCTGTCGATCCGCTGGCCCGACGCCAATCTGGCGCAGGAACAGCGGCTGGAGGTGAAGCTGCGCGCCGCACAGGCCTATGCCCGCGCCAACGGGCTGGACCGGATTTCCGGCGCGGCCAAGGCACGGCTTGGCATCGTCACCACCGGCAAGGCCTGGCGCGATCTGATGCGGGCATTCGAGCTGCTTGGCACCACGCCCGAGCACGCCGGCATCCGGCTCCTGAAGATGGGGCTGATATGGCCCGCCGACCCGGAGGTGCTGCACCGCTTCCGCGACGGTCTGGACGAGATCCTGATCATCGAGGAAAAGCGCCCGGTGCTGGAGGAGCAGATCCGCGCGCTTTTCTACGGCCTGCCCGGCGCGCCGCGCCTGTGGGGCAAGACCACGCCGGAGGGGGAGGCGCTGCTGTCCTCCCATGCCGAATTCGACGCACGGATGTTGGCCACGGCCCTGCGCCGCGCCCTGCCCGCCGCCTTTGGCGCCCCACCGCAGGGTCACAACACCCCGCCTGCCGAAGCGGCCCCGCCCGACCTGCCGATGCGCCAGCCCTATTTCTGCTCCGGCTGCCCCCATTCGGTTTCGACCAAGCTGCCCGACGGCAGCCGCGCCATCGCCGGGATCGGCTGTTCGATGCTCGCCGTCTCGATGGACCGCAATGTCGAGACCTTCACCCAGATGGGCGGCGAGGGGGCGAACTGGATCGGCGTCTCTCCCTTCACCGACGAGCGGCACATCTTCGTCCATATGGGCGACGGCACCTATTTCCACTCCGGCCTCTTGGCGATCCGGGCGGCGGTGGCGGCTGGGGTGACGGCGACCTACAAGATCCTCTTCAACGATGCCGTCGCCATGACCGGCGGGCAGCGCCATGACGGGGAGATCTCGGTTCCCTCCATCGTCAGCCAGTTGCAGGCGGAGGGGCTGCGCGAGGTCGTGGTGATCTCCGAACGGCCGGAGCTGCTGAAAGGCCATCTGCCGGGCGGGGTGAAGCTCTTTCAGCGCGACCATATGCCGGCCGAGCAGGAGCGGCTGCGGGCCGAGGCGGGCGTGACGGCCATCGTCTACGATCAGGTCTGTGCGGCGGAAAAGCGACGGCGGCGCAAGCGCGGCAGCTATCCCGCGGCCCCCGCGCAGGTGGTGATCAATCCGGCGGTCTGCGAAGGTTGCGGCGACTGCTCCGTCCAGTCGAACTGCATCGCGGTGGAACCGCTGGAGACCCCGCTCGGCCTGAAACGGCAGATCAACCAATCGGCCTGCAATGCCGATACAAGCTGTCTCAAAGGCTTCTGCCCGAGTTTCGTCACCGTCTCCGGCACGAAGAAGAAGGCGGCAGCGGAGCCTTTGCCGCACTTTGACGGGGCCTTGCCCGATCCGGTTCGTCCCACGCTGGACCGGGCATGGAACCTGCTGATGACCGGGATCGGCGGCACCGGGGTCATCACCGTCAGCGCGGTGCTGGCGCAGGCGGCACAGCTTGACGGGCTGTCGGTGCTGGCGCTCGACCAGACCGGGCTGGCGCAGAAGAACGGCGCGGTGATGTCGCATCTGCATTTCGCCGCCAGTCCCGCCGCCCTGACCACCCCCCGCATCGGCGAGGGCGAGGCGGATGCGGTTCTGGCCTTCGACACTGTGGTCGCCGCCTCGCCCAAGGCGCTGCGGACGATAGCACCGGGCCGGACGCGGCTGGTGGCCGACGGTCACGTCACGCCTACGGCAGGTTTCGTCCGCAACAGCCGGGGCGCGCAGCATCTCGACCTGCCTCTGGCGCGGTTGCGGTCGCGGGCCGGGGCGGATCATCTGCTGCTGGCCGATGCGACCGGGCTGGCGCTGCGCCATTTCGGCGACGGGATTTCGGCGAACATCCTGCTGACCGGGCTGGCGTTCCAGCAAGGGCTGATCCCGCTCACGCAAACCGCCATCGAAACCGCGATCCGCATGAACGGCGCCGGGGTGGAGAAGAACCTTGCGGCCTTCACCGCCGGTCGCTGGCTGGCCGTCGCGCCGGAGGCGTTCAGCGCCGCCCGCTCCGCCCCCCTCCCACAGGACCGCATGGCTTTGAAAGCACGCCACATTGCCGACCTGACCGCCTGGCAGGATGCGGCTTATGCACGGCGCTATGAGGTGCTGATCGACCGGGCGGAGGCGAAGCTGGCCGGTCTGGATGCGGAAGATTTCCTGCTGGCGCTGATGCGCGGCGCGCGGCATGTCATGGCCTACAAGGACGAGTACGAGGTCGCGCGGCTCCACAGCGACCCGGCTTTCCTTGACCGGCTGAGCGAGGGTTACGAAGGCGATGCGCGGCTGAGCTTCCATCTCGCCCCGCCCTTCCTGCCGGGCCGCGACCTCCGCACCGGACGACCGAAGAAGCGCGCCTTCGGGCCGTGGATCGTGCCGGTCTTCCGTCTGCTGGCGCGGATGAAGCGGTTGCGCGGCACGCCGCTTGACCTCTTCGGGCTCACCCACGAGCGGCGCGAGGAACGGGCGCTGCGCGACGGCTATCTGGCGGAAATGACGGCACTGATCGACGGGTTGACGGCGGAGACCTTGGCCGAGGCCACGAACCGCGCGCAATCGGTCCTGCAAGTGGTCGGCTTCGGTCCGGTCAAGGCAGCCAATCTCGCCGCCTGGCGCAAGGCCCGTGCCGGAGGCACCCCCGCATGAGGGCGCCCCCGGTCCTGACCTCAGGGAAGGGTGGCGAAGGCCTGATACATCCGGGCGAAGAAACGGTCGGCATCGACCTTGCCCAGCACCTTGCAGTTCTTCTCCCGCCCGGTGTTGTGCCACCAGTCCACCACCGTCATGCCCTCCGTCTCCGGGCTGCGGGTCTCGATCACCACGTTGCACTGGCGGAAGGCGAAGGCCTCCGGCGCCAGCAGATAGCCCGGCACGCAGGCATCATGGATCGGGCGATCCGGCGTATCGAACTTGTGGCTGCCGTAGCTCATGTAGAATTCCGCCATGCCGATCAGCGCCTCGGCGGAGGCGGATTTGAGCGCCTTCAGCGATTGCACCCAGGCGGGCGTCATCATCGCGGTCCAGGTGCAGTCGATGGAGGCCATCGTGACCGGCGCCCCCGAATCGAAGACCACGCTCGCCGCCTGCGGGTCCACCCAGATGTTGAACTCGGCCGCCGGGGTGGCATTGCCGCCCTGGAAGTAGCCGCCGCCCATCAGCACCACCTCGCGGATGCGGGGAATGATCTTCGGCTCCATCACCATCGCCATGCCGAGGTTGGTCATCGGGCCGAGGGTGCAGACCGTGATCTCTCCCTCCGGGGCCTCCATGATCGTCCGCACGATCCAGTTCACCGCATGCTCGGCCTGCGCGGCGTTCTTCGGCTCCGGCAGGGTGCAGCCGTCGATCCCCGATTCACCATGGACATATTCGGCGGTCTTCAGCTTTTTCAGCATCGGGCGCTCGCATCCGGCATAGACCGGCACCTCGCCGCGCCCGGCCAGCTCCACCAGTTGCAGCGCATTGCGGGTCGTGCGCGCCACCGGGACGTTGCCGCCTACGGTCGTCACCCCCAGGACCTCCAGCTCCTCGGGCGCCCCGAGCGCGAAAAGCAGCGCGAAAGCGTCGTCCTGCCCCGGATCGGTGTCGATGATGATCTTTCTTGGTGCCATGGCCGTAAACTCCCGAAGTTTGTTATATTGAAATATTGATTTATGGAGAAGGAATAGACAACACTGTGCTTGCAGGCAATGCCAACGAACGGCCCGAGACAAGACCAAACAGAACGGGGCGACAGATCGCCCGAAACAGACAGACCAACAGACAGGAGTGCAAGATGAAAACCATTCTCTCGACCGCGCTGACCGCGCTCGTCCTGGCCGCGACCGCTGCCGGCGCGCAGGAAGTGCCGAAATCGCCGGAAGTCGCCTCGACCGGCAAGCTGACCATCGCCAACACGCTGGAATACGCGCCCTTCGAGTTCATCGACGAGCAGGGCGCGCAGGTCGGCGTGAACATCGAGCTGGCCGCCGCCGTCGCCAAGCTGATGGGCGCCGAGCTTGAAGTCTCGCGGATGCCCTTCCCCTCGATGATCCCCGGCCTTGCCGCCGACCGCTTCCGCATCGCATGGGAAACCTTCTCTCCGACCGAAGAGCGTCTGGCGCAGGTCGATTTCGTGATGTTCCTGAAATCGGGGCTCGTGGTCTCCACCACGCCCGACAAGAAGGACAGCTTCACCGGCGATACCCCGCTGTGCGGCAAGCGCATCGGGGTGATCGGCGGCACGGTGTCGGACTTCCTGATCGACAAGCTGGTCACGGATTGCGCCGACAAGGGCCAGCCGGTTCTGGACAAGAAGGTCTTCCTCGAAGGCAAGGACGTGATCCAGGCCGCGCTTTCGGACCGGATCGACGGCCGCATGGATGATGCCACGGCCTCGGGCTATTTCGAAGTGACTTCGGGCGGTCAGATGGTCGTTCTGCCGGGCCTTTATGACGAGGCGCCGCTCGGCATCGCCGTCAAGAAGGGCGATGCCGATACCGCCAAGATGCTCGAAGCCGGGCTGAACGCGCTGATCGCGGATGGCAGCTACAAGGCCATCATGGACAAATACGGCCTCGGCTCCGCCATGATCGACAAGGCCTTCATCGTCGACAGCCTCGACGACGTGAAGTGATCCTGCCGCACTGAAATCCGGCAATGCCCGGTTCCGCCGGGCATTGCCTTTCCGGAGAGAGACGAAGATGAGCCAGTCGCAGAAGGCCTCGCATCACAGGTTGCGGGTCGAAGATCTGAAGGTCGTGCCGCCACGCCGGATCGGGCTTTGGGTCAGCACCGTCGTCGTGCTGCTGTTCCTGGGCCTGCTCGGCTGGGCCATCGGCACCAATCAGGCCTTCGGCTGGCCGATCGTCGGGAAATACCTGTTCCACCCCTCGATCCTGAAGGGGTTGGGCAACACGCTGCTGCTGACCGTGACGATCATGGTCTTCGCCACGATCATCGGCACGATCATCGCCATCATGCGCCTGTCGCCGAGCCGCATCCTGCAAGTCTTCGCCAATGCCTATATCTGGTTCTTCCGCGGCGCCCCGGCGCTGATCCAGCTCATCTTCTGGTTCAACCTCGCCATCATCATGCCCCAGATCACGCTGAGCCTTCCGGGCCTCGGCACGCTCTTTTCAGTCCGCACCAATGACGTGATGACCCCGTTCCTGACCGCCGTGGTGGCGCTGTCGCTGCATGAGGCGGGCTACATGGCCGAGATCATCCGGGCCGGCATCACCTCCGTCCCTCCCGGCCAGACCGAAGCCGCCTCCACTCTCGGCATGTCGCGCGGCAAGATCCTGCGGCGGATCGTGCTGCCGCAGGCGATGCGCTTCATCGTGCCGCCGACCGGAAACGAGGCGATCAACCTGATGAAGGCCACCTCGCTCGTGACCGTGATCGCGGTGGATGACCTGCTCTACTCGGCGCAGACCATCTATGCCCGCACCTTCGAGACCATCCCGCTGCTGATCGTCGTGGCCTTCTGGTATCTCGCCATGGTGACGATCATGTCGATCGGCCAGCATTTCCTTGAAACCCACTTCAACCGCAGCGATTCACGCGGCGGCGGCGGCTTCACCGCGGCCCTGCGCCGGGCGTTCAGCTTTTCGCGGGGGGCGCGCGCATGACGACCGAACTGGAACAGGATTTCAACATCCCCGAGAACATGATGGTCTATGCCCGCGGGGTGCGGAAAAGCTTCGGCAAGATCGAGGTGCTGAAGGGCGTCGATCTGCAGGTGCCGACCGGCTCCGTCTCCTGCATCATCGGGCCGTCCGGCTCTGGCAAGAGCACCTTCCTGCGCTGCATCAACCATCTGGAGGAGATCAGCGGCGGGCTTCTGCTGGTCGAAGACAAGTTCGTGGGCTACGACCTCGTGGACGGCAAGCTGCATGTCGTGCGCCCTGCCGAGCTGTGCCGCAGGCGCGCGGACATCGGCATGGTGTTCCAGAACTTCAACCTCTTCGGCCATATGACCGCGCTCGAAAACCTGATGGAAGCGCCGATGCAGGTGCGCGGCCAGTCGCGGGCCGAGGCGAAGGACCGCGCCATGGCGCTGCTGGAGCGGGTCGGGCTGGCGCACAAGGCCGACGCCTGGCCGCGCCAGCTTTCCGGCGGCCAGCAACAGCGCGTGGCGATTGCCCGCGCCCTTGCGATGGACCCCAAGCTGCTGCTCTTCGATGAGCCGACCTCGGCGCTCGACCCGGAACTGGTGGGCGAGGTGCTGGCAGTGATGCGCGATCTTGCCCAAAGCGGCATTTCCATGGTCGTCGTCACCCATGAGATCGGCTTTGCCCGCGAAGTCGGCGAGCAGTTGATCTTCATGGATGGCGGCGTGGTCGAGGAATCCGGCAATCCGCATGACATGCTGCGCGATCCGCAGTCGGAAAGGACGCGGGCCTTCCTGTCCCACGTCCTCTGAACCGGCGCGCGCCGCCCTCTCCATTTCCTGTCGGGAATATCCTGCGGGATTGCCGCCGGTTCTAGCGACCGGCGGCAGGACGGAGGGGGCAAAACCCCTCCGGGACCGGCCTCTTACCGTGCCTTCGCCGGATCGAAGCCCAAAAGCCGCAGCGCGTTGAGCGTGACCAGAACCGTTGCCCCGGTATCGGCCAGAATGGCGATCCAGAGCCCGGTCATGCCCAGCACCGTGGTCACGAGGAACACCAGCTTCAACCCGAGCGCCACGGTGATGTTCTGGCGGATGTTGCCCATGGTCGCGCGGGCAAGCCGGATCAGCGCGGGAACATCGGTCACGCGGTCGCGCAGGATCGCGGCATCGGCGGTCTCCAGCGCCACATCCGTCCCCGAGCCCATGGCGACCCCGACCCCGGCCTGTTTCAGCGCCGGCGCGTCGTTGATGCCGTCGCCGATCATCATCACCCCGCCCTTGGCCCCCATCTCGCGGATGACGGCAAGCTTGTCTTCCGGCATCATCTCCGCCCGGAACTCCATGCCGAGACCGCCCGCGATGGCGGCGGCGGTGCGGGGGTTGTCTCCGGTCAGCACCGTGGCGCCGACCCCCATGGCCTTGAGCTGGCGCACCGCCTCCGCCGCATCGCCGCGCGGCTCGTCGCGCAACGCGATCAGGCCAAGCGGCCGGCCTTCGCGGAACACGGCCACCACCGTCTTGCCCTCCGCCTCCAGATTTGCCGCGATGCCGATCGCCTCGGAGGCGATGCCGCCCGCCTCACCGGCGTGGCGGGGGGAGGAAACCCAGGCCTTCTCCCCCCCAACCACGGCCTCCACCCCCTTGCCGGGAATGGCCTTCGCCGCGCGGGCCGGCAGCACCGCCACCTCCGCCGCCGCAACCCGCCGCAGGATCGCCTGGGCGAGCGGGTGGCTGGACCCGGTTTCCACCCCACCGGCCACGGCCAGCAGTTCCACCTCGGTCACCCCCGGCGCGGGGACGAGATCCGTCACTGCGGGCTTGCCGTGGGTCAGCGTGCCGGTCTTGTCGAAGGCGATCTGCGTGACCTTCGCCGCCGCCTCGATCACCGCGCCGCCCTTCATCAGCAGGCCCTTCTTCGCCCCCGAGGACAGCGCCGAAGCGATGGAGGCCGGAACGGAGATGACAAGCGCGCAGGGGCAGCCGATCAGCAGCAGCGCCAGCCCGCGATAGACCCAGGTTCCCCAATCCGCCCCGGTCGCCAGCGGCGGCACCAGAACGACAAGCGCCGCCAGCCCGGTGATGGCCGGCATATACCAGCGGGAAAAGCGGTCGATGAAACGTTCGGTGGGCGCGCGGGCCTCTTCCGCCTCCTCCACCAGCCGGACGATGCGGCTGATCGTGTTGTCGGAAGCCTCCTTCGTCACCCGTACGCGCAACACCGCTTCGGCATTGATCGAGCCGGCAAAGACCGCCGCCCCCGGCCCTTTGGTCTTCGGCACGCTTTCCCCCGTCACCGGGCTTTCGTCGATGCCGGAAGTGCCGTCCACGATCTCGCCATCCGCCGGAACCCGGTCTCCGGGGCGGATGAGGACGATCTGGCCGATCTCCAGCGTTTCGGCGGGAACCTCGCGGGTCTTGCCCTCCACCTCCAGCAGGGCGGTCTTCGGCACCAGCCCGGCAAGCGCGCGGATTCCATCCCGCGCCTTGTTGGCCGCCAGGCCCTCCAGCACCTCGCCCACAGCGAAGAGAAAGACGACAAGCGCCGCCTCCTGTGCGGCCCCGATGAACAGTGCGCCAATGGCCGCAATGGTCATCAGGCTTTCGATGGTGAAGGGCTGGCCGAGCCGAAGCGCCGCAAAGGCCCGCCGCGCCACCGGGGCCACGCCGATCACGCAGGCGGTCACGAAGGCCCAATAGCCGAGGTCGGAGGAGGTGAGCAGCTCGAAAACCCAGGCCACCGCCAGTAGCGCCCCGGTCATCAGCACGAGCTGTCCCTTGGCCGTCCGATACCAGGGTTTGCCGCGATCCGCCGGATCATCATGGGAATGAACATGGCCGGGCGCGCCGTGGCCGGGGTCGGGCGCCGCATCGTGGTCATGATCGTGGTCATGGTCGTCGTGATCGTGATCATGCGCCTGATCGGCCCCCGGCAGCACGAGCCCCTTCTTGCGCGGCGCCTCTTGCCCGCGTGGGGCGATGCCATAGCCAAGCTGCCGCACCACGGCCTCGACCGCTTCTGTCCCCGCCGCCCGGTCGATCTCCGGTGCGAGGTCGAGCGTCAGCCGCTCCGTCATCAGCGCGACCTTCACGTCGCTCACCCCCGGCAGCTTTTCCACCGCCCGCACCACTTTCACCGTGCAGGCGGCGCAATCCATGCCCGTCACGGTCCATTCCTGCCGATTGTTCTCTCTGGTCGCCATTCGCTCTTCCTCCGACCTGCGGCGCGGCTTTGCGGCGCAGGTCTTGTCATCATCGAATCAGGACCCTAATTGCTCTAGCAACTATAGCTGCAAGAGGAATCTTCCATGCTGACCATCGGAAAGCTGTCCGAAACAACCGGAGTCAAGGTCCCGACCATCCGCTATTACGAGCAGATCGGCCTTCTGCCGGAGCCGGAGCGGAGCACCGGCAACCAGCGGCTCTACGGCAAGGCCGTGCAGGAACGGCTGAGCTTCATCCGCCATTCCCGCGATCTCGGCTTTCCGCTGGAGGCGATCCGCGAGCTTCTCGGCCTGTCGGATGATCCGAACCGCTCCTGCGCGGCGGCGGATGAGATCGCGCGGCGGCAGTTGGGGGAGGTGAACGCCCGCCTCTCGCGGCTTCTGGCGCTACGGGGGGAACTGGAACGGATGCTGGTGCAATGCTCCCATGGGACCATCGCCGATTGCCGGGTGATCGAGGTCTTGGGCAACCACGACCATTGCGCCCATGACCATCACGGCGAGCCTGTCACGGCACTTTGAGGGCGCCCGATTCTGCTCCGGCCCGATACGCAGCAGGGAAGGGCCGGTTTTCGGGCCGAAAGGGGAATCTTCTTCCCTCTCAAGCGGCGAAAAAGCACGACCTGTTTTATCGACATTAACGACGCCTCATGTCACCTTCGTCTCAGGACTTTGGTACGAGAGGCAGAAGCCATGACCTATCAGCCGCAGATTCCGGCACCCGGCGATGCGGAACGCATTGCGGGCCTCGTGACGCGGAACACCGGGCTTGCGCGCGGTATCAGGGCGGCGATTGAGGTGCTGCTTTCGCCCGCAGCTCCCGAAGGTCTTTCGGTGAGCGAGCGGCGCAGCATTGCCGTCTTTGCATCCGCCCTTCTTGGCGAGCCGGTCAGCCGCGCCCGGTTCGAGACTCTGCTGGGCGATCCGCGCCTGTCGCGCCTCCTGCAGGCGGAGGCCGATGGTGCCTCCCGCCCCGGCCCCTATGGCCGTTTCCCCCCGGCTCCGCTCACGGCGGCCGATCTCGACGGCCCGCCCTATCGCGCGCCCGCGGATCTCGGGGAACCGCTCGCCGCGGCATTGGAGCATGTCCATCTTCTGCTCACCCATCCGGGCGAGGCGGCCTCTGCCCGCCTGCCCCTTGCCGCGCGCCGCATCACCGAACGGATCGTCGGGGTGGTGAGGCTGGCGACACAACTTTCGGTTGGCATCGTGGGGCAGGACCATCCGGTTCTGGCGGCAGAATGATCATGCTCCGCCCCGGTTGCCCGACCGGACCCTTCACCACCCTGCACACCGGGCATCTGGTGCTGACAGCGGCACCGCTCTGTCCGGTCGGGCAATCGCTCGCCATGGCCTTGCGCCACCTGCGCGCGCCGCATCACCGCCGCGCGGGGGCGGAAACCGTCCTCACGGCAGTCGCTGCCGATGGCAGGGCGCAGAGCCTGCCCGGTCTTGGCCCCGCCCTTGAGGCCCTGAGCGCACGCCACCCCGATCCGCCGCTTTTTCCCGCCGACCCACAGACCCGCAGCGCCCATCAGCGCGGGCTGGCTCTGGCGTCCCTTCTCGCCAAGCGGATCGAAGGGGTCTGCATTGCCTGCGATCCGTTCGAACTGGATCTGGGGATCTTCCGGCTGCGGGAGGTGACGACCGCCCTCCTGCCGCTGATGGAGCCTCTCGGCCCGGATCACCCGGTTTCAGCCCTCGATCTCGCCCTGTTGCCGCTTCTGTGGCGGATCGCCGTGCTCGACGCCCGCTTTGCCACCCATCTTCTTGCCGGACATGACCGGATCACGCGGCGACTGCGGGCGCTCCTCTCCCTGCCCGGTCTGGCGGCGGAATTGGACGCTCAGGCCTTTCTGGGGCCGCTCCTGCGCCCCGACCGTTGCCGCGCGCTGACCGAAGCGGGCGTGGACTGGTCCTTCGCCCTCGGCCCGGCTTGCGCGCCCGCACGGGATGAGGCAAAGCGTCCCTCCGCCGTGACCAAGCTGCGGAAATCTTGACCACACCGCCGCGAAAAGGACCTGCGATGGACGGCCCGCCCTCTCTGCGTCCAAGCGATCCGCTGGTGATCGCCGAGCAATTGCGGCTGATCCGCCTTGTCTCGCAGCAGCGCCGCTACTCCGGCCGGCCGACCCCGCGCCTGCCCTCCAAGACCGCGATCCTCGGGTTGCTCGATGCTGCCGTCGCCCTGCTTTATCCGCGCCATTTCGGCCCCCCCGACCTCGGCCCGGAGGCGACGGAGATCTTCATCCGCAACAGCCTCGTGCAGGTGCTGACCGGGCTGGCGGAGCAGGTTCAGCTCGAACTGATGCTCGCGCCCGAAGCGACCGCCCAAACCGCCGAAGCAGAAGCCCGGCGTATCGCCGAGGCGGTACTCGCCGCCTTCGTCCGCATCCGCGACCTGCATGACACCGATATCGCCGCCGCCTGGTCGGGCGACCCCTCGGCCAAGAGCCTCGACGAGATCGTCTTCTGCTTTCCCGGCGTCACCGCGATCCTGAACCACCGGATCGCGCATGAGCTTTACCGGCAGGGCGCGACGATGATCGCGCGGATCATGGCCGAAGGTTCCCATTCGCGGACCGGCATCGACATCCATCCCGGCGCGCGCATCGCGGCGGCCTGCTTCATCGACCATGGCTCGGGCGTGGTGATCGGGGAAACGGCGGTCATCGGGCGGGGGGTCCGGATCTATCAGCAGGTGACGCTCGGGGCGAAACGCTTCCGCGCCGATGAAAGCGGCACCCTGATCAAGGGCGAACCGCGGCATCCGGTGATCGAGGATGACGTGGTGATCTATGCCGGGGCGGCGATCCTCGGGCGGATCACCATCGGCCAGGGCTCGGTGATCGGCGGCGGCGTCTGGCTGACCGAAAGCCTGCCGCCGGGATCGGTCGTGACCCAGGCGCCACCGGAGCTGTCGGTGCTGACGCGGCGGGAGGGCTAGAGGCCGTCGGCGGACGCTGCTCCCCGTGGCAGGCGCCTGAGGGGTTTTGTACCCCTCCGCCCCCCCCCGCAGGATGTTTTCCGACAGATTCAGCCAAGAAACGCCTTGGCCACCCGCGCTTCCTGCTCGGTCATCAGGGTCCGTGCGGCCTCCATATGGGCGCGCATCGTGCTGCGCGCGGCCTCCGCATCCCCGGCTTCAAGCGCATCCAGCAGGCGCGCGTGATAGAGATGGCCCTTTTCCCAAAGCGCATGGCTGTGCGGTTCATAAAGGCGACGGAAAACCGTCAGGTCGGACAGCATCTTGGCGATGAACCCCACCACGAAGGACAGGAGCGGGTTGGGACAAAGCTCCGCCAATTCGCGGTGGAAGGCCAGCGAGGCGACGTGCTGGGCGCGCTCCTCCCCGGTGTCCTGCGGCGGCTGGGCAAAGCGGCGGGTATCGGCGCGGAACCGCGCCATGCTGGCCGGCGGCACCTTGCCCGCCATCATCGCCGCCACCTCCGGCTCCAGCGCGATCCGCAACTGGTAGAGATCGGCCACCGACAGATCGCGGAAGTAGAAGAAATTCGCCAGCATCGCCATGGCATGATCGCGCGACACATCATCGACGAAAGCCCCGCCCCCCGGCCCCGTCCGGGTCCGCAGAAGCCCCTGGGCCGCAAGCATCCGCGTCGCCTCGCGCACCGTGCCTTTCGACATGCCGAGTGCGCCGATCAGCTCGGCCTCCCCCGGAAGCCGGTCGCCGGGGCGCAGGCCCTTCTGCACGATATAGGCCTTCAGATGCTCGGCCACCTGTTCGGTGCGGGCTCCGTTACGCCGGGTCCGGGTGGTGGCAGGCGGCAAGCTGGTTCTCCCCCGTTGCGCGCAATTGCGGGGTTTCGGCCCGGCAACGCCCGCTTACCTTTGGACAACGCTGGGCAAAAGCGCAACCCGGCGGTGGGTTCAGCGGATCGGGAAGCTCCGCCCCCGCTCCGTCGCGGCGGACCAGCGGCCGCCCGATGGCCGGGGCGGAAGCGGCCAGCAGGCGGGTATAGGGATGGCTTGGCGCGGCAAAGATCCGCTCCGCCGGGCCGATCTCCACCACGGCGCCGAAGTAGAGGACGGCCACCCGGTCGCTCACCGCCTCGACCACGGCAAGGTCATGGCTGATGAAGAGATAGGTCAGCCCATGCTCCGCCCGCAGATCCGCCAGAAGGTTCAGCACCTGCGCCTGCACCGAGACATCGAGCGCAGAAACCGGCTCATCCAGCACGATGATCTTCGGCTTTGCCAGAAGCGCGCGGGCGATGCCGATGCGCTGCGCCTGCCCGCCGGAGAATTCATGCGGATAGCGGTCGAGGAACTCCGGCCGCAGGTTCACCGCCTCGAAGACCTCCGAGAGCCGGCGCTGACGGCCGGCCCGGTCCAGGCCGAAGAGCACTTTCAGCGGCACCTCCATCGTCTGCCGGATGGTCTTGCGCGGGTTGAGCGAGGAGATCGGGTCCTGGAACACATACTGGATCTGCTGGCTGGAGACCCGGCGGTCGCGCGTGTCGAAAGGGCGGCCGTCGATCTCGATGGTGCCGGTGCTGGGCGGCAGCAGGCCCACCAGCATCCGTGCCAGCGTGGTCTTGCCGCAACCGGATTCACCGACGATCCCCAGCGTCTCGCCCGGCAGCACCGAAAGCGAGACCGGATGCAGCGCCCGCACCACGGCTTTGCCCTGCCGGAAAAGCCCGCGCCCCACCGGATAGGATTTCGACAGGTTCTCGACCTGAAGCACGGGCTGAGGCGCGGGGGTCATTGCGGCACCTCCTCGGGGAACAGGCAGCGCAGGGCGCGGGTACCGCTGCGGGTCAGCTCGATCTCTCCCTGCCGGCAGGCGGGCTGCGCCCGGTGGCAGCGCGGCGCAAAGGCGCAGCCGGGGGGCAACCTGTCCACCGCCGGCGGCAGGCCGGGGATAGAGATGAGCCGCCGCTTGCCGCCGCCCGGCTCCGGCACGCTTTCGATCAGTCGGCGGGTGTAGGGATGGGCAGGGGCGGCGAGGATCGCCGCCGTCGGGCCTTCCTCGACAATGCGGCCCGCATACATCACCGCCACCCGGTCGCAAAGTTGGCCGACAACGCCGAAATCATGGGTGATGAACAGAATCGACAGCCCCCTGTCGCGCCGCAACCCGTCCAGAAGCGCCAGCACCTGCGCCTGTACCGTCACGTCAAGCGCCGTGGTCGGCTCGTCGGCGATGATGACCTCCGGGTCGTTGACCAGAGCCATGGCGATCCCGACCCGCTGGCGCATCCCGCCCGACAGTTCATGCGGATAGGCGGCAAGGCGGCTTTCGGGATTGGGGATGCGGACGATCCGCAGCAGATCCAGACAGATCGCCCGCGCCTCGGCCACCGGAATGTTGCGATGCACCCGGATCGCCTCGATCATCTGGTCGCCCACCCGGTAAAGCGGGTGCAAAGTAGACAGCGGGTCCTGAAAGATATAGGCGACCCGCCGCCCGCGCAGCGCCCGCAGGCCGCGGTAGGGCAGCGACAGCAGGTCAACGCCCGCAAGCCGCACAGCGCCCCCGGTGATCACGCCGGGAGGCGAGGCGACCAGCCCCATGACCGACAGCGCTGTCACCGACTTGCCACTGCCGGATTCCCCGACCAGCCCCACACATTCACCCCTCGCCAGCGACAGGCTGACCCCGTTCACCGCCCTGTAAACCCGTGCGCCGATCTGGAAGCGGGTCTCCAGCCCTTCCAGTTCCAGCAGGCCGGGGGTGACGGAGCGGGCAGGCGGCACCACCTCCCGCGCGATCCGCGTGACCGGCTCCGGACGGGCCAGCGCGCCGGAGCGCAGCCGGGGGTCGAGCGCGTCGCGCAGACCGTCCCCGAGCAGGTTGATCGACATGACGATGAGAAAGATCATCGCCCCCGGCACCATCATCACATGCGGCGCGGTCAGGAAGGCCGCGCGCGCCTCGCCCAGCATGGAGCCGAGATCGGCCTGCGGCGGCTGGCTTCCCAGCCCGAGAAAGGAGAGGCCCGCCGTCTCCAGCACCATCCAGCCGACCGTGGTGGATACGGCCACCACGATCACCGGCAGCACGTTCGGCAACAGCTCGGTCACGATGATCCGGGCATGGCCCTGCCCGGACAGGCGGGCGGCGTCGATGAACTCGCGCGCGGTCAGGCCCGCCGAAATGCCGCGGATGTTGCGGGCGAAGAACGGCACGTTCACGGCCGCCACCGCGATCAGCGCGTTGAGTATCCCGGGGCCAAGCGCCGCCACGATGGCAAGCGCCAGAAGGATGTAGGGAAAGGCCATCAGCATGTCGACGAGCCGCATCAGGATGTTGTCGATGCGCCCGCCGAAATAGCCGGCCGTCACGCCGAGCAGCGTGCCGGAGAAGGCAGCCGCCATGGCCGCGCAGGTGCCGACCGCCAGCGACAGCCGCGTCCCCCAGAGCAGCCGCGACAGGAGATCCCGGCCAAGGTGATCGGTGCCGAGCGGATGGCCGGGGCTGAAGGGCGGCAGGAACTTGTCCGCCGTGTCGATGGCGTTCGGCTCTGCCAGCGGCAGCAGCGGGACGATGAGGCACAGGACGACGACAAGCGCCAGAACCACGGCGCCGAAGCCGGCCAGACGGTTGCGGAACAGGAGGGCGAGGAAGAGCCGCATCGCCTAGGGCCGACCCTGAAGCTGGCCGTCGGTCCCGTGGCGGGCGCCGGAGGGGTTTTGCACCCCTCCGGACCTCCCCGCAAGATATTTGAGGCAAGATGAAAGAGCGGAGGAAGAGGCTGTGCAGGGAAGGCTAGGGGTGCGGGTTTCCATCGCCTTCAGGCCTTTATGCGCGGGTCGATCAGCGACTGCGCCACGTCGACGATGATGTTGAAAAGCACATAGCAGGTCGCCACGAAGGTCACGCCGCCCTGCACGAGAAGAAGGTCGCGCTTCAGGATCGCGTCGACAAGCATCCGTCCGACGCCGGGCCACTGGAAGACCACCTCGATATAGACCGCGCCCGACAGCACGAAACCGGCCTGGATGCCCAGCACCGGGATGATGGAGACCATCGCCGCGCGCAGGGCATGGCGCCAGACCACGCCGGTCTCGCTGACGCCCTTGGCGCGGGCGGTGCGGATGTAATCCTGGCGCAGGACCTCCAGCATGGCGCCGCGCGACAGGCGGGCGATGACGCCTGTTGCTACGGCGGCAAGCGCGGTGGCGGGCAGGACCATGTGACGGAGGAGGTCGGGGATCGTACGGCCGCCGTAGATCTCATACATGCCGGAGACCGGCAGCCATCTGAGGTTCACCGCGAAGGTGAGGATCAGCAGCATCCCGAGAAAGAAGGACGGAATCGAAATCCCGATCAGCACCGCGAAGGTGATCGCCTTGTCCTGCCAGCCATATTGCCGGGCCGCCGAGACCACCCCTGCCGCGATGCCGAGGATCGCGCAGAGCAGGAGCGAGACGCCGGCCAGCACCAGCGTTGCAGAGAACCGCTCCAGGATTTCGTCAAGCACCGGACGGTTCAGCGAAAAGCTGCGCCCGAAATCGCCGGTCAGCATATGGCCGAGCCAGATGAAGTAGCGCGCCACCATGGGTCTATCGAGACCGAGATCCGCGTTCAGCTTCGCCACGTTCTCGGGCGAGGCATAGGCGCCAAGGATCGCCGTCGCAGGATCGCCGGGGATCAGCGACATGATGAAGAACACGATGACGGTGATGCCCAGAACCACAGGCACCGCCGACATCAGCCGGTATAGAATGTATCGGCCCATGCTGCCTCCTCTGGCTGGCGAAGGGGGCGGTGCCGCCCCCTTCCTTTCCGGTGCAGGCGCTTATGCCTTCGAGACGGACTTCAGCGTCAGCAGGAACGAGGGTTGCAGCACCAGCCCGGAAACGGCAGCGGTGGAGACCGCATTCTGCTTCCAGTTCGCCACGAAGAGCCAGGGCGCGTCGTCATGCACGATGGCCTGCATCTTCTTGTAAAGATCCGCCCGTTCCGCCTGATCGGTAGAGACCCGCGCCTTGTTCAGCAGGTCATCCACCTCCGGATTGGAATAATAGCCGGAGTTGAAGCCGCCCTTGTCGGGGAAGGCTTCGCTCCGCAGGGCGAGGAAGGGCAGCGTGTCGGGATCGTTGGTCATCCAGGCCATTTCGGCCATGTCGGCCTTGCCGGAAAGGCCGGGGTTCACCTGGTCGAGGAAGGTATTCCACTCATAGGTCTGGATCGTCACCTCGAAGCCCACGGCCGCAAGATCGGCCTGGATCGCCGTTCCCATGGCCACGGGGTCGAGCATTCCCGAGCCGCCCTCGGTCACGAAGAAGGTGATCTTCGGATTCGGCTGACCGGCCTCGGCCAGCAGCGCCTTGGCTTTTTCAGGATCATAGGCATAGGGCGCCACATCCGGGTTCACCGCCCAGTTGAAGGCGGCGGGCGTCGGACCTGCAGCCACGGTCGCCGTGCCTTCCAGAACGTTGTTGACCAGAGCCTCCTTGTTCACCGCATAGTTCGCGGCCTGACGCACGCGCTTGTCGGCAAAGGCCCCGTCCTTGCAGTTCAGGATCAGGAACCACAGATGCGCGCCTGCGGCCTCGACGATGTGATAGGCATCGGTCCTGAACTGGGACAGGCTGACGGGCGGCACCTCGACCATGATGTCGAGCCCCCCGGCCAGCATCTCTGCCGTGCGGGTATTGGCATCTGTGATCGGGCGGAAGACGATCGCCTCGGAAGCAGCGGGGCCATCCCAGTATTCCGCATTCTTCTCGATGGCCACCATCTCGTTCGCGCGCCATTCCTTGAAACGGAACGGCCCGGTGCCGGCGGGGTTGCGCCCGAAATCGGCGCCATGCTGCGCGACTGCGGCGGGGGAGACGATATAGCCGGTCGGGGTGGCAAGGTTCGCAAGGAAGGGCGCGAAGGGTTCGGACAGGGTGAAGACGGCGGTCTTCGCATCCGGCGCTTCGACCGATTTCACCGAGGAGAAGAAGAAGGCCAGCGGGAAGGGGCCGGTCTTGGCATAGGGGTGATCCTCCTTCAGCATCCGCTCGAAGGTGAATTTCACCGCCTCGGCGTTGAAATCGCTGCCGTCGTGGAATTTCACACCCTCGCGCAGGTGGAAGGTATAGGCCAGCCCGTCTGCCGAGATGTCCCAGGAGGAGGCGAGCGCCGGCTCCACCTCCAGCGTGCCGTCCTTGAAGCGGACAAGGCCGTCGAACACGTTCACCGAGATGCGGAAGTCATTGGCGGCGGTGGCGGCCTGCGGGTCCAGCGTCTTCGGCTCGGCCACCTGACCGATGATCAGCACACCGGCGGGGGTCTGCGCCAGAAGTGGCGCGCGCAGGCCAAGCGTTGCTGCGGCCAGCGTTGCGGCACTGGCAGAGAGCAAGGCGCGGCGGGTCAGTCGAGCGGAAAGCATCGGTAACTCCTGTTGTTCGGTTTCTTTGCGGAAAATTTATCATGATAAATTGAAAACGATAGAGTTTTCGCTAAACTGCGAAGAGAATTTACGGGGCTCGTGGAACCACGGCACCCAACTATCGGAGAAATCATGACTTTCTCACTGCTCGTCCGAGATGGAAAAACAGGCACTTTGGCCGGAGCGGCGGCAACCGGCTCGCTTTGTGTCGGCGGATGGGTCCTGCGCGGGCGGCTCGGGGCCGGATTGTCGGCCAGTCAGGGGGCCGCGCCGAGCACCTTCTGGGGGGAATCGGTTCTGGACCGGATGGCGGCAGGGGAGCCGGCAGAACAGGCAGTTGCGGGGGTGACCGGCCCCGATGCCAACCGCGACTGGCGGCAATTGTCGGCGCTTGATCCTGCGGGCGGGACGGCAGGCCATTCGGGGAGGGAGAATTCCCCGCTTTGCGCTCATATCGCGCTGCCGGGACGGGTTGCCGCCGGCAACATTCTGGCCGGAGAGGAGGTGCTTCACGCGCTTCTCGACGGCTTCGAAACCAGTTCGGGTGATCCGGGCGCGCGATTGATCGCCGCCCTGCGGGCCGCTCAGGAAACCGGCGGCGACACACGCGGGCTGAAATCCGCGGCCCTTCTGGTGCTGCAACCCGAACGCCCGCCCCTGACCCTGCGGATCGACCTTTCCGCAGACCCGCTGACCGATCTGGAGACCCTGTTCATCGCCGCCACGACCGGCAGCTATGCCGCCTGGACCCACGCGGTTCCGGTCCTGAGCGACCCCTGGCGGGCCGACCGCGCCCTCATCCGCGCCGACAGCACGGCATCGGAATAAGCGGCCGAGGCGCTCAGACCACCTCCGCCCGCGCGCCAGCGGTCCGGCGATGAAGATGCGGCTCACCAGCTCCGGCGCCTGATGGCTGCCCGAGGCGCGCCGTGCCATCCCCATCGGGCGCAACGCAAAGCCGCGTATGGTCGGAGACGATCAGCCACGCCCACGCACGGCTGCTCCGAACCGGGGGGGGCGGGGAATGATGCTGGCGCGATACGGCCCGGTGGCGAGGAGGATACGGTCCATCTCCAGCCCCTGGACTTCCGCCTGCCCGCATCGGCGGAGAGTGCGCTGATCGCCTCGCCCGGCTCCACAGCGACAAGACGCAGGGCGACAAGAGGTATTGCCTGCCGCCGGCAGCCGGTCCCCCAGCCCGGCCCGGTCGAGAAGCGTCTCGGCAACATTGACGCGCAACACCGGATCGCCAGCCGCCTGAATGGTGCAGGGGCCTGCCCGCATGATCGAGACCCCAATCGACCCGATCGCGCGACTTGGATTTCACGAAGTCGATGGTGTCCTTGATCGCCGCGCGGACGATGCCAGGATCGACCCTGCCTGAATGATCTGGAAGATCGTGCCATCGGCGGACGGCCCGGCATGACCTTTCCGGCCCGGCACCAGATGGGTCTTCGGCACCACCACCTCGTCCAGCGTCATCGTGCCGGAAAGCGTGGTGCGCTGACCGGGCTTGACCAGTCGCCGTTCACCGACCGCCCCGGCACCGCACGATCGGCGACCGCATATCAGGCGCGGCTTTCATCCTTGAGCGCCATGATCGGCACCTTGTGGGCCAGCGCGCCTGAGGGACAGAATTTCTTGCCGGTCACCCGCGCATGATCGCCGTGATCGGTGCATTTCGTCGCCCGTTTCGCCCCGAACGCGGAGCAGGTCTTGCCGAAGCGCGTGCCTTCGGGAATCCCGTGGAAGAGGATCTCCTTCGAGGCCTTGCGTTGCCCGATGTGGGAAATCACCTGCCGCAGGAGACGTTCGTGACCCAACAGGCGCATCTGATCGGCTCGGCGGATTGCGCGTTGGTCATGATCGGCCCCCTGCTCATTCCGCCGCTTCGGCGCGACGAATGTACCGGGGGAAGATGTCGTCGAACTGCGCGACGGCCCGGTCGAGCCGCGCAAGAGAGGCCTGACCAACCAGCACGCCATCCTGGAAATCCTTGTCGGAGACATGCACCGCCGTCGGCAGCACCCGTGCTTCGAAGAATGCGAAAAGCGGGCGGAGCTGATGGTCCACCGCCAGGGCGTGTTTCTCCCCGCCGCCGGTTGCGGCGATCAGGACGGGCTTGTTGAGCAGGGCGGTGGGATCGAGCAGGTCGATGAGATGCTTGAAAAGCCCCGGATAGCTGGCCTTGTAGATCGGCGTCGCCACGATCAGCGCATCGGCTTCGATCAGGCGGCGCACCCGCGCCTGCCCGGCGGCATCCAGATCGTCCAGCCGGCGCGCCCTGCCGAGCGCATCGCCGAAGTCATTGATCTCGATAACTTCCGTTTGCGCCACAAGACGCCGCTGCGCCAGATCGGCGGCTGTCTCCACCAGCTTTCGCGTCCTGGAGGGCTGGGTGATATTGCCGGACAGGCCGACAAGCTTCAGGGCGGTCATGGGGTATCCCTTTAATCTCGACTGCTTTGATAGATTAAAGTCGCGCCACCCTTTCCGTCAATTTTCTTGTTGCGCGGAAAAAGAACGGTTTTGCCCCTTCCGGCCGTGCTGCGGAGAACGGGTTGCCTGTGCGTAGGCCCCCGACACGGAAAAGAGCAGGCGAACTGTCACGCCCACCGGCTCGGGCGGATCAGAGAACGCAACGCTTTTCCCGCCCGCATGGGAATGGCTCCCCGGACCGTTGGTCTCAATCACCTGAAAAGGCCGTCTCCCGTCCCGGCGGGACCTGACCGCATGGCAGCGGCAATGGCCCCTGCGGCTTCATCCCGTATCAGGAAAGCCCGTAAACCGCCCGCGCCGTGCCGCTGGCAACCTGTGCCTGCTCCGCCGGCGTCAGCGCGGAGAGAAGCGCCCGGCTCATCCCGATCCAGTCCGGCAACCCGACACCGAGGTTCACCACGGGCCAGTCGCCACCCCAGAGCACCCGTGCGGGACCGAAGCTTTCGATCACATGATCGACATAGGGGCGCAGAAGTTCGGTGCTCGCCGTGCCGGGGGCGCAATAGGCGGTGATGCCCGACAGTTTCACCCGCAGATGCGGCAGGGCGGCAAGGCGGGTCATCGCCTCCGCCCAGGGGGCAAAGGCGCCGGCGGCGATATCCGGCACCCCGCAATGATCGAGCACCAGCACCTGATCGTCGCAGGCGCGGGCAAGCTCTTCGGCGATGCCCAACTGCCGGGCAAGGAAGCAGAGGTCGAAGGCCAGCCCCTTCGCCCCGATCTTCCGCAGGTTCCGCCGGAAGGTGGTGCTTTGCGACATCCCGTCCGGCACCACATGCAGGATGCGGCGGAACCCGTGAACCTTCAGCCCTGCCGCCTCCGCCAGCCAGTCGTCGAACCCCGCCTCCTCCTCCGGCCGGCAGGAGGCGATCTGGCCGAGCAGGCCTTCCTGCCCGACCAGCCCGGCGACAAAGCGCGCCTCGGCCTGATAATCGGCATCATCGACGCCGGTTTCCATGAAGACGGTGCCGGCAATCCCCTTGCCCGCGGTCAACGCCCGGTAATCGGCCAAGGTGAAATCACCGCCGGCGAGCGCGGGAAGCCCCGCCGTCCAAGCGTATCCGAGCCGGTCGCGGTAGATCAGATGCTGGTGGGTGTCGATGAAATCCATGGAGTCCTCTCAGACAAGGGCAACCGTGTCATGCTCCATGAATTCCGCCACCTCGGGGAGCCAGCGGGTCTGCACGAAGGCCACATGCTCGGGATGATCGTTGTATCCGGTATAGGCGGCCTGATCGGCAAAGGTCATGGAAACCGCGAAGGCATAGGGGTTCTTCGGACTGGTCTCGCGCGCGATCTCGAAATTCCCGACGCCGGGAATGTCGGCCAGCCGGGCGAGCGCGGCGAGGAAAGACGTCTCCTCCGCCGAGCCGGAGGCATGGGAAAGGCGGAACAGCGCGGCATGGCGGATCATTGGTGGGTCCCTCCCTCAGCGGACATCATCAGACGGGGGCATGGGGCGGGGAAGCCCCCGCCCTGTCAAGCCCCGAACCGCCCTCGTTCCGCTCAGGCCGCCTTCGGCGCCCCCGGCCGCCGCAGGAACAGGGTCAGTGGAATGGCTGCCAGCGTCACCCACATCATCAGCACGAAGTCATCCACATAGGAGATCATCGCGGCCTGCACGTTCACCAGCCCGTCGATCTGGCTCAGCGCCGAGATGTTGCCCGAAGCGGCGGCAGGGCTGGCCTGCCAGAGCACCGGGTTGAACGGGTTGATGACGGCCGCAAGCTCGCTGTGGTTGATCTGCACGTTCCGCACCAGCATCGCCGAGACGATGGAAATCCCGATGGAGGAGCCGATGTTGCGGACGAGGCTGAAGAGGCTGGTCGCATCGGCGCGGTATTTCGGCGCGATGGTGGCGAAGGCCACGGTGGACAGCGGCACGAAGACGAGGCCAAGGCCAAGCCCCTGCACCACGCCCGACCGGATCACAGGCAGGGCATCCATCTGCGGCGTGAAACCCGTCATCTCATAGAGCGAGATGGCGGTCAGCCCGAGGCCGACGATCACCAGATAGCGGGGGTCCACGATCCGCACCAGCCGCCCCACCACCAGCATGGAAATCATCGTCCCCACCCCGCGCGGCGCCATGACCATGCCGGTGGTGATCACCGGATAGCCGAGGATGCGCGACAGCATCGGCGGCAAGAGCGCAAGGCTCGCCAGAAGGATGATCCCCACGATGAAGATGAACAGCAGCCCGGTGGAGAAGTTGCGGTCACGAAACATCGCCGGATCGAGAAAGGGCTTGTCCGTATGCAGGATATGTACCGCAAAGACCCAGAGGCCGGAGACGGCGATCACCGAATAGATCCAGATCTCGGCGGAGGCGAACCAGTCCACCTCTCCGCCCCGGTCGAGTGCCAGTTGCAGCGCACCGATGGCGATGGCCAGCATGGCAAAACCGGCAAAGTCGAAGCGGCGCGGGTTGCGCGGCACGCGGGGCAGATACAGCAGGCAACCCGCCAGGGCGAGCGCCCCCACCGGCAGGTTGATCAGGAAGACCCAACGCCAGTTGTAGCTTTCCGTCAGCCAGCCGCCGAGCGTCGGCCCGATGATCGGCCCGACCATGATCCCCGCCCCCCACATCGCCATCGCCTGCCCCGCCTTTTCGCGCGGGTTGATGTCCAGAAGGAAGGTCTGCGACAACGGCACGATGGCGGCCCCGAAGACGCCCTGCAACAGGCGGAAGGCGACCATGGAGTTCAGATCCCAGGCGACGCCGCAGGCAAGCGACGTGCCGACGAAACCGATGATGGAGATGAGAAACAGCTCCCGCTTTCCCAGCCGGTCCGCCAGCCAGCCCGTGACCGGCGTGACGATGGCCGAGGCGACGATATAGCTTGTCAGCACCCAGGTGATCGTGTCCTGCGAGGCGCCGAGATCCCCGGTCATCGAAGGCAGGGCGACGTTGGCGATTGTGGTGTCCAGCACCTGCATGATCGTCGCCAGCATGATGGCCAGCGTGATCAGCCCCTTGTGCTTGACCTCATGGGGCGCGGGAAACGGGGGGGCCGACATGATCCGCTGTCCTTACTGATCCGCCTGCGCGAGCACCGGGCTGCCCTCATGGCTGGCGATATCGACCTGCACCTCGGCGCTCAGGCCGGAGGAAAGGCCGGCCAGATCCTCGGGCTTGTCAAGCCGGATGCGGACGGGAACGCGCTGCGTCACCTTCACCCAGTTGCCGGTGGCGTTCTGTGCCGGCAGAAGCGAGAACTCCGCCCCGGTCCCGGCGCCGATCGCCTCCACCGTGCCGGTGAAAGGACGGCCTGGGGCCATGTCGAAGGTTACTTCCGCGGTCTGGCCGACAGTGATGCTGCCGAGCTGGGTTTCCTTGAAATTCGCGTCCACCCAAAGATCGGAGGTATCGACAAGGGCGAACACCGCCTGCCCGGCGGCAACCATCGCGCCCTGCCGGAAGGAGGCCGCCTGATAGATCACCCCATCCGTCGGCGCGGTCACCGTCGTCTGCGACAGGTTGTAGCGCGCACGGTCCAGCTCCGACAAAGCCGCACGAACCTTCGGATGGCTGTCGGTCTCGGCCTCCGGATCGCCGCCGAGAGCGGCACGGGCGCTGTTGATGGCAAGGGCCGCGACCTCCGCCTGCTCATTGGCCTGCTGGGCGCGGTGGCGCGCGTCGTCCAGCGTGCTGGCCGTGGCCACTCCACGCCCTTCGAGCGCCTGTTGCCGGTCCAGTTCCTTGGCCAGATAGGCGGCGTCTTCCTTGGCCAGAACCGCCTGCGCCTTGGTCTGGAGATAGGCCGCCTTCATCTGTTCCACCTGGAGGCGGGCGCCGTTCACGGCGGCTTCGGCCTCTGCAAGCGCCAGACGATAGGGCTCCGGGTCCACCTGGAAGAGCACATCGCCCTTCTTCACCCGTTGCAGTTCCGTGACGCCGACATGCACCACACGACCGCCGATGCTCGGCGCGACGGAGATCCTTGCCTGATGGAGGTTGGCGTTCTCTGTCGTCTCGTAGCTGCCGCCGGCGAACCACCAGGCTCCGGCCCCACCCGCGACCAGCAACGGCACGGCAAGCATCAGGCCAAGAACACGCATCCGGCTGCGCGGCCTTGCAACAGGGGCGGCAACAGCCGCCGGGGCCGCCACCGAAGGTTTGGAGGCGGGGGTTTCCATGATGACAGGTTCACTCATTCCAAAGTCTCGATTTCTGCTGAGGCGGCGGTCGCGGTGGGGGGCGGGGCCTTGTCCGGTTCGGCGCGGTTTACGGTTTCGACCAGAGTCAGAAGCGCGCCGTGGAGAAGCCGGCGCTGCTCTTCCGGCATCCCCTCAAGCGCGTCATTGCAGACTTCCTGCATGATCTGCTTGACGCCCGGTGCAATCGCGCGGGCCTTTTCGGTCGCCACGATGATGCGGGCGCGGCGGTCTTCGGGATGGGCTTCGCGGCGGACCCAGCCGGAGGATTCCATCCGGTCGATCAGCCGCGATACCGAAATCGGTTCCACATCCAGAAGATCCGCCAGCACCGCCTGCGTCGCCGGCCCCTCGCGCAGCACCTGGCCGAGCAGACGCCATTGCGTCGCCGACAGCCCATGCGCCGAGGTGCGCGCCGCAAACCGCCGCCGCAAACCGCGGGAGGCGTCATGGAGCAACTGGCCGAGTTTTTCGATCTGATAGGTCATTGAGCACTGATATAATAACTATGCTTACTATTCAAGGATGCAACATCCCGATGCCGGGGCTGTGATCTTCCTGCCGCAGAGGAAGACCACAGATGCCTCCGACAACCATTGTGCCAGCGCGCGGGATCGCGGAATAGTCCGGGCAAAGCAATAGTCCGGGCAAAGCAGGGGTGTGGCATGGCTGAGATCATCGGGCGGATCGACGGGCAGGATGTGCTGGCGGTGACGCTGCACGGGGCGAACGGCCTGCGGGCGCGGATCATCAGCTATGGGGCGCGGCTGACCGAGCTTTGGGTGCCGGATCGCGCCGGAAATCTGGCCGATATCGTGCTCGGCCACGACAGCCTCGCGGATTACGAGGCCTCCGCCACCTATTTCGGCGCGACCTGCGGGCGCTATGCCAACCGGATCGCCAAGGGCCGCTTTCCGCTGGACGGGCGCGAGGTCGTGCTGAACCTCAACGAAGGCGCGCAACATCTGCATGGCGGCGCGGGCGGGCTCGACCGCAAGCTCTGGCGGGTCATCGAGACGACGGAGCGCGACGTGACCCTGGCCGTCACCTCCCCCGCCGGAGAGATGGGCTATCCGGGACGGCTGGAGGTGCGCTGCCGCTACTGGCTCGATGACGCCGACCAGCTCTGGATCGAGATGCGGGCGGGGGCGGATGCGCCGACCATGGTGAACCTTGTCAACCACGCCTATTTCAACATGGCGGGGCAGGGCTCCGGTACGGTACTGGACCAGCACCTGCGGGTGGAGGCGGGGCATTACACCCCCGTCGATGCCACGCTGATCCCGACGGGAGAGGTGCTTTCCGTCGCTGGAACCGCCTTCGACTTCACCGCCAGCCGCCCGGTCGGCGCGATGCTGAACGGGCCGATGGGCTTTGACCACAACTGGTGCCTCTCCGCCCCGCTGGCGCCTTTCTGCGGCGAGCAGATGCGCTTTTGCGCCGAGGCCTCGGACCCGCAGTCGGGTCGCGCGCTGCGGCTCTGGACCAACGAGCCGGGGGTGCAGCTTTACATCGGCGGCTATCTGGACGACCGGCTGCCGGGGAAGGCGGGCGCGCGGATCGGACAGTTCGGCGGTTTCACGCTTGAGACGCAGCGTTTCCCTGATTCGCCGAACCGCCCGCAATTCCCCTCCACCCGGCTGGAACCGGGGCAGGTCTACCGCCACCTGATGGCGTTCAACTTCGCGCCTCTGGCCGATTGACCTGCCGCCAACCCGCCGAGACCCGGCCGCTGCCGCATCGCGGCAGCGGGCTAACCCCGCCAAAACCTGCCGGAATCCCCGTGCTCCGCTGCACAGCGGCAGAACCTGCGACCGGCTGTCACACGGAAAGCTTGCATATAGTATTACTTTTGATAGCTTCCTTGGCAGCCGCGTTGAGGAGCGTGGTCAAGGACCCAAAGGGAGGAAATCAATGGCAATTCTCAAGAAACTCGCGCTTGGCGCGGGGCTGGCCGCGCTTTTGACCACGGCGGCCCATGCTGACCTGACCGGCAAGGTCATCGGCTTTTCGCAGATCGGCTCGGAATCGGGCTGGCGCGCTGCGGAAACCTCCGTGACCAAATCCGAAGCCGAAAAACGCGGCATCGACCTGAAATTCGCCGATGCCCAGCAGAAGCAGGAAAACCAGATCAAGGCGATCCGCGGCTTCATCGCGCAGGGCGTGGATGCGATCCTCGTGGCGCCGGTCGTGGCGACCGGCTGGGACGAAGTGCTGACCGAAGCCAAGGAGGCCAATATCCCGGTCGTGCTTCTGGACCGCGGCATCGAGGCCTCGCAGGATCTCTACCTGACCTCGGTCGCTTCCGATCAGGTGAAGGAAGGCCGCGTGGCCGGCGACTGGCTGGTCGGCACTGTCGCCGACAAGACCTGCAACGTGGTGGAGCTGCAAGGCACCGTCGGCTCGTCGCCGGCGATCAACCGCAAGCAGGGCTTCGAAGAGGCGCTTGCCGGCCATGACAACCTGAAGATCATCCGCAGCCAGACCGGCGACTTCACCCGCTCCAAGGGCAAGGAAGTCATGGAAGGCTTCCTGAAGGCCGAAGACGGCGGCAAGAACATCTGCGCCGTCTATGCCCACAACGACGACATGGCGGTCGGGGCCATCCAGGCGATCAAGGATGCGGGCCTGAAGCCGGGCAGCGACATCCTCGTCGTCTCGATCGACGGCGTGCCGGATATCTTCTCGGCCATGGTCGCCGGCGAAGCCAATGCCACGGTGGAGCTGACCCCGAACATGGCCGGCCCGGCCTATGACTCGCTCGACGCCTTCCTGAACGGCGGGACGGTGCCGGAGAAGTTCATCATCACCGAGTCGAAGCTCTACACCCCGGCCGATGATCCGCAGGGCGAATACGACCGCCGCAAGGGTCTGGGCTACTGAGACCGTCAACCGCCGGTCGGGGCAGCCTGACCGGCGGATTGCTTTTATGCCGCCCGCAGCCGAAGCTGCGGTAGAGGGCAGCACCGCCGGGAGGGGTCTGGGGACCAAGGCCGGCGGTGTCTTATGGGGTGAGGAAGGAACAACATGCAGCCGCTCGAACCGGGCCGCGCCGTGCTGGAGGCGCAGGGCATCGTCAAGACATTCGGGCAGCACAAGGCCCTTGATGCGGTGGATTTCGACCTGAGGGCGGGGGAGGTCCATGCGCTTCTGGGCGAGAACGGCGCGGGCAAGTCCACGCTGATCAAGATCCTGACCGGCGCCTATCAGCCCGACGGCGGCGTGCTGCGTCTGGAGGGCGCGCCCGTGACCTTCCGCGGCCCCTTGCAGGCGCAGGACCGCGGCATCGGCACCGTCTATCAGGAGGTGAACCTCCTGCCCAACCGCTCCGTTGCGGAGAACCTCTTTCTCGGCCGCCAGCCGACCCGCTTCGGCCTGATCCGCCGCAAGGAGATCGAGGCGCAGGCCGCGCAGGTTCTGGCGGCCTACGGGCTCGACATCGACGTGCGGGCGGAGCTTTCGGATTATTCGGTGGCGGTGCAGCAGATCGTCGCCATCGCCCGCGCGGTGGAGTTGTCCGGCAAGGTTCTGGTGCTGGACGAGCCCACCGCGAGCCTTGACCGCAACGAGGTGGAACGGCTTTTCGACGTGGTGCGCGGGCTGAAGGCGCGCGGACTCGGCATCATCTTCATTACCCATTTCCTCGATCAGGTCTTCGAGCTGGCGGATCGCGTCACCATCCTGCGGAACGGCCGCAAGATCGCCACGCAGGATCTGGCCGGGCTCAGCACCACCGATGTCGTCCGCATGATGCTCGGCAAGGATGTGGCCTTCGACCACCACCCGAGCGGCCTTGGCGAAAGCGTGCGCGGGGCGCCGCGTGTCACCTTCACCGGGCTTGGTCGCAAGGGCGGGGTGGCGCCCTTCTCGCTTTCCATGCACGAGGGGGAGGTGGTGGGCGTCGCGGGTCTTCTCGGCTCCGGGCGGACGGAGATGGCCCGGCTGATGTTCGGCATCGACACGGCGGATGGCGGGACGGTGGTGGTCGATGGCGCCCCGGCGACCATCCGCAACCCCGCGCAGGCGGTGGCGGCGGGCTTCGGCTTCTGCCCGGAGGACCGCAAGATCGACGGCATCTTCGGCGACCTCTCGGTGCGCGAGAACATCATCATCGCCCTTCAGGCCAAGCTCGGCTGGTTCAAGGCGCTGAACCGCGACGAGCAGATCGAGCTTGCCGGCCGCTATGCCGAGGCGCTCGACATCCGGGCGGCGGACCATGACATGCCGGTCAAGCTTCTGTCGGGCGGCAACCAGCAGAAGGTGATCCTGGGCCGCTGGCTGGCCATTGACCCGACCTTCCTGATCCTCGACGAGCCGACGCGCGGCATCGACGTGGGCGCCCATGCCGAGATCGTCCGCACCATCAACCGCCTGCGGGAGGAGGGGATGGCGCTGTTCGTCATCTCCTCCGAACTGGATGAGGTGGTGGCCTATTCCAACCGCGTCGTGGTGATGCGCGACCGCGAAATGGTGGCCGAACTGACGGGAGAGAACGTCGCCCCCGATGCCATCGTTCAGGCCATCGCCGGAACCCTTCCCGCCGCCACGCCCATTGCCAAGGAAACGCAGCCATGACCCGACCGACCGCCGAGTTGCGGCCCTCTTCCAGCCCGCCTGCGGCCCCTGCGCGCCCGGTTCTGGCCTTTCTGGCCCGCCCGCAGTTTCTGGCGCTCGGCGTGGTGCTGCTGGTCAACTGGCTTCTGTTTCCGGGCTTTTTCGACATCACCTGGAAGGACGGGCGCCTGTTCGGCAGCCTGATCGACGTGCTGAACCGCGGGGCGCCGGTGGCGATCCTCGCCATCGGGATGACGGCGGTGATCGCCACCAAGGGCGTTGACCTGTCGGTCGGCGCGGTGATGGCGATTGCCGGCGCGACCGCGGCGGTCATGGTGACTTCGGGCCAGCCCGCGATCCTTGCCGTCGCGGTGGCGCTTGGCGTCGGCCTCCTCTGCGGGCTGTGGAACGGGCTGCTGGTGACGGCGCTTGAGATCCAGCCGATCATCGCCACGCTGGTCCTGATGGTCGCGGGTCGCGGCCTCGCCCAGTTGATCACCGAAGGCACGATCGTCACCTTCACCGATCCCCTGCTGATCTTCATCGGCACGGGGTCCGCGCTCGGCCTGCCGACGCCGGTGCTGCTGGCGCTTGGGCTGATGGTGCTGACGACGCTGATCGTGCGGCGCTCCGCGCTCGGGCTGCTGATCGAGGCGGTAGGCGTCAACCGCTCCGCCGCGCGCTTTGCCGGGATCTCGGCGGGGGTGCTGCTGGTGCTCGTCTATACCTTCGCGGGCTTCTGCGCGGCGCTGTCGGGGCTGATCGTTGCGGGGGACATCCGGGGCGCGGATGCCAACAACGCCGGGCTCTGGCTGGAACTGGACGCCATCCTCGCCGTGGTGATCGGGGGGACCTCGCTGATGGGCGGGCGCTTCTCCATCCCCATGTCGGTCGTGGGTGCCATGATCATCCAGGCGATGAACACCGGCATCCTGATTTCGGGCTTTTCGCCCGAGTTCAACCTCGTCGTCAAATCCGGGGTCATCATCCTGATCCTCGTCCTGCAATCCCCCATGTCGGCCAGCCTCTTCCAGCGCCGCATCCGGGCCGTCAAATCCGAAGGAGGCCAGCCATGAACCGCAGCCTGCGGCCGCTTCTGGCCACCACCGCGATCTTTCTCTTGGCCTATCTGCTGGCGGTGCTTCAGTTCCCCGGCATGGTCTCCACCCGCGTTCTCGGCAATTTCCTGACCGACAACGCCTTTCTGGGGATCGCCGCGGTCGGCATGACCTTCGTGATCCTGTCGGGCGGGATCGACCTGTCGGTGGGGGCGGTGATCGGCTTCACCACCGTCCTGATCGCGGTGCTGGTCATGTGGCTTGGCCTGCATCCGCTGGCGGCCTTTGCGGTGGCGCTGATCGTGGCGGCGGGCTTTGGCGCGGCGATGGGGGCGGCGATCCATTATCTGCGGGTGCCGAGCTTCATCGTGACGCTGGCGGGCATGTTCCTTGCCCGTGGCGCGGCTTCCGTCCTGTCGCCGGATTCCATCGGGATCAAGCATGACTTCTACACCGCCGTCTCCAGATCCTACATCCTCTTGCCGGGCGGCGGGCGGCTGACGGTGATCGGCCTTGTCATGCTGGCGGTCTTCCTCTTCGGCATCGTGCTGGCCCACCGCACCCGCTTCGGCTCCGCCGTCTATGCGCTCGGCGGATCGGAGACCTCTGCGGCGCTGATGGGTGTGCCGGTCGCGCGCACCACGATCCTGATCTACACGCTGTCCTCGACCCTGGCGGGGCTGGCGGGGGTGGTCTTCTCGCTCTACACCTCGGCCGGCTATTCGCTTTCGGCACTCGGGGTGGAGCTTGACGCCATCGCGGCGGTGGTCATCGGCGGCACGCTGCTGACCGGCGGCTACGGCTTTGTCGCCGGCACCTTCATCGGGGTGATGCTTCAGGGGCTGGTGCAGACCTACATCGTCTTCGACGGAACCCTGTCGAGCTGGTGGACCAAGATTGTCATCGGGGCGCTTTTGTTTATGTTCATCCTGCTGCAACGGCTGATCTTCACCGCAGCCCCCCGCCGCAAGGCCGCGCCGGGCCAACGAAAGACCCTTTGGACCGCATGAGATGAGCGAACCCGGGAGCCTGATACGCACGCTCACCGGGCGGCCAGCGGCGCGGAACTTCCATTCCTATGTGATCAACGAGGTCGGCCGGGCCATCGTCTCGGGCGAGATTCCGGTCGGCACGGTGCTGCCCGGCGATGCCGAGATGATGGACCGCTTCGGCGTGTCGCGCACCGTGCTGCGCGAGGCGCTGAAGACGCTGGAGGCCAAGGGGCTGGTGGAGGCGCGGGCCAAGGTCGGCACCCGCGTCCTGCCGCAGTCGCGGTGGAGCCTCTATGACCGGCAGGTGCTGTCCTGGTCGCTGGAAAGCGGCCCCTCCCCCGCCTTTCTCCAGGCCTTCCATGTCGTGCGTGTGTCGATCGAGGTGGAGGCCTCCGCTCTCGCCGCCCGCCACCGGGAGGGAGAGCATATCCGGCTGCTCAGCTACTGGATGAACCAGCGGGCGATGATGGCGATGCAGCCCGAACCCTTCGCGCTGGCGGAATTCGAGATCCACCGCCTGATCTGCGAGGCGACGGCGAACCCCTTCCTGCGCGCCGCCTCGGCCATCGTGGAATTCGGCGTGGCGGCGGCCATCGCGGCCCGGCTCGGGACGGATCAGGCGGTACCGCCGGAGGGGTTGGCCGCCCGCAAGACCGCGCGCTATGTCGCCCTCCTCACCGCCGTCGAGCAAGGGGATGAGGCCGCCGCGCGCCGTGCGATGCAGGAAATCCTCTCCATGGATGCACCGGAATAGCCGGGGGCCTCTGCCGGCGGATTTCCTTGCCTTGCAGGCAAGTCCCGCCACCCGGCGAATCCAGACAGCCTGTCGCGCATGGCCCTTGGGCCTGACCGATCCCCCTGCCTGCACACCACCCCGCGCATCGCGTCATGCGAATGTCAGAAATCTCTTCCGTCCTGTCGCAAATGCCAGAGGAGGTTGGCGCCGAAACGCTAGGTTGAGGGGGCAGAAGGTGCCGCTGGCAACAGTGGAGAATTGGGAAGCTGGTGAAAGACCGGCGCTGCCCCCGCAACGGTAACGGGATGGGGCGCGATAAAGACCACTGGGGGCTCACCCTGGGAAGGTATCGCGTCCAGGCCCTTGGCCAGATCCCGCAGCCCGGAAACCAGCCTGCTGCACGATCGAGCCGTGGAGACGGCATCCCGAAACGGCGACGGAGCGCCGTGGAGGAGGCTTTCTCCGCATGTCAGAACCAGCACCGCGCGGGGAGGCGCGGTCAGGAGAGGTGCCAGATGCTGAACGCCAGCGAAACTCAGGCGCGGATTTCCGCGCGCCGCAAGAATTACTCGCTCGACCATGAGCTTTACTGCGACGAGGGGGTCTATGCCCTTGATCTTGAACATGTCTTTTACAAGGAATGGCTCTTCGCCATCCCAGCCTGCGAACTGGACAAGACGGGTGGCTTTGCCACGCTTCAGGTCGGGGCTTATCCGGTGGTGATCGTGCGCGGGTCGGACGGGATGATCCGCGCCTTCCACAACGTCTGCCGTCACCGCGGCCAGCGGCTCTGCGCCAAGGACCACGGCAGCACGCCGAAGCTCGTCTGCCCCTATCACCAATGGACCTATGACCTCGACGGCAAACTGCTTTACGCCCGCGACATGGGCGAGGGCTTCGATCCGTCGCAATTCGGGCTGAAGAAGGTGCATTGCATCAATCTGGGCGGCATGGTCTTCATCTGCCTCGCCGAAGTGCCGCCTTCGGTCAGCGAACTGGCCAAGCCGCTGATGAGCTATCTCGCCCCCTCGGGTCTTGCCGATGCCAAAGTCGCCTTTTCCTCGACCATCGTGGAGAAGGGCAACTGGAAGCTGGTGATCGAGAACAACCGCGAGTGCTATCATTGCGGCGGCTCGCATCCCTCGCTTTGCCGGACCTATTCGGACAATCCGCGCATGACGGCGATGGAAGGCCCCGATTCCGCCAGCCCCGACATTCTCGCCCATTGGCAGCGCTGCGAAGCGGCGGGTCTGCCTTCGCGCTTCACCAACCATCCGCGGATGCAATGGCGGCTGGCGCGGATTCCGCTGCTGAACAATGCCGAAAGCTACACGATGAGCACGAAGGCCGCGGTGGCAAAGCGCATGGGGACGATGCCCTTCAACGATGCGGGAAGCCTTCTGTTCTTCCACTATCCGAACACCTGGAACCATTTCCTCGGCGATCATGCCATCGTCTTCCGCGTCCTGCCGATCAGCGCGACGGAAACGCAGGTGACGACCAACTGGCTGGTTCACAAGGATGCGGTGGAGGGGGTGGATTACGATCTGAAGACCCTCACCGAGGTCTGGATCAACACCAATGACGAGGATCGTCAGGTGGTGGAGGAGAACCAGAGGGGCATCCTCTCCCCCGCCTATGAGCCCGGTCCCTATTCGACCATCCAGGAAGAGGGCGTGATCCAGTTCATCGACTGGTATTGCGGGCTGATGGGTGAAAGGCTGGCCCCGGAACCGGCGATGGCGGCGGAATAACGATGGGCAAGCAGGATCAGAACTGGTCAGCCGCGCCGTGGAGCGATGCCGAGCCACTCGAATGTGCGATGGTGGTGCCGGAAAGCGCCGACACCGCCACCTTCACCTTCCGCGCCCCTTCGGGGGCGTGGTTCAACTACCAGCCGGGGCAGTTCGTGACGCTGGACCTGCCCGTCGATCCGAAGAATGTCCCCGGCGGGAATGTGCAGCGCACCTACACCATCTCCTCCTCGCCCTCGCGGCCTCTGTCGATCTCGATCACGGTGAAGGCGCAGGCGGGATCGGTCGGCACCCGCTGGATGCTCGACCATCTGAAGCCGGGGATGAAGGTCCGGGCCTATGGCCCCTCCGGGATCTTCAGCTTCCACAAGCATCCGGCGCGGAAATACCTCTTCATCTCGGCGGGTTCCGGCATCACGCCCATGATGTCCATGACCACCTGGGCCTGGGATTCCGGCGAGATGCCGGACATCGTTTTCGTCCATGCGGCGAAGAAGCCCTCCGACATCATCTTCCGGGAACGGCTGGAGCAGTTCGCCAACCGCGTGCCGGGGCTGCAACTGCGCTTCACCGTGAAGGATACCGATGCCTTCCGCGCCTGGCCCGGCTATCGCGGGCGGCTCAACCAGATCATGCTCGGCCTGATGGCACCGGATTATCTGGAGAGGGAGGTCTTCTGCTGCGGGCCGGAGCCGTTCATGCAGGCGGTGCGCGAGATGCTTCAAAGCCTCGGCTTCGACATGGCGCATTACCACCAGGAAAGCTTTGGCGCCCCCGTGGCAAGCGAGGCTGATGCGCCGGTCCTGACGGATGTCAGCCCGAAGGAAAGCGCGGGGGCGGCGATCACCTTTGCGGAAAGCGGCATCACCTCGGCCTGCACGCAGACCGATACGGTGCTGGCGGTGGCAAAACGGTCGGGGCTGAACATCCCCTCGGGCTGCACCTTCGGTCTCTGCGGAACCTGCAAGGTGCGGAAACTGTCGGGAGAGGTCCACATGGTCCACAACGGCGGGATCAGTGAAGAGGATGTGGCGGCGGGCTATATCCTCGCCTGCTGCTCGAACCCGATGGGGGAAGTGTCGGTCGCGGTGTGAAGCCCCTCCACCGTACCGATCACCTGTTCTTCGCGGCTCCCTTCCCCTTTTTGGGGAAGGGATGGGAGCCAACGGCGCCAGCGGCCCCGCCCTCCCCTCAGCGCAGCATCGCAACCCCTGACATCCGCACCGCCTCCGGCCTGACGGCTGTGGCGCCGCGCGCGTTCCGGATGAAGCGCGGGGCCACGCCGAAGGCCCGCTTGAAGGCCGTGCTGAAATTCGCGGGGCTGGAGTAGCCGGCAAGAAAGGCTGCCTGCGCCACGCTCACCTTCCCCTGCCGCAGGGCCGCGACCGCCGCGTCGAACCGTTGGCGACGGATGAAATCGCCCGGCCCGCAGCCCAGAACCTCCCGGCAGAGCCGTTGCAGGCTCCGCAGCCCCATCCCGCAGGAGCGCGCCAGCTCATCCGGGCCGAGGTTGGTTTCCATCAGATGATCGGCCACATAGCGCCGCAGTTCCGCGATCTTCGGATGCTCGGCTGCCTCTTCCGCATCGGCGACGGCAAGACCGCGACATTCCGCAAGGGCGGCGCGGTAAAGCTCGATCCCGCGCGCCATCCGGGTCAGCCCCGCAGCACCGGGATCGCTGCTGCCCTTGTCCCAGGCCGCAACCAGATCGCCAGCCAAAGCCACCATCGAGGGTGACGGCGCCCAGATCCGGAAGGCAAGATGACCGGACAGCAACCCCGACCCGCCTCCGCCCTCGGCCAGCCCGCCGAGCCAGTCCGGATCGGTCGTGACCGAAACCTTGGAAAGCGGAGCGCCGCGGTTTTCCAGATATTCCAGCGTCCCCGGCCGCTCGATCCGCAGGAGCATGGCACGCGGGCCGGGCGGGCCGTCTTCGGTGGTGGACAGCAGGAATTCCCGGTCATCGACGCGGAAGCGCTGATGCCCTTCCAGAAGCACAAGCAGGGTTTCCTTCGGGGCAACCGGGCCGGGGCCAGGGTCCATCACCCGTGAAACCTCCTGGCGCAATACGCCGATCCGCAGATTCCCCGGAAAACGATCTACCGACATTTCCGCCCCATCCGGCGCCCCAGCGGCACCAAACCATCTCCAAGGCAAACGAGTTTGTCGCCGCCGCAAACGTTTCGGCGGTCGAAGCCAGCCGGGGCAGAGCCTATAATACCCGCGTAAAATACTCAAGTATCCGCCCGGCATCCTTGCCGGTGTTGCGGATCGAAGAAAGGGACGACGAAGATGGCGAATTGCGGTTCCACCCGCGCCAGACCGGCACGCGGTATCCTGTTGGCGACAACGGCCTTGAGCCTCGCTTTGGCGGGTGCCGCGATGGCTGAGGAGAAGAAGGTCATCCTCCTCGACCCGCTGACGCTGACCGCCAACAGCGCCGACAGCTATGTGGCGACGGATGCGACCGCCGGCACCAAGACCGCAACCCCGCTGGAGGAAACCCCGGCTTCGGTGGCGGTGGTGACGGAACGGCAGATCGCCGATCAGGCCCCGACCTCGGTGGCACAGGCGCTGCGTTACACCTCGGGGGTGGCGGCGGAATACCGTGGCGCTTCCAACATCGCCGATGAGGTTTACGTCCGCGGCTTCGGCTATGTGCCGCGCTATGTGGACGGGCTTTCCTTCGGCGGCTCCGGCCAGCAGGTCGATCCCTGGATGCTGGAAAATGTCGCCGTGGTCAAAGGCCCGGCCTCGCTGCTTTACGGCCAGTCGAGCCCCGGCGGCATGGTGGATTCCACCACCAAGAAGGCCGATGGCACCGAAGTCTCGCAACTCGGCTTCACCACCGGCTCCGGCGCAAGGGCCGGGATGCGCTTCGACTTTGCCCGCAAGATCGAAGGAACCAACCTTTCCTGGCGGCTCGTCGGCCTTGCCGAACGCGCCGATACCCAGGAGGAGGGCCTGCAAACCCGCAGGATGACGCTCGCACCCTCGCTGCAATGGGCGCCGACCGACAATACCACGGTGACCTTCTGGACGATGTATCAGCGGGAACCGGATGCCGGATACCGCAACTTCCGCGAATATCTCGGCACGGTCGAGCCGACCGGCTACGGCTATATCCCCGCCGGTTTCCTCGTCGGAAATCCGGATTTCGAGAAGTCCGAGCGGACCTCCCGCCTGCTCGGCTATTCCATCGAGCACAAGCTGAGCGGGACGACGACCCTGCGCCAGAAAGCCCGCGCCTCCACCGGGACCTGGGATCAGCGCACCCTGGTCTGGGGGTCGTTGGCGGCCGATGGAAAGACCATCAGCCGCACCGTGACCGAAAGCCTTTCGACGACCGATCAGGTGTCCATCGACACCCAGATCGAAAGCCATCTGACCTTCGGCGGAGCGGAACATGTCCTGCTCGTCGGCCTTGATCATCAATACACCAGCACGCTCGGGCAGACGACCTACGGGGCCTCCGCCCCCTCGATCGACTGGACGAACCCGGTCCGCACGCCCTTCACCCCCGGCGCGCCGCGTGGCAGTTCCGACAGCACGACCACCGTGCGCCAGACCGGGCTTTACCTGCAGGACCAGATGACCTTCGGCAAACTGCATGTGCAGGCCGGGCTGCGCTATGACTGGGCGACCAACGACACCACCGACAATCTTGCCTCGACCAGCATCCATATCTCCAGCGAGGCGCTCAGCGGCCGGGTGGGCGCGCTTTACGAGATGGGCAACGGCTTCTCGCCCTACATCAGCTATTCGACCTCCTTCGAGCCGGTGACGCAGGTGCCGCAGGCCGGGGAAGATCCGTTCAAGCCGACCGAGGGCCGACAGCTCGAAGCCGGGGTGAAATGGACGCGCGAGGATGGGCGGCTGGCGGTCACCGCCTCCGCCTATGATCTGCGGCAAACCAACGTGCTGAAGTCGATCACCGGCACCACCCCCACCGAATACGAGCAGGTGGGCGAGATCCGCAGCCGCGGCTTTGAGCTTGAGGCGCAGGGGCAGGTCACCGATGCCTTTTCGATGATCGGCTCCTATTCCTACAACGACTCGCGCATCTCGAAGTCGAACAACAGCGCCGAGATCGGCACCCACAATGACCGCGTGCCGGAACAGACGGCCTCGCTCTGGGGCAAGTATGAATTCGGCAACGGTCTCGATCTCGCTCTTGGCGTCCGCTACATCGGGCGGAGCTGGGCGCGCTCCAACTCCTTCACCGTGCCGGAGGTAACGCTGATCGACGCTGCCATCGGCTATGATTTCGGCAAGATCGACAGCCGCTACGAGGGGCTGCGCGGCCAGATCAACGTCTCGAACCTGACGAACGAGTTCTATGCGGCCTCCTGTGCCAGCCGCTATGCCTGCTTCGTCGGCAACGAGCGGACGATCACCGCCTCGCTGGACTACAAATGGTAGGGCGCGGCATTGGCGCGGTGCTGGCCTTGCTGGCGCTGACGGCTTCGGGGATGCAGGCGGAGACGCCCGCATCCCTTTCCCTTGGCACCGGCGTCACGGTCGAGGCGCCCGGCGGTCTTTTGCGGATCGACACGCGCCGCGGCGACTATGTGGCGGGCCGGATCGAGGCCGGAACCCTGCCGCTTTCGGCGGAACTGCTTGGCCCCGATGGCAGTCCCTTCCGGCTTCTGACCGACGGAGCAACCGGCACGACCGATTTCCGCGCCGTTGCCGAAGGGGAGGGGCTTTTGCTGCGGATCGCGGCGGCGGGGCCGATGAAGGTGACGCTGGACATGTTCGTTCCTGTGGAGGCGCAGGTGGCGCCGCCTACCGGCCATGACAGCCCGCGGATTTCGGCGCTTGCCGAAACCCTCGCCGCGGGCGGCACGACAGAAGCCTTCTGGGCCGGTCTCACCGCCGAGGGAACTCCGCTGATCGAGGATACGCCGAAAGGCAAGGTGATGACCTTTCTCTGGCGCGGAGCAAAGCGCAACGTCCGGCTTTTCGGTGGCCCGGCGGGGGATCATGTCTGGCTCGACCGGCTCGGGAACAGCGATGTCTGGTTCAAGAGCTTTCCCGTGCCAGAGGATACGCGGCTTTCCTATCAGCTTGCCCCGGATATCCCCGATCTTCCCGCCGATGCCCGCACCCGTCGCGTGGCGATCCTCGCCACCGCGCAGGAAGATCCGCTGAACCGGCACCCCTGGCCAGCGGATGGTCCCGACAGGTTCAACCGCAATTCGACGGTGACCCTGCCTGACGCCCCGGCGCAGCCCGGCACCCCGCCTGTGGCTGAGGCCGATCCCGTGCCGGACCGTTTCACCTTTGCCAGCCCGACGCTCGGCAACAGCCGGGAGATCACGCTTGCCATGCCGCGCGGCTTCGATCCCGCTGATCCGCGCCTCGTGCTCGCCTTTCTGTTCGACGGCGAAAAGATGGAGCGGCAGATCGCCGTTCCCGCGATGCTCGATACCCTGACGCGGCAGGGGGATCTGCCGCCGGTGGTGGCGGTGCTGATCCCTTCGCTCGGCAGCGAAACCCGCTCCCGCGAGTTGCCGGGGAATGATGCCTTCGCCGACGCCCTGGCGCAGGAACTGCTGCCGCAGGTCGCGGCCCGGCTCGGCCTGCATCCTGATCCGGCGCGGACCGTTCTGGCGGGGGCAAGCTATGGCGGTCTCGCCTCCGCCACTGTCGCGCTGCGCCACCCGGAGGCTTTCGGCAATGTGCTGTCGATGTCGGGCTCCTTCTGGTGGGCGCCCGAGGGGGTGGTTGCCGATGGCATCCCCTTTGTCGCGGCCGAATTTGCCGCGCGGGAGAAGCTGCCGGTCCGGTTCGTCCTGACGGCGGGCCGGTTCGAGCTTGGCCGCGACGGCACGCCGGGGATTCTCGACACGTCCCGGCAGTTGCGGGATGTGTTGCGGATCAAGGGCTATCCCGTCATCTGGCGCGATTATGGCGGCGGGCATGACTGGTTGGTCTGGCGCGGGGCGCTTGCCGAGGGGTTGATCGCGCTGTTCGGCGAGGAGGCGCAGCCCTGACGCGCTGACAGGCGGGGAATCGGCATGAAAGGAGCGGTCGCCATGAGGCGGCCGCTCCTTTTCTTTTGTGCGCCGAAGCCCGCTACCCGTCTGACCGGGCCGCACCATCGGCCCCCGATACCGGATCACCGTCTCCATCCTTTGTTTTGAATGGCTTAGCCTCCCAAGCAGAATTGTCAGGATTATTTCCCGATCAAATAAGTCAACTATTTGATTCTAAAGAGAAATTTTTGCGCCGCCCCTTGACCTGCGGCGCTGCGGCATCTAAATTCCCCTCAAGACAGCCAGCCAGCATATTGCAAGCCCGCTCTCACATTCCCGGCAGTTCTGATCCAGCAAGCCCCTTCGGGGTGCCAGCCAGATGTCAAGCAATGCCTGGCCACGCATGGCGCAAGCCCTACGCAGCCGATGGACACAGCCAGAAGAACCACCTGAATGAATGGGGCCGCCCGGTGGGCGGCCTTTTTCATGGCACCCTGCCGCGCAGAAAGCTCTGGGGTGGTTGGCCGAACTCCTGCCGGAAGGCGGCGACGAAGGCGCTCGGGCTGCGATAGCCGAGCGCATAGGCGATGGCGGTGCTGCTTTCGCCACGTTCCAGGCGTTCAATGGCAGCCAGAAGGCGCAGGCGTCCGCGCCAATGCCGGAACGTCAGGCCGGTTTCGCTTTGGAACAGCCGCTCCAGCGTGCGGGGGCTGGCCCCTGCAAGGGTGGCAAGCTCCGTCAGCGGCCGAGGGTCGGCGGGATTGCGGCCAAGATGCCCGGTCAGGCGCAACAGCCGCGCATCCCGTGCGCCGGGCAGGGTCAGAGGCGCCTCGGGCAGGGCGGCGATCTCATCCAGCGCCGCCTCGGCAAGCCGCAGCTCCACCGCACCGAAGGCGGCTTCCGGGTCGCGCGCCGTCAGCCGCAGGATCATCTCGCGCATCAGCGGCGAGAGGAGGAGGACGGCACAGCCCCGCCCCCCAGACCGCGGCTGCCGCGAGGGGTCGATATAGAGATTGCGCGCCTCCGCCGCCGTTTCCGTGACGATATGATGGACGATCCCGCCCGGAATCCAGACCGCATGGCTCGGCGGCACGATCCAAACCGTCTGGCCGCTGATCACCCGCAACACCCCGCGCACCGCCCAGAGCAACTGGCCGCGCAGATGGGAATGGGGGATGGTCGTCGCGCCGACCATCAGGTCGCGGCAATAGGTGAGCACGGGACGGGCGGCATCCTCCACCATGCCCACGTTGCTGGGTGTGAAATTTGGCGGCTCAGCGACATCTATTGTCATGATACCAGCCTAATACATCCACCTCCTTTCGGCTAGCTTGACCCTGTCAGGATGCGGGAGCAGCGGATGATCAGGGAACTTTCCGGCAAGCACATGGCCCTTCTCGGCCTCCTCACGGTGACAGCGACCCTCGGCTTGCTGGCACCGATGCTGAGTGGCGGCACGGTTCCGGCACTGCAAAGCCGCACCCTTGCCATCGTGCTGATCACACTGGCCCTGTGGGCCACGGGTGTCGTGCCGTCCTACCTGCCCAGCCTGCTGCTGTTTGCCGTGGCCCTGATCCTCGGTCTCGCACCACCCGATCTCATCTTTGCGGGCTTCGGCTCCACCGCTGTCTGGCTGATCGTCTCCGGCTTCGTGATCGGGGCCGCGATCAGCACCACCGGGTTGGGCGGGCGGCTGGCGGAGCTCATCTCGCCCCCGCTGACCGGCAGCTATCCGAGGCTGATCGGCGGGCTGATGCTGGTGGCGATGCTGCTCGGGGCGATCATGCCCTCCTCGGTCGGGCGGGCGGTGGTGATGGTGCCGATCGGCATGGCGCTAGCGCAACGCTGCGGCTTCGGCAGCGGTTCCAACGGGCGGATCGGCATTGCGGTGGTGCTGGCGCTCGGCTGCAATCTGCCGAGCTTTGCCATCCTGCCCTCCAACATCCCCAACATGATCCTGTCGGGCGCGGCGGAGACGATCCATCACACGAGCATCGGCTACACCGAATATCTGCTGCTGCATTATCCGGTGCTCGGGGTGATGAAAGCTGTTCTGACAGTCCTGCTGATCCTGCGGTTTTTCCCGGATCGCATTGCAACCCTCGCCCCGCCCGAGACGGCAAGCACCGCCGGCCGGCAGGGCGCACAGCGCCGGGTGGCACTGGTTCTGCTGGTCACGCTGGCCTTCTGGATGACCGACCGGCTCCACGGGATCAATCCGGCCTGGGTAGGGCTGGCCGCCGCGACCTTCCTGCTGATGCCAAAAGCGGGGGTGGTCGAGCCGCAGGCTTTCCGCGCCTCGGTGGATTTCGGGATGCTGCTGTTCGTGGCCGGAGCCTTGGCGCTTGGGGCGATGGTCAACGCCTCCGGCCTTGGTGCGGAGCTGGGTCATGTGCTGGAACGGGTTCTGCCCATGGCGCCGGGGCGCGATCTGCTGAACTTCCTGTCCCTGTCGCTGATGGCGTCACTGACAGGGCTGGTGGCGACGGTGCCGAGCGTTCCGACAGTGCTGACCCCGATGGCAGGCGATCTGGCCCAGCTTTCCGGCTTCGGCCTGAAGGCGGTGCTGATGACGCAGGTTGTCGGCTTTTCGACGGTGATCTTTCCCTATCAGGTGGCGCCCCTGCTTGTGGCGATGCAGCTTTCCGGGGAAAGGCTGAGCCATCTGGCCCGCGTGCTTCTGCCGCTTGCGGTGCTGACGGTGGTGGTGCTGATCCCGCTCGACTATCTCTGGTGGCGGCTTCTCGGCTGGATCTGAACGGCAGGAAGCGGGCAATCCCGCTTCCTGCCAAGACCCTCAGATGTCGAGCGTGTTTTCATGCTCCCAGGCGGAGAAATGCGAGACATAGCTGTTCCACTCCCGATGCTTCAGCTTGAGATAGGCGGCAGAGAATTCCTCGCCCATCATTGCCTTCAGCGTCTTGTCCTTGTCGTATTCGCGCAGCGCATCGAGCAGGTTCAGCGGCAGTTTCGGCGCGCCTTTGACGGTATGGCCCTGCTGATACATGTCGATGTCATAGCGACGGCCCGGATCGGCCTTGGACCGCACCCCATCAAGGCCTGCCGCGATGATGACGGCCTGCAACAGATAGGGGTTGGCGGCGCCATCCGGCAGGCGCAGCTCGAACCGTCCCGGTCCCGGAACGCGGACCATATGGGTGCGGTTGTTGCCGGTCCAGGTCACGGTGTTCGGCGCCCAGGTCGCCCCCGAGGACGTGCGCGGCGCGTTGATGCGCTTGTAGCTGTTGACCGTCGGGTTGCAGATCGCCGCCAGAGCCGAGGCGTGCTTCATGATCCCGCCGAGGAAGGTGCGGCCCTGATCGGAGAGGCTCAGCTCCTTCGACTTGTCGGCGAAGGCATTGGTCTTGCCGTCCATCGACCAGACCGAGATATGGGCGTGGCAGCCCGATCCGGTCAGGCCCTTGAAGGGCTTCGGCATGAAGGTGGCGCGATAGCCGTGCTTTTCCGCCACCGACTTCATCATGAACTTGAAGAAGCTATGCTTGTCGGCGGTCTGCATGGCGTCGTCATATTTCCAGTTCATCTCGAACTGGCCGATCGCGTCCTCGTGGTCGTTCTGATAGGCCTCCCAGCCCAGCTCCAGCATGTAATCGCAGACTTCCGCGATCACATCATAGCGGCGCATGACCGCCTGCTGGTCGTAGCAGGGCTTCTCCGCCGTATCATAGGGGTCGGAGATCTGGCTGCCGTCGGGGGAGAGGATGAAGAACTCCGGCTCCACCCCGGTCTTGACGCGAAGGCCTTCCTTGGCGGCCTCTCCGATCAGGCGCTCCAGCACGTTGCGGGGCGCCTGATCGACGAGCTTGCCTTCCATCGTGGCGCGGGCGGCGACCCAGGCCACATCCTTTTTCCATGGCAGCTGGATGGCAGAGCTCGGGTCCGGCACCGCCATCAGGTCGGGGTGGGCGGGGGTCAGGTCAAGCCAGGTTGCGAACCCGGCGAAGCCCGCCCCGTCCTCCGCCATGTCGTTGATCGCCTGCGTCGGGACCAGTTTGGCCCGCTGCGAACCGAACAGGTCGGTGTAGGAGATCATGAAGTATTTGACGCCTTTTTCCTTTGCCCATTTGGCAAGGTCCTTCGTCATCTTGGTAACTCCCTGTCGTCTTTATGTTTTTGTCTCAGAAGCCGCCGGAGCGGCCCGGAACCCAGTTGGTTCCGGCAATCGGCACGCCTGCCATGGCCGCCGCCTCGATGGTCAGCGCGCAAAGGTCTTCGGGTTCGAGGTTGTGGAGGTGGTTCTTGCCGCAGGCCCGCGCGATGGTCTGCGCCTCCAGCGTCATCACCTTGAGGTAGTTCTTGAGCCGCCGCCCGCCGAGCACCGGATCGAAGCGGCCGAACAGCTCCGGGTCCTGGGTGGTGATCCCGGCCGGGTCGCGGCCTTCGTGCCAGTCGTCATAGGCATCGGCGGTGGTGCCGAGCTTGCGGTATTCCTCTTCCCAGCGCGGATCGTTGTCGCCCAGCGCGATGAGCGCCGCGGTCCCGATGGCGACGGCGTCGGCGCCGAGCGCGATAGCCTTGGCCACATCCGCCCCGGTCCGGATCCCGCCGGAGACGATGAGCTGCACCTTGCGGTGCATCCCGAGGTCCTGCAGCGCCTTCACCGCCTGCGGGATGCAGGCGAGGATCGGCATCCCCACATGCTCGATGAACACGTCCTGTGTGGCCGCCGTGCCGCCCTGCATCCCATCAAGGACGACCACATCGGCCCCGGCCTTCACCGCAAGGGCGGTGTCGTAATAGGGGCGCGCGCCGCCGACCTTCACATAGATCGGCTTTTCCCAATCGGTGATCTCGCGGATCTCCATGATCTTGATTTCCAGATCATCCGGCCCGGTCCAGTCGGGGTGACGGCAGGCCGACCGCTGGTCGATGCCCTTCGGCAGGTTCCGCATCATCGCCACGCGGTCCGAGATCTTCTGGCCCAGAAGCATCCCGCCGCCGCCGGGCTTGGCGCCCTGACCGACCACCACCTCGATCGCATCGGCGCGGCGCAGGTCATCGGGGTTCATGCCGTAGCGGGAGGGCAGATACTGGTAAACCAGCGTCTTGGAATGGCCGCGCTCTTCCTCGGTCATGCCGCCGTCGCCGGTGGTGGTCGATGTGCCGGAGGCCGAAGCCCCGCGGCCGAGCGCCTCTTTCGCCGGGCCGGAAAGGGCGCCGAAGCTCATCCCGGCGATGGTGATCGGAATATCCAGATGGATCGGCTTCTTGGCAAAGCGGGTGCCGAGCCAGACATCGGTGGCGCATTTCTCGCGGTAGCCTTCCAGCGGATAGCGGCTGATCGAGGCGCCGAGGAACAGCAGATCGTCGAAATGCGGCAGGTGGCGCTTGGTGCCGCCGCCCCGGATGTCATAGATGCCGGTCGCCGCGGCACGGCGGATTTCAGCGTTGATCGCCGGGGTGAAGGTCGCCGAAAAGCGCGGCGGGGTGCGGGGGAAATCGGTCATTCTGAAGCCCTAGTAAGAGGACGCATTGTCGATGTTGAAGGTGTAGAGCTTGCGCGCCGAACCATAGCGGCGGAACTCCTCGGGCCGGGCCTTGCCATCGGCCTCCCCCCGGCGAAGAAGGTCTTCGAGCGCCTCGTAATGCTCGGGCCGCATCTCTTTCTCGATGCAGTCGGCGCCAAGCGATTTGACCGAGCCGCGCACGAAGAGCTTCGCCTCGTAAAGCGAATCGCCCAGCGCGTCGCCGGCATCGCCAAGGACGACCATATGGCCCGACTGCGCCATGAAGCAGGACATGTGGCCGATGTTGCCATGCACCACGATGTCGATGCCCTTCATGGAAATACCGCAGCGCGAGGCGGCATTGCCCTTGATCACCAGCAAACCGCCGCGCCCGGTCGCCCCGGCATACTGGCTGGCATCGCCGTCGATGATCACGGTGCCGGACATCATGTTCTCGGCGACCCCCGGCCCGGCGGAGCCTTTCACCCGGATCGTCGCCTGCTTGTTCATCCCGGCGCAGTAATAGCCGGTGGAGCCGCGCACCGTGATATCGACCGGCGCATCCACCCCTGCCGCGATGGCATGGGCGCCCTTGGGGTTGACGACCTCCCAGGAGGTCATGTTGGTCTGGCCTTTCAAGGCGTGCAGCGCCGAGTTCAGTGCGCGGAGCCCTTCCGCGCCAAGGTCGAAAGTCTGCATCGTCTCAACGCTCCCAGAAGTAGACGGTGGCCGGTTCCGGTTCCCAGACGCGGGCCTCTTCGATGCCCGGCAGGTTGACCAAGGCCCGGTATTCGCTGCCGAAGGCGACATACTGATCGGTTTCGGCCATGACGGCGGGCTTGCAGGCGATCGGGTCACGGACCACGCCGAAGCCGTTCTTGGTGCCGACGACGAAGGTGAAGAACCCGTCGAGATCGGTCAGCGTCGCCTCCATCGCCTCGCCGAGCTGCGCGCCTTCCTTCAGCTTGTGGCTGATGAAGGCGGCGGCGACTTCGGTGTCGTTCTCCGTCTCGAAGGTCATGCCCGCCTTCTTCAGCGTGCGCCGCACGCCGTTGTGGTTCGACAACGAGCCGTTGTGGACGAGGCACTGATCCGCCCCGGTCGAGAACGGGTGCGCGCCCATGGTGGTCACGGCGCTTTCCGTGGCCATGCGGGTGTGGCCGATGCCATGGGTGCCGCCCATCTTCGAAACCTCGAAGCGCGCCGCCACATCCTTGGGCAGGCCGACTTCCTTGAAGATCTCGATATTCTCGCCGGCGCTCATCACCTTCACCTGCGGGCGCAGATGGGCAAGCGCCGTCCGCGCCGCCTCCATCTGGTCCACCGGGACCTCGAGCACGGCATGGGTGCTTTTGACCAGCATCAGCACCGGCTTGCCGATCGCCTCTTTCAGATCCGCGTCGAGCGATCTGAAATCCGCATCGGGATCGGCCGACTGCACGGTGATCTTCGCGCGCTTGCCGTCACCCGCGCCGTAAATGGCGATGCCTGCCGAATCGGGGCCGCGATCCGTCATGGTGATCAGCATGTCGGTCAGCATGGCGCCGAGTTTTGGTTCCAGTTTGGGGTCTTTGAGGAACAGCCCAACGATTCCGCACATGGATTCGTCTCCTTTCATCCGATGGACCGACGCTAGCACCGAAGATTCCACCGATCAACTGGTGAGAAACTTTTTATCTCATCGGGAAAGTTTTGCTTTGATTTTGCGTTTTTCCCGGTTTTACTTGACAGGTTGTCGCAGGAATACTTTCCTGCTGGAAAACAAATTTGCCGGAAGGAGAACGGCGCGGAGGCTCCGCCTGTTCCGGCATTCATAACAGGGCCGATGGGAGGAAAACGTGTCAGACCTGAATCAACGGATCGGGGCGATGCACAGACGGGACGTGGCGGTGGCCTGGACCTTTGTGTTTGGCCTCTGGCTTTCGATGGGTTTCGTGGCGCTCGCCACATGGAACCTTGCGCCCAACGGCGCGGCCCGTGGCGCCCTGCTCTTCGCCGGAACCGTGGTGCTCGTGTTCAATACCGCGGCCATCCTCGCCATGCTGCGCCATTACCGGGAAGACCGGGACTTCATGTATGGGCTGGACATCAAGTTCCTTGATGAAGCCCGCGCAAGAAAGGGCAAGTGATGAGCAGATATGTCCCCCCCGTCCAAGGCAAGGCCAGTCAGCTTTTCGACGTGATCGTGCTGGTGGTGATGACGCTCGGCGCGCTTTTCGTGCCGCTGAAGATGGGGCTCTCCGGCGCCGCCAAGACCGTGGCCGCCCCGATGGAAAACCCGACCTGGGAAATGCTGGGCCAGTCGCCCGCCCAGGCAAGCGCCTATGAGGCGCTCGGCTACACCCCCGAAAGCGCCCATGACCTGATCCTCGCGCGCTTCGACTACAGCTTCACCATCGGCGGGCTGATCACGATGATCGTCGTGATCCTGCTCTACTACGTCCTGATGCTGAAGTTCTCCGGCACCGAATACCGCGAAGTCATCGCGGAAAAATTCGACAGAAGGTAGGGGCGGCAGATGCAGACCTGGAACTACATCGAATACATCGCCTGGGGCCTTTCGGCCCTTCTCGGGCTTTATCTGGTGGTGGACTGGCTCCGCACCGATACGACCTATTCCGAAGATGTCCTGACCTCCTCCCGCGAGGGTGAGCTTGAGGCCATAACCGAAGAACACAAGGGCTGAGGGCGCATCATGGCAGATTTTGACATCACCTCGGACAAGATGGACGGCATGGGGCCGCATGGCACCAAGGTCGGTCTCCTGCGCGTACTCGGCCCGGCCCATGTCTGGGCGCTCGGCGTGGGGATCGTGCTGGTCGGCGAATACATGGGCTGGAACTTCGCGGTCGGGAAGGGCGGAGCCTATGCGGCGCTGATCGCCTGCTGGTTCGCCGGCATCCTTTATACCTGCGTCGCCATGATCGACAGCGAAGTGACCTCCACCGTCGCGGCGGCGGGCGGGCAATATACCCAGGCCAAGCATATCGTCGGGCCGCTGATGGCCTTCAACGTCGGACTTTACCTGACCTTTGCCTATACGATGCTCGAAGCCGCCAATGCGATCACGGCGGGCTATCTGATCTCCGTCGTCGCCACCATGACCGGCTATGACGGGGTGCTCGACCAGCGGCCCTTCATCATCCTGGCGATCCTGTTCCTTGCCTGGCTGAACTATCGCGGGGTGCTGGCGACGCTGACCTTCAACCTCGTCATCACGGCCATCGCCTTCGCGGCGATCATCATCATCTTCCTGTCCACCTCGGGCGTGCTCGGCAACGGGATCGTCCACCATGCCGAGCTGATGGCCGGTCAGGCGGCCCTGCCCTATGGCTGGATCGGGGTGCTGGCGGCGCTGCATTTCGGCCTGTGGTATTACCTCGGCATCGAAGGCACGACCCAGGCTGCCGAGGAAGTCCGTTCCCCCGCCCGCGCCCTGCCCTTCGGGACGCTGGCCGGGATCATGACGCTTCTCATCGCCGCGACGCTGACCTGGTATACCTGCACCGGGGTCCTGCCCTGGGAATATCTGGGCGACGGGGTGAACGGCTCTGTAGCGCCGCTCTTTGACACGGCGCGGCTGTCGGGTTCGGAGGCGCTGATCTGGCTTCTGGGGATCGGCACGCTCTTTGCCACGCTGGCCAGCGCCAACGGCTGCATCAACGACGCGAGCCGCGCCTGGTTCGCCATGGGGCGCGACAAGTATCTGCCGGGCTGGTTCGGGGCCGTGCATCCCAAATACCGCACGCCCTATCGCTCGATCATCTTCCTCGTTCCGATGGCGCTGATCTTCGCACTGGGCGCCCCGCTGGATCAGGTGATCACCTTCTCCATCCTTTCGGGCCTGCTGGAATATACCTTCATGCCGCTGAACATCATCATGTTCCGCAAGAAATGGCCGATGGGGACGATCAAGCGCGGCTACGAGCATCCGTTCCACCCGATCCCGGCCATCGCGCTGCTGGCGCTCTGCTCCGTCACCTTCTTCGCGGTGTTCCTCGGCTACGGGACGCAGCTTGTGGCGATGATCGGCTTCTACATCCTCGTGTCGCTGTGGTTCCACTTCTGGCGCTACCGCTTCGTCAACCGGGGCGCGCAGTTCACCATGCCCTGGCCGAAGCCCGAGGGTTACTGATCCCCTCTCCCGCCCGGTATCCCTGCCGGGCGGGCTTTTTCCTTCAGGAAGACCGGATGACGCTCCCTCTTGTCACCGCCGCGTTTGCGGGTGTTCTGCTGATCTGGCTGGCGCGGTCGATGTGGCTGGCGGCGGCGCGGCGCAAGGCGGCGCGGGCGGGGTACTTCGACGCGCTCCATCCGCTCTTCGACCGGATGGCGACGCGGCAGCAACCGACGGGATTCCCCCGCATGACCGGGTATCGCGGCGCCCTCGCCTTCGACATTCAGGCCCTGCCCGACGCCCTGACCTTCCGCAAGCTGCCAAGCCTCTGGGTAATGGTCACGCTGCCGGCGCCCCTGCCGCTGGGCGCCACGCTCGACATCATGACCCGGCCCACCGGGCAGGAGCCGTTCTCCCATTTCCCGCAGCTTCCCCATGCCCTGCCCTGCCCGGAATTCCTGCCCGAAGGCACCGGCTTGCGGAGCGACGATCCCGGCGGCCTGCCGCCCGAGGCGCTTGTGGCGCGCCATAGCGGGATCTTCCGCGATCCGCGCGTGAAGGAGCTGATCCTGTCGCCCAAGGGGTTGCGGGTCGTGCTTCAGGGCGATGAGGCGGATCGCGGCAAATACCTTCTGTTCCGCGATGCCGAGCTTGGGCGGGAACCGCTGGCCGCCGCCCGTGTCGCCCCACTGCTGCACAGCCTTGTCGCGCTGCGCGACGATCTTCTGGCCCTTTCAAGGAATGCCGCATGATGCGAAACCCGCTCAACCCCTATCTGGTGCTGGCCGTGGCGGTGGTTCTGCCGGGCATGGGTCAGGTGCTGAACCGCCAGCCCCTGCGCGGGCTGACATTCCTGTTCTTCCTGCTGCTGCTCGGGGGATTCACCCTGAAGACCGCCGCCCCGGAGGTCTCCCTTGTCGGCAAGTTCGCGGGCGGGATCTTCGTCTGGGCGATGGCGGCGCTCGATGCCTACCGCTTTGCCCGTATCCGGCATGAGGTCTGGAGCCATCAGGGGCGGTAGGGGCGGGCAGCCCGTGGCAGAGGCCTTCGCCTCTGCCGGGCGCAGCGACATCCACCCTCTGCCGGTGGTCCAAAGGCCGTCGGCCAGCACCCGCCGGGGTGGGCGCCGGCCTCTGGAATTGCGTGGCCAGGCGGTCCGGTGGAGGGGTTTCCGCACGGGCGGGAAACCGCGATGCGTTTTCTGATCCGCCCACCCTACGGGCCTCGGCCAATGTTGCCGTGCCTACCCCTGCGGATAGGAAATGATCGACAGATACCGTGCCGGAAGCTTCACCAGAACCTCCGGCCCATGCACCGCATCGGCATCGAAGAACAGGCTGTCCCCCGGCTTCAGCGGATAGATCTGGTCGCCGTGGCGGTAATCCACCTCGCCTTCGAGCATGTAGAGAAGCTCCAGCCCCTCATGCTGGAAAGCCGGAAAGCGGTCGCTCTCGGTCGTCAGGGTGATCATGTAGGGCTCCACCACCACGCCTGAGGAATTGGAGCCGAGATGGCCGAGCAGGTGATACTGATGCCCCGCCCGCGTCCCGCGCCGCTCGATCTCCAGATGCTCCCCCGCTTTTACATGCTGGGCCTCGCGCCGCTCCTCATAACTGCGGAAAAACGCCGTCACCGGCACGGAAAACGCATGGCTCAGCACCTGAAGCGTGGTCAGCGAGGGCGAGGTATTACCGTTTTCGATCTTCGACAGCATCCCGATCGACAGCCCGGTGATCTGCGCCAGATCGGCCACCGTCATCCCCTGCTGGCGCCGGAAACTGCGGACCTCACGGCCGATGGCGGCTTCGAGATTGCGCTCGGAAATGTCGCGGACCCGGTGGGGGTCCTGGCTGAACGCCGGCTTTCCGCGCGGGATGATCTGGGTTTCGGGCATGGAGGAACCTCGTGAAACAAACGGGAGTTTCACTATAGGGAAACACTGCCGGGATCAACCTGCCTCAGAGAAGCGACTTCGCCGTCACCTCCAGCACATGCAGCAGGCTCGCCGCCGAAGAGCGCGGGCCGTAAAGCACCACCTCCCCCGCAGCGCGCTTGACCAGATAGGTGCCGACATGCTCGATCACCGTGCGGCTGGCGAAGCCCACCGGCGCGCGGGCGAGGTCGAGGTTCGACAGACGCTCGAACAAAGGCGCGAGATCGGGCGCTGCGATGTCGAACCGCACCCAGGCATCGGTCTGCTCGGTGACGGAGGTGGTATCGCCAAGCGCGGCTTTCAGCCGGGCGGCGATATCCTCATGGCTGGCGAAGGGGGCCTCGACGAACCACATCTCCGGCGCGACCCAGAAGGCCGACCAGGGATCGCCCGCCTGATGGGTTGCAGGCGCAGGAAGCGGCAGGCCGATCCCCTGCGCCGCCGATGCCAGATCCCCGGCCTTCCCACGCCGTGCGGCGACGGAAGCAAGGGCCACATCGAAGCGTTCGCTGATGCGGACGGCGCCGATGCTCAGCACCTCGGGCGCATCATGGCCAAGGGCCGTGAGTGGTTTCAAATTAGCCACGGAGCCTCTCCCCCTCTGGGTCGATGAAATGCGGGCTGACGATTTCCACCGCCACATCGGTCTTGTTCATGAAGTTCACCGCCCGCATCCGCGTGCCGATCTTCTGGTCCCCGCCCTTCAGATAGCCGAGCGCGATGCAATGGCCGAGATGCGGGGACCAGACCATCGAGGTCAGCCAGCCGCCGTCATTGGCCAGCACCGGGGCCGCCCCTTCGGGCAGGAAATGACTGCCCGCCGAAAGCGCATCGGCCGGGTTCACGGGCTTCACACCCACCAGACGGTAGCCCCCCTCGGCCACCATCCCCTCGCGCTGCGAGAGCGGCATCCCGATGCTGTCCTTCTTCTTCGACACCATCTTGCCCAGCCCCATGTTCAGCGCCGAGGACTGTCCGTTCAACTCGTTGCCGGCCACATGGCCCTTTTCGACCCGCATGACGCCAAGCGCCTCGGTGCCATAGACCACGGCACCGAACTCCTCCCCGGCCTCCACCAGCTTGCGGATCAGCGCATCGCCATAACGGGTCGGCACGGCGATCTCATAGGCCAGCTCGCCGGAGAAGGAGATGCGGAAGAGCCGCCCGCGCAAACCCCCGCACACCGTGATGTTGCCCGCCCCCATATAGGGAAACGCCGCGTCGGAGATGTCCTGATCCACGACCTTTTCCAGCAGCCGCCGCGCATTGGGTCCGGCAACGGAGAATTGCGCCCAGGCCTCGGTGGTGGAGATCAGTTGCACGTCGAGATCGGGCCAGAGGCATTGGCGGCAGAATTCCAGATGGCGGAAGACCGTCACGGCATTGGCCGTGGTCGTGGTCATCACATATTCCTCCGGCGCGAGCCGCGCCGTGGTGCCATCGTCGAAGACCATGCCATCCTCGCGCAGCATCAGCCCGTAGCGGCATTTGCCGACGGCGAGGGTGCTGAAGGTATTGGCATACACCCGGTCGAGGAAGGTTCCCGCATCGGTCCCCTGAATGTCGATCTTGCCGAGCGTGGTCACGTCGCAGATGCCGACCGACTTGCGGGTGGCCAGCACCTCGCGGTCCACCGATTGCCGCCAGGTCGTCTCCCCCGCGCGCGGCAGCCATTGGGTGCGGAGCCACATGCCGACCTCGACAAAGACCGCGCCCTGCTCGGCGGCCCATTTGTGGCTCGGGGTCAGGCGGAAGGGCTTGAACTCCTTGCCGCGCGACCGCCCGGCCAGCGCACCCATCGCCACCGGCGTATAGGGCGGGCGGTAGATGGTCGTCCCGGTTTCGGGGATCGGCTTGCCGGTCAGTTCCGCCATCACGGCAAGGCCGATGACATTGCCGGTCTTGCCCTGATCGGTCGCCATGCCGAGGGTCGTGTACCGCTTCAGATGCTCGACGGAGGTGAAGTTTTCCTGATGGGCGAGCTTCACATCCTTCACGGTCACGTCGTTCTGCTGATCGATCCAGGCGCGACCCTTGCCGCCCTGCACATACCATTTGGGAGTGATGGAAACCGGCGCATCCTCGGCCTTGGGCAGATCACCGGCCGTCGCCGGGATGCCCAGATCGCCAAGCGCCGCAAGCGCCTCCGCCTGACCGCCCAGCAGCGCGCCATGGGTGGAAAGACGCCCCGCCGCAGCCCCGGCGACGGCAAGGCCCGCCGGCCCGTCCGCCCCCGGCGCGAAGGCCGCGATCCCCTCTGCCCAGACCGGGCGGGAGCGGTGATGCGAATGGATGTTCACGTTGGGGTTCCAGCCGCCCGACACGCCAAGCGCGGTGCAGGGGATCACCTCCGTCCGGCCATCCGCCATCCGCACCGTGACCGAGGACAGACCGAGCCGCCCGGCGCTGTCCACCACCTCCGCACCTTGCAGATGCCGCAGACCGGGCAGCAGCGGCCCGCCCCTGCGGCTGTCCACCACCGCGACCACCGACACGCCTTTGGCCTGAAGGTCGGTCGCCGTCCGCAAGCCATCTTCGTTGTTGGTGAAGACCACCACCCGGTCGCCCGCCGCGACCCCCCAGCGGTTCGCATAGGCGCGCAACGCCCCCGCCAGCATCACGCCGGGGCGGTCGTTGTTCTCAAACGCGATCGGCCGCTCCGTCGCCCCCCCGGCCAGAAGGGAACGGCGCGCATAGATCCGCCACAGGGTCTGGCGCGGCTTGCCGGGCAGCGGGGCGGGGAGGTGATCCGACACCCGCTCCACCGCGCCGAAGATGCCGTGGTCGAAGGCCCCGGCCACCGTGGTCCGCGCCATCAGGCGGACGTTGGGCAGGCCCGCCAGTTCAGCCACCACGTCCGCAGCCCAATCGGCCCCCGGACGGCCCCCGACCTCTCCCGTCTCGGCATTGAGCCGCCCGCCCATGCGGAAATCCTCATCGGCAAGGATGACCCGCGCCCCGGCCCGGCCCGCCGTCAGCGCGGCCATCAGCCCGGCAGGCCCGGCCCCGATGACGAGAAGGTCGCAATGGAGGAAGCCCTTGTCATATTCGTCCGGGTCTTCCAGCCGCGACAAGGACCCAAGCCCCGCCGCGCGGCGGATGATCGGCTCATAGACCTTTTCCCAGAAGGCCGCCGGCCACATGAAGGTCTTGTAGTAGAAACCGGCGGTGAAGAAGCTGTTCAGCCGGTCATTGATCGCCAGCGCATCGAAGGCGAGCGAGGGCCAGCGGTTCTGGCTCCGCGCCTCCAGCCCGTCGAACAGCTCCGCGACGGTGGCGCGGGTGTTCGGCTCCTGCCGCGCGCCGGAGCGAAGCTCGACAAGCGCGTTCGGCTCCTCCGACCCGGCGGAGATCGGGCCGCGCGGGCGGTGGTACTTGAAGCTGCGCCCCATCAGCCGCACGCCATTGGCCAGCAGCGCCGAGGCCAGCGTGTCGCCGGGATGGCCGGTATAGGACTTGCCGTCGAAGCTGAAGCGCAGGGCCACGCCCCGGTCGATCTGGCCGCCCGCGATCCTGTGTGACTGGCTCATCTGGAACGCCCCTCCCGGCGGGCCACATCGCGGGCCAGTTCGACCTTCAGAATCTCATGGGTGACGGTGTTACGGGTGACGACCAGCCAGGAACGGTCGCCCTGCTCGTGATACCAGAGCTCCCGGTGCTCCCCCGCCGGGTTGCCGCGCTGATAGGCATAGTCGTGAAAGGCGGCAATCGCGCCTTCGGCAAGGCCGTCGGGGCGGTGCAGCAGGTTCGCATCGCCCAGATAGACGAATTCCTGCGCGTCGCGGGGGCCGAGGATCGGATGGTTGATCAGCATGGGTTCGCCCTCAATGCAGGTTCGGGGTCGCGCCCTGACCCTTTTCGTCGATCATCAGCCCCTTGAGGAAGCGGTCGAAGCGATAGGCCGTGGCGGTGGCATGGGGGGTGTCGGTGGCAAGGAGATGGGCAAAGCACCAGCCGGAAGCCGGAGTGGCCTTGAAGCCGCCATAGCACCAGCCGCCGTTGAAATAGAGCCCCTCGATCCCGGTGCGGTCGATGATCGGAGAGCCGTCCATCGACATGTCCATGATGCCGCCCCAGGTCCGCAACAGCCGCGCCCGGCCGAGCATCGGCATCAGGGCCATGCCGCCCTCGGCCACATCCTCGATCACCGGAAGGTTGCCGCGCTGAGCATAGGAATTGTAGCCGTCGATGTCGCCACCGAAGACGAGCCCGCCCTTGTCGGACTGGCTGACATAGAAATGCCCCGCCCCGAAGGTCATCACCCCGTCGATCAGCGGCTTCAGCCCCTCGGAGACGAAAGCCTGCAACACATGGCTTTCGATCGGCAGGCGCATCCCCGCCATGCCCATCACGCGGGAGGAGGAGCCGGCCACCGCCACCCCCACCTTCTTCGCCCCGATGAACCCGCGCGAGGTTTCCACCCCCCGGATGCGGCCATTCTCGATCCGCATACCCATGACTTCGCAGTTCTGGATCAGATCGACACCCCGGCTGTCCGCTCCGCGCGCATAGCCCCAGGCCACCGCATCATGACGCACCGTGCCGCCGCGCCGCTGCATGATCGCGCCCTTGATCGGAAAGCGGGCATTGTCGAAGTTCAGGAAGGGATACATCGCCCGCACCTGATCGCGGCTCAGCATCTCTGCATCCGCGCCGTTCAGCACCATGGCGTTGCCGCGCCTGGTGAAGGCGTCGCGCTGCGCGTCGGTGTGGATCAGGTTGATGATCCCCCGCTGGCTGACCATGGCATTGTAGTTGAAATCCTGCTCCAGCCCCTCCCAGAGCTTGAGGCTGAATTCGTAGAAGGGCTCGTTGCCGTCCAGAAGGTAGTTCGAGCGGATGATCGTGGTGTTGCGCCCGACATTGCCGCCGCCAAGATACCCCTTCTCCAGCACCGCGATCCGCGCCTGCCGGAATTCCTTGGCGAGGTAGTAGGCCGTGGCCAGCCCATGCCCGCCGCCACCGATGATGATGTAGTCATACTCGGCCTGAGGGGTCGGGTCGCGCCAGATGGGCTTCCAGCCCCTGTGGCCGATCAGAGCCTCGGCAATCACGCGAAAACCGGAATAGCGCATGGGGAATCCTTGGTCCGACGGGGTGTTACAGGGTCAGGATAGAGAAACGAAAAGCGACAGGTTGCAGGTTTTCCGCCATCGGGCGCCGGGTTTCGGCCATCGGGATCACTCCGCCGCGAGCCGGGCGCCGCCGGACAGGTGGCGTTCGTCCTGCGGGCTGACGCCGAAGGCCTCCGCATAGTCGCGCTTCATCTGCGAGGGGCGGGCATAACCGATGGAGGCCGAAATCTCCGACAGGGAATCGCCGGAGTAGAGCACCCGCTGCCGGGCCTTCGACAGGCGCAGCAGACGGTAGTAGCGCAGGGGGCTTTGCCCGGTTTCACGCTTGAACAGCCGCTCGAAATGGCGGGCGGACATTTCCACCGCCGCAGCGACATCGGGGATGCGGATCGTATCCTCGATATGCGTCTCGAACAGCCCTATGGCCGAACGGATCGCCACGGGCAGCCGGTCCGCCGTTCCCGGCCCGCGCGCCACCGGCACCTTCTGGCACGCATCCTCGTCGCGCACGAAAGGATGCTGGAACCAGCAGGCCACCTCGGTCATGCACTCCCGCCCCAGACGCTCCTCCACCAGCCGCAGCATGAGGTCGAAGACCGCCCCCGCGCCGGAAGCCGTGACCCGCCGCCGGTCGCGCAGGATCGCCGCCTCGCTGGCCGCCACCTTCGGAAACTCCGCCTTGAAGGCCGCCTCATAGCACCAGTGGACGGAACAGGCGCTGCCCTCCATCAGCCCGGCCCGCGCCAGGGGGAAGATGCCGCCGGAAAAGGCCCCCAGCACAACCCCCGTCCGGTCGAGCCAGCGCAGCCGCGCCGGGCTGCGCCGCGGCTCGGCGAACTGGCCGGTGGGCGGGGAGAGAATGTAGAGCTGGTCGATCCCCTCGCAGACCGACAGAAGCTGGTCCGGCTCGAACCGCACCTCGGCAGAGGAGCGGACGGGCGCCGCGGTCTCCGCCACCAGCGACCAATGGAAATGCGCCTGCCCGGTGATCTCGTTCGCCGCCCGCAAAGGCTCGATCGCGGAGGTCAGGCAGGCCATGGGAAAACCGGGAAACATCAGGAAGCCCAGCCGCAGCGGTCCGTCCTGCCGCAGATTCGCCGCCGCCGCGACATTCCGCCGCTGATCTGCGCCCATGATCCCCGCCTTGCCCGCCAAACCAGCCGAAATGGCAAAATATCTCTCTGAAAGTGGCGAAATACGCCCTGAGGGTCAAGATTTATTCTTATGAAGGCGACTTCTCCATGATCACCAAAAGCTGAATTCGCGGCCTTTGTTTGACCTCGCGCAAAGTCGGCGGGCTTCGGGGGCGGTATTCCGGCTGCAACGGGTCATCCCGGCCCGCTTTTTCTGGAGAATGTCATGACTGTCCTGTCCCGTCTGCTCGCCGTTCCGGCGCTCTGCCTCGCCCTGACCGGGGTTGCCCAGGCCGCAGAGGTCGAGATCCACATGCTGAACAAGGGCGCTGACGGCGCCATGGTCTTCGAACCGGCCTTCGTGAAGGTTGCCCCCGGCGATACCGTCAAGTTCATCCCCACCGACAAGAGCCATGATGTCGAATCCATCAAGGACATGCTCCCGGCCGGGGTGGAGCCCTTCAAGGGCGAGATGAACAAGGAATTCGACCTCGTGGTGACCGAGCCCGGCGTCTATGGCATCAAATGCACCCCGCATTTCGCCATGGGCATGGTGGCGCTGATCCAGGTCGGCGATGCGCCCGCGAACCTCGATGCCGCCAAGGCCGTGAAGCTGCCGAAAAAGGCGCAGGAGCGCATGGAAAAGGCATTCGCTCAGGTCCAGTGACCGGCGTGAAGGATGGGCGGTAATCCCGCCCATCCCAAGCCCTGCCGCTTATTCCTCCGCACCCGCCGTCCAATAGGCGGCGGAGCGGAACTCGCCCCGGCCAAAGCCTTGGGCGGTCAGCCATTCGCGGGCGCTGGCCGATTGTTTGCGTTCCGCTGCGAAGAAGACGAAGCGGCCCTCGGCGGGCGTCTCCATCTGTTGCAGATAGCCGAGCGGGGACAGGCCGCGATCCGGCGTCACCCAGTCGAGCACCACGCCTGCCGGCGTTTTCACCGGCTGGGCATCATCGGCATGCGGCACGAAGATTGCGGCCCGGCCCTGCGCGGTTTCGGGCAGCGCCTCGATCATGCGGATCACGACCGGCAGCGCGGTCTCATCCCCGATCAGGCCGACCCAATCGCCCTTGGCAAGCCCGCCGCCGCCCGGTCCGGTGAGGCCGATCTCGTCGCCCGGCCGGACCGTGCCGGTCCAGGCCGTCACGCGCCCGCCGTCATGCAGGAAGATGTCGGTGTCGAGCCAAGTCCCCGCGGGGTCCATGGCGCGGATCGTGTAGGTCGGGCGGTGCCAGGCTTCGATCCCGCCGGGCCAGTCCAGTCCTTCTGCGGTTTCCGTGGGCCAGTCCGCCCCCTCCGGCCCGAAAACCAGCCGGAAATGCAGTCCGCCCCCGGCAAAGCGCGAGAAATCCCCGGCGATCCGCAGGCGGCGGAAGTTGGGGGAAATCTGCGTGCAGGAAACCACCCTTGCCAAGGTCAGCCGTGCCGGAGGACCGCCGGACACGCGCAGCCATTTGAGGGTATCGGCCTCGGCAAGCTGCTCCGCCAGATCCATATGCGTCACGATACCGTTGCGATCGGGAGCGACCACTTCGATCTCCACCCCGCCATCGAGCGCAAAAAGACGCACCTGACCCAAGGGAGAGCTGGCCACTGTCACCCCCTCATCCTCGGTCACCGGCCAGCCCTTCGCGGCAGCAAGCGTGGCGAGGAGGGCAAGCGCCTCGCCGATCGGGCGCTCCAGACGGCCACCGACCCGGATCGGCGCGTGTTTCGGTTCAGGGACGGCGACAGTCATGATGTGACCTCTGCAAGACGGGTTTCGGGAAGGGCGAAGACGGCATCGGAGGCACCGGCGGGCGGCACGGGCTGGCCTTCGTCCTGCGGGATCAGCACGCGCACGTCATGCACGCCAAGATCGGCAAGCTGCCACGGCACCCCGCCACCCCATTGCAGATGGCCCATGCCGATGATGCCGATCACCAGCGGATTGCCGGGCCGGATCGCGGCATTGCGGAGGCGGGTGGCGAAGGCGCGGTCCCAGACTTCCTGCGCGCGCACGAAACGGTCGAAGGCGGGGTCTTCGGGTGAAGCGACCTTGCGGCCTGGCGCACCGCCCCCGGTCAGATCGAAGATGAAACGGCGATAGGCGGCGGGGGAGGCGCGGGCGGGAGTCAGCCCCTCGCGCGCCTCCTCCGGCACGCTCTCCCAGCCGCCGGCGCCGACCTCGCGCACCAGATCGCGGCGGCAGTTCAGGCCTGTCATGGCGATCCGCATTTCCCGGCAGAAGCGGAAGATCGGCAGGTAAAGCTCGGCCGGAAAGCCCCAGACCTTGCCCCATTCGGCGCGCTCCAGAAACTCCTCCTCCGTCAGACGACCCGCGACCCAGAGCTGCAGCACCGGGTCGAGCCGTGCGGGAAACATCTCGAAGCCAAGGACGACGGAGCGGTGCGCGGCCAGCCCGGCGGCAACGTGCAGTTGCCAGCGGTGATGGTCGGCGCGGTTGTGCTGTTCTCCCAGAAGCACGACCTCGGCCTTGGCGAGGCGGGCCATCAGGTGCGGATGGGAGGGGGCGACCGCTCCTCCCGGCTCTGCCCAAGGGGTGTCGCGGGTCATGCGAAGGCCTCCGAGGTCAGCACCAGCCCGGTCGGCACCCCATCGGCGCCGGTGGCGATGCGCTTGCCCGGCTCCGCCTGCCAGCCCGCAACGGTGCCGCCTTCGAGATGGAGATGGAAATCCGGGGTCATCACGTTGAGAAAGCCCATGGCAGGCTTCACCGCCTCGATCCTGCCGCGCCAGAACTGGTGCAGGCCGGGGCGATCCACGGCGATCACCACCTCCGCCCCGCTGTCCTGCACGGCGGCGAAGGGGGCGAGGGCGGGGTCGTCTTCCGCCAGATCGGGGCGCTTCGCACCGTCGCTCGCCTTTGGCGCAGGATCTTCGGCGCGCCCGCGGGCAAAGGCGGTCAGCGCGGCCTCGAAGGGTTCCAGCCCCTCCATGCCGACCACGGCGACCACAACCTCCCCCGCCGCATCGCGGAATTCGAGCCGCGGATAGACCTTTTCCCGCATGACCGAGCTGCGGTCGATCTCGACGCGGACCAGCGGAGCAAGGGCGATCTCCGCCCCGTGGCAGGCGCCTTCCACCCGCAGGCTGTCGCCGCTGGTGCTGACCTTTTCCACCGGGCCGATGCGCTCATGCGTGGCCCCACCGGCGCGGGCGATGACCATCAGCTTTCCCATGGCCGGCAGGCTGGCCAGAATGGCGGCGGCATTGCCGAGCAGGATTTCACGCGGAGGGGCTTCGGTCACGGCTTCGGTTGCGGCGGTCATGCGGTTTTCCTTTCGGGATCAACGGGGCCAACGTGAAGGACATCATCGGCGTGCAGGCCGGCAGGCGCGCGATGGGCGACAAGGATCAGCGTGGTTTCCGGCAATTCGGCGCGCAGCCAGGCGAGCAGATCCGCCTCGGCGGCCAGATCGAGCGCGGAGGTCGCCTCGTCCAGCAGCAGCCAGTCCGGGCGGTTCAGGACGGCGCGCGCAAGGCCGAGCCGCTGCCGCTCGCCCATCGACAGACCGGCCAGCGAGGCTTCGCCCTCCGCCAAGGTCAGGCGCGGGGCAAGGCCAAGCCGGGTCAGGACGGCAGCGACACGCTCCGGGTCGTGGTGGGAGGGGTCCTCGGGATGGCAGGCGGCGGCGGCAAGGCTGTCGCCCATGACCGGCGCACCGGACGGCAGGAACAGGAAGCGCCCCGCCGGACGCGCGATCCGCCCCTCCCCCCAGGGCCAGAGCCCGGCGATGGCAGCGAGAAGCGTGGTCTTGCCCTGCCCCGAAGCCCCGGTGATCAGGAAGACATGCCCCGGCCGGATCACCTGATCCGGAACCGGATCGAGCCAGCGGCCCTCCGGCGTGGCAAGACGCAGACCCTCGACGCGCAAGGCGCCGTCCGGGGCCACTTCCCGGCGGATCTCCCGCGGGGCGGCAGATTTCGGAACCGGCGAGCCCGCCGCCTGAAAGAGGCCGTCCAGACGCTCGCAGACCGCGACGAATTCCGCCAGATCGCGGTAGTTGAAGATGAACCAGCTGAAGGTCGTGGTGACATTGGAAAAGGCCGAAGCAAGCTGCATCAGCCCGCCAAGCGTCACAGTTCCGGCGAAATAGGCAGGAAGCGCGAAGAAGGTCGGCAACCGGAGGACCGTCTGCATATAGGGCCGGGTGAAGAGGCCCTGGATCAGCTCCGCCCGCATCAGCCCGCGCCAGTTGGCCACCACGGCCCCGAAACGCTGGTCGAGCCGGCGCCGCTCCGCCGCCTCGCCCCCCGCCTGCGCGACAAGATCGGCGCGGTCGCGGAGCTGCACGAGCGCATGGCGGAAATCGGCCTCCACCCGCTCGCGGTCGAAGTAACGGCCCTTCAGCGGGCGACCAAGCAGATGGGTGATCAGGGAGGCCGCAAAGACATAGACCGGGGCGAGCCAGACCATGTAGCGCGGCAGGGTGATATCGAGCCCGAAAGCCGCGAAGGAGAGGGCAAAGGTCGCCAGCGACCAGAGCACGGCGATATAGGAGATCAGCGCGACCGATTGCGAAATCAGGTCCAGCGTGAATTCCAGCAGGCGCTCGATGTAAAGGCGGCAATCCTCGGCGACCCGCTGATCGGGGTTTTCCACCGAGGTCTTGCCGAAGCCGGGGCGCATCAGCCAATAGGCGCGATTGCCCAGCCACAGGTCGAGAGCGCGGGCGGTGAGCCGCCCGCGCCAGAGGATCAGCAACCGCTTCCGCAACCAGTCCGCCAGAAGCCAGCAGCCCGCCGACAGCGCGGTGAGGACGAAGAACACCCCCACCTGCTGCACCGCCGCCCCGGCATCCAGCTTTTCGAGCGCGTCATAGAACGCCTTGTTCCAGGCGATCTGCTGGATCGACACCCAGACACCGGCGAAATTCAGCGCCAGGATCGCGCCATAGAGCACCAGCCCGCGCCAGGCTCCCGGCCCGCTGACGGCGATGACCGCCAGCCGGCCGGCGCGTGCCAGCGTGGTTTTGAAAGCGGTCGCCATGCCCGCCTCAGAACTTCATGTCGAGCGAGACGGAGAACACCCGTCCCGGCGCGGTCTGAAGTTCAAGCGGGTTGGTCTGCGCCACGGCCGTTCCGGCGGTGGAACTGTAGCTCGCCGCCGAAGCCTCGAAATAGCGCTTGTCGAAGAGGTTCTTCACCCCGACGTTCAGCACGGCGTTTTCAGCCACATCGACACGCGCGAACACGTCGATCACCCCATAGCCATCCGGCTTGAAGTTGGTCGCAGACGATGTGCGCTCCACCCCGGCGGCAAAGTTGCCGATCACATCGAAGCTCAGGCCGCGATCCGGGACATTCCAGGTCAGACCAACCGTGCCACGCAGCGGCGGCAGGGTGTGGGGCGTGCGATCCGCCGTCGGGCTGGTGCGCTGCGTCCCCATCTGCCAGATCGCCGAACCCGTGAGGGTCAGGTTGTCCGTCAGGGCATAGGCGCCGTCCAGTTCCACCCCCCAGACCCGCACTTCGGCAAGGTTGCGGTAAGTATACTGGCTGGTGCCGGGGATGTTGTAGAAGCTCTGGATGAAGTTCGTGTAATCCGCCTTGAAGGCGTTGATCCCGAAATTCCCTCGCTCCATCTCGCGGCGCACGCCGACCTCGATGCTTTCGACTTCTTCCGGCTCCAGATTCGGGGCGGGAACAAGGCTGGTCCCGTTCGACTGGAAGAGCTGCTGCGAGGTCGGCATCTTGAAGCCTTCGCCGTAATGGCCCCAGAGCTGCCAGCCACTGTCAAAGCGGTAAAGCGCGCCAAGGCTCTTCAGAACCCGCTCATCCTCGCGGACGCGCGGCTCCTGTCCGACCGGGGCAACGTAGTTGGCATCCGGGCGCGGGTCGATCTTGAAGGTCGCAAAGCGCATCCCCGGCGTCAGTTCGAGATCGCCGTCCATCAGGCTGATCTTGTCCTGAACATAAAGGTCGGCGCGGCGCGTGGTGCCGTTGGCGAAGTTGAAGCCAACGCCGGTGCGGTCCACCGTGACATTGGTGTTCAGGTTGGTGGTGTGATCGGTGGAGGTGTAATCCGTCCGCGTCAGGTCCCCGTCGAAGCCCCAGGTGACTTCATGCTCCGCCGCGCCGGTGGTGAAGCGCGAGGTCGCCTGAACGTCCAGCTCCAGGAAGTTCTCGCTGAAGTCCAGATGGTCGCGGCGCACCTGGCGGTTGCCGTTGGCAAGCGTGGAATAGCGGTTGCCCCAACGCTCATAGCCGCCCGGCGCATAGGCCAGCGTCGTCTTGACCTCATCCACCCATGCCAGATCCGGCGTCCAGGTATGCTCCACCGCAAAGCGGCGGCGCTTCATATCCAGATGGCGGTCGAAGGCATGGAGGATCTCGCCGGTCGGGTTGCCGGTGACGGAACTGAGCACCGGGCCGAGGCCGTAGTTCAACTGCACATCGGTCAGCCGGTTCACCATGTCGAGCGAGACTTCCAGACGATGCTCGTCCGAGGGGGTCCAGACCGCCTTGGCCAGCAGCCGGTCCGCTGCGGCATCGGTCGGGTCAAGTTCGCCGCAGGTCGAGGCGCCATAGCTCACGAAACGCGGGCAGCCATAGAGACCGCCATCATCGCGGGCCTTCGACAGTTTCGCCTCATGGCCCATGGTGCGCGAAATGCCCATCATCACGGCCAGATCGGGACCGAAGCGCTTGGCGAAGGCCGCCGAAACGCCCGTCTCCGAATTCAGCCCGTCATAGGACAGGCGCGCGGTCCCGCCGCTGTCGCGGCCCTCCAGAATGTCCTCGGGGTCGAGGGTGGTGACGGCCACGACGCCGCCAAGCGCATCCGCACCCCAGAGAACCGAGGCCGGACCCTTCACCACATCCACCTGCTTGGTGAAATTGAAATCCAGATAGTCGCGGTTGCCGTCCTGGATACCTTCCGGCACGCGGGAGCCATCGACCAGCATCTGCACGCGGTTGCCACCGACCCCGCGGATGGTGAAGCCGCCGAAGGAGTTGAACGGGTCGGTGCCGGTGGTCTGGCGCTGCACGGTCACTGCCGCCAGATAGCGGACCAGTTCATGCATGTCGGAGATGGAGCGCGCCTCCACCTCTGCGCCGCCGACCACGCTGACCGAGGCGGGAACGTCATGCACCGCAGTTCCCTGACGCTCGCCATAAACCGTGATCGGTTTGAGGAGCAACGCCTGCTTTTCAGCTTCGGTGGGGGCCTTGGTCTGCGCGGTCACGGCCATGGGCAAGGCAAGCGCAAGCGCGGTCGTCGCCCAAAGGGCGGTATGTCTCGTTGATTTCGGGGTCATTTCTAGCCTGTTCGCTGTTCCGGGGACGGCTAGCGACAGGCTGGCGCGATATTTAACTCGATATCAAAAACGTGACTGCATACGCTGATTCTTTTTGTCAAGATTTGGCGATATGCTTTTCTGCCGCTTTCCGGTCGAGTGATGCGGCCACGCGCCACCTCGCGCACCAAATACAACCTATGGGCGCATCCCTCCCTGTCTCCATCCCCTGTGCATAAATATCCCCCGCGGAGCGTTCGACACATCCACCGGGAACAGGGTTGCAGAAAGACTCACCCCGCGGGCTTGAGACTCGTCGTCACATAATTGCAGGACAGGTCCCGCGCCGAGAGGCTCCAGCTCCAGCCGAGCGGGTTGAAGACCATGCCCTTGCGGTCCACCGGGGTCAGCCCGGCCTTGCGGATCAGCTCGTAAAGCTCGTCCGGGGTCAGGAACTTCGCCCAGTCATGGGTGCCTTTGGGCAGCCAGCGCATCACCCATTCCGCCCCGACGATCGCCATGAGGAAACTTTTCGGATTGCGGTTCATGGTGGAGCAGATCATCAGCCCCCCCGGCTTCAGCAGCCCCTGGCAGGCGGTCAGATAGGCGAGCGGATCGGCCACATGCTCCACCACCTCCATGTTCAGGACCGCATCGAACCGCTCACCCGCAGCGGCGAGGTCTTCGGCGGTGGTGTGGCGATAGTCGATCTTCAGGCCGGATTGCGCGGCATGGACCTGTGCGACGGGGATGTTGCGCGCGGCGGCATCCGCCCCCACGACCTCGGCCCCGAGCCGGGCCATCGGCTCCGAAAGAAGCCCGCCGCCGCAGCCGATATCCAGAATCCGCAGCCCGGCAAAGGGCGCGGGCGCGGTCAGATCGCGGTCGAATTCCAACGCGATCTGTCGCGTGATGTAATCCAGCCGGCAGGGGTTCATCAGATGCAGCGGCTTGAACTTCCCGGCAGGGTCCCACCATTCTGCGGCCATCGCCTCGAATTTTGCGACCTCTGCGGGGTCTATGGTGCTGGTTGCGGTCATGCGGAACTCCTTGCACAGCGCCGCGACGCGGCGCAGTCTGGGGCCATCATATAGGATGGAAATGGATCACAGATCAGGCCAAAAGCGCGCAGTCGATTATCTTTACCCGCCGGTCGAGCCTTTCGACCAGCGGATGGTCGATATGGGCGACGGGCATCGCATCTTCCTGGAGCAATGCGGCAACCCCTCCGGCGTGCCGGTGCTGGTGCTTCATGGCGGGCCGGGTGGCGGGTGCAGCCCGGCGATGCGGCGCTATTTCGATCCCGCCCATTACCGGATCGTGCTTTTCGACCAGCGCGGATGCGGGCGCTCCCGCCCCCATGCCTCGGTGGAGGACAACACCACCTGGCATCTCGTCGCCGACATCGAGCGTATCCGCCTCCTGCTCGGTATCGAGCAGTTCATCCTTTTCGGCGGAAGCTGGGGGGCGACGCTTGCGCTCATCTATGCGCTGAGCCACCCCGAGCGTGTCCGCCATCTGGTGCTGCGCGGGGTCTTCCTGATGACCGAGGCAGAGCTGCGCTGGTTCTATGGCGGCGGCGCCGGTGCCTTCTTTCCCGATCTCTGGGCGCGGTTCACCGGACCCATCCCGGCAGAGGAGCAGAGCGATCTGATCGCCGCCTATCACCGCAGGCTGTTCAGCGGCGATGCGATGGAGGAAACCCGCTTTGCCCGCGCCTGGGCCAATTGGGAAAACGCGCTTGCCTCCGTCCACAGCGAAGGGCCGCTGGGAGAGGGGCCGGCCGAATACTCCCGCGCCTTCGCCCGGCTGGAGAATCACTACTTCACCCACGGCGGCTTCCTGGAGGAGGACGGCTGGATCGAAAAGAGCCTGCCGCGCATCGCCCATATTCCGGCGCATATCGTGCAGGGGCGGCTCGACATGATCTGCCCGCCCGCCGCCGCCTGGCGGCTGGCGCAGAACTGGCCCGCCGCGCGCCTGCGGATGGTGCCGCTCGCCGGTCACGCTCTGTCGGAACCGGGGATCAGCGCCGCGCTCGTCACCGTCATGCAGGAATTGCAGGCGGGATGATTTTCCGCCGGAGGGGTTGAAAGCCCGATCCGTCGCCCCATCTTCCTTCCGCGGACCGGGCCCCTCTGACGATTTTTATCGTGATGTCGGACCGCATCGAGCGTGCTCGATGTCTGGCCCGGATTTCGGCGGACCTCGCAGCATGGGAAATGTTGGATGAGAGGTCCGAATGGAAGTTCTGACGATACTGTTTCTTGGCACACCCGCCTGGATGTGGCTGCTGTTCCTGTTCATCGTGGCGCTCCTGCTGGTGCTGGACCTTGGAGTCCTGCACAAGGGCGGCGAGCATGAGATCGGCGTGGCCGAAAGCCTGAAGCTTTCCGCCATGTATATCGCCCTCGGCCTTGGCTTTTCCGGCTTCGTCTGGTGGCAGATCGGGGCAGAGGCGACGGCCAACTACCTCACCGCCTTCGTGGTGGAAAAGACGCTCGCGCTTGACAACATCTTTGTCATCGCCCTGATTTTCGGGTTCTTTTCCGTGCCGCGCCAATATCAGCACCGGGTCCTGTTCTGGGGTATCCTCGGGGTGATCCTGCTGCGCGGCATCATGATCGGCGTGGGCGCGACGCTGGTGGCGCAATATTCCTGGCTGCTCTACGTCTTTGCAGTCTTCCTGATCTTCACCGGGATCAAGATGCTCTTCTCCGCCGATACGGAGCATAACGTCACCGAAAACCACTTCGTCCGTTTTCTGCGCGGGCGGTTCAACGTGACCGAAGGGTTGCGCGGCCAAGCCTTCTTGGTGAAGGAGCCGGACCCGAAGACCGGCAGGTTGACCCGTTTCGTCACGCCGCTGTTCCTCGCGCTGGTGATGATCGAACTGGCCGATCTGGTCTTCGCGGTGGATTCGGTGCCGGCGGTCTTCACCATCACCACCGACCCCTTCATCGTCTACACCTCGAACATCTTCGCCATCCTCGGGCTGCGGGCGCTCTACTTCGCGCTGGCCGCCATCCTGCACCGCTTCGCCTATCTGAAATACGCGCTGTCGATCCTGCTGGTCTTCATCGGCTCCAAGGTCTTCATTGCCGATGCCTTCGGCTGGGCGAAGTTCCCGCCCTCCTGGTCGCTCGGCATCACGCTGGCGATCCTTGCGGCGGGGATCGGCTATTCGCTTCTCAAGACGGCGGGCGGCAAGGCGGTCACGGATCGCTCTGCCTGAGCGCCCCTTCTCACGCCTCCCGCTTTGGCTTATGGCAGGTCCAAACGGGAGGCGAGCATGAGCTTCAACACTTTCGGCCATCTGTTCCGGGTCACGACCTGGGGGGAAAGCCACGGGCCGGCCATCGGCTGCACGGTGGATGGCTGCCCGCCCGGCATCGCCTTGTCGGAGGCCGACCTGCAACCCTGGCTCGACAAGCGCAAGCCGGGGCAGAACAAGTTCACCACCCAGCGGAAGGAACCGGATGAGGTCCGCATCCTTTCGGGCGTGTTCGAGGGGGTGACGACCGGCACGCCGATCCAGCTGATGATCGAGAACACCGACCAGCGGTCGAAGGATTACGGCGAGATCGCGCAGGCCTTCCGGCCCGGTCATGCCGACATCACCTATCACCAGAAATACGGGGTGCGGGATTATCGCGGCGGCGGGCGGTCCTCGGCCCGCGAAACCGCGAGCCGGGTGGCCGCAGGCGGGGTGGCGCGGGCGGCGCTGGCGGCGCTGGTGCCGGGGCTGCGGATCGGTGGCTACATGGTGCAGATCGGACCGAAGGCGATCGACCGCAGCCGCTTTGACGCGGAAGAGATCGCGCGCAATCCGTTCTGGTGTCCCGATCCGGTCGCGGCAGCGGAGTGGGCAGGTTATCTGGATGCGCTGCGCCTCTCGCACAATTCCGTCGGCGCGGTGGTCGAGGTGGTGGCGACGGGCGTTCCCGCCGGTCTCGGCGCGCCGCTTTACGGCAAGCTCGACAGCGATCTGGCGGCGGCGATGATGTCGATCAATGCCGTCAAGGCGGTGGAGATCGGCGACGGTCTGGCCGCTGCCAGCCTCACCGGCGTCGAGAATGCCGACGAGATCCGCATGGGGCCGGACGGGGTGGAGTTCCTGTCGAACCACGCCGGCGGCATCCTCGGCGGGATTTCGAGCGGCCAGCCGGTGGTGGTGCGCTTTGCGGTGAAGCCGACCTCCTCCATCCTCACCCCGCGCCAGACGGTGAATGTGAGGGGCGAGGAGCTGGACCTGATCACCAAGGGCCGCCATGACCCCTGCGTCGGCATCCGCGCCGTGCCGGTGGGCGAGGCGATGATGGCCTGCGTGCTGCTCGACCATCTGCTGCTGGACCGCGGACAGACGGGCGGGGTGCGCGGGGTGATCGGGTAGGGACCTCGCGCGCCCCTGTCAGGCGCCGGAGGGGTTTTGCACCCCTCCGGACCTCCCCGCAGGATATTTATGGCAAGATGAAGGGGGAAGGCCCTTCAGGCCCGCTCAATGCGGCGCTCGTCCGCGCCGAAGAGATGCAGGCGGCGCAGGTCGGGGGCGAGATGGACCGTCTGGCCCGGCGCCAGATCCACCCGGTCGCGCGCCAGAAGCGTCACGTCGTCGGAGCCGACGCGCAGAAGCACATGGGTGTCGGCTCCGGTCGGCTCCACCACCACCACTTTCGCCGCGATGCCGGTATCGGAGAGCACCATATGCTCCGGCCGGATACCATAGGTGACCGCCCTGGCCGAGGCCCCCGCCGGCAGGGGCAGGCGCGCGCCCGAGGCGGTGACGAAGGCCCCGTCCTGCACCGAGCCAGCCAGCAGGTTCATCGAGGGCGAGCCGATGAAAGCCGCAACGAAGGTGTTGGCCGGGAAGTCGTAAAGCTCCAGCGGCTTGCCGATCTGTTCCACGGCACCGGCGCGCATGACCACGATCCGGTCGGCCATGGTCATCGCCTCCACCTGATCATGGGTCACATAGACCATGGTGGTGCCGAGCCGCTGGTGAAGATCCTTGATCTCGGCCCGCATCTGCACGCGCAGCTTGGCATCGAGGTTCGACAGCGGCTCGTCGAAGAGAAAGACCTGCGGATCGCGCACGATGGCGCGGCCCATGGCCACCCGCTGCCGCTGGCCGCCGGAAAGCGCCTTCGGCAGGCGGTCGATCAGCGGGCCGAGCGCCAGAATATCCGCAGCAGCGCGCACCTTTTCGGCAATCGCCGATTTCGGGCGGCCTTCGAGCTTCAGTGCGAAGCCCATGTTTTCTTCAACCGTCATATGGGGATAAAGGGCATAGGACTGGAAGACCATGGCGATGTCGCGCTCTTTCGGGGCGATGTCGTTGACCACCCGGTCGCCGATGAGAATGTCGCCGTCGGTCATGTCCTCCAGCCCCGCGAGCATCCGCAGCAGGGTGGATTTGCCGCAGCCGGAGGGACCGACGAGGATCACGAACTCCCCGTCGCGGATGTCGAAGGTGACGCCGCGGATGACATCCTGCGCGCCGAAGGATTTGCGGATATCGCGGAACTGGACGGAAGCCATGGAACTGCTCCTGTGATCAAAGGGAAAGGGCGAAGGCGCGGCAGGCGGTCAGCCCGCCCCCGGCAACGGTCAGCCGGGCGCTGCGCGGGGTGGCAAGACCGGCGAGCCGCTTGGTGCCGGTCCAGCGGCCATCATCGGCAAAGACCTCGATGGAGCCGGAATCGAGGAAAATCCTCAGCCGCGAAACACGGGCGCCGAGCGCCGCATAATTCGGCGCGGTACGGCCCTGCGGCTGATGGCGGATGGCAAGGCCTGCCGCATCCTGCACCACGGCCAATTCCAGCGTGGCATCGTCGCAGTCGAGGATCAGGGTAAAGGGGGTACCGGGGGCTGCAAGCTCGATGAGGATCTCCGCCGCGCCATTGCCGAGATCGAGGGTCAGGCCATCCGCGACGGTCTGGCAGGTGATCTCTGCCTTGCGGAGGGCAAGCACGCCTTCCACCGGCGGGGTCAGCAGCGCGTCACCACGCAGCAGAAGCCGGCGCGGCAGGGTCATGGCCGTCGGGAAATCGGCGGTCTTGACGATATCCGTCCAGTTCGCCAGCCAGGCAATGCCGATCGGGCCATCCGCATCCGGGAAGGCCTGGAACGCATAGGCATCGGTGCCGAAATCCAGCTCCTGCTCGAACTCCGGGATGAAGCTTTTGCCGTCAAAGCGGCCCACGGTCGCAATCGTCAGGTTGCGCCGCCCCGTGGCCGGATCGCGGCTGGTCAAGAGGCCGAAGAACAGCCCCCAGCGGGCAGCCGGGTCTTCCGCCGGGCCGTCGAGCGGCACGAGGCAGGGACATTCCGCCGCCGTCATGCCGTAACGCTCCTCGCGCAGGAGGGTCGCGGTAAACTGCCAGCCGCTGACCCCCGACGGGTCGTCGGTGGTGTAAAGCAGCACCACGCCTGCGGACTTGTCGCGGCTGCCCAGCAGCATCTGCCAGCGGCCATCCGGGCCTTTCAGCACGAAGGGGTCGCGGAAATCGCGCGTCAGCCCCAGACCTTCCGGCCGGGAGGGCAGGATCGTCACCGGAGGCTCCAGCCGCAGTCCATCGCGGGAAAGGGCGGTCGCCTGCATCTCCTGCTCCGGCTCGCGGTCATCGACGTGATCGGTGAAGAAGACCCGCAGGCCGCCTCCTTCCGCCTCCATCGCGGAGCCGGAGAAGGCGCCGCCGCGCAGGCCGGGTTCGGTGGCGAAGACCTCGGGCGGCAGAAGGAAGACCGGCTGGTGGCGCCAGTGCAGGAAATCGTCGGATACGGCATGGCCCCAGTGCATCGTATCCCAGCGCCGCCCGTGGGGGTGGTGCTGATAGAAGAGATGTCCGAGCCCGTGGAACCGCCCGAAACCATTCGGATCGTTCATCCAGCCGAAGGGCGGGCGGAAGTGATAGCTGCCCGGCTGATCCGGTTCCGAATTTCGGTCGGTCGTCATCAGGAGGGTGATGCCCTCCGCCCCGACTTTCTCAGGGGTGAAGACATAGGCCAGCGAAACCTCGGTCTTCTGACCATCCCAATGCAGTTTCAGCGGTCCTGCTGCGGGCAGGTCCAGTGCGGCAAAGTCGAAATCGTCGGTGCGCGCCGTGGTCGCCATCAGCGGCGGCTGACCGGCGACAGAGACGGAAACGCGGGCCGCAGCCTCACCTCTGGCTTTCAGCCAGAGGTGCAGCACTCCGCGCTGCGGAGCCATGCCGCTGATGCTCCGCGTCGTGGCGGAACGGGTGGTGGGTTCGGCGTGCATGGTCATCCTTTCACCGCAGTCCCGATGAAGGAACTGACGAACCAGCGTTGAAACACGATGTAGAAGGCCAGGATCGGCAACATCATCAGCACCGAAGCCGCCATGGCACGGTCCCAGAAGATGCTGTCCTGCCCGAAGAAGGTGCCGATGGCGACGGCGATGGGGCGGGCATAGGCGGTCTGCGTGACCAGCACCGGCCAGAGATACTGGTTCCAGCTTTCGATCCCCATGAGGATCGAGGTCGTGGCCATCGCCGGCAGGCTCAGCGGCATGAAGATCGAACGGTAGATGCGGAAGGGGGAGGCGCCATCCATCTCTGCCGCCTCATAAAGCTCCTTCGGCAATTGCGCGAAGAACTGGTAGAAGAGGAAGATGTAGAGCGGGCTCGCCACCCAGGGCAGGATCTGCGCCGTGAACGTGTCGGTCATGCCCGCACGCGACACCATGATCAGCAGCGGCATGATGATGCTTTCCTGCGGGATCACATAAAGCGCAATCACGAGGGCAAGGATCACCACCTTGCCCGGCACCCGCCCCCAGGCCAGCACGAAGCCGGCCATGGAGTTGATCACCAGCCCGGAGGACACCGTGACGAACAGGATGATCAGCGAGTTCATCAGATAGCGCCCGAAAGCGAGATCGCCGGACATGCCGCCGACCTCGACGAAGTTGTTCAGGGTCGGGTCACTCACCCAGAAGGCCTTGAAGCTGCCCATGTCGGCGAGGATCTGGAAGCGGTCGTCCTTCAGGCTCGCCACCAGCAGCATGAAGAGCGGCGAGATCATCACCAGCGCGATGATCAGGACGCAGACGACCTGTACGATCCTGAGCGTCCGTTTGGAGCCATGGCTGCGGCGCTTCGGGGCCGGACGGGGGGTGGAAAGGGCCATGTCAGACATCGAAACGCCTCAGGAGCTGGCGCTGGGTCAGCGCGATGACAAGGACGATGAGGAACAGGATCACCGAGACGGCAGAGGCGAGGCCGAGCTTCTGCTCCTCGAAGCCGGAGCGCACCATGTAATGCACCACGGTTTCGGTCGAATTGCTCGGGCCACCCTGGGTCAGGATCGCAACCTGCGTGTAGAGCTTGAAGGCCTGGATCGTGGTGATCAGCAGCACGAAGACATGGGTCGGGCGCAGGCCGGGCATGGTCACATGCCAGAAGCGCCGCCAACGGCTCGCCCCGTCGATGCGGGAGGCGTCATAAAGCTCCTCGGGGATGCCCTGAAGGCCGGCGAGATAGATCACCATCTGGAAGCCGTAGGCCTGCCAGGCGGACAGCATGACCAGCGAGAACATCGCCCATTCCGGATCGCCCAGCCAGTCGATCGGGCCGAGCCTGCCGCCGCTGACCCAGCCGAGGACCTGGTTGAACGGGCCGGTCGGGTACTGGAAGAGCGTTCCCCAGATCACGCAGACCACCACCATCGAGGTGATCGCCGGCAGGAAGAACAGACCCCGCAGCAGATTTTGCAGCGGCAGTTTCTGATGCAGCAGCAGCGCCGTCAGGAAGGCCAGCCCGCATTGCACCGGCAGGATCCAGAAGGAAAACCGGGTGACGTTCCACATGGCCGTCCAGAAGAGATCATCGGACAGGATGCGGATGTAATTGCCGAAGCCCAGAAACCGCACCGGCGTCGGGCGCGGCACCAGCGGCTGATTGGTCATCGAAGTCCAGAAGGACAACAGGAACGGCAGGATGAGAAACAGGCTCATCAGGATCAGCGCCGGGGCGATCATGGCGAGTTCCTGCGCCACTCTGCCTTTGGCGGCCGGGCGGCCGGACCGCGGCTTTCTGACCTGGGGTGTCGATGTCATGGCGGGACCTCCTCCTGTCCGCGTGGCTGGTCCGGCCGCGCGAGGGAGTGTCGCGCGGCCGTCCCGTTTCCGTCCGGGGGCAAGGACCCCGGACGGCCTTGCTCATTGGCCGTTGAAGGGCGGGTAGCCGTCGTTGTCGGCGATATCCTCGTCGATCTTCTGGGCCGCCTTGGTCAGCTCGGTCTTGGCATCGCCGCCGTTGATGATCACGTCGAAAGCCTGCATGAAAGCCGAGGTGATCGTCGGATAGGCCGGGTGCGGAGGCCGCGCCACGGCCGATTTCGACGCCTGTTCAAAGGCGATCGCCATCGGGCCGCCCTCGGCATAGAGCGGCGACTGGGCGGCGAAGCTCTTCAGACCGGGGAAGGCGCTCTGCGAGACGGCATAGGCGCGGTAATCGGCATCCTGAAGCAGGAAGGAGATGAACTTGCCCGCAACATCGGGATGCTTGGAGGCGGTGGAAACGCCCCAGATCCAGGTGCCGTTCGGGCTGGCGCTCTTCTCGCCGAATTTCGGCAGCGGCAGCACGACGACATTATCGCCCATCGCCGCAGCCGCCTGCGAATAGACCCAATGCCCGCCCCAGGCCAGGGCCGCCGGGTTACCGTCGGCAAAGAACTGGTTGGTCCCGGCCGACATCGGCACGATCCAGTCCTTCTTGGCCCAATCCTGCATCATGGTCAGGGCATCGACGCAGGGCTGGCTGTCGAGAGCGCCTTCCGAGGTCCAGGTGGTGCGGTCGATCAGATCGCAGCCGAAGGAGGCAAGGATCGGCTCATAGGCATAGGTGATCCATTCGGTCTTGATGCCATAGCCGCGGAAGGTGTCGATCGGCCATTTCACGCCCTCGACCTTCGACAGTTTTTCGAGAACATCCTCGAATTCCGCGCGGGTCCAGGCGTCGTCCACCGAGGTCGGGATCCGGGCGCCGATGGCTTCCAGGTATTTGCGGTTGCCATAGAGCACGACGGAGCTGTCAGTCAGGCCGATGCCGTAAAGCTCGTTGTCGATGGGATAGGTGCCTTGCGCGATGTTGGAGGCGGTCATGTCCTCCAGCACGGCGGGGTCGATCAGCGGCTTGATCGGGGCGAGGTAGCCCGACCAGACATAGTTGGCGAGGAAGGGCGCATCCATCTCGAACACATCGGGAAGATCCTTCGACATGACCGCCGCCGAGAATTTCTCGTTATAGGCGTCATGGGGGGCGTAGACGAGTTCGATGTCCACGCCGGGATTCGCCGCCTCGAATCGCTCGGCGACCTTGCCATACATCTCGACCCAACCCGGATCACCCTGGTGCATGACCTTGACCACGGTGTCTTCGGCCATGGCCGCCGTGGCTGCGAAGCCGGCGGTCGTCAGTGCTAGCGTTGCGAGTAACCGTTTACCCATAAGCTTTCTCTCCTCCATTCTGATTCCTCCTGGCGCCGCGCCACAGGGCGACGGCGGTTTTCGTTCAGACAGACGCCCTTTCAACGAGATGAAAGGGCAATTTGCGGACCCCCTCCCACGGGGAGGTGACGCCCAGCAGAACCTCCGCAGCGATCCGGCCCATGGCGCGATGCGGCAGGGCCATGGTGGTCAGCGGCGGATCGAGGCGGGTGGCGATATCGACCTGATTGTCGAAACTCGCCACCGCCACGTCTTCCGGAATCCGGCGGCCGAGACGGCGCAGCACGGCATAGATTTCCATCGCCACCCGGTCATTCCCGGCAAGGATGCCATCGGGGGGAAGAGGAGCGGCCATCAGCGCCGTCACCACTTCGGCAACGGAACTGGTGGCGCGGTCGTTGTAGATCGCCCGGCGCGTGGCGTTGAGGACCGGCGCAGCTTCGGGATCAAGGCCGGCACCGGCAATCGCCCGGCGAAATCCGGCGGCCCGCAGCCGCCCTGCCTCCAGCCCCGGCAGGTTGATGAACGCCAGCCGCTTGCGGCCGGCCTTCAACAGATGGCCGGTCACTTCCGCAGCCGCTTCTTCTTCATCCGGCACCAGCGAAGGAATGGCCCCGGCCCCATCCCGGCAGTTGATCATCACGCCGATGATGCCGCGCGCCTGTTCGGGCAGATGGACTTCCTTGTGATACATCGCGGCATAGCCGATGGCCTTCGGGCGGAAGCGGCGCAGATCCTCCAGCACCGTTGCCACCTCGCGTCCCGCCCCGACCGACGTGGCGAAAACCGCCATGTCGGCGCTGCGGACCGAATTCTCAAGCCCGCGCATGATCTCGGTGGCGAAGGGGGTGGTCATCACCTCCTCCGAGATGATGCCGATCAGGGGCATCCAGCCCCGCCGCATACTCTGCGCGGCCATGTTAGGGACGTATCCGAGTTCATCAGCGGCGGCGCGGACGCGCTCCCGCGTCTCTTCCGACATCCGCATATCGCCGCCATGCAAAGCGCCGGAGGCGGTCTTCATCGAGACCCCTGCCTTCTTGGCGATGCTTTGCAGAGTGACTGACACAGGCCCTCCCCGACCATGGGTAATCATTTACCCACGCATAGGGGTGAAGGGTGATTCCTGTCAACAGACTTCTTGCGCTGCCTGAATAACAGGCAGCGCAAGCGGGTCAGGGTTGCGGAACGTGCAGCACGATCCCGTCAATATCGGCACTCATCCTGATCTGGCAGGACAGGCGCGAGGTCGCCTGCCGCTCCGCCTCGGCCACATCGAGCATGGCATCCTCGAAGGTGCCGACCTCTCCCGCCCTGCCCGACCATGCGGGATCGACGACGACATGGCAGGTCGCACAGGACAGCGAGCCGCCACATTCGCCGACGACCAGCGGAATGTTGTGGGCGACGGCGGCTTCCATGAGGTTCTGGCCGGGTTTCACATCGGCGGTGACGGCCTTGCCGTCGGGAAGAATCCAGGTGGCTTGCATGGCGGGCTCTCAGATATACCAGATATACCAGTCGCGCAGGGCATCGCCTTCAAGATCGGCGGTCTTCTGCACTTCGGCGCGTTTCATATAAAGGTGGTTTTCGACCAGCTCCGCCCCGACAGCGGCGGAAAGCGCGGTGTCGGCCGCCAGATCGTCCAGCGCCTCGGCAAGGCTGACGGCGGTGCCATGGGCGGCATCATTGCCGGTGAAACCGTCGCCGGTTTCCAGCGGTTGCAGCGGGTAGCTCCCCTCATAGCCGAGAAGCGCCGCCTGAAGGATCGCCGCGACCGTCGTGTAAGGGTTGGAGGCAGCATCGGCCATCCGGTGCTCCAGCCGCGCCTTCTTGCCGCCCTCGGCGGAGACGCGGACGGTGACATTGCGGTTGTCGCCGCCCCAGTTGCACCAGAAGCCCGACAGCGAGGCCGGTTGCAGCCGCGCATAGGACAGCGCATTGGGGGCGATCAGCCCGGCAAGACCCTTGTGGTGCCGCATCCAGCCTGCGATGCAGCCCTTGGCAAGATCGCTCAGATTGGCCGGATCGCCGCGCTCGCCATTGGCAAGCGCGTTGTGATCCTTGCGGTCCGTGAAGGACAGGTTGACATGCATCCCCGAGCCGCCCTTTCCGGCGATCGGCTTTGGCAGGAAGGTCAGGATCACCCCGTGGTCCAGGGCCACCTCCCGCGCCATCTGGCGGAAAAGCACGACCGTATCGACATGCTCAACCGCCTTGTCGAAGGTCAGGGTGAATTCAAACTGCGGCGTGTCATATTCCGCCGTGATCAGGTCCAGCGGCAGCCCGATCTCCTGCGCCTTGTTCCAGATCGCATCGGTAAAGCGCCGCGGATCGGTGAAATTTCCGGTGCCATAGACCACGCCCCCCGGCGTGTCATAGGGAACGATGCTGCCGTCATCGCGGCGGATGAAGGCATAGGCCTCCAACTCGACGCCGATCTTCGGGGTCAGGCCATGCTTTTCCCAGGCCGCCACCGCGCGCTTCAGCGCCCCGCGCGGACAGAGCGCCAGCGGCGCCCCGTCGCCCCCGTAAAGATCGCCCAGAACGGTGCGGGTGTTCGGCTCCCATCCGGGGCGGATCTCCTCGCCCTTCCAGCGCAGGGCCATGTCGGGCAGGCCCTCAAGACACATCGTCCCCGGCGCCTCGATCAGCAGGTCCTTGTCGTAATGGACGGAAAAGGTCGGGCGGGCAAAGCGGCTCTCATCGTCGCGGATCTTGACGGCGGGCAGATATTTGCCTCGCAGGATCGACAGATGATCGCAGAACATCGCGCGCAGGCGCGGTTGGGGGTCGGACATCGAAGGCTCCCTGATGCGGCGGTTTTGCCGCTTGTTCGCTTATTGAAGTGTGACGCGGACCGGCAGTTCCTTCAGCCCGCCGACGAAATTGGACCGGACGAACCTTTGCTCGCCCGCAGGTTCGATGCTGCGGATGCGTTTGGCAAGCTCCTGGAACAGCACCCGCACTTCGAGCCTTGCCAGCCACATGCCAAGGCAGACATGCGGCCCGCCCTGACCGAAGCTCAGGTGCCGGTTCGGGCTGCGGGCAAGGTTGACGTTGAACGGGTCCTCGAAGGCATCCTCATCGCGGTTGCCGGAGGCGAACCAGTAAAGCACCTTCTGCCCCTGCCGGATGGTCTTGCCGTGCATCTCGAAATCCCGCGTCGCGGTGCGGCGGAAGTAGATCGCCGGGGTCGCCCAGCGGATGATCTCATCCGGCGCGGTCTCCCAGACCTCCCCCGCCTGCATCTGCGCCAGCAGCTCCGGCCGATGGGCAAGCGCCTGAATCCCGGCCGCGATGGAATAGCGGGTCGTATCGTTGCCCGCCGCGACCAGCAGACAGAAGAAGTTGCGGAACTCATGCTCCGGCAAAACCGAACCGTCCGGGCCGGGCTGCAGGATCAGATGCAGCACGCCGGAGGTGTCTCCTATGACATTCTTGCGGGCCATCAGATCCTTGGCATAGGTGAACAACTCCGCCCCCGCCGGCGAATTGAAGGGCATCATCCGGTATTCATCGGTCGTCATCTTGTCGAGAACGTGGTCGGTGAAATCCGGGTCCGTATTGGCGATGAGCGCATCGCCTTTTTCAACCAGCCAGGGCAGGTCCGGGTCCGGCGTCCCCATGATCCGGCCGAGCATCCGCATCGGAAGCTGGCGGGCGATTTCCTTCGTGGCGTCGAAACTGCCCTTTTCCAGAGCCGCATCGAGGATCGGGCCGCAGAGATCGCGGATCACCTGCTCGAACCCCGCGATTACCGGCTTGGAAAAGGCCTTCGCCACCTTGATCCGGGTCTGCATGTGGTCCGGCGCATCGGTTTCCTGAAAGGTGCGGCGGGCGAGATATTCCTCATAGCTCTGATCCTCCATCCGGATACCGCGGGCGGAGGAGAGGAGGTCAGGCTGACCGTTCAGCGCCAGAATGTCGGCGTGGCGCGTGACCGACCAGAAGCCTTCACCGGCATCCCAAGGGGTCCAGTGCATCGGATCGTCGCGGCGCAGGCGGGCAAAGGTGTTGTGCGGCGCACCTGCGGCGAAAGTGTCATGGCTGGTCAGATCGGCCTTGCCGTCGTCCTGTGGGATCCAGACCGTCACCGCATTTCTCCCTTGCCGCATAGCTGAGTTGAAAATATACTAAACAGGTTCATAAATATGTAAAGCGGGAATATCATGCATATTTGCATCCTGATGGCCAACACCGACGCCAGCGACTTTGCCAGGCACCATCCGGAGGATGGAGAGAAGTTCGCGGCCCTGCTGGCCGAGGTGCGGCCGGATTGGCAGGTCTCGGTCTTTGCGGTGAAGGACGGGATCTTCCCGCCCGAGGATGCAGTTTTCGACGGTTGGCTGATCACCGGAAGCCCGGCCTCGGTCCATGATCCGGACCCCTGGATCACAACGCTGTTCGAGCGCATCCGGCAGATCGTCGGGGCGGGTCAGCCGCTTTTCGGCGCCTGTTTCGGGCATCAGGCAATTGCGACGGCACTTGGCGGGAAGGTCGGCGACAATCCCGGCGGCTGGGTGATGGGCCGGATCGAAACGCAGATGGAAGGCGAGAAGATCAGTCTCTATGCGGCCCATAGAGAACAGGTTCTGGATCTCCCCAAGGGGGCGACCCTTCTCGGTGGCAATGCGGAATGTCCGGTCGGCAGCTTCGCCATCGGGCGCGGCGTGCTGACGACACAGTACCATCCGGAGATGACCCATGGCTTCGTGGAGGCGCTGACGGACGCCTTTGCCGAAAAGCTCCCGGCCCCGGTCGTGGCGCGGGCGCGCGCCTCCCTTGACCGGCAGGCGAACCGGCGGCAGATGGCAGAGCGGATCGCACGGTTTTTCGAAGAAGCCTAGGCCGGATCAACCTTCAGACGAAGAGGCGACCTGTGCGGTGCCTCTCCCTTCATTTTCTGTCGGAAAATATCCTGCGGGGTTTGCCCCCGCTTCAAGGAACGGTGGCATGGCGGAGGGGGGGCAAAACCCCTCCGTCGCCAGAGCAGGGCGCAGCGCAACCCTAGATCAGGAACTCCGCCAGCAGCTCATCCTTGGTGATATCCCGGTAGGCGAAAGCCGCGGCATCGAGCTGGTCGAGCAAAGCGGTGAAATTCTCCGGCCGCGTGGTCTCGATCCCGATCAGGACAGAGCCGAAGTTGCGGGCCGATTTCTTCAGATATTCGAAGCGGGCGATATCATCTTCCGGGCCGAGCATGGCGAGGAACTCCTTCAACGCGCCGGGGCGCTGCGGCATCCGCAGGATGAAGTATTTCTTCACCCCGGAATAGCGCTGCGCGCGCTCCTTGACCTCGGGCAGGCGCTCGAAATCGAAATTGCCGCCGGAGGTGACGCAAACCACGGTTTTACCCACGATCTCGGGGGCAAGATCGGTCAGCGCGTCGATGGACAACGCTCCGGCAGGTTCCAGCACGATGCCTTCGGTGTTGAGCATGGTCAGCATGGTGGTGCAGATCCGGTCCTCGGGCGCGATCACCACCTCCTCGGGGCGCACCCAGGTCAGGGCGGCGAAGGTCAGATCGCCGATCCGCGCGACTGCGGCGCCATCGACGAAATTGTCCACCTTGCGGAGCTTCACCGGCTCCTGCGCCTCAAGGGCGGCGGTCAGGCTGGCCCCGCCTTGCGGCTCGACGAAGCGGAAGGCGGTTGCCGGCGCTTCGGCACGCAGGAACTGCGTGACCCCGGCGGACAGCCCGCCGCCGCCGACCGGAAGGATCACCAGATCGGGCGCGCGGCCCAACTGCTCCAGCATCTCGACCGCAACGGAGGCCTGCCCCTCGATCACGTCGGGATCGTCGAAAGGCGACAGGAACTGCGCGCCATGCGCGGCACAGAAGCCTTGCGAGGCCGCGAGCGTCTGGTCGAAATAGTCGCCGGTCAGCACGATTTCGACCCGATCACCGCCGAAGGCGCGGGTCTTGTCGATCTTCTGCTGCGGGGTGGTGACGGGCATGAAGATCGTCCCCTTCACCCCGAAGTGCCGGCAGGCAAAAGCCATCCCCTGTGCGTGATTGCCCGCCGAGGCGCAGACGAAATGGCGCAGCTCCGGGTTGGCGGCCCGCATCTTCCGCATCGCCGTATAGGCGCCGCGCAGCTTGTAGCTGCGGACCGGCGACAGATCTTCACGCTTCAGCCAGATATCGGCGTTGAAGCGGCGCGACAGATAGTCGTTGCGCTGCAAGGGCGTGCGCGGAAAGAGATCGCGCAGGGCGCGGGTGGACTGACGGGCGGCTTGGGCAAAATCACTCATGGACCGATTAAGCCCCGCCGCCCGTCAAAGGCAAGTCACAGAAGCGGACGTTTCTGGATGTAATGGCCGTAAAGCGTGGTGAGGATCGAGACGCCGACCATCATCACCAGCCAGCCGGTGACCGCCTGCCAGAGGAAGGACAGGATGGCGATGGAGCCGAAAGCGAAGAGGCCGATCACATTGATCACCCAGACGCAGACCCCCACGATCAGCGCGAGCTGCAACATCGGCACCCACTCGTCCTTCGTCGCATCCCATCCGGCGGTGATCGGGTGGTCCACTCCGATCGCGGCACCCGGCAGCGCGGCTGCGAGTCTGAAGAAGATCACGAAAATCGGGATCTGGACCAGCAGCGCCATGATCAGCATGAAGAAGACCGGGCCGAGCCGCATGGCCAGACCCCCGAATATCCCGCCAACAACCGCGCCCAGAACCGCTCCGGCGATGACAAGGATGACACCGAACAGCAGGCCGCGCAGGAAATAGGCCTTCATCGGCTCCGGCTTCATTTCGGGAAGGAAATTTGTGGGCTCCTCAACCAGCAGCACATACCGATGCCAGGCGACGGCAATCCAGAGGCCCGTGATGACGAGCACGATCAGGGAAATGATCGCGCCGACGCCAAACCCCATCCCCGGCCCGCCATTCATCGTGGCACTGGCGCCGAGCCCGGTGAGCAGGAGGCCGACAAGAAGCTGGACGCCATAGAGCAGGCCGGAAATCTTCAGTGCCGCTGGCAGGTTGCCCGTCACCTGCCGCAGGGAATGGGTGAAAATCTGCATACCCTTCATCTTTACCTCCATTGTTCACCAAATGGAGAAGTTGAGTCATTGCACCGCCCGTCTGTCAACTGTTCTGGCCCCTGACCGATGAGGTCGATGCGGCGCGGTTGCCGTTTGGCGTCTTCCTGAGGCAGAGATTCCCGGGCAGCGCAGCCTGACGCCCGCGGTCGAAGGTGGCAAAGCTGGTCCGCGATCGCAGCCCCTGCCCCGCCTGCACCCCAGATAATGGCGCCAAGCCAGCGATCAGCCACGAAAGGCTGGACCTGGCGTTCCGCCACATCAACGCCGGCAGGTGTCCCCCTTGAGCCGATGCCGCCCGACACCTCCCATCCACGGGCAAATGCCCTCTTCCTCAGATCTTCGCGCGAGGACGCGCGCCGGCACTGTTTTCACCTTGCGCGGCACCCCCCGACCGGCTAAACGCATCACCGCGCAACAGTTGAGCACGGTCGGCGGCGCATCTCATTCGAATACGGCAGCTATGCCACGGATGACATGCAAAACCAAAGGGTTAGACCGTTGTGCGTGAAACGGATCGGGCCATATCAGGGCCTGAACATGGAAGCGTGCCGCTGTAGCTCAGCTGGTAGAGCACGTCATTCGTAATGATGGGGTCGGGGGTTCGAGTCCCTTCAGCGGCACCACGCTTCCTGAAATCGCTCCGGATGTTCCAGCGGGTTGCAGGACTTCATGCAGGGACCATGAGGAGGGCCACCTGCAATGCGGTCAGGACCTGCCTGGCTGCCGAGGACCGGATTAAGCGGCGCCTCACACGATCTCCTTGAAAGCATGTGCCGAGCCGGTGGGGGCCGCCTCTCGCGGGGCTGGATACGGAAGCCCGCGTACGGCTCAGGCCTTTTGCGAAACCGCTGCCTCCGGCGCTTGCGCGCTCCCCAGCGCCCTTTGCACCGCTTCCGGCAGTTCCGGGGATTGCTCCGTGCGGTCACGGTGCAGCGCGGCCCGGCCCAGCATCATCAGGGTCACCGGCGTCGTGATCATCACGAAGACGGCCAGCACCGCTTCGTGAACGACCAGACGGCTGCCAAGCCAGGAAAAGAGCATCATCGAGGACAGGACGATGCTGGCGACACCCCAGCTTGTCCCCAGCGTCGGGGCATGAAGGCGCTCATAAAAGCTTTTCAACTGCACGAGCCCAATCGTGCCAAGCAGAGTCAGGCTGCTGCCCAGAATCAGGAGAAACGCCACAGGAACGGCAAGCCAGAGCGGAACGGCGTCCAGATGCGTCATTCTATCACCTCGCCGCGCAGCAGGAATTTGGCCATGGCGACGGTGGCGACAAAGCCAAGAAGCCCGATCACCATGGCGGCTTCGAAGAAGAAACTGCTGCCGGTCCGCATCCCGGTCACCAGAAACAGCAGCATCGCGGTGACGTAAAGCGTGTCGAGACCGATCACCCGGTCTTGCGCGCGGGGGCCACGGAGAATGCGCCACCCCGCAAAGCATCCCGCCAGAGCCAATGCGATCTGGGCAAAGCTGAGGGCCGTGACAAGAAGGGTCGCGCTCATCTGAAAATCTCCAGCAGGGGGGCCTCGTAGCGGTCGCGGATGAAGGCCGGCCAGTCACTGCCCTCCCGCAGGTCGAACACATGCAGAAGCAGCAAGCCGCTGTCCTGATCATGCTCCAGCCAGGCGGTGCCGGGGGTCGCGGTGATGATGATCGACAGCATCCCCAGCCCGGCGGGATTCCGCAGCGTGAGCGGGATGCAGACGAAGCCGGATCTGCGCTTGCCCCCCCTGCCGTTCGTCAGGATCGCCCAGGCGACGGCGACATTGGACTTCAGGATGTCCCAGGGGATGATGAAGGCCAGCCGCAGGACCAGATCCCAGCGCCGCATCCGCACCCTTTCGGGCTGCAATGCGCCCATCGCCCAGCCCGCGACAAGGGCGATGGCCGTGCCAAGGAGCAGGTTTCCAAGCGAAAAGCGGGTCAGCATCAGCCACATTGCGACAAGGCCGACAGACAGCAGCGGATGGGGGATAAGCCGGGTCATTCAGCCTCCTCCGGCTGATCGGAAATGCGGGGCGCGGTCATCACGCCTTCCGTATAGGTTGCCGGATGTTCCAACCCTCGGGCGGTTTCTTCCATGTAGCGGATGGAATGTTGCGCCTGAAAGGTCAGCAACAGGATCATGCCGATCAGCAGGATCACCGGGGCGATCTCCAGCGCCAGAACCTTCGGGGCAGCGCTGTCGGTGGCCCAGAAGGTGCGGATACCGATCCGGATCATGCCGATCAGCGTCGCCAGTCCGGAGACGAGCAGCAGCACCATGAAGCCCCAGACGAGGTTCGGCGAAACACTGTCCTGATCGAGCGCCGCCGCCAGAATGGCGAACTTGCCGATGAAGCCGGAAAGGGGCGGCAGGCCCGCCAGAACCAGAAGACAGGCGCCAAAACACAGGCCGAGAATGGTCAGCGTGCCGGGGATGGCAAAGCCGACCTCCGGCTTTCCGTCATCCTCTATGTCATCCAGCCCATAGGCATCGGCGGTCAGGGCGAGCATGGCGGCGATCCCGCCCTCCTCGCGGCTCATCGGCTCGATCAGCAGGAAGAGCGCGCTGGTGGCGAGGGTGGAACTGACGAGGTAGTAGAGCGCCCCGGCCAGCATGGCGCTGCCTGCCCCGGCAAGCGCAAAGCCCGTCACCGCCAACAGGGTGCCGGAGGAGATGAGCACCAGATGCGCCGCCATCCGCCCCACCCCCTGCGAGGCCAGCACGCCGAGAAAGCCGAACGCCACCGTCGCCATGCCGCCGGCGATCAGCACCTCGGAGCCAAAGCCCGCAGAGGCTCCCGCGCCCGCGCCAAAGAGCAGAAGCGACAGGCGCATCACCACATAGACGCCAACCTTGGTCATGATCGCAAACATCGCGGCGACCGGGGCCGCCCCTGCCATATAGGCGGTGGAAAGCCAGAACGACATCGGCCAGACACCCGCCTTGATCAGGAAGGCGATGCCCATCAGCGCCGCGCCGGCATGAAACAGGGGGCGGTCCACCTCCGGCAGGTTGGGGATGATCTGTGAAAGCTGCGCCATGTTCAGCGTGCCGGTCACACCGTAGATCAGGCTGACCCCGATCAGGAACAACAGTGAGGCCGTCAGGTTCACCGCGATGTAGTGCAACCCCGCCCTGACCCGCAACTGGCCGCTGCCATGCAGCAGCAACCCGTAGGAGGCGGCCAGCAGCACCTCGAAGAACACGAAGAGGTTGAAGAGATCGCCGGTCAGGAAGGCTCCGTTCAGACCCATCAGCAGGAACTGGAACAGGGATTGAAAGTGCTGCCCCTGCTTGTGCCAGCCCGCCGCCGAATAGATCAGCGCCGGAACAGCAAGCAGCGCCGTCAGCAGCAACATCATCGCAGACAGACGGTCCAGCACCAGAACGATCCCGAAAGGGGCCGCCCAGTCGCCCAGCAGGTAGAAGTGCAGGCCGGTGCTGTCCTTCGCGCGGTTCAGAAGCTCGATTGCGGTGATCAGCAAGGCGACCGCCGAGGCGATGCCGACCCCGAGCTTCGCGCGCCGCTGCCGCTCGTCGTAAAGCAGCATCAGCGCCCCCGCGATAAAGGGGATCAGGATCGGCGCGATCATCAGATGTTCGGGGCGGATCGTCATTGCTCGCGCTCCTGCCCGTCCACATGGTCGGTGCCGGTCATCCCGCGCGAAGCGATCATCACCACCAGAAACAGCGCCGTGGTGGCAAAGCTGATGACGATGGCGGTCAGGACCAGCGCCTGCGGCAGGGGGTCGGCATAGGCGGTCGGGTTGACGAAGCCATCCTTCGGCATGATCGGCGGCGCCCCGACCGTCAGCCGCCCCATCGAGAAGATGAAGAGGTTGACGGCATAGGACAGAAGGCACAGCCCGACGATCACCTGAAAGGTCCGCGGCCGCATGAGCAGCCAGATGCCGGAGGCGGCGAGGATGCCGATGGCGGTGGACAGAACGATCTCCATCACGCGACCTCCTTCTCGGCCGGGGCCTCATCCTGCGCCCGCAAACGCGCCGAGCGCAGCGACTGGTGGGCGATGGCGATGAGCATCAGCACCGTGGCGCCGACGACCAGCGCATAGACGCCGATGTCGAACAGAAGCGCCGTCGCCGCCGGAACCTTCCCGATCAGAGGCAGGTCGAGGTATCGGGCATGGGCGGTCAGGAAGGGATAGCCGAACAGCCAGGCCCCGATCCCCGTGCCGCAGGAGATCAACAGGCCAAGCCCCATCCAGCGGATCGGAAGGATCACGATATGGCTTTCGACCCAGCGCACGGTCGAGGCCAGATATTGCAACAACAGCGCAATCGCCAGGGTGACACCGGCGGAGAACCCACCCCCCGGCAGGTCATGGCCCCGGAAGAAGAGATAGGCCGACATCACGATCATCACCGGGAACATCCACTGCATGATCACCGATGGCACGACGAGGTAGTCCTTCAGGGCCTCGGCTTCCTCGCCCAGTTGCTGCTCCGGCAAGCCGGCGCTTTCCGCTCCGGGCCGGAACCGGCGCAGGAGCGCGTAAACCGTGATGCCCACGATCGCCAGAACGCTGATTTCGCCGAAGGTGTCAAAGGCCCGGAAATCCACCAGAATGACATTGACCACATTGGTCCCGCCGCCCTCGTGATAAGCGTTTTTCAGGAACCAGTCGCCGATGCCCGGCACCAGAGGCCGCGACATCATTACATAGGCGATCCCGGCGATCCCGATCCCGGAGGCGCCGGCGATCACCAGATCCCAAGCCCTGCGGATGCGTGCCGGGGCAAGCTTGTCCCCGACGATCTCCTCCCGGCGTTTCGGCAGCCAGCGCAGGCCCAGAAGCAGAAGCACCGTCGTCACCACTTCGACGAGCAGTTGCGTCACCGCAAGATCGGGGGCCGAGAACCATGTGAAGGTCAGGCAGGTGATGACCCCCGCCCCCCCCAGAAGTGCCAGAGAAGCGAAGCGGTGGTACTTCGCCTGCCAGGCGGCGCCGATGGCGCAAACCCCGCCAACGACCCACATCAGCGCAAAGGCCGGATCAAAGGCCGGCAGTCCGGTTTTCTGAAGGAACGTGATGCCGCCCCAAAGGGTTGCCGCCCCCGCTGCGAAAGACAGCAGAACGATCAGCCTCAACTGCGGCTGCAACCGCTCCGTCCCGAAGAGCCGATGCAATACGCGCGGCCATTTCCAGCTGAGCGACAGCAGCATCCGCTCGAAGATGCGCTGCGCGCGGATGCGGTGCAGAAGCGGCGGCCCCTCCGGCCCTTCGGAAATCCGGGCCGCGAACACAAAATACAGCACCGCCCCCAGAACCAGAGCGATCAGGCTCATGATCATCGGCGTGTTGAAACCGTGCCAGACCGCGATGCTGAAATAGGGCGTCTCCGGCCCGAGCACCGAGCGCGCCGCCATGTTCAGAACCGGGCCAAGGGTGGTGCCGGGAAGGATGCCGACCAGCAGGCAGATCAGCACGAGCAGCTCCACCGGGCGGCGCATCCAGGGGCTCGGCTCATGCGGCATCTTCGGCAGGTCGGTGGGGGGCGGGCCGAAGAACACCGTCATGATGAAGCGCAGCGAATAGGCCACCGCAAAGATGCTGGCGAAAGTGGCAAGATAGGGCAGCGCATCATCCAGCCAGGAGCCGTTGTGCCAGCTTGCCGCCTCGGCAAAGAACATCTCCTTGGAGAGGAATCCGTTCAGCAGCGGCACCCCCGCCATCGCCGCCGCCGCCACGATGGCCAGCGTCCCCGTCACCGGCATCAGCCGCATCAGCCCGCTGAGCCGCCGCATGTCGCGCGTGCCGCTTTCATGGTCGATGATCCCCGCGGCCATGAAGAGCGAGGCCTTGAACACCGCGTGATTGGCGATGTGGAAGATCGCGGCGACAATGGCTCCGGTGCTGCCGATCCCCGCCAAAGCGGTGATCAGGCCAAGATGGCTGATGGTGGAATAGGCGAGCAGCCCCTTCAGATCATGGCGGAACAGCGCAAAGACCGCCCCCACGATCAGTGTGACCATGCCCGTGCCGGTGACGGCAAAGAACCACGCCTCGCTGCCGCCGAGCGCCGGGGAAAACCGCACCAGCAGGAACACCCCCGCCTTCACCATGGTCGCGGAATGGAGAAAGGCCGACACCGGAGTCGGCGCCGCCATCGCGTTCGGCAGCCAGAAATGGAACGGGAACTGCGCCGATTTGGTGAAGGCGCCGATCAGGAACAGGGCCAGCACCGTCAGATACAGGGGATGCGCCCGGATCACCTCGCCCGAGGCCAGAACCCGATCCAGATCATAGCTGCCGACGATCTGTCCGAGGATCAGCATGGCGGCGAGCAGACAGATCCCCCCCGTCGCCGTCACGATCAGCGCCATCCGCGCCCCGTCGCGGGCCGCCGGATTGTGATACCAGTAGCCGATCAGCAGGAAGGAGATCACGCTGGTCAGTTCCCAGAACACCACCAGCATGATGATGTTGCCCGACACCAGCATCCCGACCATTGCCCCGGTGAAGGCCAGAAGAAAGCAGTAGAACCGCGGCACCGGATCGCTTTTTGACAGGTAGTAGCGGGCGTAAAGCACCACCAGCAAACCGATCCCCAAAACCAGCGTCACGAACAGCCAGGCGAAACCGTCGATCCGGAAACTCAGATTGAGCCGCAGCGAGGGAATCCAGGTCAGAACGCTCCGCAGCACCCGCCCTTCCTCGATCGCCGGATAAAGAGCCGCCATCACGATCAGCCCCCCGACCAGAACCGCCCCGGATAACCAGGCTGCCGCATTATGGGCGTTGACCGACAAGGTGGATGCGGCAATCGCCCCCAGGAAGGGCAGGAAAATCAGGATCAGGATCAGGTTCTGCTGTATCATGCTGGACATACGTCTCTTTTCTTGGGCGTCTTGTCTGTCCTCACAAAGTATTCTGCCCCCAACACCCTGCAAGCGGGGCGGCGATGACATTTCGTCTTGTCGGGAGAACCGATGCCTTAAATGAATGAGAAATTTGCAGATATTCAACCCTCATCCTCAAGAAAGGCTCCGTTTCTTCGATTTTCATCAACTCTTGATCGAGGGCCTGAGGGGCGAAAGCCCAGTCGGAGCCAGCCGGGCGCCAGACCCTGCATCCCGACTTCGTGTGAGGGCCGCTTCGGGCCGCGTTCCGGCTGAAGCGCCGTGATAACCGGAGGAGCATTTCAATCGGTTTCGTTCGATGTCATCTCCACGCACCAGGCAACGCCGGCGCATGTCTGGATTGCCTTTGGAAATGATCCCTGGTTCCGCACCATCTGCCGGCTGAAACGCCGGAACGCACCACGTTCAGCCGCAGCGCGGTGCGTTCCGGCGTGAGCAGCTTGCTTTCAGCCGAACAGGCCCTATCCCGCGCTGCGGGCGACGGCGGCGAGGTCGATGATTTCATCCTCCTTCGGCGCCGGTTCCTCCGGAGGGGCGGACGGCGCGGGCGGATTGACGAGCAGCGGCAGAAGCTCCGCCCCGGTCGCGGATTTGCCGGTGCTTTCGACCGGCTCGCGCCAGCTCAGCGTATCGAAGCCACCACAATTGTCGCAGATCGGGTGCCACTCGGCATGGATCGCCTGGCATTTGTCGCAGCACCATTGCGGACCTCGCGGGGCGGTCAGCGCCTTGGCAAGCCATGCGCGCACCACGGCCTCCTCCGCGCCTTCACCGCGCTCGATGGCGGCCATGATCGCCAGGGCGCGCTGCGTCGGATGACGGGTGGCAAGGTCGCCCAAGGCCCGGCGGGCCTCCGGGAAATCCTCGGCGGCGAGGTTCAGCTCGGCCAGCAGCAGATGCGTCTCCTCCGCCTCCGGATGGGCCGCGACCAGCACCTTGAAGCGTTTCAACCGGGCCTGCGGACTTTCCTCCGGCTCGATCTCGGCGAAGGCGGCGGCGAGGTCGGGATGCGCCTGCCCCTCCCAGGCCTTGCGGATCACCCGCGTCGCCGAGCGCCGGTCGCCCTTGGCGATAAGGCTGCGCGCCGCCATCGCGGCGGCAGGGATGAGGTCCGGCGACTGGCGGTTGGCCTCGATCGCCGCCTCTCGTGCCTCGATGGGCGCGTTCTCGTCGAAAACCCCCTTCGCCTCCTGCAAGGCGAGGATCGCATCGCGGCGCCGGTAGACATCGCGCGGCAGGGCGCCGGTCTTCAGCTTGGCGCCAAGCGTCGCCCGCGCCCCGGCCCAATCGGACTGGTCGGACTGGAGCTTCAGCAGAATATCCTGCGTTTCGGCATGTTTCGGCTTCAGGGCAAAGGCCTTCTCCGCCAGCTTGAGTGCGGTTTCCGTATCCCCCTCGGCCAGCTTCTGCTTCATCAGCCCGCGGATACCGACAAAGCGCGTCGTCTCATCGGCCAGAAGCGCCTTGTAAGCCTCCGTCGCGCGCTTGCCGTCGCCGGAAGCCTCCGCCGCCTGTGCGACGATCAGCGTCGTCAGCTCCGGCTTGTCGAGGAACTTCTCCGCCCGCTGGGCGCGCAGCATGGCGAGCCGCCCCTCGCCCGCCGCAAGCGCGACAAGGCTTTCGGACAGGGCCTGATAGCCTTTTCGCTCCCGGTTGCGGTCGAAATAGCGGGAGATCGCCGTTTCATCCCCGTTGAGGAACCGCAGCACCGCCACGGTGAAACCGACAACCCGCATCAGCAGCCAGACCGCCAGCACCAGAAGAAGCGCCGCGATCACCGCCTGCAACGGGCCGAGCGTGAATTCCCAGCCCGCCGCCGCGATGCGGATACCGCCGCCGGTGTCCAGCAGCACACCGGCGCCGAAGGTGATCGCCGCGATCAGCGCGACGAACAGCAGAACCTTGATCATCGACCAGATCATCGCCGCCCCCTATTGCCCGATGCTGGCGGCCAAAGCCGCAATCGCCGCAGCGCCCGCCAGCCGCTGTTCCGCGAGGCCCCGCCATTCGGCCAGAGCCGTCTGCGCCACCTCCGGCAGGGCGGAGATCTCCGTCAGCGCCGCCGCCAGATCGCCGCCCGCAACTGCCGCTTCGGCGCGTGACAGGATGGCATCCGGGTCCGTCCCCTCCCGCGGGGTCAGCGAGCGTGCGCCGGTCTGGGTCCGCAGGAAACTGCCGACCCGATCCGTCCAGCTTTCGCCCATGTCATTGCGAAGCGCCGCATCAAGCGCAGCCCGCGCCGCCTCCGGGAAAGAGGCCTGAAGGCTCGCCAGTGTCGGCAGACCCTGTTCCGCGCTGGCCTTCAGCACCTCCGGCACGGCGCCGAGATCGCCAAGCGCCGCCCCAAAGGGCGCCCCGCTGTCAAGCGCAGCCTGCAATCGGCCAAGCGCGGCGCGGGCGGTTGCGGCCTTGGCCAGATCCTCCGCCTGAGCTTTCAGCGCGGCGGCCTGCGCCTCCGCCTCCTTCAGCCGTGCTTCCGCCTCGCTGGCAAGCTGCGCGCCTTGACCCGAGCCACCGGAAGCCTTCAGCGCCTCCACCTCGGCCTGAAGGCTTCGCAGGGCTTCGGCTGTCGCCACGGAAGTAGCGGAGCCATCGGCCGGCAGCGACTCGATTGCCGAAAGCCGGGTTTCGAGCGCGGCAATCCGGTCTGCAAGCGAGGAGAGATCGGCAGGGGCCGCCTCAAGCGCGGCAACACGGGTCGCAAGACCGGCATCCGGGGCCGGCAGGGAAGCGATCTGCGCCTTCAGAGCGGAGAGTTCCGCACTTTGCGTCGCAAGCTGCGCCTCAAGCGCCGAAGTATCCTTGATCGGCCAGCCCCCCGGCACGACCTGCGCGAGGGCGAATCCAAGACCCGCCGCGATCAGGCCGCCAAGGATGCCGCCCGTCAGGCCGGAGCGTTTCGGGGCCGGCTTCATCTCGGGTGGTGGCGGAGATGGCGGTGTTTCCGCCTGCCGCACCGGTTCCTTCAGGGCGACGGCTTCGGCCATCTCTTCCACCGGGCTGTCCGTATCTGCCATTGCCGGTCTCCCGATGCTGCTGTTCCACCAAGGTAATGTCATGCCCCTGTCAGGTTCAAGACAGAGCACCTGCGTCGATCAGCCCGCGCAGCGCGTCGATCATCGAAGCCGCATCGGGATGGGCGGCAATCCGCAAAGCCCTGGGCAGCGCGGGGGGCAGAATTGCCGCCACGGCCGGGCTCATCGCGGCGATATGGAGCGGGGCTTTTGGCGTGCAAGGCAGGCTCCGCAGGAACTGGGCCGCCGTTTCGGGGGAGAAAAGCGACAGGAAAACCGGCTCGGACCCCGCGAGAATCCGCTCCGCCTCCGGGGTCAACGCTTGGGTGATCTGACGGTAGATCACGGCAGAAACAGTCTCTATTCCTGCTGAAATCAGGGTTTCTTCGATCGCACCCCGGCTTTTCTCACCCTTTAGATGGAGAAGCGGGCCAACCTCCCCCGTAGCCTTGATCAGCGCGATCAGCGCTTCCGCATCCCCTTGCGCCGAGATCGCCTCGAAGCCTGCGGCTTGGGCGGCGGCGGCGGTGCGGTCCCCGACCACATAGGCAAGGCGCGGCAGAGGGGCGGAAATCCGCCGGGCGGCTTGGGCAGCGGTCTCGGAGGACAAGATCACAGCGCGAAACGGCCGCTCCGGCAGGGGCGGCGCCAGAAACTCCGGCGCGAGAAGGGGGGAGTGGGCAATCCGCAGCGCGCCAAGGGCGGCAAGCGCCTCCGCCGCGAAACGCTCCGACTGCGGCTGGGGCCGGGTCAGCAGCAGGATCGGGGCTTGGGATTGTCTGGCCATGGGCTTGGTGTTACCTCCGGTTGGACCCTCAGGCAACGGAAAGCGATGCGCGACGCCCTCACCTTCCTCGGCATCGAATCGAGCTGCGACGATACCGCCGCCGCCATCGTGCGCCAGTTGCCGGGGGCCGCGCCGGAGATCCTGTCCTCGGTCGTCGAGGGTCAGGTGGCGCTGCACGCGGCCTTCGGGGGCGTGGTGCCGGAGATCGCCGCCCGCGCCCATGCCGAGCGGCTGGATCATTGCGTCGAAGCGGCGCTGGCAGAGGCGGGGATGGATCTGCGCGCGCTGGACGGGATCGCGGTGACGGCGGGGCCGGGGCTGATCGGCGGGGTGCTGTCCGGGGTGATGCTCGCCAAAGGGCTGGCGGCGGCAACCGGGCTGCCGATGATCGGCGTCAATCACCTTGCCGGCCATGCGCTGACGCCCCGGTTGACCGATGGGCTGCCCTTCCCCTATCTGATGCTGCTCGTCTCCGGCGGGCATTGCCAGTTCCTGATCGTGGAAGGGCCTGAAGCGTTCCGCCGGCTTGGTGGCACCATCGACGATGCGCCGGGTGAAGCCTTTGACAAGACAGCAAAACTTCTGGGCCTGCCCCAACCGGGCGGCCCAGCGGTGGAGGCGGAGGCGAAGCTGGGCGATGCGCGCCGTTTCGCCTTTCCGCGCCCGCTTCTGGACCGGCCCGGCTGCGACATGAGCTTTTCCGGGCTGAAAACCGCGCTTCTGCGGGCGCGGGATGCGCTGATCGCGGCGCAGGGGGGCATTACCGTGCAGGATCGCCGCGATCTTTGCGCGGGGTTCCAGCGGGCGGTCGCCCTTGTGCTGGCCGAAAAGACCCGGCGGGCCTTGCAGATCTATCAGGAGCTTTCGCCTCCCCGCCCGGCCTTTGCCGTCGCGGGCGGCGTTGCGGCAAACGGCATGATCCGGGCCATGTTAGAGACTGTTTGTGCCGAAAACAGCGCGGAATTCCTTGCCCCCCCGCTGCGGCTTTGCACCGACAATGCCGCCATGATCGCCTGGGCGGGGATAGAGCGGTTCCGACTGGGCGCTCGGGACGATGCCAGCCTCGCCGCCCGGCCCCGCTGGCCGCTGGACCAAAGCGCACCAGCCCTGATCGGGTCAGGCAAGAAGGGGGCCAAGGCATGATCGGCATCGTCGGCGCGGGCGCTTTCGGGACTGCCCTTGCGGTGGCACTGGCCCGCGAGGGGCGTAACGTGCGGCTTTGGAGCCGGGATGCCGAAGCTGCCGCGCTGCGCCAGACAAGCCGGCACAACGAGGCGCGGCTTCCGGGAATCACCCTGCCCGAAACAGTCACGAATACCGCAGAAATCGCAGATCTTGATGGGGCGGAAGCCGTTCTCCTCTCTCTGCCGATGCAGCAGATCCGCGGCTTTCTGACCGGGGCGGGGCAGGCCCTGAACGGCCGGATACTGGTCGCCTGCTGCAAGGGGGTGGACCTTGCGACCCTTCAGGGTCCGAGTGCCGTGATCGCTGCGGCTTGCCCCAGTTCCCCCGTCGCGGTGCTGACCGGACCGAGTTTTGCCGCCGACATCGCCCGTGGCCTGCCGACGGCGCTGACCCTCGCCTGCGCGGGGCCGGAGGCGGAGGCGCTGCAACATCTGCTTTCCACCCCGAGCCTGCGGCTTTACCGGACGGCGGATGTCGCCGGGGCAGAGCTGGGCGGGGCGTTGAAGAACGTGATCGCCATTGCGGCGGGTGTCGTCATGGGCGCCGGTCTTGGCGATTCCGCCCGTGCGGCGCTGATGACGCGCGGTTATGCGGAGATGGTCCGTCTGGCGGAGGCGCTTGGGGCGAGGGCCGAGACGCTTTCCGGTCTCTCCGGCTTCGGCGATCTGGTGCTGACCTGTACCTCGCCGCAATCGCGGAACTTCCGCTTCGGGCAGGCGCTCGGCTCTGGTCAGGGCTTCGACCCAAGCGTGACGGTCGAGGGGGCTGCGACGGCAAAAGCAGTCTCTGATCTGGCCCAAAAGCGCGGTATCGACATGCCGATCACCACGATGACCGCGGCCCTGATCGCCCGGAATGTCAGCCTTTCGCAGGCGATTACCGCCCTGCTCTCCCGCCCCCTGAAACAGGAGTAAACCATGCGCGTCGCCCTGATCTGCCGGGACAAACCCGGCGCCCTGCAAACCCGGCTCGACAACCGGGCGGCCCATCTGGCCCATATCGAAAGCTCCGGCGTGGTGGAGATGGCCGGACCGTTTCTGGGCGAGGATGGCGGCATGACCGGCAGCCTCGTGGTGCTGAACGTCGAGACCCTGCAAGCCGCGCGCGACTGGGCGGCAGCGGACCCCTATGCCAAGGCCGGGCTGTTCGAGAGCGTGACGATCAGCGAATGGAAGAAGGTGGTGGGATGAACCACTGGCTTTTCAAATCCGAGCCGGACACCTGGAGCTGGGACCAGCAGGTTGCCAAGGGGGCTGCCGGCGAAGAGTGGCACGGCGTCCGCAACTATCAGGCGCGCAACAACATGCGGGCGATGAAAATCGGGGATCTCGGCTTTTACTACCATTCCAACATCGGCAAGGCGATCGTGGGCATTGTCGAGGTCTGCGCCGAATCCGCACCGGACAGCACGACCGATGACCCGCGCTGGGATTGCGTGCATATCCGCGCGGTGCGCCCCTTTGCGCGGCCGGTGACGCTTGAGGACTGCAAGGTGCAGCCGGGGCTGGAGAAGATGGTGCTGGTGAACAACTCCCGCCTGTCGGTGCAGCCGGTGACGCCGGAGGAATGGGAAATCATCTGCGGCATGGGGCTTTAGCCCAAAAGAAATGGAGGGCTCCGCACCCCTACGGAACCCTCCATCCACCCCACGTGCTCCCCTAAGCACCGCACGTGTATGAAAGGTTCCGGGCTTCCTGCCCTGCCTGATCTTCCTACCTTTTCCGGGCGCGTTTCGCAAAAGCGAAGCGCCGGGTATTTGAGACGAATGGGAGCGATTACCCCTTCGGTTCCGGCAGCAGGAAACCCGCGAGGCCCAGAAGCGGCAGGAAGGCGCAGATCTTGTAGACCGCGACGATCCCCCAGGCATCGGCCAGAACCCCAAGACCCGCCGCCCCGATCGCGGCAATCCCGAAGGCAAGGCCAAAGAGCAGGCCGGCCACCATCCCGGTGTTCTGCGGCATCAGATCCTGTGCATAGACCACCATCGCCGGGAAGGCGGAGGCGAGGATCAGCCCTGCAAGGGCGGCACAGAAGACATTGGGGATCAGCGGCAGCCAGGGCAGGGCCAGGGTCAAAGGCAGAATGCCTAGGATCGACCACAGGATCACCCGGCGGCGCCCGATCCGGTCGCCCACCGGCCCGCCGATGATCGTGCCGGCCGCGACCGCCGCAAGGAAGATGAACAGGCAGACCTGCGATTCGCCGACTGTCAGGCCGAACTCCTCGATCAGGTAGAAGGTGTAGTAGCTGGAGAAAGAGACCGAATAGACGAATTTGGAGATCATCAGAACGATCAGCAGGAACATTCCCATTCGCACCGCCGCCTGCGGCAGCGGCACGGCGGACCGCGCGCGGCTGCGCCGCGCCAAGGCACGGGCCGCACCCACCGCCGTATACCAGCGCCCGACACCCCAGAGCAGCACCATGCCGATCATCGCCACCCCGGCGAACCACTCGATGGAAACCTGCCCCCGCTCCATCACCACGAAAGCCGCGGCCAGCGGGCCGAGCGCGGAGCCGGCATTGCCGCCGACCTGAAACAGCGACTGCGCGAAGCCGGGCCGCATCCCCGCCGCCAGCCGCGCGATCCGCGAGGCCTCCGGATGGAAGATCGCCGAGCCGAGCCCGATCAGCGCCACCGACAAAAGCACCATGCCGAAGGTCATCGCATGGGCAAGCATCACCAGACCCGCGCCGGTCGAGGCCATCCCCGCCGCCAGCGCATAGGGCAGCGGCCGGCGATCGGTGTAGATGCCGACCAGCGGCTGCAGGATCGAGGCCGTCCCCTGAAAAACCAGCGTGATCAACCCGATCTGGGCGAAACTGAGCGCAAGATTGTCCTTGAGGAGCGGATAGGCCGCCGGGATCAGCGACTGCATCAGGTCATTCAGGAGATGACCGAGCGAGACGGCCAGAATGACCGGAACAACTGTGGAATCTGGCGTGTGAACCGTGGAGGTCTGTTCGGACATGGGAAGGCCTTATGCACTGAAAGCCGCGCAGCATTGCGCGGCTTTCAGGAAATGGCAATGTCCGCCATATCGGTTTTTGCCTTTGGCGTCAGCCGTAGACGGCTTCCTTGCCGAAATGCTTCACCAGCAGATAGTAGAAGACGGCGCGATACTTGTTGCGCTCCGACTTGCCGTAGGTGTCGATGGCGGCGGCGATGCCTTCATCCAGTTTCGGACCATCGGCGAGGCCGAGCTTCTTGATCAGGAAGTTTTTCTTGATCGTTTCAAGCTCCGAAGCCTGGCTCGCGGCGACGGTCTGGGCGTCATTGTCATAAATCGCGGGACCGCAACCAATCGTCACCTTGGTCAGCAGCGCCATGTCCGGCGTGACCTTGCACTTCGTCTTCAGATCCTCGGCATATTGCGCGATCAGATCGTCTCTTTTGCCCATCTTACTGTCCCCATCGTTAAATGACCGGTCTGGCCGGCAGTGGTGCCGTCCGAGTTTAGGCCATGGCGCCACCAGCACAAAGGGAATTGTCACCCGCGCTTCCCCCTAAAGCCAAAGCCCGGCGCGATGGCCGGGCTTTGAGGGGAAGATCCGCCGGATCAGTAGCGGTAATGCTCGGCCTTGAAGGGGCCTTCGACTTTCACGCCGATGTAGTCGGCCTGCTCCTTGCGAAGCTCCGTGAGTTTCACGCCGATCTTCTTGAGATGCAGACGCGCCACTTTCTCATCCAGCGCTTTCGGCAGGATATAGACCCCTGGTGCGTATTCCGCACCCTTGGTCCAGAGCTCGATCTGCGCCAGCACCTGATTGGTGAAGGAGGCCGACATCACGAAGGACGGGTGGCCGGTGGCATTGCCGAGGTTCAGAAGACGGCCTTCGGACAGAAGGATGATCCGGCTGCCCGAGGGCATCTCGATCATATCCACCTGTTCCTTGATGTTGGTCCATTTGTGGTTCCGCAGGGCGGCCACCTGGATCTCGTTGTCGAAGTGGCCGATGTTGCCGACGATGGCCATATCCTTCATCTCGCGGATATGCTCAAGCCGGATCACGTCGCGGTTGCCGGTGGTGGTGATGAAGATGTCGGCGGTTGCCACCTCATCCTCCAGCAGCGTCACCTCGTAGCCGTCCATCGCGGCTTGCAGGGCGCAGATCGGATCGACCTCGGTGACCTTGACCCGCGCACCCGCGCCGCGAAGCGACGCGGCAGAGCCCTTGCCCACATCGCCATAGCCACAGACCACGGCGACCTTGCCTGCCATCATGGTATCCGTTGCGCGGCGGATGCCATCGACCAGCGATTCCTTGCAGCCGTACTTGTTGTCGAACTTCGATTTGGTGACCGAGTCGTTGACGTTGATCGCCGGGAAGGGAAGCTGGCCCTTCTTGTGCAGATCATAAAGCCGGTGAACCCCGGTGGTCGTCTCCTCCGACACGCCCTTGATGGCGGCTTTGGTCTTGGCAAACCAGCCCGGCGAGGCTTTGATCCGTTTCTGGATCTGAAGCTTGATGACTTCTTCTTCCTCGGACTGAGGCACCGCCAGCACATCCTCGCCGGCCTCCATCCGCGCGCCTAGAAGCACATAGAGCGTCGCATCGCCGCCATCGTCGAGGATCATGTTCGCGCCCTCGGGGAACATGAACGAACGGTCGAGGTAGTCCCAATGCTCGGTCAGGGTCTGGCCTTTGACGGCAAAGACCGGGATCCCGGCGGCGGCGATCGCGGCGGCGGCGTGATCCTGCGTCGAGAAGATGTTGCAGGAGGCCCAGCGCACATCGGCACCCAGCGCAACCAAAGTCTCGATCAGCGCGGCGGTCTGGATCGTCATGTGCAGGCTGCCGACAATCCGCGCGCCCTTCAGCGGTTTGGACGCGCCGAATTCCTCGCGGCAGGCCATCAGGCCCGGCATTTCGGTTTCCGCGATGGTCAGTTCCTTGCGGCCGAATTCCGCCAGCCCGATATCCTTGACGACATAATCCTTCGGCATGTGCCGTGCTCCTTGATCCTGATTTTGCTGGCAGATAGCATTTGCAGGCGATATGGACAATCGCTCGCCGCGCAGGGCTGGCGGACGGGAGTATCGGAGAAGCGGTGCCATGGGATTCGACTGCGCGATTCTCCTGTCCTGCGATTCCCGCTACCTGCCCTATGTGCTGCATCTTGCACGGCAACTTCTCGTCCATTGCCCCAAGCGGCAGTTCGATATCCTGATCGGCAGCGAAGAGGCCCTCGACCCGCCGGATTGGGCCTTGCGGGAGGGTTTGCGCTTCGTTCAGGCCCCGGCAGGGATGATGCCCGATGATCTGCCCCTGAAGCGCCTGCCGCGCGCAACCTATCTGAAGCTGGCCTTTCCGGCCCTGCTCGCCGGGCAATACCGGCGGATGCTCTGCCTCGACGCCGATGTTTTCATGGAGGGCGGCGATATCGACCGCCTTCTGCGGCTGCCGATGGGGGATCACGCCGTTGCCGCCAGCCGTGACACGCTGCAATTTCTGGAACCGGGCTTCCACGCCCAGGAATACAGGGCGCTCGGCTGGCCGGCAGCGCCTTACCTCAACGGCGGCGTGCTGCTGATCGACTGTGCGGCCTGGCAGCGGACGGGGCTCTATGATCGCTGCCTCGCCGTCGCCCGCGAGACGCCGGAGGCCATGCACCTGCATGACCAGTCGATGCTGAACGTGGCCCTGCGCGGCCGGTTCGCAGAACTGTCACCGGCCTGGAACTGGCAATGGAACCAGTCGATGCCCTTCGTCCCCCGCGCCTTTCCGGTGCGGTTCCGGCACTTCCTCGGCAACAAGAAGCCCTGGGCCGATAGGCAGGAGGCCTATGACACCCGCTTCCGGGACAGCTACGCGGCCTTCTTCCGCGATTTCCTGCCGGAGATGGCGGATACCTTGCCCCCGCCGCCGGAACCCCGCCTGATCGCGCTGGACCTGCTGGTGCGCGATCTGATCCGCCACGGCAAAAGGCGGAAGATCTTTGCCCATGGCCTCGGGCGGTTCCGCGACGAATGGCATCTGCGGCTCTAAAAGCCGCTTGAGCCTGACAGGCCGCTCCGCCATCCTGTCGAAACGGGGGGCGAGATGGCAAAGGCACAACCAAGGGCATGGCAGAGGATGCTGTCGGGGCGCAGGCTTGACCTGCTCGACCCGACACCGATGGATATAGAGATCGAGGACATCGCCCATGGCCTCGCCTTCGTTGCCCGCTGGAACGGCCAGACCCGCGGCGATTTCGCCTATTCGGTTGCCGAACACTCGCTGCTTGTGGAGGTGATCTTCGCCCGACAGGAGCCCGCCCCACCGAAATGGCGGCTTGCGGCGTTGCTGCATGACGCCCCGGAATATGTGATCGGTGACATGATCAGCCCGGTGAAATCCGCCGTGGGACCGAGCTATGGCGAGCTGGATCAGCGGCTTTCGGCGGCCGTGCATCTGCGCTTCGGCCTGCCTGCAATGCTGCCGGTGGCCGTGAAGAAAGCGATCAAGGCCGCCGACAAGATCTCCGCCTGGCTGGAAGCCGTGCAGATTGCCGGTTTTTCCGAAGGTGAGGCCGACAAGCTTTTCGGCCGCCCCGCTCCGGCATTGCTGGAGGGGCTGGAAATCCGCCTCCGCCCCCCCGCTGACGTTCGTGCCGACTATGTGCGCCGGCACGAAGAGCTTCTTGCCGCCTGCGGTTAGGCCAGCAGGTCTTCCGGCGACTTCCCGGCGGCGAGGGCTGCTTCGAACCAGCGCGGCTTGCGGCCACGGCCCGACCAGGTATCGGATTGGTTGGCAGGATTGGCATATTTGGCAGCGGCCGGCGCACGCTTGCGACCAACCGGCGCGACCCCGGTCAATTCCGCCAGCGAGAAGCCCATCTCGCGGGCTTTCTCTTCCAGTTCAGCCAGCGCCTCACGCTTCTTGCGGTCTTCGTAAGATGCTATTGCCTTGGTAACCTGCGCCTGAAGATCCTTGAGTTCCTTGAGCGACAGAGAATTGAGATCCATGGGAAAGCTATATCCATTAAGGTTTCGTCGCCCCCTTTTAGGCGGGCAAAAACCGAAACTCAAGAATAGGATTTATTTGGGGCTTCGTTTTGCAAGAATACGCTGAAGCGTACGCCGATGCATGGAAAGCCGACGCGCGGTTTCAGAAACATTGCGGTCGCACATTTCATAGACACGCTGGATATGTTCCCAACGCACCCGGTCGGCGGACATGGGGTTTTCCGGCGGTTCCGGCAAAACCTCGCCTCTGGAAAGCAGGGCCTGCGTGACCTCGTTGGCATCGGCGGGCTTGGAAAGATAATCCGTGGCGCCGATCTTCACGGCCGCTACGGCGGTTGCTATGGCGCCATATCCGGTCAGCACCACGATCCTGCAATCTGGCCGCCGATCGCGCAGCGCCTCCACCACATCGAGCCCGTTACCATCCTCCAGCCGCAGATCGACCACGGCATAGGCGGGGGGCCGTGCCGTGGCAATGGCACGGCCAGCGGCGACGCTTGCCGCCGTTTCCGGCTGAAAGCCGCGCTTTTCCATGGCCTTGGCCAGACGCTTGACGAAGGCCTCATCGTCGTCCACCAGAAGCAGCGTCCGGTCCGGCCCCAGTTCCGCGCCAATGTCGTCAACCATGTCGGTTCTCCCCTCGCAATTTGGCGAGTCTAGGATGCATCTGAGCCGGGGTCAAACCCGCTCAACCTGCGCCTTTCTCAAGGAAACAGGCGACCCGGCCCGCCATTGCCTCCGAGGTTTCATCCCGCCGGAAGAAATCGACAAACCCGGCTTTCGGCAGAACCAGATAGGTAAAGGTCGAATGGTCCATGAGGTAAAACTCTCCGCCATCCTCCTGCTTCTTGTAATAGGTCTTGTAAACCAGAGACGCCGCCTTGATCTGATCCGGGCTTCCCGTCAGGCCAATCATCTTCGGATGAAGATTGGCGGCAAATTCCCCCACAACCTGGGGCGTATCCCGATCCGGGTCGATGGTGATAAAGACGGGCTGCACATCCAGCCCCTTTTCTTCGAGAATATCAACCGCTTCGGCATTTCTCATATTATCGAGAGGGCAAACATCCGGGCAGAATGTATAGCCGAAATAGACAAGGGAGGGTTTGGTAATCACATCCTTGTCGGTCACGGGTTTTCCGGTGGAATCGACCAGCGTAAAGGCCCCGCCGATATCGCCCCCGCCCACGGCGCCCGCCCGGCAATCCGCGAAGGTATCGTTGCTCTGGCGCAGATAGACATAAAGCGCCGAGCCGCCGATCAGGCCCGCAACAGCCGCCGCCGCCAGTGCCGCGTATATCCTCATCATCATCCCTCCGAACTGCCCTTGCACATTGATCGCACTTCGCAGCACCCTTAACAATCCGCTCCCGACCGCAAGGCCCCGCGACCCGATGGTGACAGAAAGCCACAGCCCCTATCTCCGCCCGGAGCGCAGCGACTGGCTGCGGCTGCGGACCCTGCTCTTGCTGCGGTGGATGGCCGTCACCGGGCAGCTCGTTGCGATCACCGTGGCGGATCGCTGGTATGGTTTTGCCCTGCCGCTGGGGCTTTGCTATCTGGCCGTCGGCTCCGCGATCATCGCCAACCTCGTCTCGATCTACATCTTCCCGCCCAACAAGCGCCTCACCGAAACCGAGGCGCTGCTGACGCTGATCTTCGACCTCGCCCAGCTCTGCTTCCTGCTGTTCCTGAGCGGCGGCCTCTCCAACCCCTTCGTGCTGCTGATCCTCGCGCCCGTCTCCGTCTCCGCCTCCGCGCTCCATCTGCGGGCGACGCTGATCATCGGCTCTCTGGCCGTGGTCATGGTGACGCTGATCGCGCGCGTCAACATCCCGCTCCATCTTGACGACGGCACGGCCCTCCGGGTTCCGGCGCTGTTCGAGTTCGGCTTCTGGCTCGCCCTCGTCATCGGGATCGCCTTTCTCGGTCTCTATTCGCGCCGCGTGGCGACGGAGATGCATTCCATGTCCGATGCCCTCCTGGCGACGCAGATGGCCCTTGCCCGCGAACAGAAGCTGACCGACCTCGGCGGCGTGGTGGCCGCCGCCGCACATGAGCTCGGCACGCCACTGGCCACGATCAAACTGGTCAGCGCCGAGATGATCGACGAGCTGGAGGACAAACCCGACCTGCAGGACGATGCAAGGCTGATCCGCGATCAGGCCGACAGATGCCGCGACATCCTGCGATCCATGGGCAAGGCCGGCAAAGACGATCTGCAAATGAAGCAGGCTCCGCTCGGCGCCGTCCTGCGCGAAGCGGCGGAACCGCATCTGGCCCGCGGCAAGGAGATCATCTTCACCCTTGATCCCGCGACCGAGGAGGAGCGCGAACCAACCATCCTGCGTTCCCCGGAGGTGATCCACGGCCTCCGCAACCTCGTGCAGAATGCCGTGGATTTCGCCCATTCCCGTGTCTGGATCGACGCCGAATGGACCACAGGCAGCGTCACCGTCCGCATCATCGACGACGGCGACGGCTATCCGCCGCAGGTGATCGGCCGGATCGGCGATCCCTTCGTGCGCTCGCGCCGCGATGCCGCGCGGCCGGGCTACGAGGGCATGGGTCTCGGGCTGTTCATCGCCAAGACCCTGCTTGAGCGCACCGGGGCGGAGCTGTCCTTTGCCAATGCCGCCGATCCCTTCCTGACACCGGACGAGCGCCCGGACCGCAGCGGTGCCATCGTCGAAGTGATCTGGCCCCTCTCCGCCATCGCTTCCACCAGCGGCCAGCGCCTCGGCGAAAACGCCCGGATCATATGAGAAAGCCGGGCGAAACCGCCCGGCCCGGAACAGAAACCCTGTTCCTTCCACCATGCAAAAGCATCCCGCAGAGGGTCCGGGGGGGTGAACCCCCGGACCCGCCGGGTCACACACCCGCCCTCAGAAGAAGCCGAGCTTGTTCGGCGAATAGCTGACCAGCAGGTTCTTCGTCTCCTGATAGTGGTCGAGCATCATCTTGTGGGTCTCGCGCCCGATGCCGGACTGTTTGTAGCCGCCAAAGGCCGCCCCCGCCGGATAGGCATGGTAGCAGTTGGTCCAGACCCGGCCCGCCTCGATCCCGCGACCGGCGCGATAGGCGGTGTTGGTGTCGCGGCTCCAGACGCCCGCCCCCAGACCGAACACGGTATCGTTGGCGATCTCCAGCGCCTCGTCCAGCGTCTTGAAGGTCGTCACCGAAACCACCGGCCCGAAGATCTCCTCCTGGAAGACCCGCATCTTGTTGTTGCCTTCAAAGATCGTCGGCTGGATGTAGAAGCCCTTGGCCAGATCGCCGCCGAAGTGGTTGACGGCCCCGCCGGTCAGCACCTTGGCGCCTTCCTTGCGGCCGATCTCCAGATAGGAGCTGATCTTGTCGTACTGCTCCTGGCTGGCCTGCGCGCCGATCATCGTGGCGCCGACGCGCGGATCGCCGGCGACGATGGCTTCAACCCGCTTGACGGCCTTTTCCATGAACCGGTCGTAGATCGATTCCTGAACCAGTGCGCGCGACGGGCAGGTGCAGACCTCGCCCTGGTTCAGCGCGAACATCGCAAAGCCTTCGAGCGCCTTGTCGAGGAAGGCGTCATCCTCGTTCATCACGTCGGCGAAGAACACGTTCGGCGACTTGCCGCCCAGTTCCAGCGTGATGTTGGTCAGGTTGTCGGCGGCGGCCTTCATGATCATCTTGCCGACCGGGGTAGAGCCGGTGAACGCAATCTTGGCGATGCGCTTCGACGACGACAGCGCCGCACCCGCTTCTTCGCCGATGCCGTTGACGATGTTCAGCACGCCCGGCGGCAGCAGGTCTTCGATGAACTGCATCAGGTAGAGGATCGAGGCCGGGGTCTGTTCCGCAGGCTTCAGCACCACGCAGTTGCCGGCCGCCAGCGCCGGAGCGAGTTTCCACGCCGCCATCAGGATCGGGAAGTTCCACGGGATGATCTGGCCGACGACGCCTAGCGGCTCGTGGAAGTGATAGGCCACGGTGTCATTGTCGATCTGGCCGATCGAGCCTTCCTGCGCCCGGATCGCCCCGGCGAAATAGCGGAAGTGGTCGATGGTCAGCGGAATGTCGGCGGCCAGCGTCTCGCGCAGCGGCTTGCCGTTGTCCCAGGTTTCGGCGATGGCGATGGCTTCGAGGTTCTGCTCGATCCGGTCGGCGATCTTCAGCAGGATGTTCGACCGCTCCGTGGTCGAGGTTTCCCCCCATTTCTTGCGGGCGGCATGGGCGGCGTCGAGCGCGCGCTCGATGTCGGCCGCATCCGAGCGTGCCACTTCGCACACCACCGCGCCGGTGACGGGCGAGATGTTTTCCATGTAGCGGCCGGATTTCGGGGCGACCCATTCGCCGCCGATGAAGTTCTCATAGCGCTTCTTGAAGGGCGCGGCCTGCATGGCCAGCGATTCCATCTTGGTCATGATCTTCTCCTCCTGAACGACCGCCCTCCCTGGCGGCCCTGCCCAAGAGACTGGAGGCTGAGACCGAGTCGGTCACGGGGGTCGGTCAGGGCTGCAACGCAGCAACGTCGCAAATCTGCGACAGTCCGGCGCAAGATCCTTACTCGGAACGCCCCAGTTTGCGATGCAAGGTTGCGCGGGAGACGCCGAGCGCCCGTGCCGCCGCCGTCACATTGCCCCCGGCTCTGGCCAGAGCGCGGGCGATCACGGCGCGCTCCCCATCCTCGGGGCGGTCGTGGCTTTCGAGATCCAGAAGGTCGGACAACGGCCGTGGCGCCGCCGCCAGATCGCCGGAAAGGTTCAGATGCTGCCGCGCCGCGCGCGTCGCGCCCACGACCAGATCATCGGCATCGACAGCCAGAAGCGCCGCGAGGCCCCTGTCCAGACCCGGCACCAGCACCATCCGCGCCTTGCGGAACTGGGCATGGAAGAGATCCGCCTCCACCTTGCGGGCCGCCTCCGTCACGGTATGGGCGATCAGCGTGGCGATGCCATCCGGCAGATCAGCGCGCGCGGTGGACACGTCGATCACCGCAGTCAGCACCCCGAACGGATCATGCACCGGGGCGGAGGAACAGCTCAGCCCGATGTTGCGCGCCAGAAAATGCTGGTCGCGGTGGATGGTGACGGCCCGCCCCTCCACCAGACAGGTGCCGATCCCGTTGGTCCCGGCATCCGCCTCCGACCAGCCTGTGCCGATCCAGAGACCGGATTCCTCGAACTCCCGATCCTCGCCGCTGTTGCCGCGCCGGTCCACCGCTACCCCCTGCGCGTCAGCCAGCACGACGCAGGCACCAAGGCCACCGACCACCTGGAACAGGCGATCAAGATGGGAGGAAGCCGCACTGAGGAGCGCGCCCATCTGGTCGCGGGCCACCGAAAGTTCCCGTTCGGTCATGCGCGCGGCCTTGGGGCGTTGCGACGGGGAAAGCCCGTGAAGCCGCGCCGAACGCGCCCAGGAGGCGGCAAGCGCCGAACGCGCCGCCTGCCCGCCGCTGAGGGCAGCTTCGATCCTCGTACTGTGCTGGCTCGTTTCCGTCGGCATCGTCTCCCCCCCAATGTCGCTGCGGTCTGCTTCGGGTTGGCACTCCGGCTTGCCAATCCATCTTCGGCACAAGGCGCCCGGCACGAAGCCGGCCACGGAACCATTCATACACTAGAACGGGAATCCGCCTTTCAGGCAATAAGAGGAAAGGCCCGCAAGCGGAGTGTCGCTGTGCCTCCAGCGTTAATCCCCCCTTAACCAAATCACCCCTAGGTTGATTTTCGGGTTTCAAAGGCGGGGGCGCAGGATGGCTGGCATCCTATGGGACGGGATCGCCATGCATTGGGCGCTGGCCTTCGGGCTGGTGGCAACGGCATGTCTTGCGGCAACCGGGGGGCTCTTGACGCTGGAATTGCTCACCGCGCCGGGCAGGGCGAAAGCCCGATCCCTCTTCGATGATTCCGGTCTGGGTGCCGTCTTCCTTTTTGATGGGGAGGCATTGATCGACTGTTCACCCACTGCGCGGGCGCTGCTGGCCGGATCCAGCGTGCGGGGTGGCGATTGGGCGCGGATGCTGGCCTGCCTTGCAACGCATTTCCCTGATCTGGAGGATCTTGCGTCGCAGGTGGCGGCCGAGGGGCGGGTCACGCGCATCTCAAACCCCGTGCATGGCACGGCGATGATGCTTCAGGCCGAAGGCCGCGGCGGCCTGCTTCGCATCTGCCTTGCGGATGCTGCGAAAGAAGGGCGGGCTTTTATCGGCGATCCTCTCATCCATCGCGCCATGACGGAAGAGCTGGACCTGCTGCGCGGCATTGTCGGACAGGCTCCGGTTCTGGTCTGGCAGGAAACAGCAGGGGGAGAGGTGGTCTGGGCCAATATGCCCTACCTCGACCTCGCGCTGGCCGGCCTTCCCGCCGGGCAGGAGATCACCTGGCCGCTGCCACGGCTTTTCGAGCGCAAGACGACGGTGCAGGTCGGGGCCGGCCAGCGCGCAAGCCTTCTGGTGCCGGAGAAGGGGACCCTGTGGTTCGAGCTGACCTCCCAGCCGGCGGGAGGGGGGCAGATGCTTTATGCCACCCCTGCCGATGCCGTCGTCCATGCCGAAGGGGCGTTGCGGGACTTCATGCAGACGCTGACGAAGACCTTTGCCCAGCTTCCCATCGGACTGGCGATCTTCGACAGGCACCGCCAGTTGCAGCTTTTCAACCCGGCTCTGGTAGATCTGACCGGGCTGCCGCCGGATTTCCTCTCGCTCCGCCCCTCGCTTCTGTCGGTGCTCGATGCGCTCCGCGACCGCAACATGATCCCCGAGCCGAAGGATTACCGGCACTGGCGCCAGCAGCTTGTGGATATGGAGAAGGCCGCGGCCTCCGGGCTTTACGAGGAGGTGTGGAATCTCTCGGACGGCCAGACCTTCCGCGTCGTCGGCAGGCCGCATCCGAACGGCGCCATCGCCCTGATGCTGGAGGATATCTCCTCCGAAACCCTGAGGACACGGCGCTATCGGGCAGATCTGGAGCTGGGGCAGTCGGTCATCGACCAGATGGACGAGGGTGTGACGGTGTTCTCGCAATCCGGGCAGCTCGTGATGTCAAACGCCGCCTATGCGACGCTCTGGGGCCATGATCCGGCGGCATCACTTGCCGAAAGCACGGTGCAGAGCCTCTCCGGCCATTGGCGCAAGAACTCCGCGCCGGGGGCGCTCTGGACGGAGGTGGAAGATTACGTTGCCACCGTCGGGGATCGGGTCGGCTGGACCGGGGAAACGAGACTTCTGGACGGGCGGCGGCTCCTGTGTCGCTTCGCGCCTCTGGCCGGGGGGGCGACGCTGGCAAGCTTCTGCGTGGCGGAGACCGTTGAGGTCGTTGCCCCCAAGGTGGCAAAGGCAATGCGTCGGGCCTGAGGGAGGCGATCCGGCCAGTGGGCGGTCCGGGCGATGGCTCGCAGACAAGGGGGCGAAGCCATCTGTCCGCAAGGTCCTCTGGCCGAACCGAACCTCCTCTTCCGCCAAGGCGATGGAGCGAAAGAGAAGCCTGAAATTCTGAACGCATGTTCGAACGAGCATCTCCATCTGAATGGCTACGGATGGCGAAGCCTGCCGAGATGTTCGTGCCATTCCCGCCGGGCCGCAGGTTTCGCCTCGATTACCATGTCGATTACCATGATGGCGGCAGTTTCTCCCGCTTTGACCGGAGCCAATCCGCAGCATGGCGAAGACTGCCTTGCGGCGGCTGGCCGGGCCGTTAGAATCGTCCAATGCCAGCACCGCATGATTGCCTCACCCTGTTCCTGCCCGATGAGGAGGCGACCACCCGCCTTGGCGGCTGGCTCGCGCCCCGGCTCGGTGCCGGCGACTGCCTTTTGCTCGAAGGGCCGATCGGGGCGGGCAAAAGCCATCTCGCCCGCGCCTTGATCCGCGCCCGGCTCGGTCGGATAGAAGACGTGCCGTCGCCGAGCTTTACGCTCGTCCAGACCTACGAAGCGGGGGAGCTGGAGATCTGGCACAGCGATCTTTACCGGCTGAGCCATCCCGACGAAGTGGCGGAACTGGGTCTGGAGGCGGCCTTTTCGACCGCGCTCACCCTCGTCGAATGGCCGGACCGGCTCGGCAAACTCGCCCCGCCCGATGCGCTGCGGCTGACCCTCTCGCAAGAGGGGGAGGGGCGGCGTCTGAGGATCTGCACCTCGGGGCGGGCAGGCCTGAAAGCCGACCTGCGGGCGGAATGGGGCGCACAGGATGCCTGACCGCCAAAGCCTTTCGCGGGATTTTCTGGCGCAGAGCGGCTGGGGCGCGGCAGAGCGCCGCTTTCTGGCGGGCGATGCCTCCGACCGCAGCTATGACCGGCTGACCCTTGGCACGGAAACCGCCGTCCTGATGGATGCACCGCCCGGCAAGGGTGACGATCCGGCCAGTTTCATCGCCATCGCGCGGCATCTTCTGGGGCTCGGCCTGTCCGCCCCGCGGATTCTGGCCGAGGATCTGACCAATGGCTTTCTCCTGCTGGAAGACCTCGGCGACGGGATCTTCGCCCGGCTTCTGGAGCGAAGCCCGCCCAAAGAGACGGAGCTTTACGCCAGCGCCACCGATGTTCTGACCCATCTGCATCACCACGTCGCCCCCGCCGGCCTGCCTGATCTTTCTGCCGCCGACTGGGCAAAGGCCGCCGCCTTCGCGCTCGACTGGTATCGCTTTGCGATCACGGGGGAAAAGGTTCCGACCGGCGCCTTCGAGACCCTGCTCACCGAGGCCCTGACCCGCCATGCCGATGGGCCGCGTGTGCTGATCCTGCGCGATTATCACGCCGAAAACCTGCTGTGGCTTCCCGCGCGGCAGGGGCTGGCGCGGGTCGGGCTGCTGGATTTCCAGCTCGCCCAGATGGGCCAGCCCGGCTATGATCTGGTCTCCCTTCTCCAGGATGCGCGGCGCGATGTTTCACGGGAAACAGAGACGGCGATGATCCGGCGCCTTGCCGGGAACGCCGGGCAGGCGGCGGCGGATTTCGTCGTCAGCTATGCGGTTCTTGGCGCCCAAAGGGCGCTGCGGATCCTCGGGGTCTTCGCGCGGCTTTGCCTTGTCGCCGGAAAGCCCGGCTATCTGGCGCTCCTTCCCCGCGTCTGGGAACAGTTGCAGCGCAACCTTGCGGTGCCGGAGCTGGCGCCGCTGGCCCGGCTCTGCGACAGGCTCCTGCCGGAACCCACCGAAGCCCATCTTGCAAGGATCCGGGAAAAATGCGGCCATTTCCGCTGATGCTCTTCGCGGCGGGCTTCGGCACCCGCATGGGCGCGCTGACCGCCGACCGGCCGAAGCCGCTGGTTCCGGTCGCGGGCCGGCCGCTTCTCGACCACGCGCTCGACATCGCGGCGGAGGCGGGGGTGGATCGGGTGGTCGCCAACCTCCATTACCGGGGCCAGCAGATCGTCGATCACCTCGCGGGTCGCCCCGATCCTATCACCTTCAGCTGGGAACGCGAGATCATCCTCGAAACCGGCGGAGGCCTGCGGCAGGCCGCCCCCCTTCTGGGCGGCTCGCCGGTGCTGACGCTGAACACCGATGCGGTCTGGACCGGCGCCAACCCCCTGACCGAGCTGATGGCCGCCTGGGACGGGGAGCGGATGGACGCGCTCCTCCTGCTCCTGCCCGCGGCGAAAGCCACCGGCCACAAGGGGTCCGGCGATTTTCTGCGCGACCGCGAAGGCCGCCTGACCCGTGCCGCAGGTGCGCCGGGGGAGGTCTATCTCGGCGCGCAGATCCTGCGGACCGAGGGGCTGGCGGATTTTCCGGAAAGCGCCTTCTCCGTCAACCGTCTCTGGGATCGCCTTATCGCCGGGGGCCGGCTCTTCGGCACTCTCCACGCCGGCGGCTGGTGCGATGTGGGCCAGCCTGAAAGCATCCCGCTTGCCGAGGCGCTGCTCCATGGCTGAACCGCAGGTCTTCACCCTCCCCCCCGGCATCGACTTCCCCGAACACCTCGTCGCGGGCCTCTGCGAGCGGATGGCGGACAAGCCGCCGGAGGCGATGGCGCGGGTGCAGCTTTACCTCAACACCGCGCGGATGCGGCGGCGGGTGGAGGAGCGGTTTGTCGCGCGCGGCCCGATGCTGCTGCCGCAGATCCGCCTCGTTACCGACATCGCAAGCGACCCGAGCCTCGGCCTGCCGCCCCAGGTCCCCCCCCTGCGGCGGCGGCTGGAGCTGGCGCAGCTTGTCACCGGACTGCTGAAAGCCCAGCCGAGGCTTGCGCCCCGTGCCGCCGTCTACGATCTGGCCGACAGCCTCGCCCGGCTGATGGAGGAAATGCAGGGCGAGGGCGTGGCGCCGGAAGACCTCGCCGCCCTCGATGTCTCCGGCCATTCGGCCCATTGGGCGCGGACGCAAAGCTTTCTCGGCATCATCGCCGGGCAATTCACCCCCGAAGCCGGCGATCCGAGCCAGCGCCGCGCGGTGGAGCTTCTGGCCGCCCGCTGGCACCAGACCCCGCCCGACCATCCGGTGATCATCGCCGGCTCCACCGGCTCGCGCGGGACGACGGCGCTGTTCATGCAACTCGTGGCGCGGCTGCCGCAGGGGGCGGTGGTCCTGCCCGGCTTCGATGCCGACACCCCCCCCGACGTGTGGGAGGCGCTGTCGGACGCGCTGACCGCCGAGGATCATCCCCAATACCGCTTCCGCCATCTCGCCGACCTGCTCGGCACCAGCCCGACCGCCTTCCGGCCCTGGCGCGAGGTTGCCCCACCCAGCGCAGACCGCAACCGGCTCCTGTCGCTGTCCCTCCGCCCCGCGCCCGTCACCGACCGCTGGCTGACCGAGGGGCCGGAGCTTCCCGACCTGTGCGCCGCGACGGAAGGGATGACCCTGCTCGAAGCCGCCACCCCGCGTGAAGAGGCGCTGGCCATCGCCCTTGCGCTGCGCGAGGCGGCGGAGAACGGCCTGCGCGCCGCCCTCGTCACCCCGGACCGGACGCTTGGACGCCAGGTCGGGGCGGCGCTCGACCGCTGGAACATCCTGCCCGATGATGCCGGAGGCCAGCCGCTCGGCCTCTCCGCACCCGGACGCTTTCTGCGTCATGTCGCCGATCTCTTCTGCGCGCCGCTGACCGGCGACCGGCTGCTGGTCCTGCTGAAGCATCCGATGGCGGCAAGCCAGCCCGAGGCCTCCGACCGCAGCGCCCATCTGCGCTTCACGCGCCTCCTGGAGCTGCAACTGCGCCGCAACGGCCCGGCCTTCCCCACCCCCGGCGATCTGCTGCACTGGGCCGTGACCCGCCCGGAGGAGGGAATCGCCGATTGGGTCGCCGCTCTTGCCGAAACCCTCCACCTGCCGGAGGACGAAGGCCCCCTCCCGCTCGCCAGCCATGTCGCCCGCCACCGCGCCCTGACCGAAGCCCTCGCCCGCGGCACCGCGAAATCCGGCACCGGCCTTCTCTGGGCGCGCGAAGCGGGCCTCGCCGCGCTGCGCCTGATGGAGGATCTCGCCGCCGAGGCCCCGCATGGCGGCAGCATGACCGCCACCGAGTACCGCGACCTGCTCACCGCGCTCCTGTCGCGCACCGAACTTCGTGAGACGGTGCAGGCCCATCCCGACATCCTGATCTGGGGAACGCTCGATGCCCGCGCGCAGGGGGCGGATCTGGTGATCCTCGGCGGGCTGAACGACGGCATCTGGCCGCAGCTTCCCGATCCCGACCCCTGGCTGAACCGCCGGATGCGGAAGGATGCCGGTCTCCTGCTGCCCGAGCGCCAGATCGGCCTGTCCGCCCATGATTACCAGCAGGCGGCGGCGGCGCCCCGTGTCATCCTGTCCCGCGCCCTCCGTAATGCCGAGGCGGAGACGGTCCCCTCGCGCTGGCTCAACCGGCTGGTGAACCTGATGCAGGGCCTGCCCGGCCCCGATCAGCGCGGACCGGAGGCGCTCGCGGCGATGCGCGCCCGCGGTCAGCTCTGGCTCTCCCTCGCCACCGCGCTGGAGGAGCCGACCGCGGCGATGCGCGCCGATCCGGGTCTCGCCCCGGCCCCACGCCCCGCGCCGCAACCCCCGGTCCGCAGCCGCTCCGACCGGCTGGCGCTGACGGCGGTGGCGAAGCTCATCCGCGACCCCTATGCGATCTATGCGCGCCAGATCCTGAAGCTTTTCCCGCTCGACCCACTGCGTGCCACCCCCGATGCGCGCGAACGCGGCACGGTGATCCACGAGATCCTCGAACGCTTCGTCCGCACCCGGCCGGAGGGGGAGAGCCGCGCCGAGGCCCGTCTGCGCCTTCTCGACATCGCGGCGGTGGTGCTGGCCGAGCAGACCCCCTTCCCCGCCGCCCGCACGCTCTGGCTCGCCCGGCTGGAACGTGCGGCGGATCACTTCCTGACCCAGGATGCCAAATACGGCGGCACCGCGCAGATCCTTGAAACGAAGGGCGAAATTTCCCTTCCCGGCCTGCCCGTCAGCCTCTACGGCACCCCGGACCGGATCGACCGCCTGCCCGATGGCCGCCTGCATCTGATCGACTACAAGACCGGCACCCCGCCCACCGCCAAACAGCAGAAGCAGTATGAGAAGCAGCTTCTTCTTGCCGCCGCCATGGCGGAACGCGGCGGCTTCCGCGATCTCGGCCCTTCGGAGGTGGCGCGGATCAGCTACATCGGCCTCGGCAGCGGCGAGAAGGTCGAGGATACCCCCCTCAGCCCGGAGGAAATCGCCGTGCAATGGGAGGGGCTGATCGCCCTCGTCACCCGCTACATGCAGCGCAGCACCGGCTACACCTCCCGCCGCGCGGTCTTCGAGGATCGGTTCCCCGGCGATTACGACCATCTCGCCCGCCATGGCGAATGGCAGATGTCGGACCGCGCCACCCCCCTGCGGGTCGGCCCGGCAGAGGAGGACGCGACATGAACCCCCGCTCCGACGCCAGCGCGCGTCAGATCGAAGCCGCCCGCCCTTCCGCCAGCACCTGGCTGTCCGCCAATGCCGGTTCCGGCAAGACCCGCGTTCTGACCGACCGGGTGGCGCGGCTGCTCCTGCATGGGGTGGAGCCGCAGCGCATCCTCTGCCTGACCTATACCAAGGCCGCCGCGACCGAGATGCAGAACCGCCTGTTCCGCCGCCTCGGCGAATGGGCGATGAAGCCCGATGCGGCCCTGCGCGCCGATCTGCTGGATCTGGGCGAGGACGGGCTGCCCGGCCCGGACGCCCTTGCCGCCGCCCGCCGCCTCTTTGCCCGTGCGCTCGAAACTCCCGGCGGGCTCCGCATCCAGACCATCCACAGCTTCTGCGCCACGCTGCTGCGCCGCTTCCCGCTGGAGGCCGATGTCTCCCCCGGCTTCACCGAGCTGGACGACCGCTCCGCCCGGCTTCTGCGCGGCGAGCTGGTGGAGCAACTGGCCGACCGCCGCGCGCCCGAGTTGATGGCCGATCTTGCCCGCGCCTATACCGGGGAGGATTTCAGCGCGCTTCTGGAACAGGTCGCCGCCCAGCGCGCCGCCTTCACCCCGCCGCTGGACGAGGCCGCCTGCCGCACGCTTTTCGCCGTGCCGGAAGGAGAAACCCTCCGGACCATCCTCGCCTCGGTCTTCCTTGGCGCCGAAGCCGATCTGCTCGCCGCCGTGATCCCGGCCCTGCAAGCCGGCAGCAGCACCGATCAGAAGCTTGCCGCAGCGCTCCAGTTGCTCCTGCCGCTTGCCGACCCCGGCCTCGCCGACCTCCTGCGGCTGGAGGATCTGTTCCTTTCCGGCGCCAAGACCCAGACCCCCTTCGCCGCGAAGATCGGCAGCCTGCCCACCAAGGACAGCCGCGCCCGCCTCGGCGCGCTGATGGAGCCGCTTGAGGCGCTGATGCGCCGCGTGGAAGCCGCCCGCCCCCGCCGCACCGCCCTTCAGGCGGCGGAAAAGACTGCGCTCCTCCACCGCTTCGCCGCCACCTTCCTGCCGCTTTACGAAGAGGCGAAAACCGCGCGCGGCTGGCTCGATTTCGACGATCTCATCACCCGCGCCAGGGCCTTGCTCACCGATCCCTCCGTCGCGGCCTGGGTGCTGTTCCGGCTCGACGGCGGCATCGACCATGTGCTCGTGGACGAGGCGCAGGACACCTCCCCTGACCAGTGGCGGGTGATCGAGCTTCTGACCTCGGAATTCACCGCCGGCGAAGGCACCCGCAGCGGCGGGCGCACTCTCTTCGTCGTCGGCGACAAGAAGCAGTCGATCTATTCCTTCCAGGGCGCCGATGTCGCCGCCTTCGATGCCAAGCACGACAGCTTCCGCGGCGATTTCGATGCGGCGGGGCAGGCGTTCCAGTCCCTGCAACTGGAGTTTTCCTTCCGCTCCTCCGAGGCCATCCTGCGGCTCGTCGATGCGACCTTCGCTGACAAGTATCCCAAGGCGCTCGGCACCGGGCTGCATCACCGCGCCTTCAAATCCGCCCTGCCGGGGCGGGTGGAGCTTTGGCCGCTGGTTGAACCCAGCGACGGGCAGGAGGAGGGCGACTGGGAAGATCCCGTCGATCTGGTGGCAGAAACCCATCACAATGCCCGCCTCGCGCGCCAGATCGCCGAAGAGATCAAGGCAATGATCGCCGCGGGGACGCAGATCCCCACCGATCAGGGCAACCGTGCGCTTCATGCGGGTGATGTGCTGATCCTCGTGCAGCGCCGCTCCACCCTCTTTGCCGAGATCATCCGGGCCTGCAAACAGGCGGGCCTGCCCATCGCCGGGGCGGACCGGCTGAAGCTTGGCGCGGAACTGGCGGTGAAGGATCTGACCGCCCTCCTCTCCTTCCTCTCCACCCCGGCGGATGACCTTTCGCTTGCTGCCGTCCTGCGCTCCCCCCTCTGCGGGCTGTCTGAGGATGATCTCTTCCGTCTCGCCCATGGCCGCCCCGGCACCCTCTGGGACGCGCTTCAGGATAGCGGCGGCCCGCCCGCGACCCTCGCCCTGCTGACCGACCTCCGCCGTCTGGCGGATTTCCTGCGGCCCTACGACCTCGTGGAACGCGCGCTGACCCGCCATGACGGCCGCCGCCGCCTGATCGCCCGCCTCGGCCCGGAGGCGGAAGACGGCATCGACGAATTCCTCTCCCAGGCGCTCGCCTATGAGCAGAAGGACGTGCCGAGCCTGACCGGCTTCCTCATCTGGCTCGAAACCGACGAGGTGGAGGTGAAACGCCAGATGGACAGCGAAGGCGCGCGCATCCGGGTGATGACGGTCCATGGCGCCAAGGGGCTGGAGGCGCCGGTGGTGATCCTGCCCGACACCACTGACCGCAAGCCGCGCGACCATCAGGAGATCTACCGCCTGCCGGAAGGCGCGCCGGTGTGGAAGACCGGCGCCGAAGACAGCCCCCCCGCCATCGCCGTCACCCGCGAGGCCCGCAAGCGCGAAAGCGAAAGCGAAAGCCTGCGGCTCCTTTACGTCGCGCTGACCCGCGCGCGCTGCTGGCTGATCGTCGCCGGCGCGGGGGAGGCGAAGCTCGATCGCGGGCCGAGCACGAAACCCGTGCCGAAGGACCCGGCCGAATGGTGCTGGTATCGCCATGTCGAGACCGGGATGAAGGCCATCGGCGCCACCCCCCGCCCCGGCGGCGGGCTTCTGTCCTCCTTCGGCGACTGGCCCGAACCGCTTGGCCCCGGGGTGGCGCCCAAACCGGAAACCCGCACGGCCCTTCCCCTCTGGGCCACCCGCCCCGCACCCGAGCCCGCACCCGAGGTTGCCGGGCCGCAAAAGCCGCTCTCCCCCTCCGCCCTCGGCGGGGCCAAGGCGATCTGGTCCGGGGCCGCCGCGCCAGAAGACCCGCTGGCGGAAGAAGCCGTCAAGGCGCGCGGCACCGCCCTTCATGCGCTGCTGGAGCATCTGGCGACCGCGCCGGACCCGGAGGCTCTTGCCGCCCGGCTGATCCCCGATCCCGCCCTGCGCCCCGCCCTTCTGGCCGAGGCGCAGGCGATCCTCGGCGATCCGGCCCTTGCCACGCTTTTCGCGCCCGGCACCCTCGCCGAAGTGGCGATCACCGCAAGGCTCGGCAGCCGCGTGCTTCTCGGCAGCATCGACCGGCTGATCGTCACCCCCGACCGCCTGTTGGCGGTGGATTTCAAGTCCAATGCCACCGTTCCCGCCACCGCCGCAGCGACACCCGAGGGCATCCTCCGGCAGATGGGCGCCTATGCCGAGGCCCTGTCGCAGATCTACCCCGGACGGCGGATCGAGACCGCAATCCTGTGGACCACGACGCGCCAGCTCATGCCCTTGAGTCCCGAGATCGTGAGGCAGGCGCTCCTGCGCGCCGCTACAGCTTGACCGCCGCGACCCTTCGGGGCCTTGACGTTCCGCCCCCCGATACATAGCTTTCTGACCGACCCCTTCCCTCAGGAGATCCCGCCATGGGTGCCAATACCGTCGCCGTCACCGACGCCACCTTCGATGCCGAAGTGCGTAAATCCGATATCCCCGTCGTCGTGGATTTCTGGGCGGAATGGTGCGGCCCCTGCCGCCAGATCGGCCCGGCGCTTGAAGAACTGGCCGCCGAATATGCAGGCAAAGTCAAGATCGTGAAGGTCAACGTGGACGAAAACCCCGACAGCCCGGCGGTTCTGGGTGTGCGCGGCATCCCGTCGCTCTTCCTCTTCAAGGACGGTCAGGTCGTGTCGAACAAGGTCGGTGCGGCGCCGAAGGCGGCCCTTGCCAACTGGATTTCCTCGGCTATCTGAGCCGGTCTTTCCCAGAATGTCGAAGGGCGCCCGTTGTGGCGCCCTTTTCCATTTCAGATCGGCCAGCCCAAGGCCCTGAGCCGGGCCTGAATCCGCTCCCGCAGGTTTTCCGCCCAGAAGAGCAGCGCATTCTCCTTCAGGAACCAGTGGAGATAGGCGGCGAAGTCCTGCGGCCGACCGGCCTCCGCCAAGGCCCGCGCCAGCCCGTCGCGCGGCACGCTGGCGGCGATATGGTGAAAGTCGATCCGCCCGAAAAGCAAAGCCGGCTTGTCGGCAAAGAAGCCCTTCACCGCCACACCGGAGTTTTCCGTCACCACCAGATCGCAGCCCGCCAGAAGCTCCATCGAGGGGCGGTCGGAAATCCCGACCAGCTTCTGCACCGCCGCCCGTTCTTCTTCGGAATAGCTCTCGCCGGGATGGAGCGTGGCAAGTATCGGACGATCCGGCCAATGGGCGCGGATTTCGGCCAGCATCTCCACCGGACTCGCCGCCTGAAAATGGCGGCGCTGCAAGAGCTTGCCCTGAAGTGGCACGAAAATCCCGCCGCCGGAGCCGATCCTCTGCCCCTCGAAGAGCCGCTTGCGCCAATAGTTCTGGAACTGTTGCGCGGGCTTTTGCCCGACCGCCGCCGGATCAAAGGCCTGACCGGCAATCTCCCAATCCCAGCGGTCATTGGTGACCTCCAACCGCCAGAACGGATCGAGATAGGTCTTCCGCAGGGTGACGCAACGCGGTCCCGGCACCTCTTGGTTGATCACGAGGTGATGGCCTTCGCGCCCCGCGATCCCCTCCCGCGCCTCGTCCGGCATCAGGCGGATCTCCCATCCTGCCGCTTCGACCGCCTCCACCACCCGCGTCACCATGCGCGGCGCGCGCGCTTCAACGAGCGCCCGGCCGGAGGGGCCGAGATAGACATGCAGAACCCGATCCCCGCTCACCACGCCACCCCTGCGCCGCCCGGCCTGCTTGTGCCGGAACCCGGCTGCGACCATATAGGGGAAACCGGATGGAGGCACCTATGGCGGATGAAAAGTTTCCCGGCTGGCATGGCACCACGATCCTTGCCGTGCGGCGCGGGGGGGAAGTGGTTGTGGCCGGCGATGGCCAGGTCTCGCTGGGCCAGACGGTGATCAAGGGGACGGCCCGCAAGGTGCGCCGCCTGAATCCCGGCGGCCACGCGGTCGTCGCAGGTTTTGCCGGTTCTACCGCCGACGCCTTCACCCTGCTGGAGCGGCTGGAGAAAAAGCTGGAATCCGCCCCCGGTCAGCTTGCCCGCGCCTGCGTCGATCTGGCGAAGGACTGGCGGATGGACAAATATCTCCGCAATCTGGAAGCCATGCTGATCGTCACCGATGGCCGCGATCTTTACGTCATCACCGGCGCGGGCGACGTGCTGGAGCCGGAGCATGACGTGGCCGCCATCGGCTCGGGCGGCAACTTCGCCCTCGCCGCCGCGCGCGGGCTGATGACCACCGACCTGCCTGCCGAAGAGATCGCCCGCCGCGCCATGGCGATCGCGGCGGATATCTGCGTCTATACCAACGGCAATCTGACGGTGGAGAAGATCGGGGCCTGATGCGCCCCGATCCCCCGTGAACGCATCCGGAGCCCCCATGACCAACCTCACCCCCCGCGAGATCGTCTCGGAACTCGACCGCCATATCATCGGCCAGCGGGAGGCCAAGCGCGCGGTGGCCGTGGCGCTCCGCAACCGCTGGCGGCGCAAGCAACTGCCCGATGACCTGCGCGATGAGGTCTATCCGAAGAACATCCTGATGATCGGGCCGACCGGGGTGGGCAAGACCGAAATCTCCCGCCGTCTGGCCAAGCTTGCCCGCGCGCCCTTCCTGAAGGTGGAGGCAACGAAGTTCACCGAGGTCGGCTATGTCGGCCGCGACGTGGACAGCATCATCCGCGATCTGGTCGATGCCGCGATGATCGAGACCCGCGCCCGGATGCGCGAAGATGTCGCCGCCCGCGCCCGCAAGGCCGCCGAGGACCGCGTGATCGAGGCGCTTGCCGGCAAGGATGCGCGCGAGCAGACCCGCGATCTCTTCCGCGCCAAGCTGAAACGCGGCGAACTCGATTCCACGGTCATCGAGATCGAGGTGCAGGAAGCCGCCTCGCCCATGGGGATGTTCCCGATGGCGCCCGGCATGGAAACCCAGATGCAGGGCTTGCAGGATCTGTTCAAGGCCTTCGGCGGGCGATCCACCCGCAAGAAGGTGACGGTGGCCGACAGCTATGACCTTCTGCTGGGGCAGGAGGCCGACAAGCTTCTGGACGACGAGGCAGTGAAGCTGGCAGCGCTTGAGGCCGTTCAGGAAAACGGCATCGTCTTTCTGGACGAAATCGACAAGATCTGCGCCCGCAGCGATGCCCGTGGCGCCGATGTCTCGCGCGAGGGGGTGCAGCGCGACCTGCTGCCGCTGATCGAGGGGACGACGGTTTCCACGAAATACGGCCCGGTGAAGACCGACCATATCCTTTTCATCGCCTCGGGTGCCTTCCATATCGCCAAGCCTTCCGACCTTCTGCCGGAGCTTCAGGGTCGCCTGCCGATCCGGGTGGAGCTTGCCCCCCTGACCGAAGAGGATTTCGTCCGCATCCTGACCGAGACGGACAATGCGCTGACCCGCCAATACGCCGGGCTGATGGCGACGGAGGATGTGCTGGTGGCCTTCACCGAGGACGGGATCGCCGCCCTCGCCCGCATCGCCGCCGAGGTCAACAAGTCGGTGGAAAACATCGGCGCGCGGCGGCTTTACACGGTGATGGAGCGGGTGTTCGAGGAACTGTCCTTCACCGCCCCCGACCGTTCCGGCGATGCGGTGACGGTCGATGCCGCCTTCGTCGAGGCCAATCTGGGCGCCTTGGCGCGCTCCACTGACATTTCCCGTTACGTCCTGTGAAGACGGGAATGCATCCCGTGCCTTGACCTGAACCGGAGGGGCTGCGACCCTGCGCCGCAACTGTTCGGGATCGCCCTGTGCCGCGTCATGTTCTCCTTATCGCCCTGACCCTCCTTCTGGCCTGCTCCCCGCGCGGCGAGATGATCGTCGATCCCACCGCCGCCAGGGTCGGCTCGGTGGAGGAGATTTTCGTCGGAACCACGCGCGCCGTGGATGAGGAGGGGAAGTTCGGGACCAAGCGCTCCGAGACCGTGGCCTTCGCCCGCTATGAGGTCTCCGTCCCGCCGGTCCGCAAGGTTGGCGAAATCAACTATCCCGCACGGCTCAGCGGCGCCGACCCGAAACGCGATTTCCTGGCCACCGAGGAAGAGCGCTATCCCGCCGACGCGCCCTTCCGCAGCGACCTGAAAGCCTCCCTGCGCGCCCATGGCGGCGAAGCGGTGATCTTCATTCACGGCTTCAACAACAATTTCACCGAAGGCCTCTACCGGATCGCGCAATTCTCCCATGACCTCGATCTGCCGGGGACCATCATCCATTATTCCTGGCCCTCGGCCGCTATTCCGCTCGGCTATGTCTATGACCGCGACTCGGCGCTGTTCGCGCGTGACGGGCTGGAGACCCTGCTCGATCAGGTGGCGGCGGCCGGGGCGACGCGCATCCTTGTCGTCGCCCATTCCATGGGCTCGGCGCTGACGATGGAGACGCTGCGCCAGGCCTCGATCCGCGGCGGGTCCAGGGGGCTGGCGCGGATCTCCGGGGTGATCCTGATCTCGCCCGACATCGACGTGGATGTCTTCCGCGAACAGGCGAGATCCATGGGCAAGCTGCCGCAGCCCTTCGTCATCTTCGGTTCCGACCGCGACAAGATCCTGAAGATTTCCGCCAAGCTGACCGGGCAGGCAGAGCGTCTCGGCTCGCTCTCCGATGTCTCGAAGGTCGCCGATCTGGATGTGACCTATTATGACGTGCGGGCGTTCGCCAAAGGCCCAGGGCATTTCACCGTCGGCGAATCCCCGGCGCTCATTGCCCTACTGGAACGGATCACCGACCTCGAAGGCGCTTTCGAGCGGGAAAGGGTGGCGCGCATCGGCCTGTTGCCCGGTGTCATTCTAACCGTGCAGAATGCGACACAGGTGATCATCTCGCCCATAGCGCCCATCGGGCCGCGCTACATTCCGCATCCGCCGCGCTAGATCATGCCAGGCCGGAGGCGGCAATCCTCCGGGACTCTGCTCCCCTTTCATCTTGCCCCAAATATCCTGCGGGGAGGTCCGGAGGGGTGCAAAACCCCTCCGGCGCCCGCAAGGGGCACAACACCCCAAGGCTCAAGGGTAAAGCCGGATCAGCAACCGGCAAAGCGCATAGGCTTCTTCGACGCTCAGTCGCGGGGCGATTTCCGCCTGTATCGCCGCCATATAGGTCGGCCAGATCCGGTCGTGCAGGCCAATCGCGCTCTCGGTCAGGAACAGCCGCTGCGCCCGCCCGGCACCACGCATCTTCTCGCGCCGCAGAAGACCCGCGCCCTCCAACCGGGTGACATGGCGCGACAGGGCATATTGCGCGACGAAAAGCCGCCGTTCCAGCTCTGCCATCTGGAGACCTTCGGCACCGGCGCGCTCCACCTCGATCAGGATCTCATACCAGATCGGATCTTCGATCCCCTCCGCCTTCAGCGCACGGGAGATGCGCGGCGCCATGCTGCGCTCGATCCGCTGAAGGTTGAACCAGACGCGGTTATGGGCAATCCGGCTGTCATCGTCATGGAACTCGGGCGAAGCGGGCCGCAAAGTGGCAGAAGAACTGGACAAGGCTACCCCCGAAGGACACGGATAGCCCTGCTTAGCCTGTCAAAACCGATCCGGCCAGCGGCTTGGGGTCAGAGCCCCGCCGTCATGTCCGAGAGATCTCCGGCCGCGTCCAGCACCGGCCCGACCGGCCGCGCATCGCAGAGCATGAGCGCATGGGTCATGGCCCGACCCCGCTGCCCCCGGCGGACATGGTGGAGAATCCGCAGGAAATTCGCTTCGTCCTGGGTCAGGATGGCCGCGCAACCATCACAGAACGGATTGGAATAGCGGAACCTTTCGGAACGCGAGACCGCCATGACCTGCACGAAGGCCGTCAGACCCGACACGATCAGCGCCGCCCGCGCCCGTCCGAAACGGGTCGCTGCAATTTCTTCGGCCTGCGGCGCATAGCGCGGCTGGTTCTGTTCCATCGCGGCGAAGGTCAGCCGCATGATTTCAAGCGCACCCAGTTCGAACCTGTCGAATTCCGTCGCGGAAAGCAGCTCTTCCCGCGGTCCGGGGATGCCGCAGAGACGGTTTGCGGCGGCGCGGGCGTTCATGTCCGACATGGGGTCTTTCCCGAGTAACGGCCGCGCACCGAGAGGAAAGGCGGTGCGCGGCGCTTGATGAAACGCTGCCTCGGCCTCGGTCCGGGTCTGCCGCCCTGCGCCGCTGTCTGGGTGACAAATACCTACTAAAATAATCGGATATGTCAAGCCCGGCGCCTTGCTATTTCCTGATGCTTTTAGTAGGCATCCTCGTCCAGCCGTCGCCAGATGTCAGACCGGGACAGGCCGGCCCTTACCCTCGGGGAGCCCAGATGCAGACCACCGCCCGCAAATCGCCGGAGCCGCACCGGCCCACAGAGGATGCGCTGCCGATCGAAACGCTCGGGCTGGACGAGATGGAGCGCGGGCTTCTTGCCGTGCTGCGCCACTTCCTGAACAGCTTCTCCGAACCCGAGTCGCAATCCTGGCAGATGGGCTTTGCCATCGCCGCCGAACGCTGGGGGGAAACGAGCGGACCGCGTCGGGCCATGGCGCTGCTGACCGTGGTGCAGGCGATGCGCCGCGCCCGTCCGGTGGCCTTCCGTCATGCCAATCCGCTCTGCCCGACCTGCCGCGGCTTCGTCACCCCGGAAGAGGCGAGCCTGATGCGGATGCTTCAGGCCATGCGCCGCGACCGGACGGCGGAGGCGCGCGAACTGGTGGCGGAAGTGACCTGCGGGCGGCTCGATTCGACGCTGATCCGCACTGGACTGTCGCTGGCCACGATCCTGCCGGAACGGGAGGAGCATATGGCCCCCCGCTTAACCCATCGCGGCCTCGCCCTGGTGCATTGATTGGAAGCCGCCGGTCCCGTGGCGGGCGGGGGGGGGGGGGGGGGGGGGGGGGGGGGGGGGGGGGGG
>JAPUEK010000088.1 GCA_027492585.1 Paracoccaceae bacterium | reverse complement strand
GGGTTCAGCGTGTCGAAGGGGTTCTGGAACACCATCTGCACCGCCGAGACCGTATCGACATTGCGCTTGGTGATCGGTGTGGACTGCACGTTTTCATCGAAGAGCATGATCGAGCCGGAGGTTGCCGTCTCCAGCCCCATCAGCACCTTGGCGAAGGTGCTTTTCCCGCAGCCGCTTTCCCCGACGATGGCCAGCGTCTCGCCCTCGCGCGCCTCGAAGGAGAGGGTTTCGTTGGCCTTCACCACCTTTTTCGAGCCGCCGCCGAAGGAGCCGCCGGAGATGGAATAGTATTTCTTCAGATCCTCCATCTTGAGGACGACGCGACCCACCGGGGTCTTTTCCTTGACGTTGCGCGCCTTGAGCGGGGCGGTCCAGTCGATCTCCTGCCATTTCACGCAGCGGCTGGCATGGCGGTCGCCGCCCGGAACCGGGTCCATCGCCACTTCGGCGGCATCGCAGCGCCCGGCCTCGAAGTAATCGCAGCGCGGGCCGAAGTTGCAGCCCTTCGGGCGCTCATGGGGCAGGGGGAAGTTGCCGGGAATGGCGACGAGGGGGCGGGCGTTCTTGTCCGCACCGGGCAGCGGGATGGAGCGGAAGAGCGCCTGGGTATAGGGGTGGCGCATGGTCTGGAAGACCTCGCGCACATTGCCGGTTTCCACCGCCTCGCCGGAATACATCACGCAGAGCCGGTCGCAGACATCGAGGATCAGCCCGAGATTGTGGCTGATGAACAGCATCGAAGTGCCGTATTTCTCGCCGAGCGCCTTGACGAGATCGACGATCCCCGCCTCCACCGTCACGTCGAGCGCGGTTGTCGGCTCGTCGAGGATGAGAAGCGCGGGCTTCGACATCAGCGCCATGGCGATGACGATGCGCTGCTGCTGGCCGCCGGAAAGCTGGTGCGGATAGGCATTGAGGATACGGTCGGGGTCGGGCAGGCGCACATCGGCGACGATCTGGCGGGCGAGCGCCCAGGCCTCGTTCCTGGCCATGCCCTGATGGATCATCGGCACTTCGGCAAGCTGCGCGCCGATCTTCATCGCCGGGTTCAGCGAGGCCATCGGCTCCTGATAGATCATGGCGATCTCGGAACCGCGGATATGGCGCAGCTCCTCGTCGTTCATGGTGGTCAGCTCGCGGCCCTTGAACTTGATCGAACCGCCGGTGATCCGCCCGTTCTTGCCGAGGTCGCGCATCACCGCAAGCGCCACGGTGGACTTGCCGCAGCCGCTTTCCCCCACGAGGCCCATCGCCTCGCCCGCCATGACCGAGCAGGAGAAATCCATCACCGCCGGGATTTCCCGCAGCCGGGTGAAGAAGCTTATGGACAGATTCTCGATTTCGAGGATCGGTCTGGACGGGTCCCAGGGTGTATCGGCCATGGCGGTCTCGCTTTGCTGGCGGCGGAGCGGGGGATTTCACATCCCCCGCGCCCCCTGTGGGATATTTGGGCCAGTATGAAAGGGCGGCTGTGAGAGGGGCGGGGTCAGTCTTTCAGGCTTTCCTCGCGTAACCCATCGGCCAGCAGGTTGAGCCCGAGAACGAGGCTCATCAGGGCGATGGCGGGAGCAAGGGCAGGGTGGGGGAACATGGTCAGCAGCTTGCGGCCGTCGTCGATGGTCGAACCCCAGTCCGGACTTTCGGGCGAGACGCCGAGGCCGAAGAAGCCGAGCGTGCCGAGCAGGATGGTGGTGTAGCCGATGCGGAGGCAGAAATCGACGATCAGCGGCCCGCGGGCATTGGGCAGGATCTCCCACAGCATGATATACCACGGGCCTTCGCCGCGGGTCTGGCCGGCGGCCACATAGTCGCGCGCCTTCAGGTCCATCACGATGCCGCGCACGATGCGGAAGACGGTGGGGGAGTTCACGAAGACCACCGAGACGAAGACGTTCAGCAGGTTCGGGTCCATGTGCCAGACCCCGAGCGGGTCGGCGTTGAAGGCGAGGCCGGAATAGGCCCAGAGACCGATGACCAGCGTGATGCCGAGATAGAGGTTGCGCTTCGGCGGATTGGTGAAGAACCGCGCGTTGAAGAGCGTGCAGAAGAAGATCACCGGGAAAAGGAAGAGCACGGCGGCGAGATAGACCGGGATGCCGGTGTTGCGGATCTCGGGCGTGACGAGCAGGTAGAAGAGCAGGATCACCGGGAAGGCCAGCACGAGATTGGCGAAGAAGGACAGGATCGTGTCGAGCCTGCCGCCGAAATAGCCCGCCGGCAGGCCGAGCGTCACGCCGACCATGAAGGCGAAGGCGGTGGCTGCCGGGGCGATCGACAGCACCCGCCGCGCGCCCATCACCATGCGGCTGAAGACATCGCGGGCGAGATGGTCGCCGCCCAGAAGGTAATGGGAATAGATCCCGTCGATCTGCGTCTTGAGCGCCGATCCGGGCGGGGCGTTCTTCAGCCCCGACATCTGCGCCAGCGGGTCATGGGTGATGATCAGGTCGGCAAAGAGCCCGGTGAAGACCCAGAACATCACGATGCAGAAGCCGATCACCCCCACCGGGCTGTCGAAGAGCTTGCCGTAAAGGCCGAGCCGGCGCTTGAAGCGGACGGAGACCAGCACCGTCGCCGCAAGGGCCACCCAGACCGGCCAGAATTGCTGGATCATGCGGGCGATGATCGCGCCCCAGGAAAGATCTTCCATGGCGGCTCCTCAGGACAGGCGGATGCGGGGGTTCAGGAAGACATAGCCGATATCGGAGATCAGCTGTGTCACCAGAACGACGAAGACGGCGACGACCGAGCAGCCCAGAAGCAGCTCGATGTCGTTATTGCCGGCGGCTTGCACCAGCGTCCAGCCGAAGCCTTTGTAATTGAACAGGGTTTCCACGATCACCACGCCGTTCAGCAGCCAGGGGAACTGCAACATGATCACCGTGAAGGGCGCGATCAGCGCGTTCCTCAGGGCGTGGCGGATCACCACCTGCCGGAAGGCGACGCCCTTCAGCCGGGCGGTGCGGATATATTGCTGGGTCATCACCTCTGTCATCGAGGCGCGGGTCATCCGCGCGATATAGCCGATGCCGTAAAGCGCAATGGTCATCACCGGCAGGGCGAAGTTCCAGAAGGTGATCTTGTCCATCGCCGAGGTGGCCGTGCCGAGGAACAGGGTCTTGCTTTCGATCCAGCCCCATTCGTGCAGAAGCGGCGAGATCCCCACGGTGGTCGAGGCGAAGAGCGCCACGAGGATCACGCCGGAGACGTATTCCGGCGTGGCGGTCGAGGCGATGGCGAAGGTCGAGAGCACCCGGTCGAGGCGCGAGCCTTCGCGCATCCCCGAAAGCACCCCGATCAGCAGCGAGACCGGCACCATCACCAGCATCACGGTCAGCATGAGCCAGGCGGTCGAGCCGAGCTTGTCGGCCAGCACCCGCGTCACCGGCTGCTTGAAGACGACCGATTGGCCCCAGTCGCCCTGGAGGATTCCGCAATAGCGCGGCGCCTCCTCCGGGGTCACGCCATTGTCGATGCAGCGCCCGCGCGTCACGCCCTTGGCGTCGGTGATCACCCAGCCGGGCTTCACCCCGAGCCATTCGGCATAGCGACCGATCATCGGGCCGCCATGGCCGTTCTGCTCGATCCAGGCCGCGACGGAGGCGTCGGTCATCCGGACGGAGCCTTCGGTCCGCGCCAGCTTTTCGAGGTTCGGGGCAAGGTTGGTCAGCGCGAAGACGATGAAGGTCAGCGCAAGGGCCGTCAGCAGCATGACACCGAAGCGGCGCAGCAGAAATCCCAACATGGGGGCCTCTCAGCGTAAGGGCTAGAACGGCCTGGCCCAAGCGGGCAGGTCAGGCAGCGAACGGGCAGCGGGGGAGAGGGGGCCGGGCGCGGCGCAACCGCGCCCGGCAGTCAGCCGGATCAGGCCAGCGACCATTTGTAATGGTGATGCTCGAAGGAGGGGTGCATGTCGATATTCACCCCTTCACGGCAATGCCGGAAGAGCGAGCGCCAGAAGGGCTGGATGATATAGCCTTCGTCCTGAAGGATCGTCTCCAGCGTCACCATCACCTCACGCCGCGCATCGGCATCGGCCAGGGCGAGCGCCTTGGCCATGGCCGCATCGAACTCGGGGTTGGCCATGCCGCTCTCGTTCCAGGAGCCGGTCGAGGTATAGGCCAGCGACATGTTCTGGACGGCGAGCGGGCGGTGGTTCCAGGTGGTCGAGGAGAAGGGATACTTCTGCCAGTCGTTCCAGAAGGTGGAACCGGGCATCACCGTCCGCTTCACATTGCCGCCTGCGTCGCGGATCTGGGCCGCCACGGCATCGGTGGTCGCCGCTTCCCAGCCATCATCGAGGGAGATGATCTCCAGCTCCTTGTCGGCGATCCCCGCCGCTTCGAGAGCCGGTTTGAGGCCTTTCGGATCAATGACCTGCGCCGGGATCTTCGCATATTCCGGGTGAACCGGGCAGGCGTGGTGGTTCTCGGCGGTGGTGCCGCGGCCGTTGTAGCCCAGTTCCAGCACGACCTTGGGATCGACGGATTTCTGGATCGCCTGGCGCACGGATTTCTCTTTGTAGAGATCGCTGGTCGCCGAGTTCATGCGGATCACGAGGGTCGCCGCCGTCACCGCTTCGAGCATCTTCCAGCCGAGGGCGTCGAGCTGCTCGATGTAGTCGCCGGTGGTCTCGTAGTTGGCGTCGATCTCTTCGGAGCCGGCAAGGGCCAGCATCGCCGAGGGATCGGTGCCGAAGTCGATATACTGGATTTCGTCCAGCGGCGCCGTGCCGCCCCACCAGGTGTGGTTCGGCGCGCGCACAAGGGTCATCTTCTCGCCCACGGCGATGACGCCCGGAACGTAAGGCCCGGTGCCGATCGCATTGGTGGAAGGGTCTTCGCCGTCCTTCAGCGAGGCATGGACGACCGCTGCCGGATAGTCGGCAAGGTTCGGGACCACGGCCACGTCGGATTCGGTCATCACCAGCTTCACGGTCTTGTCGTCGACCTTGACCACGGCGCCGTCCCGAAGCTGCTTGGTGTCGGGATTGACGAGTCCCATGAAGCGCGAGGCCATCGCATTGCCCTCGACGGTGCCATCGGTCCAGCGGCCGAACATCCGCACCACGTCATCGGCGGTGAAATCGTCGCCGTTGTTCCACTTCACGCCCTGACGGATGTTGAGCGTATATTCGGTGGCATTGTCATTGGCCTGCCAGCTTTCCAGCAGGCGCCCCTCGAAGGTGCCGTCCGGGTTGTACTGGATCAGATATTCGAGCCAGCCGCGATAGACGTTGGCGATCTGCGGCCAGTCGGCCAGGCGCGGGTCCTTCTGGGCCTTGGTTTCCATCGCCATACGCAGGACGCCGCCGACCTTGGCTTCCTGAGCGGAAGCCGGGGCGTCGACGCCCATCAGCCCATAGGCCGCTGCCGCGGAAATCCCGAGAGCGGTGGTGCGGGTCAGGAACTCTCGGCGGGAGAGTTTGCCTGCGCGCAGATCCTGAAGATGCATCTCGGCTGCGGGGTGCAGGTCCGCAGTTCGGGTGGTTTCAGTCATTGGTGTCTCCCTGACTGGCAGTTTTGCCATTTCTTTTCTGATGCGGGCGCGCAGTTCCGGCGATCCCGGCCGACCCCTCCCCACGACGGGCGCGACACGGGTACTGACGCCGGGGCATAGGAGCCCCACTCCGCTATTCGGCACCTTTTCGGCCCGCACGTCAACGCTTGGATTCGGCGCATGGAGTGCTGTTTGCGACAGGGTCACGGCGTATTCCCCCGGCAGCTCCCCCAGGCGGCGGCCCGCGCGCGCCGCTACGGGATTCCGCTGTATACAACGAGGCTTCCGCTACAACGGACGAATCGCCTTCCAGGGACAGTTCCAAAGGCGCGAATCGGGCCTGAACCTATTGCGAGCGCCGGAAGGCCGTGGGCGACAGCCCGGTCAGGTGCTGGAACGCGCGGGTGAAATAGGCCGGCGAGGTGAAGCCGAGCGAGGTCCCGATGCGACCGACCGGCGTGTCGGTTTCCGCCAGAAGCCGCCGCGCTTCGAAGATCCGGCGGTCCTGAAGAAGGTCGATGGCCGAACGCCCGCAGGTTTCGCGGCAGCACCGGGTAAGGTGGGTTGCCGTCACCCCGAGCTCCGCCGCGATCTCGCCCACCCCGGCGCCGGTGCGGAACTGCCGCTCCATCAGCGCGGTGTAGCGGGTGACGAGCCGTCGCGCCGCATCCGGGCGCACGGTTTCGGGGGCGGCACGCACCGCCTGCCGCTCCAGCCAGACACCGAGCAGCCCGAGGTAATGGGTCGCCGCCCGGTCATGGGCCGGGGTTTCGCTGTCGATCTCCCGCTGGATCATGTCGAGCAGGACATTGACCTCCTGCTGGGCGTGAACTTCGCGGATCCGCAGATGCTGGGGCTGGGCGGGCAGGGCAAGGCCGCAGTCCTTTCCGAAAAAGACGGCGGTGCCAAAGACTTGCGGGCCGACTTCAAAGCCGTGCATCACGCCTGCCGGAATGAAGATGGCATTATGCGCCGTATATCCGCGCGTCACGCCGCCGATGGTGATGCGCCCCTGACCCTTGGTGAACCACAGCAGGCAGGGCTCCGACAGCGAGCGCATCGCCTCCACCCGCCAACGGCCTCCGGCGGCGAGGCGGGGAATCGCGACGAGGCGCATCTGCGAAGCAGCGGTGGTGGTCATGGGGCGGGGCCTGTCATTCTTTTTCGGTCGGGCTTTGAGCCAGATAACCAGCCCTTGCCGCACAACCCAAGCAAAAAGATGGCAGGTTCCGCAGATCCGCAGGGCAGAAAGGCGAAAGCTGTGGACAAATCTGTGGACAGATCCGCGCGCGGCGGAGGAGTGTCCCCGAACCTCCGGCAACTCAGGGCAGAGAGATCTCCCCCCAGCCCCCCATGCGCGACCGGAACCAGGTGCGCTGCCGCTTGGCATAGCGGCGGCTGGCAAGGATCGCGGCCGCGGCGGCCTCGTCGAGGCGCATCCGCCCGTCGAGATGGGCGATCAGTTCCGCCGCGCCGATGGCCCGTCCGGAGGGGCGGGAGGGCGACCAGAACGGGGCTTCGGCCCGCGCCTCCTCAAGGGCGCCTCCCGCCAGCATCGCCGCGAATCGCGCCGCGATCCGCGCATCGAGCCAGCCGACTTCGGGCCGGATCACCAAAGCCTCGGCGCGCGACAGGGGCAGCACCGGCGCCCCCGTCTCCGCCTGCCAGGAGGCGAGCCCGCGCCCCGTCGCCCGCTGGACCTCCCAGGCGCGCTGCACGCGCATGGGATTGGCCCGGTCGATCCGCGCCAGCGTCGCGGCATCGAGCCCGGCGAGCAGCCCCGCCACCCCTTCGGCAGCCAGCAGCGCCTCCGCCTCCGCCCGCACGGCCCCCGGCACCGGCGGAATCTCCGCCAGCCCCTCCGTCAGCGCGCTGAAGTAAAGCCCCGTCCCCCCGACCACCACCACTGGGCGGTCGAGCAGCCCCTGCACCTCGCGCAGCCAGGCGCCGGTTGAATAGCTCTCCTCCCGCCCGACATGGCCGTAAAGCGCATGGGGCAGGGCGGCTTCCTCCGCGACCGAGGGCCGCGCCGTCAGCACCCGCCAGCAGCCATAGACCTGAAGCGCATCGGCATTGACCACCACCCGCCCGTCGCGGGCGGCGATCTCCATCGCCAGCGCCGACTTGCCCGAAGCCGTCGGCCCCGCGATCAGCACCGGCGCCTCCCGCGACAGGCCCGCGATCCGGCCGGATATTCCGCCTTTCATCTTGCCTCAAATATCCCACGGGGGTCCGGGGGTGTGAAACCCCCGGCTCCGGCGCTTCCAAGGTTGAACCCGCCTCCGTTTTGCGACATTTTGCGCGCCAATCCAAGATCACAGCGAAATGCAGGGGAACCCATGTCCACAACCGCCGCCGAGCAAGGCGTCAAATACAGCCGCGTGATGCTCAAGATCTCGGGCGAGGCGCTGATGGGCGACCAGGGCTACGGCCTGCATCCGCCGACCGTGCAGCGCATCGCCGAAGAGGTGAAATCGGTGCGCGATCTCGGGGTGGAGATCTGCATGGTGATCGGCGGCGGCAACATCTTCCGCGGGCTGCAAGGCTCCGCGCAGGGAATGGAGCGCACGACCGCCGATTACATGGGGATGCTCGCCACGGTGATGAACGCGCTTGCCATGCAGGCGGCGCTCGAAAGCCTTGGCGTCTTCACCCGCGTCATCTCGGCCATCCCGATGGATCAGGTCTGCGAGCCCTATATCCGCCGCCGCGCCGTCCGCCACCTTGAGAAGAAGCGGGTCTGCATCTTCGCCGCCGGCACCGGCAACCCCTATTTCACCACCGACACCGCCGCGACCCTGCGCGCCTCCGAAATGGCCTGTCAGGCGATCTTCAAAGGCACCAAGGTCGACGGGGTCTATGACAAGGACCCCAAGAAGCATCCCGATGCCAAGCGCTACGACCATGTGAGCTATGACGAGGTGCTCCAGAAGCATCTCGGCGTCATGGACGCCTCCGCCATCGCGCTTGCCCGCGACAACAACCTGCCGATCATCGTCTTCTCGCTGGACGAGCCGGGCGGTTTCCGCGGCATCCTCGCCGGGCGCGGCACCTATACCCGCGTGCAGGACTGAGACGGGCCGGGGGGAGGGGGCCTGCCCGCTTCCCCGATGCAGCGCCTGTACCTGAGGCAGGTTCTGCCTTATAGAACGGCAGACCCCGCGCCCCGGAGCCATGTTCGGGGGCGGCCAGAAGACGCCAGAAGACGAAGGAACAGCCAGATGTCGCAAGACGACCTCGACATTGATCTCGACGCGATCCAGCGCCGGATGGAGGGCGCCATGACCGCGCTCAAGGCCGAATTCGGCTCGCTCAGGACCGGGCGGGCCTCCGCCTCGATCGTGGAGCCGATCATGGTGGACGCCTATGGCCAGATGACGCCGATCAACCAGCTCGGCACCGTCAACGTGCCGGAGCCGCGCATGGTGGTGATCAACGTCTGGGACAAGGGCATGATCCAGAAGGTCGAAAAGGCGATCCGCGAAAGCGGCATCGGCATCAACCCGGTCACCGACGGGCCGCTGATCCGCCTGCCGATCCCGGAACTGAACGAAGAGCGCAGGAAGCAGCTCACCAAGGTTGCCGCCGGCTATGCCGAAAGCGCCAAGGTCGCCATCCGCAACGTCCGCCGCGACGGGATGGACCAGATCAAGAAGGCCAAGACCGCCGGCATGGGCGAGGATGACCAGAAGATGTGGTCGGACGAGGTGCAGGAGCTGACCGACAAGGCCATCGCCGCGGTGGACCGGGCGCTCGACGCCAAGCAGGCCGAGATCATGCAGGTCTGAGGGCCTGCGCGATCCGATGGATTTCTCCCCGGCCCGTTCAGCAACGGCATCCGGGAAAACACTGTCCGGAAAACCGGCAAGAGGGTGGCGTGGGCTCAGGCAGCAAGACCGATCCGAAGGCGCCCCGCCCGGCGGAGCATGTCGCCATCATCATGGATGGCAATGGCCGCTGGGCGACCGATCGCGGCTGGCCGCGTCTGGTCGGTCACAGGAAAGGCGCCGAGCGGGTGAAGGAGATCGTCCGCTGCGCGCCCGATCTCGGCATCCGCTGGCTGACCATCTACGCCTTCTCGACCGAGAACTGGAAACGCTCCACCGAAGAGGTCCTCGGCCTCATGTCGATCTTCGCCCGCTATATCGAGCGGGAGGCCGACAGGCTCGCCGCGGAATCGGTGCGGATGCGCTTCATCGGCGACCGCAGCCGGCTTGATGCCAAGCTGCAAAAGCTGATGGCCGGGATCGAGGCGCGCACCGCCCCCTATTCGCGGCTGAACCTGACCGTGGCGATCAACTACGGCGGGCGCGACGAGATGGTCCGCGCCACCCGCGCCATCGCTGCCGAGGTGGCCGCCGGGCGGCTGGCGCCCGAAGCGGTGACGGAGGCGCTGATCTCCTCCCGGCTCGACACCGCCGGTCTGCCCGACCCCGATCTGGTGATCCGCACCTCCGGCGAGACGCGGACCTCGAATTTCCTGCCCTGGCAGGCGGCCTATGCCGAATATGAGTTCACCGGAACGCTCTGGCCGGATTTCTCCCCTGCGGAGCTGGCCGCCATTCTGGCCCGCTTCGGCAACCGCGACCGCCGTTTCGGCGGGGTGGCCACCGCATGAGCCGGGACGCGGCGCAATGGGCGGATCTGAAGCCGCGCGCCCTGTCGGCGGTGGCGATGCTGGTGGTGGGGGCCGTTGAAATCTGGCTCGGCGGCCTGCCGTTCCTGGCGCTGGTCACGCTCTTGACGGCGGTGATGATCTGGGAGCTGGCGCGGATGACCGGACCGCTGGCGGGGCTTGGCCCGAACTGGCTGCCGCTGGCGCTTGCCGCGCTTGCCGCCGGTCTCATGGTGCTGGACGAGGCGCCGCATGACGGCATCAACGCCTGGTTCCTGTTTCCGGTGATGGGTCTGGCGCTGGTCGCCACGCCGCGGCGGCATCCGGTGGCGGCAACGCTGATCGGCCTTGCGATCATGGTGGCGGGTCACGGGCTGTTCGTTCTGCGCGACGAGCAGGGTGTGCTGGCCTTCGTCTGGCTTCTCTCCGTCGTCATCGTCTCGGATGTGGCGGGCTATTTCGCCGGACGGATGCTGGGCGGGCCGAAGTTCTGGCCGGCGATCAGCCCCAAGAAAACCTGGTCCGGCACCGTGGCGGGCTGGATCGGGGCGGCGCTTCTGGCGCTTGGCTTCGTGCTGGCGGGGCAGGCGGGCTGGGGGCTCGTGATCCTGTCGCCGCTCGTCGCCTTCGCCGGGCAGATGGGCGACATCGCCGAAAGCTGGATCAAGCGCCGCACCGGGGTCAAGGACAGTTCCAACCTCATCCCCGGCCATGGCGGGGTGATGGACCGCTTCGACGCCCTGACCGGGGCGATGGTGGCGGTGATGCTGCTGACCCGCTTCGTCGATCTGCCGATCGGGGGCTGAGGATGCGGCGCATTTCCGTTTTCGGGGCCACGGGGTCGGTGGGCGAAAGCACTTATGACCTGCTGATGCGGGCCGGGGGGGCGGAGGCGTTCCGCACCGTCGCCCTGACCGGAGGCCGCAACATCGCCCGGCTGGCGGAGATGGCGCTGAGCCTGCGCGCCGAGATCGCCGTCACCGCCCATGAAGAGTGCCTGCCTGCCCTGCGCGAAGCCCTCGCCGGGTCGGGGGTGGAGGTTGCAGCCGGTTCCGCCGCCATTGCCGAGGCCGCCGACCGCCCCGCGGACTGGGTGATGAGCGCCATCGTCGGGGCTGCGGGCCTCGTGCCGGGGATGCGGGCGCTGGCGCAGGGGCGCTGCCTGGCGCTTGCCAACAAGGAAAGCCTCGTGACTGCGGGCCAGCTTCTGATGGCCACCGCCGCCGCCTCGGGGGCGACCGTCCTGCCGGTGGACAGCGAGCATTCCGCCATCTTCCAGGCCCTGCGCGGCGAGGCGCCGGAGGCGGTTGAGCGCATCATCCTGACCGCCTCGGGCGGCGCCCTGCGCGACTGGCCGCTGGAGCGGCTGGCGCAGGCCACGGTGAAGGAGGCGCTGGCCCATCCGAATTGGTCCATGGGGCCGCGCATCACCATCGATTCCGCCTCCATGTTCAACAAGGCGCTGGAAGTCATTGAAACGCGGGAATTCTTCGGTGTGGCGCCGGAGCAGGTGGAGGTGATCATCCACCCCGAATCCATCGTTCATTCTCTGGTGGGTTTCCGCGACGGTGCGGTGATGGCCCATCTCGGCGCGCCGGACATGCGCCATCCCATCGGCTTCGCGCTCAACTGGCCGGAGCGGGCGGAGCTGCCGGTGGAGCGGCTGGATCTCGCCCGGCTCGGCCGGCTGACCTTCCGCCCGCCGGAGGACGCGCGCTATCCCGCGCTGCGGCTCTGCCGCGAGGTGATGGCGGTGCGCGGCCTTGCCGGGGCGGCCTTCAATGCGGCCAAGGAAGTGGCGCTCGACGGGTTCATCGCCGGTGATCTCGGCTTTTCCGACATGGCGGCGGTGGTCGAGGACACGCTTTCGCGGCTTTCGTCCGAAACCGGCCTTGGAAAAGCCGCCGGGACCCTTGAGGATGTGCTCGCCATGGACCATCTGGCAAGGACAAGGGCGGCGGAGGCATCGGCACTTCGCGCGCAGAAACGGTGAAGGGCAGGTAGGCGTGGATTTTGGCTCTCTTCTTTCCGGGGTCGGCGGCACCGCCTGGACCGTGGCATTCTTCCTGCTGTCTCTGGCGATCATCGTCGCCGTCCATGAATTCGGCCATTACATCGTCGGGCGCTGGTCGGGCATCCATGCCGAGGTCTTCTCGCTGGGCTTCGGCCCGGTCATGTGGAGCCGGGTGGACAAGCGCGGCACCCGCTGGCAGCTCGCCGCCGTGCCGCTCGGCGGCTATGTGAAGTTCCTGGGCGATGCCAATGCCGCCTCCGGCAAGGATGGCGCGGCGATGGCCAGCCTTTCGGCGGAGGAGATGCGCCACACGATGCACGGTGCGCCCCTGTGGGCGCGGGCGGCGACGGTGGCGGCGGGGCCGGTCTTCAACTTCATCCTGACCCTGGCCGTCTACATCGGCATGATCACCTGGATCGGCGTTGCGGCGGATACGGCGACGGTCGGCAAGCTGCGCCCGATGCCCTTCGAGGGCCAGACGCTGGAGGCCGGCGACCGGGTGGTTGCGATCAACGGCATCGCGACGCCGGATATCGAAACCTTCGCTAAGGTGGCGGGCGAGCTGGCTCCGGCGGCCAGCGTCACCTACAAGGTCGACCGCGCAGGGGTTGAGCGCGAGGTGCAAGGCCCGCATCCCTTCCCGCCCGCCGTCGTGCAGGTCCAGCCGAAATCGGCGGCAATCAATGCCGGGATCGAGGCGGGTGATGTGATCCTGTCGGCCAATGGCAAGGAGGTCACGGCCTTCTCCGAACTGCCGCCCATCGTGGAGGCTTCGGCGGGAGCGCCGGTCTCGCTGAAGATCTGGCGCAACGGCGCGGTGCGCGACGTGACCTTGACCCCGAACCGCCGCGATCTGCCGCTGGCCGATGGCGGCTTCGAGACCCGCTGGCTCATCGGCCTCTCGGGCGGGCTTCTGTTCGAGCCGGAGCTGCGCCGCGCCGGCCCGGCCGAAACGGTGGAGATCGCGGTGGAGCAGGCTTGGTTCGTCGGCAAGGCCTCGCTCTCCGGCCTCTGGCATGTGATCACCGGCTCGATCAGCACCTGCAACATCTCCGGCCCGATCGGCATGGCCGAGGTGATGGGGGATGCGGCGCGGTCCGGGCCGGAGGTGTTCCTGTCGATGCTGGCGGCGCTGTCGCTGGGGATCGGGCTTCTGAACCTCTTCCCGATCCCGGTGCTCGATGGCGGCCATCTGGTCTTTTACGCCTATGAGGCGGTTTTCCGCCGTCCGCCGCCCGACGGCGCGCTGAAGGTGCTGATGACGGTGGGGCTTTTCGTCGTCCTGTCCTTCATGTTCTTCGCGCTGACCAACGATCTGTTCTGCGCCTGAACCGCGCCGCCCAGAGGCCTGATCCGACAGGAGATTTCCCGCCGGCGGCCATAGTGCTGCCATAATGGCGTGGCAGATTGAGCCTTGGAAACATGCCAAGGTGAGGTCGCCATGCAGATGGTCATGCGGGGATACAAGGGGCTTTCGCTTCTGGTCTGGCTCAATTGGGACCGGGTTTTCATGATGGGGACCGTGGTTGTCGGGCTTTTGGCCGGGGCTTTCCTCGGCACGGCGATCCTGAACCACTGACAGGCGCGCCACCGGCAGGCTGCCCCGGCAAACTATCCACAGAACTTGCCCACAAAGCGGCAAATCCGGTCTGATTGTCATGGTCAGCCTTTTGACAAGCCCTATAGTTCCCGCTAGTCAGGGACACAGGATTTTGTGAAGACCGGGGGCAGGTTATGCGGGATTGTGCAAAGGCGCAGAAGCGGCACAAGCGGGGTTCTGCGGGGGCTGCGCGCAATCTGCTCCGGCCGGCGGTTGTCGCAATTCTTCTTGCAGGAACCACGCTTTCCGGGCAGTTCTTCATGCCCGCCTTCGCTCAGGGCTACAGTTTTTCCAATGTCGTGATCCAGGGGAACGAGCGTGTCGATGCCGCCACGATCCTGTCCTATGCGGGAATCGGTCGGGGTCAGGCAGTTTCGGCGGGGCAGCTCAACGACGCCTATCAGCGCATCGTCAATTCCGGCCTCTTCGAGACGGTGGAGCTTTTGCCGCAGGGCGGGACGCTGAAAATCGTCGTCAAGGAATACCCCATGGTCAGCGTGGTGGATTTCCAAGGCAACAAGCGCCTCAAGGATGAGGTGCTGAGCGGCATCGTCAAATCGAAGTCGCGCTATGTCTATTCCCCCGCGCAGGCCGCGGCCGATGCGGCGGCGATCGCCGAGGCCTATGCCTCTCAGGGGCGCCTTGCCGCCAGCGTGGAACCGAAGCTGATCCGCCGCTCTGACAACCGCGTCGATCTCGTCTTCGAGATCCGCGAGGGCAAGACGGTGGAGGTGGAGCGTCTGTCCTTCGTCGGCAACCGCGCCTTCAGCGACCGCCGCCTGCGGCAGGTGCTGGAAACCAAACAGGCGGGCTTCCTGCGCCAGATCGTCAAGGGCGACACGTTCATCGCCGAGCGGCTGGAACTCGACAAGCAGCTTCTCAAGGATTTCTACCTGTCGCGCGGCTATATCGACGTGCAGGTGCTCGATGCCGTGGGCGAACTCAGCCGCGAGCGGGACGCGACCTTCGTGACCTTCACCGTGCGGGAAGGCCGCAGCTTCAAATTCGGCAAGATTTCCACCGTCTCGGAGATCGAGGGCGTCGATGCTTCGGAATTCGCCGCGCTGCAAAGGGTGCGTTCGGGCGTCACCTATTCGCCTTCGGTGGTGGACAACACCATCGCGCGCATGGAAAATCTGGCGATCAAGAAGGGCCTGAACTTCCTGCGCGTTGAGCCGCGGGTGACCCGCAACGACCGGGACGGCACGCTTGACATCCAGTTCGTCCTGTCGCGCGGGGATCGGGTGTTCGTGGAGCGCATCGACATCGAGGGCAACACGACGACGCTCGATCAGGTGATCCGCCGCCAGTTCAAGACGGTCGAAGGCGACCCCTTCAACCCGCGCGAAATCCGCCAGTCGGCAGAGCGCATCCGCGCGCTCGGCTTCTTCAAGAACGCCAATGTGAACGCGAAGCCCGGCTCCGCCCCCGATCAGGTCGTGGTCAATGTCGATGTGGAAGAGCAGCCGACCGGCTCGCTGTCTTTCGGGGCGACCTATGGGGTGAACTCCGGGCCGGGTCTGAACATCGGCTTCTCGGAAACGAACTTCCTTGGCCGCGGTCAGGCGCTCTCTCTCAACGTTTCCACCGGGACGGATACGGTGGACAGCAGCTTCAGCTTCGTCGAGCCGGCCTTCCTCGGCCGCGACGTGAAGCTGAAATTCTCCGCCTTCTACCGCACGACCCAACAGGCGAGCGCGCAATATGATACGGATACGATTGCCGTTTCTCCGGCGCTTGAATTCCCGATCAGCGACAACGGCCGGCTGGAGCTGCGCTACCGGGTCTTCAAGGACCGGGTGAAGAATGTTGCGGTGGACGATCCCGCTACGGCGGCCAATGAAGGAGCCTCTCCGATCCTGCTTTATGAGCAGGATCAGGGCGGCCCGATCGGCAGCGCGCTTGGCTATACCTTCTCCTATGACACGCGGACCTCGGGGCTGAACCCGCTGGGCGGGGTGCTTTTGCGCTTCAGCCAGGATTTCGCCGGTGTCGGGGGGGAGGTGCAATATGTCTCCTCCACGGCCCTGGCAGTCGCGGAACGCAAGGTCTTCAACGAGGAAGTGACGCTGCGCGCCATCTTCGAGGGTGGCGTGATCGCCAGCCGCGGCGATTACACGACCCGCGTGACCGACCGCTTCTTCGGCAACACCAAGATCCGTGGTTTCGAGCGCAACGGCATCGGCCCGCGCGATCTTGGCACCGATGACGCGCTTGGTGGCAACTTCTTCGCCGTGGCGCGGTTCGAGGCCGATTTCCCGCTCGGCCTGCCGGAGGAATACGGCATCAACGGCGGGCTTTTCCTGGATATCGGCTCGGTCTGGGGTCTGGACCGCACCGGAGGCAGCGCCAATGCGGGCGGTGCGGGCAACAGCACGGTGGATGATTCCATGCACCTGCGCTCGTCCATCGGCTTCTCCGTCTTCTGGAACACGCCCATCGGGCCGCTGCGGTTCAACTTCTCCAATGCGATCCAGAAGGAAGACTACGACAAGGAGCAAGCCTTCGACCTGACCATCTCGACCAAGTTCTGATGCGTCGGGGTCTTGCCCTGCTGTCGCTCGGCCTTGCCCTTGCGGCGGGGCCGGTGTCCGGGCAGAGCCAGCCACCTGCCGCGGCACCTTCGGCGCTGCTGACGCTGGATGATCAGCGGCTTTTCGCGGAATCGCGCTTCGGCAAGACCCTTCTTGCCCGGCAGGAGGTCGAGAAACAGGCGCTCGCCGCCGAAAACCGCCAGATCGAGGCGGGGCTGGAGACGGAGGAACGGGATCTCACCGGCCGTCGCGCGGTCCTGCCCAAGGAGCAGTTCCAGCCGCTTGCCGAGGCGTTCAACGCCAAGGTGGAAGGCATCCGCAAGGCGCAGGATGTGAAATCCCGCGACCTGACCCGCAGATTCGAGGAGGAGCGCCGCCGGTTCTTTGAAACGGCAAGCCCGGTGCTGGGGCAGATCCTCGTGGAGCGCGGCGCTCTTGCCATCATCGACAAGCGCGCGGTGTTTCTCGGCTTCGAGAACCTCGACATCACCGATGCCGCCATTGCGCGGGTCGATGCGGTTCTGGGCGACGGCCCGCCTGCGACCGCCGCTCCGCAGCCGGTTCCGCGACAGGCTGCGCCCGCACAACCTGCCAGCCCGGCGCCCGCTTCCCCCTGACGCTTGTTTCACCGCGCGTCGCTTGCTAGTCAGAACCATCCCCGCCAAGAGGGACCACCCTGGGAGACACCATGTCCGAACCTGCCCCGCTTTCCGCCGATCTGTCGCTGATCCAGCGGATCATCCCGCACCGCTACCCCTTCCTGCTGGTGGACAAGGTGCGCGACATCCACGTCGGAAAATCCTGCGTGGGGGTCAAGAACATCACCTACAACGAGCCGCAGTTCCAGGGCCATTTTCCGGGGATGCCGATCTTCCCGGGCGTGATGATCATCGAGGCGATGGCGCAGACCTCCGGCATCCTCGTCGGACTGACCATGGATCTCGTCGACAAGAACGCCAATGTCTTCTTCATGGGGGTCGATGCGGTGAAATTCCGCCGCAAGGTGGTGCCGGGCGATGTGCTGGAACTGCATGTGACCGCGCTGCGGGGCGGCGGCCGGGTGTGGAAATTCGCCGGCCGCGCCATGGTCGGCGACGAGCTGGCCTGCGAGGCCGAATTCATGGCCATGTTCGACGTGCCGAAAGCCTGATCATGGCCATTCACGGAACCGCCCTTGTCCATCCGAGCGCCTTTGTCGAAGAGGGGGCCGAGATCGGCCCGGAGTGCTTCGTCGGCCCCTTCTGCATGGTCGGGGCGGAGGTGGTGCTGCACCGGGGCGTCACGCTGAAATCCCATGCCGTCGTCACCGGCTGGACCGAGATCGGCGAGGAGACGGTGGTTTTCCCCTTCGCCACCGTGGGCGAGATTCCGCAGGACCTGAAGTTCCGGGGCGAGCGCACGCGGCTCGTCGTCGGCGCGCGCTGCCGCATCCGGGAGGGCGCGACGCTCAACACCGGGACAGAGGGCGGCGGCGGGGTCACGCGGGTCGGCAATGACTGCCTGCTGATGACCGGCGCCCATGTCGGCCATGATGCGGTGCTGGGCGACCGGGTGATCCTCGCCAATCAGGTCGCCATTGCCGGTCATTGCCAGATCGGCGACGACGTGATCATCGGCGGGTTGTCGGGCATCCACCAGTTCGTCCGCATCGGGCGCGGCGCGATCATCGGCGCCGTGACCATGGTGACGAACGATGTGCTGCCCTACGGCCTCGTGCAGGGGCCGCGCGGGGTGCTGGACGGGCTGAACCTCGTCGGGCTGAAACGCCGGGGGGTGGAGCGCAGCGACATCACCGCGATGCGCGCCGCCTTCCAGATGCTCGCGCAGGGGGAGGGCAGCTTCCTCGACCGCGCCCGCAAGCTGTCGGACGAGACCGAAAGCGCCTATGTGCGCGAGATGACGGAATTCGTGCTCTCGGCCTCCGACCGCAGCTTCCTGACGCCGAAATGAGCCGTCTGGCGCTGATCGCCGGGGCAGGGGGGCTGCCTGCGGCCCTCGTTGCGGCGCTGCCCGAACGCCCGCTCGTCTGCGCGCTCGAAGGGTTCGACCCAGCGGGGATCGCGCCCGATCTGCGGTTCCGCACGGAACGGCTGGCGGTCTTCCTGCGGCATCTTCAGGATGAGGGCGTGACCCGCGTGGCCTTCGCCGGGGCGGTGCAGCGGCCAAGGCTCGACCCCGCGCAGTTCGATCCGGAAACGGCGCAGATGGTGCCGCGGCTTCTTGCCGCCATGGCGCAGGGCGACGATGCCACGCTGCGGGTGGTGCTGGCGATCTTCGAGGAGGCGGGCTTTGCGGTGGTGGGGGTGGAGGCGATTGCACCCGCGCTGCTGCCCGCTGCCGGGGTGATCACCGGCGCGCCGGGGCCGCAGGATGAGGCCGATGCGGCGCGGGCGTCGGCGATTGTCGCGGCGCTCGGGGCGGTGGATGTCGGGCAGGGCTGCGTCGTGGCGCAGGGCCTGTGCCTCGGGGTGGAGGCTTTGCCCGGCACCGATGCGCTGCTGGCGGAGGTTTCGCGCCTTGCCCCCCCCCTGCGCCCCGCCGCCAGGGGCATCTATTACAAGGCCGCCAAGCCGGGGCAGGACCGCCGCATCGACCTGCCGGCGCTCGGGGTCGAAACGCTGCGCGGCGCGGTTGCGGCGGGCCTCGGCGGTGTCGTGTTCGAGGCAGGCTCGGTGATCTGCCTCGACCTGCCCGCCATGGTGGCCTTCGCCGAAGCCGCAGGCCTTTTCCTGTGGGCGCGCTGAGCTTCTTCCTGATCGCGGGGGAGCCCTCGGGCGACCGCCTCGGCGCGGCGCTGATGGCAGGGCTGAAGGCCCTGTCGCCGGGCGTCACCTTTCAGGGTATCGGCGGGCCGCTGATGCAGGCGGAGGGGCTCGAAAGCCTCTTTCCCATGGAAGAGCTGTCGGTCATGGGGCTGGTGGAGGTGCTGCCGAAGTATTTCCACCTGAAGCGTCGCATCCGCGAGGCGGCAGAGGCGGCGCTCGCCGCCGCCCCGGCCGCGCTCATCACCATCGACAGCCCGGATTTCTGCCTGCGCGTCGCGGCTCTGGTCAAGGCGGCGCGGCCGGAGCAGAAGGTGATCCACTATGTCGCGCCCTCGGTCTGGGCCTGGCGGCCGGGACGGGCGGCGAAGATGGCGCGGGTGGTCGATCATGTGCTCGCACTCCTGCCTTTCGAGCCGCCCTATATGGAGGCCGCCGGGATGAGCTGCGATTTCGTCGGTCATCCGGTGGTGTCCGAACCGCTGGCAACTCCGGCGGATGCGGCGGCCTTCCGCACCGCGCATGGGATTGCGATGGATGCGCCGCTGCTGGCCGTGCTGCCCGGCAGCCGGCGGGGAGAGCTGGCTCGACTGCTGCCCCCCTTTGGGCGGACCCTCCGCTATTTGGCCGAGGCCTTGCCCGACCTGCGCGTCATCCTGCCGACGCCCGCGCATCTGGCCGGTTTGGTAACCGAGGCGGTGCGCGATTGGTCCGGCGCGCCGGCGCTGCTGATCGCCCCCGATGTTGCCACGCGGACGGCCGCCTTCGCTGCGGCCGATGCCGCGCTTGCTGCCTCGGGTACGGTTTCGCTGGAACTGGCTGCACAAGGCTGCCCGATGGTCATCGCCTATGACATGGCGCCGTTGACGCTGTGGCTGATGCGGCGTATGGCCAAGATCGACACCGTGACGCTGGTTAACCTTGTCTCGGAAACCCGCGCCGTGCCGGAATATATCGGTACGGACTGCACGCCCGCCAATCTGGCCCCGGCGCTGACCAGTCTTCTGTGCGACCTCGTCGGCGAGCAGCCTTTTGCGATGCGCCTGACCATGGAGCGCCTTGGCCGCGGCGGGGAGCCACCGGGCCTGCGCGCCGCCAGATCGGTTCTGGGATTTCTCGGGGGCAAGACGGAGAAGATGCGCTGAGGCGCAGCCCCGGCGGGGCTATTCAAGGACAGAAAATAGCCCTTCTCATTTCTGTCTTGAAATATCCTGGGGGTGAGGGGCAAGGCCCCTCTCTCAGCGGCCCTTCCAGATCCAGCCGCCGCCGAAGACCCGCCCGCCTTCGGGCGCATAGAAGACGCAGGCCTGCCCGGCGGAAACGCCATCCTCGGGGCTCAGGAGTTCCACCTCCGCTTCGGTCGCCGACAGCGGCCGGATCACCGCCGGGCGCGGCGGGCGGGTGGAACGGACCTTGACGTTGAGGTGCCATTCACTGCGGCTCTCGAAAGGCGCATCGCCGAGCCAGTTGATCTCGCGCAGCGGCACGGTGCGGGTGGAGAGCGCCTCTTTCGGGCCGACCACCACACGGCGGGTTTCGGGATCGAGCCGCACCACATAGATCGGCTCGCCCAAACCGCCGATGCCGAGGCCCTTGCGTTGCCCGATGGTGTAATGGATCACCCCGCGATGGGTGCCGAGCACCCGCCCCTCCAGATCGACGATCTCGCCGGGATCGGCCGCGCCGGGACGCAGCTTTTCGATCACCGCCGCGTAATTGCCGTTCGGCACGAAGCAGATGTCCTGGCTGTCGGGCTTGTCCGCCACCGCCAGCCCGTATTTCGCCGCCAAGGCGCGGGTTTCCGCCTTCGACGCCAGATGGCCGAGCGGGAAGCGCAGGTAATCGAGCTGCTCCGGCGTGGTGGAGAACAGGAAATAGCTCTGGTCGCGGTTCGGATCGGTGGCCATGTGCAGCTCCGGTCCCGCGCCCAGCTTGCGCTGGATGTAATGGCCGGTGGCCATGCAATCGGCGTTGAGATCCCTGGCGGTAGCCAGAAGGTCCTTGAACTTCACCCGCTCGTTGCAGCGGATGCAGGGAACCGGCGTCGCCCCGGCCAGATAGGCATCGGCGAATTCCTCGATCACCGCCTCGCGGAAGGTGTTCTCGTAGTCGAGGACGTAATGGGGAAAGCCCATCGCCTCGGCCACCCGCCGCGCGTCATGGATGTCGCGCCCCGCACAGCAGGCGCCCTTCTTGGCCAGGGCCGCGCCGTGATCGTAAAGCTGGAGCGTCACCCCCACCACGTCATAGCCTTCCTCGGCCAGTTGCGCGGCGACGACGGAACTGTCGACGCCGCCGGACATGGCGACGACGACCCGCGTCTCGGACGGGGGCTTCGGCAGGCCGAGCGAATTGAGCGGATGATCGAGCATGGCTTTGTCTTGCAGGGTTTCCCGCGCAATATAGGAAAATGCGAGGTACTCTCAACCCCTGCACTTCACCGATACTTAAGGACGATCCGCCATGGTCATGCCCATGAAAGAGGGACCGCTCATGTATCTCAAACGTGTTGACGGGCCGCGACAGGTGACGCTTCCCGACGGCACCATCCTTTCGCGCGCCGATCTGCCGCCGACCGAAACCCTGCGCTGGGTCGCCAGCCGCAAGGCCGTGGTGGTCAAGGCCGTGCTTTACGGGCTGATCACCGAGGCGGAGGCGCTTGAACGCTACGCCCTGTCGGAGGAGGAATTCGGCCTCTGGCGCCGGGCGGTGGTGGCCCATGGGGAAAAGGCGCTGCGGGTCACCACGATCCAGAAATACAGACAACTTTAAGTTGTTTTTCTCTCGCGTGCGGGCAGAGTAACCGTCAGTTAACCAATGGCTCCCACAGTGGTTGACACCGAAGCCCGTGACGGAGTGGAACGCGATGCGGATATTGCTTGTTGAGGATGACCCGACGACCTCCCGCAGCATCGAACTGATGCTGACCCATGCCAATCTCAACGTCTATTGCACCGACCTGGGGGAGGACGGGATCGACCTGGCAAAGCTCTATGACTACGATCTGATCCTTCTCGATCTCAATCTGCCCGACATGTCCGGGCATGAGGTGCTGCGGCAGTTGCGGTTGGCACGGGTGGAGACGCCGATCCTCATCCTTTCGGGTTCCGACGATACCGAAAACAAGATCAAGGGTTTCGGCTTCGGCGCGGATGATTACCTGACAAAACCCTTCCACCGGGAGGAGCTGGTGGCGCGCATCCATGCGATCATCCGGCGTTCCAAGGGCCATAGCCAGTCGGTGATCCGCACCGGGGCGGTCTGCGTGAATCTCGATGCCAAGACGGTGGAGGTGGAGGGCAAGACGGTCCATTTGACCGGCAAGGAATATCAGATGCTCGAACTCCTGAGCCTGCGGAAGGGGACGACGCTGACCAAGGAAATGTTCCTCAACCATCTCTACGGCGGCATGGATGAGCCGGAGCTGAAGATCATCGACGTGTTCATCTGCAAGTTGCGGAAGAAACTGGCGGAGGCGACCGGCGGGGCCAACTACATCGAGACGGTCTGGGGCCGCGGCTATGTGCTGCGCGATCCGGGGCCGGCGGCGGTGCAGGCGCCGCGTCTTGCGGCAAGCGCCTGACCTTTACCTCTGCGCGGCACCCGCCTAGGCTCGCCGCGCGAGCAGGGGGGCGATCATGGCGGAGATTCCGGTGGGCGAGATGACCGAAGCCGAGGCGGTGGCCGAGCTTGCCCGGCTTGCGGACCTGATCGCGGCCGCAAACACCGCCTATCACACCGAAGACGCGCCCGTGATCACGGATGCGGAGTTCGACGCGCTCAAGCGTCGCAATGCGGCGATCGAGGCGCGGTTTCCGGCGCTCAGACGTGCCGACAGCCCGAGCGGGAAGGTCGGGGCTCCGGTGGCGGAGGGCTTCGGCAAGGTTGCCCATGCGGTGCGGATGCTGTCGCTCGAAAACGCCTTCGAGGCGGAGGAGATTGCGGAGTTCGATGAAAGGGTCCGGAGATACCTGAACCATCCCGGCCCCGTCGCCTATACGGCGGAGCCGAAGATCGACGGGCTGTCGCTGTCGCTGCGCTATGAAAACGGGGTTCTGGTGCAGGCGGCGACGCGCGGCGATGGCGAGGTGGGGGAGAATGTCACCGAAAACGCCCGGACGATTGCCGATATCCCCGCCCACCTCTCCAATGCCCCGGCGGTGCTGGAGGTGCGGGGGGAAGTCTACATGTCCCATGCCGATTTTGCGGCACTGAACGCGCGGCAGGCGGAAAAGGGTGAGAAGACCTTTGCCAATCCGCGCAATGCGGCGGCAGGCTCGCTCCGCCAGCTTGATGCCTCCATCACGGGGTCGCGGCCGCTGCGGTTCTTCGCCTATGCCTGGGGCGCGCTGTCGGAGCCGCTTTCTGCGACGCAGGCCGGGGCGATCGAACGGCTTCAGGCCCTGAGGTTTCAGGTCAATCCCTTGACCAGGCTGTGCGAAAGCCCGGAGGCGCTGCTGGCCCAGTACCGTGCCATCGAGGCGCAGCGGGCGACCCTGGGCTATGACATCGACGGCGTGGTCTACAAGGTCAACGACCTCGCGCTGCAGGCCCGGCTCGGCTTCCGCTCCGCCACGCCGCGCTGGGCCATCGCGCATAAATTCCCCGCCGAGCTGGCCTGGACCCGGCTTGAGGCCATCGACATCCAGATCGGGCGGACCGGCGCGCTGTCGCCGGTCGCGCGGCTGACGCCGGTGACGGTGGGCGGGGTGGTGGTCTCCAACGCCACGCTCCACAACGAGGATTACATCGCCGGGCGCGGCGCCAAGGGCAATCCGATCCGTGAGGGCAAGGATATCCGCATCGGCGATTGGGTGCAGGTCTACCGGGCCGGGGATGTGATCCCGAAGATCGCCGATGTTGATCTCTCCAAACGGCCGGAGGGCGCGCAACCCTTTGTTTTCCCGGTGATCTGCCGGGAGTGCGGCTCCCCCGCGCCGCGGGAGGAGGGCGATGCCGTCCGCCGCTGCTCCGGCGGGCTGATCTGCCCGGCGCAGGCCTATGAGCGGCTTCGCCATTTCGTCTCGCGCAGCGCCTTCGACATCGAGGGGCTGGGGGCCAAACAGGTGGAGTTCTTCTATTACACCGGCCGCATCGCGCAGCCCGCCGATATTTTCCGGCTGGCGGCGCGGGATGGGGGGCCTGAGGCCCTCGTCAGCGATCCCGAGGCGCGGCTGATCGGTCTGGATGGTACGCCGCTCTGGTCGGATCTGCATGAGAAGCTGGCCGAGATGGCCCGCGCTGCGGGTGCGCCGGTGACGGATGGCGATGTCGGGCATCTGGCCGCGGCGCTGCGCCATCTGGCGGTCAAACCGCTGGCCCAGATCAAGGGCTTTGGCGAAACCTCGGTGACGAAGCTTTTCGCCGCCATCGAAGCAAAGCGCACCATCCCCTTGGACCGGCTGATCTTTTCGCTCGGCATCCGCCATGTGGGCGAGACGGCGGCAGCCGATATCGCCCGCCATTACGGCGGCTGGGCGGCGATGGTCACCGCGCTCGATGTGGCGCGCCCGGCCGCCCTGGCGCACCGCGCCGCCGATCTCGCGGAGGAGGAGGAGCGTGCCGCCGCCCTTGCCGAGGCCCGCCGCGTCCGGATCAGCGAGGCGCGCAAGGCCGCCGTTGCGGCGCTCGCCGTGCCGGAGGAGGCGCAGGCGGCCTGGACCGATCTTGTCGCCACCGACGGGATGGGGGCGGTCGTGGCCCTGTCGCTTTCCGATGCCTTTGCCAATGAGAAGGAGCGGGCGGCGATCGACGATCTTGCGGGTCTGCTCACCATCCAGCCCCCGCCGCGCCGCCAGACGGAGGGGAGCGCGGTGGCAGGCTTGACCGTGGTTTTCACTGGCACGCTCGAAAAGATGACCCGGGCCGAGGCCAAGGCGCGGGCGGAGGCGCTCGGCGCCAAGGTTGCGGGCTCGGTCAGCGCAAAGACCGACCTTTTGGTGGCCGGGCCGGGGGCGGGCTCCAAGGCCAAGGAGGCGGCGCGTCTCGGCATCCGCATCCTTGATGAGGATGAGTGGCTGGCGCTTGCCGGCCAGTCTGCCCGCCCGGAATGAGCCGCCCCGAACTGCTCTTTCCGCTCTTTGCCGGGCTGGAGACGCTGGAGGGGGTCGGGCCGAAATCCGCCAAGGCTTTCAATGGTCTGGGGGTGGAGAGGCCAAAGGATCTCCTCTTCCTCCTCCCCCATTCCGGGGTGGACCGCAGCCGCAGGGCCTCGGTCCGGGAGGTTGTCGCCCCGGCCACGGTGACGGTGGAGGTGGAGGTCGGCGCGCACCTGCCCCCCCGGCAGAAGGGCCGGCCCTATCGGGTCACCGTCCGCGACGCGCTCGTGGAGTTCCAGCTCGTCTTCTTCCATGCCCGCGGCGATTTCCTGCTGCGCCTCCTGCCACCGGGGGAGCGGCGGCTTGTCTCCGGCAAGGTCGAGATCTTCGATGGCATCGCGCAGATGGTCCATCCCGACCATGTGCTGCGCCCGGAGGAGGCGGGGGAGCTGCCGGCTTTTGAGCCGGTCTATCCGCTGGTTGCGGGGATCACGCAGAAGCTGGTGGCCAAGGCGGCTGCGGCGGCTCTGGTGCGGGTGCCGGAATTGCCGGAATGGATCGACGGGCCGCTGAAGGCGAAGGAAGGCTGGCCGGACTGGCTGGCGGCGGTGCAGGCGGTGCATCGCCCGGCGGGGGCGGCGGACCTTGCGCCCTCGGCCCCGGCGCGGCAGCGGCTGGCCTATGATGAGCTGTTCGCCCATCAGCTGACCCTCTCGCTTGCCCGCGCGAGCCAGAAACGCGGCAAGGGCCATGCCTCGCACGGGACAGGGCGATTGCAGGACAAGGTGTTGAAAAGCCTGCCTTACAAACCGACCGCCGCCCAGATCCGCGCCCTTGCGGAGATTGCCGGCGATCTCGCCCAGCCGCTGCGGATGAACCGGCTTTTGCAGGGCGATGTGGGGGCGGGCAAGACGCTGGTGGCGTTCCTCGCACTTCTGATCGCGGTGGAGGCGGGGGGGCAGGGCGTGATGATGGCCCCGACGGAGATCCTTGCCCGTCAGCATCTGGAGGGGCTGGCGCCGCTGGCCGTCGCCGCCGGGGTGCGGCTGGAACTGCTGACCGGCCGCGACAAGGGGGCGGAGCGCGAGGCCAAGCTTGCCGATCTCGCGTCCGGGGCCATCGACCTGCTGGTCGGCACCCATGCGGTCTTCCAGAAGGATGTGGTCTTCCACGACCTGCGCCTTGCCGTGGTCGATGAGCAGCACCGCTTCGGCGTGGCGCAAAGGATGGAGCTTGGCGCCAAGGGGCAGGCCGCCGATGTGCTGGTGATGACGGCGACGCCGATTCCGCGCAGTCTGGCGCTGGCGAGCTATGGCGACATGGACATTTCGGTGCTGGACGAAAAGCCGGCGGGGCGGCAGCCGATCCGCACCGCGCTGATCTCCACCGCGCGGCTGGAGGAGGTGGTGACCCATCTCGCGCAGGCGGTGGCGGAGGGGCGGCAGGCCTATTGGGTCTGCCCGCTCGTCGAGGAATCGGAGCTGGTCGATTACGCCTCGGCGGAGGAACGCTTTGCCAGCCTGCGCGCAGCCCTCGGCCCCGAAGTGGGGCTGGTGCATGGCCAGTTGCCTGCCGCCGAGAAGGATGCGGCGATGGCCCGCTTCGTTGCGGGGGAGACCAAGGTTCTGGTGGCGACCACGGTGATCGAGGTGGGGGTCAATGTCCCCAATGCGACGATCATGGTGGTAGAGCGGGCGGAGGCCTTCGGCCTTGCCCAGTTGCACCAGTTGCGCGGGCGGGTCGGGCGGGGAAGCGCGGCCTCCACCTGCCTGCTGCTCTATCAGGCGCCGCTTTCGGAAAGCGGGGAGCGTCGGCTGAAGATCCTCCGAGACACCGAGGACGGTTTCCGCATCGCCGAGGAAGACCTTGCCATGCGCGGGGCGGGCGATCTGATCGGCACGGCGCAATCGGGTCTGCCGCACTTCCGCATCGCCGACATGGAGCGTCAGGCCGGGCTGATGGCGGTGGCCCAGACCGATGCGCGCCGGCTTCTGGCCGATGACCCGGACCTGTCTTCGCCGCGCGGGCAGGCGGCACGGCTGCTTCTGTGGCTGCTCGATCAGGACCGGGCGATCCGGCTTCTTGCGGTGGGCTAGGGGCTTCCGGCAGGCGCCATGTCCCGGAGGGGTTTTACACCCCTCCGTCCTGCCCCCGGTCCCCCGAACCTGTGGCGGAGCCGGTGGCAAACCCGCAGGATATTTTCCGACAGAAAATGAAGGGGGAGGAGCTGCATCCAGATGCGGGAAGGGCCTGGGGGCAATCGGCTCCGGGGCGATGTTTTCTGATTGGCCTTTCTGTGTTCTCCTTTGTTCTCAAATGTTCTCAAAAAGTTCTTGACGGATAGTTAAGAAGATGGGAACAATGAGGCAACAACAGAAGGAGGCCACCATGCTCGACGAGATCACGGATATCCTGAACCGCTCCCGCGCCACCCTCATCGAGGATGCGCTTGGCGGGGTTGCGCTTTTCCTTCTGCTTTTCGCCGGACTGAGCTTTTCCGGCGCGCTCTGACTCTGCCTGCGGTCTTGCCAGACCGGGCCGCATCCGTCCCCAAGGGATGCCCGAGGTTGCCCTGCCTCCCGCCCGGTAAAGACACGCGACTTGCCGCCGCCATCCCCTCGGATGTGCGGCGGTTTTTTTACGGGGCGGGTCTTGGGACGGTCTCAGGTCGCTGCGGCGGAGGCGGGTTCCGAGAGCGCTGCCGCCTCGCAGGCCGCCTCGATCGCCAGCAGGATCGAGGCGTGGCGATTCCTGTAATCCCGTGCCGGGGTCAGCACTTCGTAGCCGGCGAACGGCGCCTCGGGCGCAGGTGCGCTGTCCTGCAACATGGCGCGCAGGGCAGTCCGCGCCGCTTCCAGCTCCGCCCGGCTGCGGCCGAGAATCACCGCCCCCAGAATCGCCGCCGAAGCCTGGCCGAGCGCGCAGGCCCGCACCTCCTGCGCGAACTCCGTCACACGGCCCCCGGCCATCACCAGATCCACCGTCACCGTCGAGCCGCAGAGCGGGGAGCGTTTGCGCGCGGTGCCGGTGGGGGCGGCCAGCCGCCCGGCATGGGGGATGTTCGCGGCGAGATCGAGAATCCGTCCGGAGTAAAGCTTGATCAGGTCGCTGTCGCTCATCTCTGCCTCGGGGCTTCCGCTTTCGATACCGGCAAGATAAGCCCGCAGCATCCCCGCGCCAAGGAGAACGCGATGTCCTTCGATCCTGCCAGCCTCAAATATGACGCGCAGGGCCTGATCCCCTGCATCGCGCAGGATCAGGCCACGGGCGAGGTGCTGATGATGGCCTGGATGAATGCCGCCTCGCTGGCCCGGACGCTGGAGACCGGGGCGATGACCTATTGGTCACGCTCGCGCGGGGCGTTCTGGGCCAAGGGCGAAAGCTCCGGCCATGTGCAGCGGCTGGTGGAGATGCGGATCGACTGTGACCGCGATTGCCTTCTGGCGCTTGTCACGCAGGAAGGTCCGGCCTGCCACACCAATCGGCGGAGCTGTTTCTACACCGCCCTGCGCGACGGGGAAGAGGTGGAGATTCTGACGCCGATGGCGTGAGGCAACATCCTTCGCAGGATTCTGCTACAGCCCGACCATGCGGCGGATATCGGCGGGGGTCGCCCCTTCGGCGCGGTATTTCGACAGGGCGCGGGCGTCGTCGCGTTTGGCCAGCCGCTTGCCCTGATCGTCGCGGATCAGGCGGTGGTGGTGATAGATGGGCGTCGGCAGGCCGAAAAGCCGCTGCAGGATCACCTGAATGGCGGTGAAATCGAAAAGATCCTCGCCCCGGATCACATGGCTGATGCCCTGATCGGCATCGTCGAAGGCCGAGGCGAGGAAATAGGCGACGATATCCTCACCCTTGCGCGACAGGACCACATCGCCGATCCGCGCCATGGCCTCTTCGGCGGCGACGGAATGGCGCCCGGCATGGGCCGGTCCGGTTTCGGTGAAGCTCAGATCGTCCTCCTGCAAGGCGCGGAGCGCGGCGGCGAGGTTCAGCCGCAGCGCATCGCCGGGCAGGCGGCTTTCTATCGGGCGATGCCGGCAGGTGCCGGGATAGATGTTGAAGGCGACCCCTTCCTGCGGCGCCGACAGAGCCGCGCGGATGTCGGAGCGGGTGCAGGAGCAGGGGTAGAGCAGCCCCCGCGCCGCCAAAGGCTCAAGCCGCGCGTTGTAGTCCGCGATCTTCGGGGACTGGTGGAAAAGCCCCTCCCAGCTGAGGCCGAGCCAGCCGAGATCGTCGAGGATGCCCGCCTCATACTCCGGCTTGCAGCGCTCAAGGTCGGTATCCTCCATCCGCAACAGGAAGGCCCCGCCCGCCGCCCGCGCCATGTCATGCGCGAGGATGGCCGAACAGGCATGGCCGAGATGCAGCGGCCCGGTGGGCGAGGGCGCGAAGCGGGTTACGAAAGCCAAGCGGTGAAGGCCTCCTTGGCGCGGTCGGTATAGGCCTTGTAGCGGTCCTTGCGGCCCTTGCGACCGCCGCGGGCGTCGATCGGGGGGAAGAGGCCGAAGTTCACGTTCATCGGCTGGAAGGTCTTTGCCTCCGCCCCGCCGGTGATATGGGTGATCAGCGCCCCCATCGCGGTTTCGGGGGGCGGGGGCGGCAGGGTTTCCCCGAGCAGTTCCGCCGCCGCCATGCGCCCCGCCAGCAGTCCCATGGCCGCGCTTTCGACATAGCCTTCCACCCCGGTGATCTGCCCGGCGAAACGGATGTTCGGGCGCGATTTCAGCCGCATCTGATCGTCGAGCAGCGTGGGCGAGTTGAGGAAAGTGTTGCGGTGGATACCTCCGAGACGGGCAAAACTTGCCTCCTCCAGCCCCGGAATCATTTTGAAAACAGCGGTTTGCGCGCCGTATTTCATCTTGGTCTGGAAGCCCACGATATTGTAGAGCGTGCCGAGCTTGTTGTCGCGGCGCAGTTGCACCACGGCATAGGGCTTCACCGGATTATGCGGGTTCGTCAGGCCCACCGGCTTCATCGGGCCGAAGCGCAGGGTCTCGCGGCCGCGCTCGGCCATGACCTCGATGGGCAGGCAGCCGTCGAAATAGCCGGCCGTCTCGCCCTCATGGAACTCGGTCTTTTCGGCGGCGAGAAGGGCGTCGATGAAGGCCTCATACTGGGCCTTGTCCATCGGGCAGTTCATGTAGGCGGTCTGTTCTTCGGCCGTCTCGCCCTTGTCGTAGCGGCTCTGCATCCAGGCCACCGACATGTCCACGCTCTCGGCATAGACGATGGGGGCGATGGCGTCGAAGAAGGCGAGCGCCTCGGCCCCGGTCTCCGCCCGGATGCTGTCAGCAAGGGCGCCGGAGGTCAGCGGTCCGGTGGCGATGATCCAGTTCCCGCTGGAAGGAAGCTCTGTAACCTCCTCCTCCGAAACGGAAATCAGCGGATGGGAGCGGAGCCGTTCCGTGACCGCTTCCGCAAAGGGATCGCGGTCCACGGCAAGCGCGCCGCCAGCCGGCAGGCGATGGCGCGTGGCCATTTCCATGATCAGCCCCTGCGCCGCCCGCATCTCCCAATGGAGCAGGCCCACGGCATTGCGCTCATCATCATCGGAACGGAAGGAGTTGGAGCAGACCATCTCGGCCAGATGGCCGGTGCGATGGGCGAAGGTGGCGACCTTGGGGCGCATCTCGTGGATCACCACGCGGAGGCCGCGGCTTGCCGCCTGCCAGGCGGCCTCGGAGCCGGCCATGCCGCCGCCGACGATATGGAGTGTCTCTGTCATGCCCGTCCTCTAGGCGGTTTTCACCGCTTTGGGAAGGGAGGGGAAGCCGGGGCGCAGCCGCCCCGGCCGAAGCTTCAGCGCTTGTCGAGGGCCAGCGGGCCGGCGCCATGGGTGAAGATCATCAGGAAGCCGCCGGCAATGGCGAGGTTCTTGAAGAAGGAGGTCATCTGCATCTGGTCGGCGGGCTGGAAGTGGTAGAGCAGCCCGGCGAGCACACAGAAACCGGCGCCGAGAAGGGCCATGATCCGGGCCTGGAAGCCGAGGATCATCGAGGCGCCAAGTGCGATCTCGAAGATCACCGAGGGCCAGGCGAGGAAGGCCGGAAGCCCGCCGGAAGCCAGATAGCCCGCGAAGCCGGGAACGTCGGCCAGTTTGCCGAGGCCCGCCACGAGGAACAGCACGCCAATCAGGATGCGCGCGGCAAGCGGGGCATAGCTGGTCAGTTTGTCCATGTCATAGTCCTGTTTTTGTTACCCTTTTCAACCGCCCATCGGGTCGGTTCGCAGCCATCTTACCCGCAACGTCCGGTTCGGAATATGGGCATGGGGGCGCGGGCCTTCTGCGCGGATGCACAGAGAAACCGGGCCGGATCAGGATTTTGTGACTTGCGCCGATCCGGTTCCCGTCGCGCGCCGGAGGGCCTGACGCTCCGCGGCCACAAAGGCGGCGGGGTCGGTGATGGCATAGCCGAGCTCTGCCGCCCTGTCGAAAAAGCCCCGTGCCGGCAGCCCGCCCGAGAGCCGCCCCTCGCAAAGGACGGCGCGCAGGGGGCGGCCTGCGGCGACATCTTCAGCCATCGTGGCCTCCAGTGCGGCGGTCAGGACGGCCATGGGCCAGCCGAGATCACGGGCAAGCGCCCCGTAGCTCCGCGTCTCCCCCGCGCGGGCGAGGGCGGCGAGCCGGGCCTCAAGCTCTGCGTTCAAGGGCGGTGGCGATGCGGTCGAGGGCCGCGGTCTGGCGCTCGATCGCCTGAAGCGTCTCGCGTTGCTGGGCGACCAGCTTGGCGGTTTCCGCCGTGTGCCGGTCAAGATAGCTCTGGTAGCGGCGGGACTGAAACCGCGACAGCCCCACCATCAGCGCCCCCATGAACAGGGCGAAAAGCGCCAGCGGCAGCCAGCTTGCCATCACTCCTCCCCGTCCGGTTCGGCGCCCTGTTCGGCGACGCGTGCGACAGAGACGACCTCTTCCTCGGCACCGACGTTGAAGACCTTCACTCCGCCCGCCGAGCGCGACCGGAAGGAGATCTGCTCGACCGGCACCCGGATCGACTGGCCGGTGGAGGTGGCGAGCATGATCTGGTCGCTCATCTCGACCGGGAAGGAGGCCACGAGCCGCCCGCCGCGCATCGCCCCGTCCATGGCCTTCACGCCCATGCCGCCGCGCCCGCGCACCGGATAGCCGTGGCTGGACGAGAGCTTGCCGGAACCAGAGGCGGTGATCGTCAGGATCAGATCCTCCGCCGCCGACATCTCCGCATAGCGGTCGGGGGAGAGCTGGCCCTCGGCCGCGCCCTCTTCCTCGTCCTCCGCTTCGCCCTCGTCCTCGGTCGCGCCGGCCACGAGGCGGCGCTGCTTCAGATAGGCGGCGCGTTCTTCGGGGCTGGCCTCGAAATGGCGGATGATCGCCATGGAGACCACGCTGTCGCCCTCCGCCAGCCGGATGCCGCGCACGCCGGTCGAGCCGCGCGATTTGAAGACGCGGATTTCCGTGGTGGAGAAGCGGATCGCCCGGCCGAGCGCCGTAACCAGCATCACGTCGTCATTCTCATCGGCAATCGCCGCATTCACCAGCGTCACCCCTTCGGGCAGGTTCATGGCGATCTTGCCGTTGCGCTTGACGTTGGTGAAATCAGACAGATCGTTCTGGCGCACATCGCCGTCCGAGGTCGCAAAGACGATCTGGAGTGCCTCCCATTCCTCCTCCGGCGCATCGACGGGCATCAGCGCCGCGATGGAAATCCCGGTCTGGATCGGCAGGATGTTGACCATGGCCTTGCCCTTGGCCGTCCGCCCCGCGAGCGGCAGGCGCCAAGTCTTCAGCTTGTAGACCATGCCGTCGGTGGTGAAGAACAGAAGGTTGGTATGGGTATTGGCGACGAACAGCGTCGTCACCACATCGTCTTCCTTCGTCGCCATCGAGGCGAGGCCCTTGCCCCCCCGGTTCTGCTGGCGGAATTCGGCGAGCGGGGTGCGCTTGATGTAGCCGCCCGAGGTGATGGTCACGACCATATCCTCGCGCTCGATCAGATCCTCGTCCTCCATATCGCCGGACCAGTCCACGATCTCGGTGCGGCGCGGCACGGCGAAGAGGGTCTTCACCTCCCGCAGCTCGTCCGAGATGATGCCCATGATCCGCTCGCGGCTGCCCAGGATGTCGAGGTAATCCTTGATCTTGCCGGCCAGCTCTTCCAGCTCGTCCGTGACTTCCTTGACGCCGAGCGCCGTCAGCCGTTGCAGGCGCAGGTCCAGAATGGCGCGGGCCTGGATTTCGGACAGGTTGTAGGTGCCGTCCTCGTTGATCGTATGGGACGGATCGTCGATCAGCCGGATATAGGCGGCGATGTCATGGGCAGGCCAGCGGCGGGTCATCAGCCGTTCGCGCGCCTCGGCGGCATCGGCAGAAGCGCGGATGGTGCGGACCACCTCATCGACGTTGGAGACGGCCACGGCCAGACCGCAGAGGATATGGCTGCGCTCCCGCGCCTTCCGCAGCTCGTAGGCGGTGCGGCGTGCCACGACCTCCTCGCGGAAGGTGATGAAATGCGTGAGAAAATCACGCAGCGTCAGTTGCTCCGGCCGCCCGCCGTTCAAGGCCAGCATGTTGCAGCCGAAGGAGGTTTGCAGCGGCGTGAAGCGGTAAAGCTGGTTCAGCACCACATCCGGCGTGGCATCGCGCTTCAGCTCGATCACCACCCGCACACCGATCCGGTCGCTTTCATCGGCGACGCCCGAGATGCCTTCCAGCTTCTTGTCGCGCACGAGTTCCGCGATCTTCTCGATCATCGCGGCCTTGTTGACCTGATAGGGAACCTCGTCGACGACGATGGCGAAGCGGTCCTTGCGGATCTCCTCGACATGGGTGCGGGCGCGGATGATCACCGAGCCGCGGCCTTCGAGATAGGCCTTGCGCGCGCCGGAGCGGCCGAGGATCGTGGCTCCGGTCGGGAAGTCCGGCGCCGGGATGAAGTCCATCAGCGCCTCGGTGCTGAGGTCGGGATTGTCGATCAGCGCCAGCGTGCCGTCGATCACCTCGCCAAGGTTGTGGGGCGGGATGTTCGTCGCCATGCCGACGGCGATCCCGCCGGCGCCATTGACGAGCATGTTCGGGAAGCGCGCCGGCAGAACCGTCGGCTCGCGGTCCTTGCCGTCGTAGTTGTCCTGGAAATCGACGGTATCCTTGTCGATATCGGCCAGAAGGAAGGCGGCGGGCTTGTCCATCCGCACCTCGGTATAGCGCATGGCCGCAGCCTGATCGCCGTCCATGGAGCCGAAGTTGCCCTGACCGTCCAGAAGCGGCAGGCTCATCGAGAAGGGCTGCGCCATCCGCACGAGCGCATCATAGATCGCCCCGTCGCCATGGGGGTGGTATTTCCCCATCGTATCGCCCACCGGACGCGCCGATTTGCGGTAGGATTTGTCGTGGGTATTGCCGCTTTCATGCATCGCATAAAGGATGCGGCGGTGGACCGGCTTCAGCCCGTCGCGCAGGTCCGGGATGGCGCGGCTCACGATCACGCTCATCGCGTAATCGAGATAGGCGGTCTTCATCTCGGCGGCAATGTCGATCTGCGGGCCGTGATAGACAGGCCGCTCCGGCATTTCGTCTTTGGTATCAGGGGCTTCGGGGGTGTCGCTCACGGGGGCGGGGCCTTCCGGTCGGGGATACAAGATTTTGTTGGCCGGACCTTACACCATGCCACCCATGGGGTGCAATGCCGGGGAGGAGCAGGGATTGGCAGCCGGGCGGGGGGAGTGACAACATATTGGTATTATTGAAAAATAAATGAATAGGCGCATCATGGTTCCAGAAGAAGAAACCACGGAAGAAACCATGGAGGCGAAGATGCAGGTCACCGAAACCGAAAGGATGCTGAAGGGCTATGGGCTCACCACGGCGGAGCTGTACTACCGGATGCCGGATTATCGCAATGTTCTCAACAGCTTCATCTGGCAGGACTATGATCTGGCCCCCGATTATCCGCAGCTTTTCCGCTTCATCGAATTCTGGCAGGAAAAGATCGAAGGCCCGCTCCATTCGGTGCGCTTCACCCACCGGAAGCTGATCGCGCCGGGGGAATGGCGCAACGTGGTGGGGGAGTGGCGGATGCACTGAGGCGGCGAACTTCCCTGCAAGGATGTCGCCGCCCCAAAGAGGTTTGCCGCCCCCCGGCGGGCAGCAGCGTCCCGAAAAGGCCGCGCGGATCATCGGGGTCCGCGATCATGGCGAACCGGGTGAAAAATCCGGTCTCCGCCAGCTTGCCATGGATGTAGCGCAGGGCGGCGAAATCCTCGATGGCGAAGCCCAAGGAAAAGAAGAGGGTGATCTTCTTCGTCCCGCTCCGGCGGTTGCCCGCGGCCGAGCGCAGGAGGGGCAGGGCGCGACAGGGCGGGAAAGCGGCCATCCTCGCCGGAAAGCTCGATGGCATTGCCGGCGAAAGGCGTCTCGCTGCCCCCCGGCTGAAAGCGGTTGCCGGCCGCGGTTTCCGGGTTCGACCCGAACGCATCGGGGCGCATCGCCCCCCGCGTCAGGGGCCAGCAGCAGGGTGCGGCGCAGTTCGTCCTCCTGGCCGCCAGCGGCCGGATCAGTAGCTGCGCGTCGGTCGGTCGAAGACCTTGCGCCCCATGAGCGAGCCGACAAGATCAACCATCAGCTTGGCCGTCTTCCCGCGCTCGTCGAGGAAGGGGTTCAGTTCCACGAGGTCGAGCGAGGTGACAAGCCCGCTCTCATGCAGAAGCTCCATCACCAGATGCGCCTCGCGGAAGGTGGTGCCGCCCGGAACCGTGGTGCCGACCGCAGGCGCGATGGAGGGATCGAGGAAATCCACGTCGAGCGAGACATGCAGCATCCCGCCCGCCGCCTGCACCACCGCCAGAAACTCCCGCAGGGGCGCGACGATGCCGCGTTCATCCAGAACCCGCATGTCGTTGATCGCAATGTCATGCTTCAGCAGCGCCGCATGTTCGGCCGGATCGACGGAACGGATGCCGTAAAGACAGATCCGCTCCGCCGGGATCGGGGCAGGGAAGGGCGGGAAGGCATCGAAGCCGTTGCGCCCGGCGATATAGGCGACGGGCGTTCCATGGAGATTGCCCGAAACCGTGGTCATCGGCGTGTGGAAATCGGAATGGGCATCGAGCCACAGCAGGAACAGCGGCCGGTCCTGCCGCCGCGCAAAGGCCGCCGCTCCCGCCACCGAGCCGAGCGCGAGGCTGTGATCGCCGCCGAGCGTGATCGGCAGGGAGCCCCGGCTCAGCGCATCATCCACCCGGTCCCGCAACAGCTCCGTCCAGCCAAGGGTCTCGGCCAGCGAATGGACGGCGGGGTTGGCACAGGTGACGGGCGCAAGCTCCGGCAGGGTCAGATCGCCCCAGTCCTCCACCCCATGACCGAGATCGCGGATCGCCGCCACGAGCCCCGCCACCCGGTAAGCCGCTGGCCCCATGACGCAGCCGGGGCGGCGCTGGCCTTCATCAACCGGGGCTCCGATCAGGATGGTCTGGGTCATGGCGTCTCTCCTTCGGGGCTGAGGATGTTTCCGTCTTGCGGCGAATCATAGGGGTGTCTAGGGCCATCCGCGAAATGGATTTCGCAAAACGGCGGAGAAATTGCCCGTGTTGGACGAAATGGATCAGCGGCTGATCGCCGAGCTGCGCCGCGACGGGCGCGCCGCCCTCTCGGAGCTGGCGGAGCGGCTGGGCCTGTCGCGGGCCACTGTCCGCGCCCGGATGGAACGGCTGACCGCAAGGGGAGAGATCGCAGGCTTCACCGTGCTGACCCGCAGCGATGTCACCGCCGCCCCGGTGCGCGGCCTGATGATGATCGGCATCGAAGGGCGCGGCGGCGAAAAGGTCATGGCGCGGCTGACCGGCATTCCGGCGGTGATGGCGGTTCATTCCACCAATGGCAAATGGGACCTGATCGCCGAACTGGCGACGCAGACCCTTCTCGAACTCGATGGGGTGATCCACCGCATCCGCAATCTCGAAGGGGTGATGACCTCGGAAACGAACCTCCTCCTTTCCACGCGGAAGGCCGTCCGTCTCTGACCGATCGCCCTTTCATACTGGCCCAAATATCCCCCGCGGAGCGTTCAACGCCTGCCCCCGCCGGCGCCTCAGCCAAATCGCGGCGGGCGCTTTTCCAGAAAGGCCGCCACCCCCTCGCGGAAATCCGGCGAGGCGCCGCACTCCCCCTGCAACCGCGCCTCAAGCGCCAGTTGCGTGTCGAGATCCTGCGAAAAGCTCGCCCGCAGCGCCTGCTTGATGCCGCGATAGGCCAGCGCCGGACCGCGCGCCAAGGCCCCCGCCCGCGCCGCGACATGGGTGGCGAATTCCGCATCGGCGACGACTTCCCAGATCATCCCCCACTCCGCCGCCTGCCGGGCGGAGATCCGGTCGGCGAACAGCATCGCCCCCATGGCGCGCTGCAACCCGATCTGGCGCGGCAGCCAATGGGTGCCGCCCGCATCCGGCACGAGGCCGATCCGGGTGAAGGCCTGCACGAAACTGGCGCTCTCGCAGGCGATGACCACATCGGCGGCCAGCGCCAGATTGGCCCCGGCCCCCGCCGCCGCCCCGTTCACCGCCGCGATGGTCGGCAGCGGGCAATCGGTGATCGCTTTCAGCAGCGGCACATATTCCTCGTTCAGCACCCGCTCGAAATCGACGGCGCCGAGCGATCCGGCATCCTGAAGATCCTGACCCGAGCAGAAGGCCCGCCCGGTTCCGGTCAGCACCAGCACCCGTGCCTCGGCCACCGCCTGCGCGATGGCGGCGCGCAGTTCCGTCCGCAACGCGGTCGAAAGTGCGTTCATCACCTCCGGCCGGTTCAGCGCGATGGTGGCAACCCCCGCTTCGAGCGCATAGGTGATCGTCTTGAACTGCATGGAAGCCCTCCCGGTTTTGCCCGAGATTAGCGGCAGGGCGGGGCAGGGGAAGCGGAACCCCGCGTCACTTTCTGAAGGGCGTGACCTCCGCAGGGGTCACTCCTTCAGCAGCGCCTCCAGCCGGGCGCGGTCCTCCGCGCTCAGCCCCTCCGCTTCCGGCGCTTTGGCGCGGCGGCGGGCCATGGCAAAGGCGATACCGCCACCAAGCACCAGCATCGCCGGACCCGCCAGCCACAGCACCAGCCCCGAGCCGCTGGCCCGCGGCCTGAACAGCACGAATTCCCCATAGCGCGCCACGATATACTCCATGACCTCGGCATCGCTGTCGCCCGCCACCAGCCGCTCGCGCACCGCAAGCCGCAGGCTGCGCGAGATCGGCGCATTGGAATCGTCGATGGATTCGCCCTGGCAGACCGGGCAGCGCAGGTTTTCCGAAATCGTGCGGGCGCGCGCCTCCAGCACCGGGTCGGGCAGCACCTCGTCGGGCTGCACCGCAAAGGCGGGGGAGGCGAGAAGCGCAAGGACGAGGATCAGGCGGCGCATCGCTTACTCCGCCGGTTGCGGGGCTGCGCGCCGCGCGCCTGCCGCCACCCGGTAGCGCCGGTCGCTCAGCGACAGCATCCCGCCGAGCGCCATCATCAGCGCCCCGCCCCAGAGCCAGTTGGCGAAGGGCTTGATATAGGAACGCACCGCATAGCCGCCACCCTCCTGCGGGTCGCCGATGACGAGGTAGAGATCGCGGAAGAGACCATAGTCGATGGCCGCCTCCGTCGTGGGCATCTGGGCCACGGGGTAGAAACGCTTCTCGGGGTAAAGCGTCGTGACCGCGGCGCCCGCCTTCGTCACCGCCATCTCGGCAAGGCTGGTCTCGTAGTTCGGGCCGCTCTCCTTGTGGACCTCGCGCAGCGTGATCTCATAAGGGCCGAGGGCGAAGCTCTCCCCCGGCCGCAGCACGCGGATGTCTTCGGTCGCCCAGGCCATCATCGCCGCCACGGCGAAGATGGTGATGCCAAGCCCCGCATGGGCGGTGGCCTTGCCCCAATCGGCGCGGGGCAGACGGGAGAGACGGGAAAGCCGCTCTCCCAAGGAGCCGCGCCCGCAGCGCAGGGCCAGATCGGTGAGCGTCCCTGCCACCAGCCAGGCCCCGAGCGCCAGCCCGACCGGGCCAAGGGCGGACCGCCCGCTCTGCACCGCATAGGCGAGCGCGCCAAGGGCGAGTGCCAGCAGCAGGGCCGGCAGAAGCCGCCGGACCGTGGCCCGCAGATCGGCGCGCTTCCACGGCAGCATCGCGCCGACGGGCAGGATCAGCGCGAGCCCCACCATGAAGGGCGTGAACGCCGCATCGAAGAAGGGAGCGCCGACCGACAGCACCCGCCCCCAGAGAAGTTCCGCCACCAGAGGCCAGATCGTGCCGATGAAGACCACGAAAGCCGCCACCGCCAGCAGCAGGTTGTTGGCGACGAGCGCACTTTCCCGGCTCAGCATGGCAAAGGCGCCCCTGGCCTCCAGCGCGCCCGCCCGCAGCGCGAAAAGCATCAGCGCGCCGCCCATGAAGAAGCCGAGGATCAGCAGGATGAACACCCCGCGCTCCGGATCATTGGCAAAGGCGTGGACGGAGGTGATCACCCCGGACCGCACAAGGAAGGTGCCGATCAGGCTGAAGCCGAAGGCGAGGATGGCCAGGAGGATGGTCCAGGCCCTCAGGCTCTCGCGTTTTTCGACCACGATGGCGCTGTGGAGAAGCGCGGCAGAGATCAGCCAGGGCATGAAGCTCGCGTTTTCCACCGGGTCCCAGAACCAGAAGCCGCCCCAGCCGAGCTCATAATAGGCCCACCAGGAGCCGAGCGTGATGCCGATGGTCAGGAAGATCCAGGCGGCCAGCGTCCAAGGGCGCACCCAGCGCGCCCAGGCGGCGTCGATGCGTCCCTCGATCAGGGCGGCGACGGCGAAGGAGAAGCTCATCGAAAGCCCGACATAGCCGAGGTAGAGGAAGGGCGGGTGGAAGGCGAGGCCGGGGTCCTGCAAAAGGGGGTTGAGGTCGCGCCCGTTCATCGGCGGCTGGGCAAGCCGTAGGAACGGATTGGAGGTGAAGAGGAGGAAGGCGAGGAAGGCCACCCCGATCATACCCTGCACCCCCAGAACCCGCGCCTTGAGCGTCACCGGCAGGTTGCCCCCGAACCAGACCGCACTGGCACCGAATCCCGAAAGCGCCAGCACCCAGAGCAGAAGCGAGCCCTCATGATTCCCCCAGACCCCGGCGATCTTGTAGATCAGCGGCTTGTCGGTATGGGAATTGCCGACCACGAGCGACAGCGAGAAGTCCGAGGTCACGAAGGCGTGGGTGAGGGCTGCGAAGGCCGCCGCGATCAGCAGGAACTGCACCATGGCGGCAGGGTCGGCGAGCGCCATCAGCCGCCGGTCGCCCCGCGCCGCGCCCCAGATCGGTAGCACCGCCTGCAAAAGCGCGACGCCAAAGGCGAGCACGAGGGCGAAATGTCCGAGTTCTGCGATCATGGGTCAGTTCTCCCTGCCTGAGCCGGTTATAGGCGATTGGGAGAGGGGGGGGAATGGGCTGCGCTGTCAGGACGCGGAAGGGGCATCGCCTCTCTCATGGACGGTGCAGGGGGCGTGCTCCGTGACCCGCGGGCGCGACGGGGGGGATGGGGCGGGCGGCAGGACCATCCCCGGCCTTGCTCATGCCGGAGACCGACCGGGGGCGCCCTCCGGCGCGGCCGCGTCCGTTGCGGGCGCCGGAGGGGGTTTGCGCCCCTCCGCCATGCCCCACCGGCCCCTAGAACCGGTGGCAAACCCCGCAGGATATTTATGGCAAGATGAAAGGGGGAGGGATGCGTCGGCTCCGGCCCGACCGAGGGTTGGACCGGAGCGCCGCTGTCCGCCCTCAGACCCCGCGCGACAGCGCCGCGACCCCGGTCCGCGCCAGTTCCCGCAGGCCAAGAGGCCGCATCAGCTCGGCAAAGCTGTCGATCTTCTCCGGCGTCCCGGTCATTTCGAAGACGAAGCTTTCGAGCGTGCTGTCCACCACATGCGCCCGGAAGATCTCGGCCAGACGCAGGGCCTCGATCCGCGCCTCGCCCTTGCCCGCGACCTTGAGGAGCGCCAGCTCCCGCTGCACCGACGGCCCCTCGACCGTCAGGTCATGGACCTCATGCACCGGCACCATCCGGGCAAGCTGCGCCTTGATCTGCTCGATCACCTGCGGCGTGCCGGTGGTGACGACGGTGATGCGGCTTTGGTGGCTGGCATGATCCACCTCCGCCACGGTCAGGCTTTCGATATTGTAACCGCGACCGGAGAAAAGCCCGATGACCCTGGCTAGAACCCCGCTTTCGTTATCGACCACCACGGCGAGCGTATGGCTTTCGATCACCTCGGAATGGGGATCGCGCAGATCGTAGGCGGAATGGCTCGTGGAGCCCTTCTTGATATTGAGCGGCGACATCAGCCTGCCCTTTCACATTTGCATAAATATCCTCGGGGGTCCGGGGGCAGACAGCCCCCGGTCTCTCTCACATCGTTCTCACACCAGCACCGCGCCCGCGGCCTTGATCACGCCCTGGGTGTCGGCATCGCCGAGCAGCATCTCGTTGTGCGGTTTGCCCGAGGGGATCATGGGGAAGCAGTTCTCGTGCTTCTCCACGCGGCAATCGAAGATCACCGGCCCTTCGTAGCGGATCATCTCCAGGATCGCGTCGTCGAGATCCTTCGGATCGGCGCATTGGATGCCCTTGCAGCCGAAGGCCTCGGCCAGTTTCACGAAATCGGGCAGGCTTTCGGACCAGCTGTGCGAATAGCGCTGACCGTGCAGCAGTTCCTGCCACTGGCGCACCATGCCGAGGCGCTCGTTGTTCAGGATGAACTGCTTGACCGGGGCGCGGAACTGCATCGCCGTCCCCA
>JAPUEK010000087.1 GCA_027492585.1 Paracoccaceae bacterium | reverse complement strand
GATCGCGGCGAGACCGGGCAGATCGTGGAATATCTGAAGCGCTACAAGGGCGAGGGCATCCAGCATATCGCGGTCGGCACCGAGGATATCTACGCCGCCACCGATGAGATCGCGGCGCGCGGGCTGAAATTCATGCCGAAGCCGCCGATGGCTTACTATGAGCTGTCGAAGGCGCGGGTGACGGGCCATGAGGAGCCGCTCGACCGGATGGCGAAGCACGGGATCCTGATCGACGGCGAGGGTGTGGTCGATGGGGGGGAGACGCGAATTCTCCTCCAGATCTTCTCGCGGACCGTGATCGGGCCGATCTTCTTTGAATTCATTCAGCGCAAGGGCGACGACGGCTTCGGCGAGGGCAATTTCCGCGCTTTGTTCGAAAGCATCGAGCAGGACCAGATCGACCGGGGCGTGCTCAAGGCAGGCTGAGGATTGGTTGCGGGTGCAACGATAACCTGCTGATCTGTCAGCATTTTACGGCTGGTGGAAACACTCTGTCCTGAAACTGTGGCGGCGATCTTCCGATTTCCGCCACAATTGCGCCCTATTGCGGCAAGGTCTTTTCAGTGAGGTCTTGTCATGGGTCCGTTCCCCCATTCCGCCCCGGTCGCCAGCATCAGCCCGGAAAATCCTGCCGGCACCGATGGCATGGAATTCATCGAATTCGCCCATCCCGAACCGCAGGCCCTGCGGGAAACCTTCGCCCGCATGGGGTTCCAGCACGTCGCCACCCATAAGAGCCGCGCGGTGGAACTGTGGCAGCAGGGCGATGTCACCTATATCCTGAACGACGAGCCGGACAGCCACGGCCTGCGCTTCGTGGCCGAGCACGGCCCCTGCGCGCCTTCGATGGGCTGGCGGGTGGTCGATGCGGCGGCGGCGCACGCCCATGCGCTCGCACAGGGGGCCGAGGATTTCACCGGGCCGGGCAAGCTCCTCGACCTGCCGGCGGTGGTGGGGATCGGCGGCTCGCTGATCTACTTCACCGACCGCTACAACGGCGCCAACCCCTATGACGGCGCCTTCGACTGGATCGCCGCACCGAAACCGGAGGGGGTGGGGTTCTTCTACCTCGACCACCTCACCCACAACGTCCACAAGGGCAACACGCAGCACTGGCAGGATTTCTACGCCCGGCTCTTCAACTTCCGCCAGATCAGTTTCTTCGACATCGAGGGCAAGTTCACCGGCTTTTACTCCCGTGCGCTGCAATCGCCCTGCGGCCGCATCCGCATCCCGATCAACGAGGACAAGGGTGAGACCGGGCAGATCATCGAATACCTGCGCCGTTATCGGGGAGAGGGCATCCAGCACATCGCCGTCGGCACCCGCGACATCTATGGCGCGGCGGACGAGATCCATGCCCGCGGTCTGCGCTTCATGCCGAAACCGCCGGCCGCCTATTACGAGATGAGCCGCGACCGCGTGCAGGACCATGACGAGCCGCTCGACCGGATGGCGCAGCATGGCATCCTGATCGACGGCGAAGGGGTGGTGGATGGCGGCGAAACCAAGGTGCTGTTGCAGGTTTTCTCCAAGACCGTGATCGGGCCGATCTTCTTTGAATTCATTCAGAGAAAGGGCGACAACGGCTTTGGCGAGGGCAATTTCAAGGCGCTGTTCGAGAGCATCGAGCGCGACCAGATCGAGCGCGGGGTTCTGGCGGCGGAATAGGACACGCCCGAGAGGCGGCATTTGGCGGGTGCGTGCCGTTTGACCCCGGAGGGGCTTTGCGCCCCTCCGGACCTCCCCGCAGGATATTTATGCACAGTGGATGGGGGGAGGCGCGTCGGGGCCTTCTGCGGCCTCAGCCGGTCGGAAGGCTCAGTGTGATCATCCGCGAGCCCTTCTGATAGCGCAGCTCGTTGGCGGTGATCGCGGCGACCTTGCCGCCGTCGATCCTGTCGCCGACCTTCACCTTCTTGTAGCGGCCATTCTCCTGCCGGATCAGCGCATAGCGGTTCGACTGGGTGCCGTAGACGCCGATCAGGTTCAGTTTGGACAGGTTGATGGCATTCTTGTAGGTCGCCTGCTTGGCCACAGAAGCCTTGGTCGGGATGCTTGGCGCGGCGCCGGTATGTTCCGGCTCGTCATCGGCGAGTTGATCATCCGGCGGCGGGGCGGTTTTGCTCGCCGCCTTCGTGGGCTTGGCGGCGGGTTCCGGCTGTGGTTCCGGATCGGGCTGGGGCGGCGGCTCGCGGGTGGCGGCGGCAACGGCGGCCTCCACGGCGCGGCTCATGTCCTGCGGGCGGGCGGCGGGTTTGCGGCTGATGGCGACGGCAAGCGGGCTGATGGCAGCGTCGGAGGGGTTGGCCACCGCATTTTCCGCGAGCGAGGCACCGGCTGAGGCGAGGCGTGCGGCCTCCCCGGCGGCGACAACCGCTTCGGGCCTGGCGCGGGGGCGCAGGCTGGCAAAGCGGCTGTCGGCGGCGGGGGCGAGCGAGGCATCATCATCCGGGCTGGCACTGGCCGGGGTCACAAGCCCCTCCGGCCGCAGCTTCGGACGCGCGCCGGCAAGGGCGGGGTCGGAGGGGAAGGGGGCGTCCGCTGCGGGCGCGGCTTCGGTGGCCGGATCTGCGGCGACGTGGGCGGCGGCAGCCGCAGCGGCGGCGGTCAGTTCCGCCGGGCGGGCAGGGGGTTCCCGCGCGGGTTTGCCGGCCACGAGCCGCACGCCATCCGGCGTCACGATCCCGTCTTTGGTCGGAATGATCAGGCCATTGGCATCGAACTGATAAACCGTGCCGAAGGGCGGCGGCGCTGCCTGGGTATCGGGCAGGGAATCGCCCTGCGCCGTCGTCTGCGGCAGGGCCAGCGGGTCGGGTGCATCCGGCGGCGCATCCATGGTGGCGAGGAAAATCTCGTCCTGCGCGTCATCCGAAGGGGTGCCGGCCGTGGCCGCCTCGGTGGCGACGGCGGTGCCGGGCGCTGCCTCGGCCGGAGCGGCGGCTTCGGTCGGGGCCGTCGCGGCAGGTTCCACCGCGCCGTCATCTGCGTAATCGGCGGGGTCCTGCATATCCGCCAGCATCTCATCCTCCGGCGCGGGCGTCTCAGACCCGGTGTCGGGGGCGGCCGGGTCGGAAGCCGTTGCGGTCTCTACGCCGGACGTTTCCCCGTCCCAGGAGGCAAGCAGGGTGGACCAGGCGGCGACGGCGGCGAGGAAGATCAGCAGGATCACCGTCAGGATCAGGCCGAGGTATTTCGGCTTGCCGCGTTGCGGAGCAGGGCGGGCGCCGAGGCCGATGGAGCTTTGGCGCGCCGCCTGCGGCGACGGGCTGGCGGGTTTCGCGGGCTGCACGGCGGCGGGTTTCGCCATGGGCGGCGGGGCGGCAACCGTCTTGCGCTTCTTGCCGTCCTTGTCCGAACCCATCAGCGCGCCGATCCCGCGGGAGGTCCTGGGGTCCTTGACCGAGGGCCGCTCTGCAACGGCTGCCGGACGCGGCGGCGCGCTCAGCGGCTTCGCTCCGGCGGGGCGCTCCACCGGCGCGCGCAGGCCGGGCTTCCCGGCGGGGGCCGGTGGCAGGGGTTTGCCCTTTGCCGCCGCTTCCGAACTCCGGCGGCTGGCAAAGGCCATGGCCGGGGTCCAGGCGGGCATCGGCGGCACTTCGTCCGAAATCGCGGGATCGACGACGCTGACCGGCTTCGCGGCGGCCTCGGGCGAGGCGGGGACGAAAGAGGGCGTGTCCTCGGCGAGCGGGTCTTCTTCCGTCACGTCGAGGGCCATCGGCGCCTCGTCGGGCAGGCGCGCCGCGGAGCGCGCGGTGAGCGGCACCGAGGCCGGGGCCGGGGCCGCGACCGGAGCAGGCTCCGCCTGCATTTCCGGATCGGCGCGCAGGAGATCTTCGGGTTCCATCACCGGCGCCGCCGGGATCGTGGCCTCGGGCGGCGGTGCGGCCGGCTCCATGCGCGGCGGCGGCGCATAGGCGGGCTCGAAGGCCGGAGCGTCGAAACCCGCGTTTACGGTTGCGGGTTCCGGCGCCGGCTCTTCGGCGGCGGCGATGTGGAAGGCGATATCCTCGGCCGCATCGGGCGTTTCGTCGATGGCCGGGGCAGGAGCCTCAGGTTCAGGTGTCCCTGCCCGGACGGTCTCCGCCACGGTCTCCGCCGCGCGGGTGTCCGGCTCCGCCACAGGTCCGGCCACCGGCGCGGATGCGATGGCGGCTTCGGCGAGGGGCTCGGGCGCGACCTCTGCCGCAACTTCCGCCTGAGGTTCCGGCAGGGCTTCGGCAACGGGTTGCGGGGCGGGTTCCGCCACGATCTTGCGGCTGCGGAGGGCGACAGGCTGACTGTCCTTCTCCAGCTTCTCGCCGGGGGCGAGCAGGCGGGCCGACATCTCCGTCGGGCCGAACCACGGCTCGCCGCGGAAGGTGCCGTCTTCCGGCACGGCGACGAAGGACATCGGGTTGAAGCGATGCTCTGCCGCGAAAGCCTCCGCCTCGGCCAGCGTCTCGCGGGCGATGACGGCGACCTGCACCTCCGGCCCCTTTCCGGACCAGTCGAAGACCAGATCCTCGACCGGATAGGGCGTGCGCCCTTCAAGCGCGGCGGCGATCTGGCTGCGGCGGGTGGCGGTATCGGGACCGGGGGCGACGACCGGAAGGTAAAGGATCTGGTCGTTGGGGATCACCAGCTTCGTCGCCAGCCCCTGCGGGGAGAGGCCGAGCGCAGTGGACCGCAGATAGCCGATGGCCGAGGGCAGGTCCGGTTCATCCAGCGGGACGCTGCCGACCTGATGCCAGCCGGAACCGGAGCGGTGCAGCAGGCTTACGGCGTTGTCGCGGAAGTCTAAGGCGAAGGCTGGTTTCATGAGGCGGGTCTAACATAGGGAAGCAGGCTGCGGAAATGCGGCCCGGCACACTCGGCCCTTCCTATAGCAGGTTTTTGCCGAATGAAAGAAAACCCGCCCGGATTCCGGCCGGGAAATCCGGGGAAATCACGGCTGCACAGGGGATTGGCGAGGGGAAGCGCGAATTGGGCCGCTGCGGAACAAGACTGCGGCCTGAGCGGCCGGGGACCGGCCGCCGTGTCGCGGCCGCCCCGTTCGACAGGAAGGCGCGCGTCTGTCGCCTTCGGGCGGGAAATACCGGAGCGCGCCGTATCGTGAAGCTTTATCACACCCCGAACCTCAACCCCGGCTTTGCGTTGCCGCCCCGCGCCATCCGGAACAGGAGGAGGCGTTCCGGCCGCCCAACCCCGGCACGCTTTGCCCGCTTCTCGCCGATGGCGACTGCCGGCTGCGGGAAACCGATGCGATCGCCTTCTATCCGTCGCAGCGCATGGCGTCGGGGTTCTGGCGGCAGGGCGCGCGCAGGTGGAGAGGACCCGCCAGATCAGCCGGGCGACCCATCACCCCGACCTTGCAGTCCCCCCGATCTATTTCGACCGGACCAAGCACCCGACCTTCGCCACTGAGCGGGCTGATCCGGCAGCGATCGCGGCGGCCTTTGCCGACTGGCGCACGTTCATGGCGATGCTGAACGACCATCTGGACGGGCGGGATTTCGGGGGGACGGGGCGCTGAGCCATGCCGATGACCGGGTGGGGCGGGCCTGCCCTCTGCGGGGGCCGCAGGGCTGCCGCTGGAGGATTATCCCCATGCTGCCCGCTGACACGGGCGGCTGATACAGACCGATACCGGGCGCAACCCTTTGACGGATTTGGCTGAAACATTGGTGGCCGAGGCGATTTTCCGCCTGTCACGGAAAATTTTTCAATCCTTCCCAAGGATCGGCTTGCGGGATGCGTTTCAACATCGCACCTGTAGCGCAGTTCCTTAAGGAGGTTCTCATGCGTCTTATCAAAGCTCTCGTTCTGTCCACGGCTCTTGTCCTGCCTGCCGCCGCCATGGCCGAAGCGCAGGCCCAGATCACCGTCACCGGCGAGGCCACGGTTCAGGCCACGCCCGACATGGCCACCATCTCGCTCGGCGTGACCACCGATGGCGAAACCGCCGCCGATGCCATGGCGGCCAATACCAAGGCGCTTCAGGCGGTGATCGAGCGGCTCAAGGCCGCCGGGATCGAGGAGCGCGACCTGCAAACCTCGAACCTCAGCCTGAACCCGAACTGGGTCGGCTATGACGGCTCCTCGACGCCGCGGATCGCGGGCTATGTCGCCTCCAACATGCTGAACGTGCGGGTGCGCGCGCTCGACGGGCTGGGCTCGGTGCTGGATGCCTCGATTGCCGATGGCGCCAATACGCTGAACGGCATCACCTTCGAACTGGCCGCCCCGCGTCCGGCGCAGGATGAGGCGCGCAAGGCAGCGGTCGCCGATGCGGCGTCGCGGGCGGCGCTTCTGGCCGAGGCGGCCGGCGCCAAGCTCGGTGCGATCCTGTCGATCACCGAAACTCCGGCCTACAGCAATCCGACGCCGATGTTCCGCGCCGATGCGGCAGCAGGGGCGCCGGTGCCGGTGGCGACCGGGCAGATCGGCATGACGGCTTCCGTCACCGTGAGCTATGAGCTGGTGAAGTAAGCCGGATCAAAGAGTTGCGGGGGCCCCGGCGGGGGGGGGGGGGGGGGGGGG
>JAPUEK010000086.1 GCA_027492585.1 Paracoccaceae bacterium | reverse complement strand
CCGTCTGAGGGTCAGGTCGGATCGGCGAGCGGCGGGCGTTGCGCGCCGTCTGGCCCCGGAGGGGTTTTGCACCCCTCCGGACCTCCCCGCAGGATATTTATGCACAGTGGATGGAGACAAGGACGCTGCGCGGTGTTCTGTTTGAGCAGCGGTCGGGTCTAGCCCGGAAGTTTATGGGGGATGGAAACGGGGCCTTCGGGTCCCGTTTTCTTTTGCGCCGGGGGATTTCGCAAATGCGGGTCGGGTCGAGGGTAGATATGTTTTTAGGAATAACAACGGCTTACCTTTCGTTATCCGATAACACCCCGCCGATTTTGCCTAGCGGAGCGGTTCTGCCCATCTTCGGTTCATGCCCGCTGCCAAGGGCCAAACCCGAAAGGACAAGACATGCTGCTTCCTGTCAAAACCACCGCTCTCGCTGCGCTGACCGCCCTTGCCGTTGGCTTCACCCCCGCCTCCCCGGCGCTTGCCTGGGGCGACAAGGAACAGGGTGTGCTGGCGGGGATCCTCGGCACCATCGCCATTCAGGGCCTGATCCGCGAGACCGGCCCCTCGCATCGCCCGGCCCCGGTTTACCGCGACCCGCCGCGCCAGCCGGTCTATCAGCAGCCCGTCTATGAAGAGCCGGCCTACTACCAGCCGCGCGCCACGACCTCGATCTACCGCACCCCGGCGGCCAAGGCCTTCCAGAGCTATTCGACCTCCGAGCGCCGCCTGATCCAGCGTCGCCTGGCCTCCTACGGTTATTATCGCGGCGGGATCGACGGGTCCTTCGGGCCGGGGACCTATTCGGCGATCACCGCCTATGCGAGCGATCAGGGCGAAACCTCGGCCCTGCGCTCCACCTCCGGGGCCTTCGGGGTCTATGACGGCCTGATCTTCTGAGGCCCGACCGAAAGGGAAACGCGCATCCCCCCGGATGCGCGTTTTTTCATGCCTTTTTTACGGGCGCCGCCAAGGATTGCCCCCCGCCTTGCGTCACAGGTAATGTCATGCTGATGGATACGCCCGACGAGACCCTTGCCTCTGCCGCCGCGGGCGGCGACGGAGCCGCTTTTGCGGTGCTGGTCCGGCGGCATTACGACCGGATCCACGGGCTCGCCTGGCGGCTGTCGGGCAACAGGGCCGATGCCGAAGATCTGGCGCAGGACATCTGCGCGGCCCTGCCGGTCAAGCTCGCCCATTGGCGGGGCGAGGCGCGGTTCACCACCTGGCTTTACCGGGTGGTGATGAATGCCGCCCATGACCTGCGCCGCCGCCAGGCGGTTCGGGCGCGGGCGGGGCAGGGCTGGGGCGATTGGGAAATCGCCCGGCAGGACGAGATCGCCGCCGAGCGCGCGGCGCAGGACTGGCTGACCACGGCGATGGCCCGGCTCTCTCCCGAACTGCGCGACACGGTGGCGCTTGTCCTGGGCGAGGAGCTGACCCAGGCCGAAGCCGGCGCGGTGCTGGGCCTGTCCGAAGGCACGATCGCCTGGCGCATGTCGGAAGTGAAAAAGCGCCTGCGGGCCATGGCGGCGGAGGAGGCGAGATGACCCCGGAAGACGATGATCCGCTGGCCCGGCTGCAGGCCGCGCTGAAATCCGCCCCCGCGCCGGAGGCTGCGGCCAAGGCGGCTGCCCTGCGGCTTGCCGAAGAAAATTTTGCGCGCCTCCAAGGATCGCGGCAGCCCGCGCGTCCCATCAGCGACCGTCCGAAACGGACGGGGTTTCTGATGGGAGTGACCGATATGCTCAAGGCTTTGACTGGAAAACCCTTGCTTGCCGCCACCACCTCTGCCGCGGCGCTCTGCCTCGGGCTGGTGGTGATCCTGCCGCTGGCCGATCATTTGCCTCTGCCGGGACGGGGGCCGGGGGAAGGCCGGGTGGTGGAACCTGCCGCCCCCCCGGTGCCTGAAACGGCGACTCCGGTGCTAAAGACCGCCCCTGCGCCCGTTGCGGAGGTTGCCGGGCAGGCCTCCGCGCCGGAACCTGCGAAGCCGCGGGCCGGCGGCGACCAGCCCCGTGAAAAGGCGGTGGCGGATGCGGGGGCCACCGGCGCGGGTGCCGATGGCGCGCGTCTGGCGCTGCCCGAGGGCGCGCTGACGGAAGAAGCTCCGGCGATGGACATGGCCGCCGAGGCGCCGCTCGCCCGTGACGAAGCTGCCCCTGAGATGGAGCTGGCCGCACCCGCGCCTGCCCCGCAGGCCAGTGCCAAGCGTCGGGCCGTTGCCGCTGCTGCCCCCACTTCGGCGGCGGAAAGCTTCGCCATGGCCGAACCCGTCGTCGCACCGCAGATCCCGCTCTCCGGGACCGAAACCTATGCCAATGCCCCCGCCAATCCGGTGAAGGTCACGGCGGAGGAGCCGGTCTCCACCTTCTCCATCGACGTGGATACGGCCTCCTATGCCGTCGTGCGCTCCTCGCTTGACGCAGGGATGCTGCCCGACCCGGCCTCGGTCCGGGTGGAGGAGATGATCAACTACTTCCCCTATGCCTATCCCGCGCCGGAAGGGGACGCCGCCTTCCGCCCGACGATCACCGTGATGCCGACGCCGTGGAACCCCGGCACGCGGCTGGTGCATATCGGCATCCAGGGCGCTTTGCCCGCGATTGCCGAGCGTCCGCCGCTGAACCTCGTCTTCCTCGTGGATACCTCCGGTTCGATGATGGACAGCAACAAGCTGCCGCTGCTGAAGCAGTCGCTGGCGCTGATGCTGCCGCAACTGCGCCCCGAGGATCAGGTCGCCATCGTCGCCTATGCCGGATCGGCGGGCGAGGTGCTGGCCCCGACCCCGGCGGGAGAGCGGGCGAAGATCCTCGCCGCCCTCGACGGGCTGGAGGCGGGCGGCTCCACCGCCGGGGCCGAGGGGATCGCGCTTGCCTATCAGGTGGCCAGGGGCATGAGCGCCAAGGGCGAGGTTTCCCGCGTGCTCCTGGCGACGGACGGCGATTTCAACGTCGGCATCGACGATCCCGAGGCGCTGAAGACCTATATCGCCGGGCAGCGGAAATCCGGGGTCTACCTGTCGGTGCTGGGCTTCGGCCGGGGCAATCTCGACGATGCGACGATGCAGGCGCTTGCCCAGAACGGCAACGGCACGGCCAGCTACATCGACACGCTGACCGAGGCGCGCAAGGTGCTGGTCGACCAGTTGTCCGGGGCGCTCTTCCCGATTGCGGACAATGTGAAGATCCAGATCGAATGGAACCCGGCGGAGGTCGCGGAATACCGGCTGATCGGCTATGAAACCCGCGCCCTGCGGCGGGAGGATTTCAACAACGACAAGGTGGATGCCGGCGATATCGGGGCGGGAACCTCCGTGACGGCGATCTATGAGGTCACGGCACCGGGAAGCGCCGCGATCAAGAACTCTCCCCTGCGCTATGGGACGGGAGAGGCGGCGGCTCCGGCGGCGCAGGACGCAGGCGAACTCGGCTTCCTGCGGCTGCGCTCGGTCGCGCCGGGGGCGAGCACCAGCACCCTTCAGGAAACCCCGATCCTGCCCGAAACCGAAGCGCCGGGCGAGGATGCCCGCTTTGCCGTGGCGATCGCGGGTTTCGGCCAGCTCCTGACCGGGGCGACCTATCTTGGCGACTGGGGCTGGGATCAGGCGATTGCGCTTGCGGTCTCGGCCCGCGGCGAAGACCCCTATGGCTACCGCGCCGAGGCGGTGACGCTGATGCGTCTGGCCCAGAGCCTCTCGGCCCGCTAGGCCGGACCGACATCCAGACCGGAGGGGGCGCTCCCCTTGCGCGCGCTCTCCTTCCCCCTTCATCTTGCCTCAAATATCCTGCGGGGAGGTCCGGAGGGGTGCAAAACCCCTCCGGCGCCCGACAAGGGTGCAACGCATCCCACCCCCAGACCGATCACAAGCGCGTGACGCCGAGGATAAGCCGGGATGAAACCCGGCTTCCTTGCGTCTTTCCGCCCGGATGACCGAAACCGGCCATCCGCCATGGCCCGGCAAGGGCCGGTTGGAGAAAGACCATGAACGCTCAGCCCATGACATTCCTCGCGCTCCTTTGCGGCGTGATGCTCCTTTCCGCGCCGTTGCGCGCCGAAACCCCGATCAGGGAGGCGGAGGTCGGCGGCGCCAAAATCCTGACCGATGCGAAGGGCATGACGCTTTACACCTTCGACATGGACAAGGACGGGGCCTCGGCCTGCTATGACCAATGCGCCGTGAACTGGCCGCCGCTTCTGGCCGAAGCCGGAGCCGTGGCCGATGACGATTTCGGCCTTACGAAACGCACCGACGGCACGATGCAATGGACCTATTACGGAATGCCGCTGTATCTCTGGGTCAAGGATACCGCGCCGGGCCAGACCACCGGCGACGGGGTGAAGGGCGTCTGGCACACCGCCGTTGCCAAGGAGTAACCCGGCATCATGCCGCTTCTGGACGAGATCGAGGCCGCCATTCCCGCGCTGCGGGCCTATGCCCGTGCGCTGTTGCGCCAACGGGAGGGGGCGGATGATCTCGTCCAGGACACGCTGGAGGCGGCTCTCGCCCGTCAAGGCCAGTGGCGGGGCGAAGGCTCCGTCCGGGGCTGGATGTTCCGCATCCTGCTCAACCGTTTCCGCGATGGCCGCCGGCGGGGCTTGGCCCGGCCGGCGCTGTCGGTGGTCGCCGATCTCGCGGTTCCCGCCCCGCAGGAGGCGCAACTGGCACTGAGCGAGGTTCATGCCGCCATGGGCCGATTGCCGGAAGATCAGCGGGCGGCGCTCCTTCTCGTGGCGCTCGAAGGCATGGGGCTCGCGGAGGCGGCGGCGGTTCTCGGCATCCCGGAAGGCACGCTCGCCTCCCGCCTCGGCCGGGCGCGGCTGGCGCTGCGCCAGATGACCGGCTGGCCGGCGGATGGTCCGCGGACAAGGAAGGGAAAGACGCCGTGACCGAAAAAGCCCGCCCGGAGGATGAGGAGCTGATCCGCCTGCGCCATGGCGATGCCGCCGCACAGGCGACGCTTGCGGCTCTGGCGGAGGGGCAGCCGGAAGTGGCGGCGCGTCTGGCCGAATGGGACCGGCAGGATGCCGCGATCCGCACCCTTTACGCCCCTGTCGCCGAAGAGCCCGTGCCGGAGCGGATGCGGACCCGCCTGCGCGAGGCGGCCCGGAGGCGCCCGCCGCGCCCGGCCTTCCCCTTTGCCCGGCTCGCGGCGGCGGTGGCTCTGCTGGCCCTCGGCTTCGCGGGCGGCTGGGCGGCGGCGCGGCTCGGTCCGGGGGAAAGCGCCCTCGCGCAGGCCGCCTTCCGCAGCCATGCGACCTATGTGGTGGAAACCGCCCATCCGGTCGAGGTCTCCGCCTCCGACGGGGCGCATCTGGTCAAATGGCTCTCGAAGCGTCTGGGCCAGCCGCTGACCCCGCCGGATCTGGGCGCGCAGGGCTTCCGCATGATCGGCGGACGGCTCCTCCCGGGAGAGACGGGGGCTGCGGCCATGCTGATGTATGAGGATGATCTCGGCCGCCGCCTGTCGCTTTACGTCACGCGGGCAGAGGGCGGCGGCGATGATCTGCGCTTTGCCGAGGCCCCCGGTGCGCGGGCCTTCTGGTGGATCGACGGCGATCTCGGCTGTGCGCTGGTTGGCGATCTGCCGAGGGATCAGCTCCGGTCCCTTGCGATCACCGCCTATCACGCGCTGACGGAGACCTGAGGGCAACGCCCCCCGTTGCGCCCCGCCGTCGCCACGGTGGGGTTTTGCAGCCCCCGGACCTCCGCCCGGATATTCTCAGGCAGAAAGCGGGGAAGGGGAGGAGACCCGCAGGGGTCACCTCCGGACGGAAGGGCATCGGCCTTGAAGGTCTGCAAAAAGGCCCGGACCATCTCTGGTCCGGGCCTGCGTCTGGCCGACAGGGAGGGTGTCGGTCAGAGGGGGATCAGACGTCCGCGGTTTCGGCGACCTGCGCCTCGACCTGCTTCACCTCGGCACCTGCCGGCCGGCCGATCTCGATCCGGCGCGGCTTCAGCGCTTCGGGCGTTTCGCGCACGAGGTCGATGTGGAGCATCCCGTGTTCATGGGCGGCGCCGGTGACGCGGACATGATCGGCAAGGGCAAAGCGACGCTCGAAAGCGCGGGTGGCGATGCCGCGGTGGAGGTAGGATTTCTCGGTGGCTTCGGGGGCCTTGCGGGCGGTCACATGCAGCGCGCCGTCCTTCACTTCGACCGAGAGTTCTTCCGGCGTGAAACCGGCGACGGCGACGGAGATGCGATAGGCATCCTCGGCGGTCTTCTCGATGTTGTAGGGGGGATAGGTGGGCTGGGCCACATCGGCGGTCAGCGCACGATCCATCAGATCGGCAATCCGGTCAAAGCCGACGGTGGCACGGTAAAGCGGTGCGAAATCAAATCCGCGCATGGGTCATCCTCCTTCAGAGCGATGCTTGGGCCTTCCCATCAGGGACAGGCGGGTTGAGCGCCCCGGACCCGGTTTCGGCATCCGGCGCAGGATTGATCTGGGAAAGCCCTGGGCGGTTTTCAACCCCCGCCAAGGCCGGCCGATAGTCAAACCGGAGGTGTCGCCTGTGCGGCTTTCCCTGCTTCCCCCTTCATCTTGCCTCAAATATCCTGCGGGGAGGTCCGGAGGGGTGCAAAACCCCTCCGGCGCCAGGGCAGGGCGCAACGCCCGCCAAATCCCGATCAGCCCCGCCGCATCACCCGCGATCCTCCGGCGGGGAGGCCGCGCCCCAGACGACCGACCGCTCATGCCGGTGGATCACATATTTCAGATCTTCGAAGGCCGCGATGATATGGCCGGCAAACCGTTCCGCCGCCGGCGCGCGCGCGATGTTGCGCCGCCGCAGGATGCCGAGCGAGCGGTTCGGCTGCGGAATGTCATAGGGCA